>CAZWXD010000023.1:0-47063 GCA_964638035.1 uncultured Gemmatimonadaceae bacterium | reverse complement strand
CGCGATGGCAGCGCGCTCGTGTTCGATCCCTGGAGCCCTGACCGGCACCGGTGCCCCACCTGTGGCGAGGTGGCCCGGGGCGACCGGCACCACCGCGCCTGGGCCCGGTGGCAGCACCTCTGGCTGGGGGAACGCATTGCCTGCCTCGCCGCGCTCGCGCTCGAGGGGAACCAGGATGCCGCCGCCCGCGGTGCTGCGCTCCTGGCCGAGTATGCGTCGCGCTACGTCACCTATCCCAACAGCGACAACGTCCTTGGCCCGAGCCGCCTCTTCTTCTCCACCTACCTCGAGTCCATCTGGGTCACCAACACCTTCCAGGGCGCGCTGTCGCTGCGGGAAGCCGGTGCCCTGGACGATGACGTGCTGGCCGCCACCAACCGCATGGCGGAGGAGGCCGCCACCCTCATCACCGAGTTCAATGAGGGGTTTTCCAACCGGCAGACCTGGCACAACGCCGCCCTGGTGGCACTGGCACTCTGGTTCGAGGACGAGGAACTCCTGCGCGCCTCCCTCGAGGGACCAACCGGCCTGGTGGCGCACCTGACCCAGGGGTTCGGTGCCGATGGCGCCTGGTTCGAGGGGGAGAACTACCACCTCTTTGCGCTGCGTGGCCTGCTCATCGGCCTCGACCTGGCCCGCACTGCTGGGCTCGACGCCTTCGGCGACAAGGACCTGGCGGCTCGGTTGGGTGCCGCGCTGCGGGCGCCCCTGCTGACGGCGCTCCCGGACCTCACTTTCCCCGCTCGCAAGGACTCGCGCTTTGGCGTGTCGCTGGCGCAGCCGATGTACCTCGAGCTGTGGGAGGTGGGAGCGTCACTCCTTCCCGATGCTGCCGACCTCGCGGACTGGCTGGAGTTGCTCTATGCGGCGCCGGCGCCCCCGGCCCGGGACTTCGACTCCTGGTTGCATGACGCCGGGCGCCCGGCGCCGGCACGCCGTACGCGCGCCGACCTCTCCTGGTGGATGTCCACCCTGCCCGAGCGGGCATCTGGCAGCCAGGGGGCAGGCTGGAAGCCGGCGAGTCGCCTGCTCCAGGGGCAGGGGCTCGCAGTGCTTCGCACGGGTGATCGCTACGCGAGCCTGGAGTGCGGGGGCGCCGGTGGTGGACACGGCCATCCCGACCGGCTGCACCTGACGCTGCACCAGGATGGCGTGCACTGGCTCCCGGACCCGGGCACCGGCAGCTACGTCTCGCGCGACCTCGTCTGGTATCGCTCCACCATGGCGCACAACGCGCCGCGCCTGGACGGGATGTCGCAGTCGCTGGCCCAGGCGTCCTGCCTTGCATTCGATGCACGCGACGAGTGGAGCTGGGTGCAGGGTCGCTTCGGCGACGTCGTGCGCACCGTGGTGTCCGGGCCGGCCCACCTGCTGGACGTGGTCGAGCTGTCATCCGCTGCATCGCATGTGCTCGACCTGCCCTGGCACATCGGGGGTGAGTGGGAGGTCACGTCCCCGGGGGCGTGGGAGCCGGCCTCGCTGGACGAGCCGTTCGTCACCGCCGCGGAGCAGTGGATCCCGGCGGCCGGCGGTGCGGTGAGCGTTCGTGCGCGGACGGGCAGTGCATCGCTGGCGCTCTCCATGGTTGGCGCCGCCACACTGCTGCGCGTGACGGCGCCGGGGTTGCCCGGCGGGCCGTCCGCCCCGTTCCTCCTCGCCCGCACCACCGGAAGTGCCGTGCGGATTGTCTCGGCCATCACGCGCGATGCCGCCGCACCAGGCGTGCGCGCCGAGGGTGAGCTGTACCTGGTGGAGCAGGACGGTGCGGTGACCAGGCACCATCCGGTGCACGAGGGGTGGCAAGTCGAGGCGCCCGGCGGCACCGTGACACTCGGTGGCCGCCGCGTCGTGGAGACGGTGGCGCCGCCCGCGGCGCACCGGGAATCGGGGGCGCACGCGGTGGCCCCGTTTCACGACGGCGCGGTGGGCGAGCTGGCGGGCGGTGAGCCGCAGCTCGTGATTGATCGCGCCGACCAGTACCGCCGCAGCGAGGAGCCCTGGGACGAGGAAGGCTCCTTCAGTGCGGTTGGGTGGGTGGGGTGGCATGATGGGGGCCTTGCCGTGGTGGTGGAGGTGACCAAGCCGGAGTGCACCTTCCGCCCGGCGAACGCGACGCCGCTCCTCCTCGACAACGAGCCCGACGACATCCACTCCGACGGCATCGAGCTGTTCGCGCAGCTGGCGGCAGGCAGTCCGGTGTTCGGCTTCCTCATGGTGCCGGAAGCTGGCGGGACGGTGCGCACCAGTGGCGCCGGGGGCACCCTGGGCGAGCCGGGCATGGTCGCCGCGTCGTGGATGCCCACTGATGGGGGATACCGCATCGAGGCCCGGGTCGAGCTACCCGGCTGGGATCACCTCACCCCCGGGAGCGAGATCGGCTTCGACCTGCTGGTGAACGAGATGCGCCCGGGCAGGGTGCGGCGCGCTGGCCAGCTGGTGTGGGGCGGTGACGGCGGATGGGTCTGGCTTCGCGGTGACCGGCAGGATCCCGCCCAGCTTGGCACACTGGAGCTGGGGGCGTGAGCGACTGGCCGGTGGCGGGCTTCACCTCGACGGGGAGCAAGCGGCCCGAGGCGCTGTTCGGCGACCTCGCGGGCGACGCGCCCGTCCGCATGGTTCGGTCGTCCGGCTGCCGCGTAGTCGATGAGGCCGGCCGGGAGTACTTGGACTGCATCATGGCGCTGGGGGCCGTGGCCCTGGGCTATGGGCACGCCGAGGTGAGCGAGGCTGCGCGGGCGGCCATTGCGCAGGGTGGCGTGGGGCCGCTGGCACCGGTGCTCGAAGCCGAACTTGCCTCCCACCTCCGGCGCCTCATGCCCTGGATGCAGGAGGTGCGCTTCCTCAAGACCGGCGCCGAGGCGTGCGCGGCCGCGCTGCAGCTGGCCCGCACTGCGACCGGCCGCGCCACGGTGCTGGGGTGTGGCTACCATGGCTGGCTCGACCTGCAACTCGCCGGCACCGTGCCGTTCGGCGATGCAGAAGGCACCGCGTCGGCCATCCGTGCCGCAGGCGATGGGCTGGCCGCCGTGATCGTGGAGCCAGTCATCGAGTACCAGGCGCCGCGTGAATGGTTCGAGGTGCTGCAGCGGGAGGTGCGTGTACGGGGGGCGCTCCTCATCGTGGATGAGGTGAAGACCGCATGCCGCCTCGCCATCGGTGGTGCGACGGAGCGCTACCGCCTCGATCCCGACCTCGTGGTGGTGGGGAAGGCCATCGCCAACGGCTTTCCACTCGCGGCGGTGGGCGGGCGGCGGGAGGTCATGGCCGGCGTGCACCGCACGTGGATTTCCTCCACCCTGGCCACCGAGTTCGTGTCCCTGGCCGCCGCGCACGCAACGCTCACCGTCATGGCGCGCGACAACGTGCCGACGGGCCTGCACGAGCGTGGGATGCGCCTCCTGGAGGGGCTCGAACGCCTGGCGCTCGCCCACCCGGCGCTGGTGGCGGGTGCCAGGGGCCTCCCCGAGATGTGCTTCCTGGCGTTTCGTGACGAGGCGGTGTCGGCGCGCGTGGCGCGCGGCGCTGCCCGGCGCGGCGTCCTCTTCAAGCGGTCCGCATATAACTTCGTGTCACTGGCACACGATGCCGGGTCCATTGACCTGGTCCTTGGCGCCCTGGAGGAGACCCTGCGCGAGCTGGACGGATAGCGCATGCTGATCGACGTCCATGCGCACTTCTACACCGAGCGCTCGCCCCGAGCCGATGGGGCCGCCGTGAATGCACGGCGGCTCGCGGCGGGCGAGCGGATCGGCATCACGACGCACGTGGCGTCCATCCTGGGGAGCTGGGGGAGCCGGTCGCCCACCTACTTCCCCTCGCCCGATGACCTCACCCACGCCAACGACGCCATGGTGGACCTCGCGGCGCGCCATCCCGGACGCATCCGGGGCTACGTGGCGGTGAACCCGAACTTCACCGAGCACGCCACCAGCGAGATCCGCCGCGGCGCGGCCGACGGCATGGTTGGCGTGAAGCTGGCCGCCAGCCGCCGCGCGAATGATGTGCTGCTCGACCCCCTCATGGAGGTTGCCGCCGAACTCGGGCTTCCCGTGCTGCATCACGTGTGGCAGGGCCGGCGCCGCGAGTGGCCCGGGCAGGAAGCGTCCGATGCGGTGGAGCTGGGGGAGCTGGCGCGCCGGCATCCCGGCGTGTCGTTCATCCTGGCGCACATCGGCGGGGGCGGCGACTGGCTTCACTCGCTGCATGCGGTGCGCTCGATCGCGAATGTGTACGTGGACCTGTCCGGCAGCGGCGTGGATGGCGGCATGCTCGAGCTCTGCCTTGACCGGGTGGGCGCCGAGCGCCTGCTCTGGGGGGCCGACCTCACGCTCTGCACCGGCCTCGCCAAGCTCCGCCATCTCGAGACGCTCCTGGCGCCGGCCGACTTCGAGCTGGTTCGCTGCCACAACGCGGAGCGGATCTTTCCCTCCGATGCCTTCGTGCCGGCCGACTGATGCGCATTGACGTGAACACCTACCTTGGCGGGTACCCGTTCCGCCGGGTGCCCGGCACCAGCCCCGAGGCCCTCGCCCGGGCCCTGGCCGCCGCCGGTGTGGCTCACGCATGGGTCTCGCACCTCCCGGCCATCTTCTGGCGCGATCCGACCGAGGGCAACGCCTGGCTCCGTGATACCGTGGCGCGGGTACCCCGCTTCCGCGCGGTGCCGTGCGTGCATCCGGGACTGGCCAACTGGCAGGACGAGCTCGATGCCGCCGTTCGGTCCCACGCGGTCGCCGTACGGGTCGATCCCACGGTGCAGGGGATCGATCCCGTGGGCGGGGCGATGCGCGACCTGGGCGCCGCCTGTGGCGAGCGAATGCTCCCGGTGCTTTTGACCGTGCGGTTCGAGGACAGCCGGCAGAAGCATCCCATCGATGCATCGGTCGAACTGCCGCCCGCGGCGGTGCGGATGCTGGTCCGGACCGATCCCGCCGTGCGCGTGGTCGTCACCAATGCCGATCGCACCTTCATCGAGGAAGTGCACTGGTCGCTCACGCCCGACGAGTCGAGCCGGGTGTGGTGGGACATCGCCTGGGTGTGGGGGCCGCCGGAGGACCACCTGGCCCTGCTGCTCGAGACCATGGGCAGCGCACGCTTCCTCCTGGGTAGTGGGCAGCCGCTTCGCCTGGCGGAGACGCCAGCCGCCCGGCTCGACCTGCTCGACCTGGATCCCGCGCAGCGCCGCGCCATCGAGGCTGACAACGCCACGAGCCTCGAGGGACGATGACCCGGCTGGTCTTCCACCTCATCCCGCATACCCACTGGGATCGCGAGTGGTACCTCCCGGAGGCGGCGTTGCGGGTGAGGCTGGTGGCCATGCTCGACGACCTCCTCCCGCGCCTCGAGTCGGGTGCGATTCCCCACTTCACCCTCGATGGCCAGGCCATCCTCCTGGCCGACTACCTCGCCGTGCGCCCGGAGCGCGAGCCACTCGTGGCGATGCTGGTCCGCTCGGGGCGGCTGGAGGTGGGCCCCTGGTTCATCCTGGCCGACGAGCAACTCGTTTCCGGCGAGTCGCTCATCCGCAACCTGCTGGAGGGGAAGCGGCTGGGTGAGCGGTTCGGGCGCGTAAGCGGGGCGTTCTACTCGCCCGATGCCTTCGGCCATCCCGCCATCCTGCCAGACCTCGCGCGGGAGTTCCGGCTGGAGCGTGCAGCGTTGTGGCGTGGCTGGAGCGGGGCGCGCGATGCCTTCCAGTGGGTTGGTCCTGGCGGGGGCCGGTTGTTCACCTACCACCTGCCCCGCCCGGGATACGAGGTGGGGGTCTCGCTCCCTGCCGATCCTGCGCTCCTCCCCGACGCGTGGCGCACGCTGCGGGAACAGCTCGTGGCCCGTGCGGCGAGCCCGCATGTCGCCGTCTTCGTTGGCGCCGACCATCACTTCGTGCACCGTGACCTGCCGCTGCTGGCCCGGCTCATCGCAGCGCTGGAGCCGGGCAACGACGTTCGCATCTCCCGGCTCGACGACTTCCTGGGCTCGCATGCCCGCCTGGCGCACGTCAGCGCCGAAGTGCACGGTGAGCTGCGCGACTCGCAGGGACACACCTGGTCCCTGCAGGGCACGCACGCCACCCGTGCGCCGCTCAAGCGGTGGAACAGCCAGCTCGAGCTGCTGCTGGAGCGGGTCGCGGCCCCCCTGGTGGCCCAGGCCGGCACGGCCGACCTCCGCGCCTCGCTGGCGGCCACCTGGCGGCTGCTCCTGGAGAACCACTTCCACGACAGCATCTGCGGCACCGTAAGCGATGCGGTGGCCACCACAATGGCGAGCCGGCTTGCCGCGGTGGAGGCCGCAGCGAGGGAAGTTGCCCGTCGAGCCGCCTGGCAGGTGCTGTCGCATGAACCCGATCGCGCCCGGGTCAACCCGGCCGAGGCGCGACCGCACCTCGCCCTCTGGAACCCTGCGGCCCGGCAGCGCGGTGGCGTGGTCCTGGCCCGGGTGACCGCCTTCCGGCGCGATGTGCTGGTGGGCCCGCCGACAGGCCGCACCGCGCGCACCGATGACGCACCGCTGCCCACTGCGTTCATGCAGGGGTCGGGCGAGCAGCGCCTGGTACAGGTGCTCCGGCGCGTTGCCACCACCGAGCGACTGGATGCCGACCATCACTATCCCGACCAGGACGTGGTGGAACTGGCGACCGTCGCCCTCGACGTGCCGCCGCTCCGGGGGCTGGGCTGGGCCCTCATGGAGCCGGGCGCAAGCTCGGCGCCGGAGCCGCCCGGCGTCCTGGCACGGAGCACCGTGCTCGACAACGGCCTCGTGCGCGTCACGGTCTCCGCCACCGGCCTGCTCGAGGTGTTCGACCATGTGCGCGGCGTGCGTTATCCCGGCCTCCTGGAGCTGGTCGGCGCCGCGGACACCGGCGACACCTACTCGCCCAGCCTCACCCGGGTTGAGCGCGCCCTGCCACGGATCACGCCGGTCAACACACGGGTGCTGGCAGAGGGGGCCCTGGTCGGCGCCCTGGAGGTCACCTGGTCGGTGCGTACAGGCTCGGCGGCGCGCCGTGGCGGTGCCGGGGTGGTCGACGTGCGCCTGGTGCTGCAACTCTTCAAGGGCAGTCCCATCGTGCGGGGCCGCCTCGAGCTCGACAACCAGGCCGTCGACCACCGGCTGCGGCTGGCGGTGCCCATGGGCCTGGAGGGCGCAGAGCTCGTCACCGGGGCGCAGTGGGGCAGCACCCGCCGGCCCGCTCCCGCGCCTGCTGCGGTGCCCAACACCGACGAAGCCCCGGTGGCCACCGCGCCGGCGCACCGGTTTGCCGCGGCGGCGCGCGATGGGCGCGGCCTGGCGATGCTGATGCCGGGATTCTTCGAGGTGGAGTGGCAGGGCGGCGACCTGCTCGTCACCCTGCTGCGCGCCACCGGTGAGCTGTCCCGCAGCGACCTCGCCACCCGGCCCGGGCATGCGGCGTGGCCGGTGCCAACCCCGCTCGCGCAGTGTCGCGGCGCCTGCCGCATCCCCTTCGCCCTTGTCCCGGTGGATGCCGGCCAGGTTGCTGCCGGTGACGTGCTGCCGGCGCTGTGGGAGGACGCCTTCGTGCCGATCCAGGCCTGGTGGCTGCGCGATGCGACCGCGCCGGTGCTTCCGGCCGACTACATGGAACTCGACGGGACGGGGCTCGTGCTTTCGCTGGTGAAGCCGTCGGAGGATGGTGGGGGCACGACGGTCCGGGTGGTGAACACCCGCGACGAGGGTGTGCAGGGGGAGTTGCGCGTGGGCGTTCCCCGGGCGTCGGCATCGCGGACGCGTGCGGACGAGCGCGATGCCACCACGGTGGCCCTTGCCAACGGGGGGTGCTCGGTGCCCGTGGCGGCAGGGCCACTCGCGCTGGCCACGCTCAAGCTCAAGTAGGGGTCAGGAGCTTCCGGGCTCCTTCAGTCCTTCCCAGCCCAGCAAGGTGCGGATGGCGTTCGCCGCAGTCACGGCCACCTGCCGCGACTGCGCCGCGCCGGGATTGAGGGAAACCCACCCGGCGTGGCGCACCAGCAGGATGACGTGGTAGTCCCGCCCGCCGTGCGCCTCGGGGTCGCCGCTCACTTCCACTTCCTCGATCCGGTCCACCGGGTACTCCCAGCGCACGCCCTTGTGGTCGCGGAGCCGGATGGTCCCCTCACGCGACATGCGCACGACGCGCCGCGCGCCCCAGCGCCACAGGATGCCCAGCGACGCCAGGCACGTGAGGGTGAATGCGACGGCAATCCCGGACTGGTGCTTCCACGCGAGGCTGGCACTGACGGGCACGCCGGCGAGGAGCGTCCAGAGCAGCACGGCGCTCGACGGGTCGCGTTCGATGAGTACCAGTCGGGTGGGTGTGGTCCGGTGGACACGCATGCAGTCTTCCCAGCGGGGACCAGCGCAGTGTACGAACTGGCGGCTCGGGGTTGCAGCGTCACGGGAATGGTGACCGGAACTGAGACGGTGTCGCTACCGCCCCGGGCCAAGCGGCCCGTGCCCCTGGCCCAGGCCCGGTGCCGCAGCGAGTGCCCGAGCCACGTAGCCCAGCCCCGCCTCGACGGCGCGCTCGAGCGGCTCGCCCAGGGCCAGGGCGGCCGTAATGGCGGCCGAGAGCGTGCAGCCGGTGCCGTGCGTGCTCGACGTGTCGATGCGCGGGCGCACGAAGCGTCGCGACCCCGCGGCCGTGACGAGCACGTCAGTGACGTCGGGGCCGCCGAGGTGCCCGCCCTTCACCAGGGCAGCGGTGGCACCGGCGTCCAGCAGGAGGCGCCCCGCGGCTTCCATCTGCGCCGGTGTGCGCACCGGCTTCCCCACCAGCAACTCCGCCTCGTCGAGGTTGGGTGTCACGAGGGCGGCGAGCGGGACCAGCTCCTCCAGGATCACCCGTTCAGCGTCCTTGTCCAGCAGGCGATCACCCGAGGTGGCCACCATCACGGGATCCACCACCAGCATGTCCCAGCCGAAGGTCCGCACCATGTGGGCAACCACCCGCGCGAGGTCGGCGGTGGCGAGCATGCCCGTCTTGAGGGCATGGGGCGGGATATCGTCGCCGATGGCCTGAAGCTGCGCGCCGAGGAAATCGGCGGGAACCACATGGACGCCGAAGACACCCGTCGTGTTCTGGGCGGTAAGGGCGGTGATCGCCGCCATCCCGTACACCTCGTGCAACGCGAAGGTCTTGAGGTCAGCCTGAATGCCCGCGCCGCCCGAGGGGTCGGACCCGGCAATGGAGAGTGCGACCCGCATCAGGCAACCGCCCGCGCGTCGCTCGCGTCACCGGCCGATGCCGTCGGCCGCCCCACCCGCAGCAGTACGAACGCCGCCACCATGCACCCAAGCGCCAGGAGCCCGAGCGCCGGGCTGTACGAGCCGGTGCGCTCACGGATGGCTCCCAGCGCGCTCGGTCCCACAAACCCGCCCAGGTTGCCCACCGCGTTGATGAGCGCGATGCCGCCTGCCGCCGCGGTGCCTTGCATGATGAGTCGCGGCAGGGTCCAGAAGGTGGGCCCCATGGCGTTGAGGAGCATCATCGAGGCGGCGAGGCACACGATGGCGGCCACCCCCTCCCCGAGGAGGGCCGCCGTCCCCACCGCGACGCCGGCCAGGAGGGCAGGGATGGCCGTGTGCCGTGCGCGCTCGCCGGTGCGGTCGGAGTGCGCCGAGTTGAGCACCATGGCGATCGCCCCGCCCAGGCCGATCAGGCCGATCACCAGCCCCACACTCGCATTGCCCAGGCCCAGCTTGTCACGCACCATGAGCGGCAGCCACAGCGTGAGCCCGTACAGCGTCACGGCAAAGCAGAAGTACGTCACGGTCAACAGGGCGACCTGCCGGCTGCGGAAGACCTCGCCCAGGCGGGTGTGCGCCCGTGGCGCTAGCCCGTCCCGCTCCAGGGCCAGCCGCTGCTCGAGCCAGGCACGCTCACGTGCCTGGAGCCAGGTGGCGTTCTCCACGCCATCGGTGAGGTAGCGGAATGCGATGACGCCAAGGATCACCGCTGGCACGCCCTCGACCAGGAAGAGCCACTGCCACCCGGCCAGGCCCCACAACCCATCGAGCCCGAGCAGCACGCCACTCAACGGGCCACCGATGGCGCTCGCGAGCGGGATGCCGATCATGAGCTTCGAGGTGGCCCGGCCCAGGTGTTGTGCCGGGAACCACTGTCCCAGGTAGTAGATGATTCCCGGGAAGTATCCTGCCTCGGCCACCCCCAGCAGGAAGCGCATCGCATAGAAGCTGCGCGGTCCCTGCACGAACATCATGCCCATCGCGAGGAGGCCCCAGGTCACCGCGATCCGTCCGATCCACCGCCGCGCGCCCACCCGGGCGAGGATCAGGTTGCTCGGCACCTCGAACAGCGCGTAGCCCAGGAAGAACACGCCGGCCCCGAGCCCGTACACGGCCGCGCCCAGGCCGAGGTCGCGGTTCATCTGCAGGGCGGCAAAGCTCACGTTGGTGCGGTCGATGAAGCACACCACGTAGAGCAGGAAGAGGAAGGGAAGGAGCCGCCTGCCCACGCGCCGCATGGTGGCCTGCTCCAGATCGTCCGAGTATTCTGTCGGCATGAGTGCCCTGGAAACCCTGGTTCGGGACCTGCACCGCCGGCGCGGGCGTGAGCGCCGGGGCCTTGCCCTCGCCGAGGGCGTGCGGCTGGTGGAGGAAGCGCTGGCGGCCGGGGTGCAGTTCCGGGGCGCCGTTGTGGCGCCATCGCTCGAAGCTACCCCACGGGGCGCGGCACTCAAAGGCAGGCTCGTGGCGGCGGGGGTGACGGTCGAGGCGGTTGGCGATGACGCGCTCGCGCAGCTGGCCGACACCGAGCATCCGCAGGGCGTGGTGGCGGTGGTGGCCCCGCCCCAGTGGACCCTGGAGCAGGTGACACTGGAGCCCGGGGCTGCCGTCCTCGTGCTCGATGCGGTGCAGGATCCCGGCAACGTGGGCACCATGCTCCGCACGGCGCTGGCGCTGGGCGCACGCGGCGTGGTGGCGTTGCCGGGGACGGCCGACCTGCACAACAGCAAGGTGCTCCGCGGGAGCATGGGCGCGTTGTTCCGGCTTCCCTGCGTGCCCGCCACCCTGGACGAGGTGCTCGCGTGGTCGGGGGAGCGGGGCCGGTTCCTGCTGGCGGAGGCCGGGGCGCCGCCGGTGCATCGCATCGTGCCCGGATCACGCAGGTCCGCGACCCTCCTGGTGGTGGGCAACGAGGGCGCCGGCCTGTCGCCCGGCCTCGCCACGCTGCGGGAGCCGCAGGCGACGCGCGTCGGCATCCCCCTTGCGGCTGGCGCGGAGTCACTCAACGTCGCCGTGGCGGCGGCCATCCTCCTCTACGAGGTCCTGCGTGGGAACTGACCTGGCCTCGATGTACGCTGGACCGGCCGCGCTGCTCATCGCGGCGTTCCTGGGCCTCGTCCTGGGCAGCTTCCTCAATGTGTGCATCCTGGCCTGGGGTGCCGATCCCAAGCAGGCCATCGGCACCCGGCGCTCACGCTGCCCGTCGTGCCAGGCCATGATCGCCTGGTACGACAACATCCCGGTACTGTCGTGGCTCCTGCTGCGCGCACGCTGCCGGCACTGCAAGGCGCCCATCTCGGTGATGTATCCCCTGGTCGAGTTCGCGACCGGGGCCATCTGGGTGTTCTTCGTGTGGCGGTACGGCCTCTCCTTCCAGGCCGTGACCGGCGCCGTGTTCTTCATGCTGCTCCTCGGCATCGCCGTGAGCGATGCACGGGGCTACATCATCCCCGACGAGTTCTCGCTGGGCGGGATTCCCCTGGGCCTGGCCGCCGCGTTCGCCCTGGGTGACCGCGCCGGGCTCGTCACGGCGCTCATTGGCGGAGCGGTCGGGTTCGGCGTGCTCTGGATCGTCGGATGGCTGGGCAGTGCCGTCCTCAAGCAGGAAGCGATGGGTGGGGGCGACATCAAGATGATGGCGATGGTCGGCACCTTCGTGGGATGGACCGGTGTGCTCCTCACCATCTTCCTCGGCGCGCTGATCGGCACTGCCGTATTCCTGCCGCTGAGCCTGCTGGGCAAGCGGCCGCTGGTGCCGTTCGGGATCTTCCTGGCGATGGGTGCGGCGGTGGCGTACTTGTGGGGACCGGGCATCGTCTCGTGGTACGCCTCGACCTACCTGGGATGACGCGGGGGTTCCGGCATGGCTTCCTGACGTTGGTTGTCCTGGCGGCGGGCGCTTGCCGGGGCGAGCCACCCGACACGACCGGTGAGCGCACCCTCGGCCGGCTGGTGGACAGCCTCGTGCCGGTGGTGGAGCAGGCCGTCGGGCTCACCTTCAGGACCCCGCCGCAGTATGCCCTCCGCAACGATGCCGAAGTGCGCGCGTTCGTCCAGCGCAAGTTGACCCAGGACCTCCCGCCCGAACGTTTTGCCCAGGTCGCGCAGGCGTACACCATGCTCGGGCTCCTGCCCGATTCGTTCGACTTGCGCCGTGCCATGGAGGACCTGCTGGCACAGCAGGTGGCGGGCTACTATGACCCCGACTCCGCCATGCTCTACGGGCGGGTGGGTGCCACTGGTCCCGTGCTCACGCTCACCATTGCCCACGAGCTGGTGCACGCGCTGCAGGACCAGTACCTCCCCCTCGACTCCATCCTCCGCGACAAGTCCAACGCCGATCGCTCCGTGGCGGCGCAGGCGATCCTCGAGGGGCAGGCCAACTTCGCCAGCATCGTGATGCTGCAGGGCGAGGAGACGGCGTACTCGCCCGAGTTCTGGGAGGCCTTCCGCCGGCAGGGCATGTCCACGCTCAGCTCGGGCGACATGGCGCACGTGCCGGCGGTGATCCGCGAAGGGCTCCTCTTCCCCTACCTGGGCGGCGCCGAGTTCATGCGGTGGTGGGGTCGCTCGAAGTTCCGCGATACGCTGCCGTACGGGCCGCGCATGCCGCAATCCACCGAGCAGATCCTCTTCCCGCCGCGGTACGAGGCCGGGGATCGCCCCATGCAGCTGGCCTTCAGCGACACCGTGCCTGGCGCCTATGAGGACGTGCTGGGTGAGTTCGACCTCCGCTTGCTGGTGCAGGAACTCACCGGCCGTTCGGCGATGGAGAGCGGCATGCCGCTGGGCTGGGGTGGCGACCGGTTCCGGCTCGATGCCACGCACGGGGCACCGGCCCTCACCTGGGCGTCGGTCTGGGATGAGCCGCGCAAGCGCGATGCGTTCCTGGCCCTTGTGGAGGCGCCGATGCGGGCGCGCGCCCGGCACCGCTACCGCTTCGAGTTTGACACGATGTCGGTGGGGGGCACGGCCGCGCTCCGCGTCGTGATCGCCGACTCCGCCTGGGCCGGATGGGACCGCCTGCCGGCGGTGCACCTCGTGTCCCGGCCGCCTGGCTGATGCCCCTCTACCTCGGCATTCCGTTCACCATTTTTCTCATGGCCATCGCCGCGTCACTGCACGTGGGGCGCATGAGCTTCGAGTGGGTCGTGGCGTTGGGCGGGGCGCTCTGGGCGGCATGGCAGTCACGCCGGCACGGGCTTCAGCAGTTCGAGCGGGTCTTCCCCCTCGAGCCGCTGGCCCTGGGGGCGACGGTGCTCTTCCTGTTTCCTGTCGCCTTCCCCTGGTTCCTGCGGCTCCGCCACAAGGCCTTGCGCGGTCGCCTGCCGTTGCGCACCAGGCCTTCGCGGCTCCGCCTGGCATTGCTCGTTGTGGCCATCGCGGGCGGGCTGGTGCTGAACATCGGCTACGGCGTGCTGCGTCGTACGGCGCCATGGAAGTCGATCGAGGCGGGCGCGCGGCAGTTGCGGGCGATGACCGGCGGCGTGCTGACTTATGAGGTACGGGAGGGCGCGCTGGCGATCACGGTCGAGAACGCGGCACTCGTGCGGGTGGCGCCCTCGGTGCAGCGGGATACGGCGGAGGCCATTGCGCGGGCGTGGGTGGCCTATGCGCACTCGACGCTCGGCCCGCTCTCGAGGCGGATCGATACCATCCACGTGCGCTTCATCTACTACCCGGGCTCCCGGCTCGATGCACCGAGCGAGAGCCCGACCTACTCGTTCCCGACCTCCACCATGCCCCCCGAACGCAGCGCAACACCCAATGCGATCAGCTTGTCATGCACGGGGTCTGCCTCCTCCGCGGGGTGCCCCACGCGGCCGGACAGGACCAGGATCTCGGTGGGAATCAGCACCCGCACCGTGGTGCCGATGTCGGGCTTGCTGTAGACCTGGATGGCGCCGTGGTGCTCGCGCACGATGCCGAGCACCCGGGCCAGGCCCAGGCCACGATCGGGCGACCGGGTCGAGAAGGCCGGATCGAAGATGCGCGCCACCGTGGCGGCATCCATGCCGCGGCCCGTGTCCGAGACCTCCACGTAGGCATAGCGGCCCGCCGGCAAGCCATCGTCGAAGTAGGCTGACGCGAGGAACGCGCGGCTGGCATCCACGGTTCCCGTGGCGAGCGAGATGACGCCGCCACCCTCCAAGGCCTCTGCCGCGTTGCGCACCAGTTCCAGCACTGACTCGTGGAGGGTGGCCGGTTCGCCGAACACCGACACGACATCGGGTGCGATGCGCAGGTGGAGCGAGGCCGCGGCGGCCGTGGCCTCGCGCAGGTCGGCGCTCCAGCTGGCCACCAGTGACGAGAGGTCAATGGGAGAGGAGGGCGGCGCTGCCGCTATTTCTGCCGCCGTTTCTGCCGCTGCTGCTTCTCCTGCCGCTTCTTCTGCCGCTCTTTCTGTAACCACCCCGGCAATCCGGTACACCCGACCCTCGCCGTCCAGCTCCGCCCGCAGTCGCGCATGGAGCGTCCGGAAGGTTCCATCGGGGAGGCGCGTGCGCCAGGAGCATTCCTGGGGCTCGCTGTAGCGGAAGACCGCGCGCTTGAACTGCTCCAGCGCGTGCGCATCATCGGGATGCGCCAGGGCCAGCACCTCCGCGAACGACTCGAATCCCGCGCCATGGGGCAGCCCGAAGAGCGGGCCGAAGGTCTCGGAGCAGTCCAGGGCCCTGCGCCCCGCATCCCATTCCAGCGTGGCCATGCCGGCGGCGGCGAGGGCGCGCTGCACGTGCTCCTCGCTCCGGGCCAGCGCCTCTTCGGCGAGCTTGGGGCCAGTGACGTCGCGTCCCACCAGCACCCACCCGGTCACCGCCCCGTCGTCGTTGCGCATCGGGCTGATGTCCAGCTCCAGCCAGATGGACGCCCCCCCCCGCGCCGCGGCGAGGATGTCCTGCTGCACCGCGTTGCCATGCTGGATGGCCCGGGCAATCCGGTCGAATGCGGTGCGGTCGGCGTCGGGGCTCGCCAGGATGCCGAGCGCCTTGCCGCGCACCGCCGTTGCACTGGTGCCAAGCCGTCGCTCGAAGGCGGCATTCACCCAGCCGATGGCGCCGCCTGGGTCGAGCACCGCCACTACGTCACCGGCTGCCGCCAGGGCCGAGCTCAGTTGCGTGATCTCACGGAGGCCGCGGCTCGCGGTGAGGGCCTGCCGGGCCAGCTCGGCGGCCAGGGCCATCGCCTGCCGGTCACGCGGCGCGGGTTCACCGGGAACGCTGCGGTAACCAGCGACCACCGCCACCGCCTCGCCTGCGTTCCGCACTGCCAGGGCCCACTCGGCGCGCACCCCGCGCGCGACGAGCGTATCAGGTTGCCCGGTCCACAGGTTGCTTGTCGTGACGTCGCCGCTTGCCACCAGTTGTTCCTGCCCCAGGGCCGCCACGGCGGCGCCTGGACCACCATCCAGCGGCTGGGACTGCAGTACCGCCCGGAGGCTCGCATCGAGCGAAGGCCCCGCCACCAGCTCCAGGCGTCCCGAGCCGCGATCCACCCGGTAGATCGCGGCTCGGAGGCGCTCCACGGCGCCCTCCAGCGTGGCACAGGTCAGGTCCAGCGTCTCGGCGAGGGGCGCCCCGGCAACAACGCGCTCGAGCACCCGCGCCTGGCCCACCGCGAGCGCCTCATCCTCCCGCCACCGCGTGACGTCGCGGGCCGTGGCCGCAAGCACCGTCTCGCCCGGCCGACGCAGCACCGTCCACTCCAGCCAGCGCCAGTTCCCGTCCTGGTGCTGCCACCGGCACTCGAACACTACCGGCTGCCCGTCGGCCTTGAGCCAGGAGAGCGCCGCCCGCACCCCCACCTGCTCGTCCTCGTGCACCAGGTCCAGGAAGGGATGGCCGTGCAGCGCATGCGATGCCCGGCCAAAGTCACGTTCCAGGTCGGGGCTCACCCGCGCCAGGAAGGCGTCCGGGGTGAGGAGGCAGGAGTATTCCTGCGCGTGGGGCAGCGCATCGCGGAGACGGCGGCCGGAGCGGTAGTTGGGGCGGTGGGCGGTTGCGGCCATGGCCAAGTATGCTCGCGCTTCCCCACAGGGCGCCAGCCCGGTTTCGAGGCGACCGCCGGTGGTGGCACTCCCCGAAAAAGGGCCCTGCAGGGCTCGTCAAGCTATAGTTTGACGAAGCCCGCCACCCCCACTTTTCGGAGGCCCCATGCGCCGACGCCGTTGGCCGAAGCTCTATGCGCTCAAGATGCAACGCACCATCAACGGCATGGACCTTCGGCGGGTGAAGCCCCCCCTGGGTGGCTGGGTCTATGCGCTCCGCATGGCACACGGCCTGTCGGGCGCCGACCTCGCCGAGCGGCTCGGGGTGACCCGCCAGGCAGTGGCCGAACTGGAGCGTCGCGAGGAGCAGGGCACGGCCTCGCTCGGTGCGCTGGCGGCGGCCGCAAGGGCGCTCGATGCGACGCTGGTCTACTACCTCCGCCCCAATCGCCCGCTCGCACGGCGGGGATCAGAGGAAGCGCCGGAGGGCATGCAGCCCTAGCCCAACCAGGCTCCCCACCAGCGTTCCATTGATCCGCACGTACTGCAGGTCTCGTCCCACCTGCAGCTCCAGCCGTCGCGCGGTCTCGGCGCCATCCCAGCGGTTCACCGTCTCCACGATCAGCTCGCCCACATGGCTCCGGTGCTTCTCCGCCAGGCCGGCCACTGCACCCGCCACGCCCTGGTCGATCTTCGACCGGAGGGCGTCATCGCGCAGCAGCGTCTCGCCGAACGACTGGATGGCGCGCTCGAGTTCCGGTGGCGGCTCTCCCGATGAGTCGTCGGCATAGCGGCGGAGGGCATCCCGCACGTCGCCCCAGAGCTTTCCGCTCAGCGTGAGGATGGCGGGCGAGGCCAGCAGTTCTTCCTTGATCTCCTCGGCCCGCTCGATGGTGCGCGGCGACGTCTTGAGCCGCTCGATGAAGTCCACCACCGCCTGGTTGAACTGGTCACGCAACGCGTGATTCGGGTCGGCCACGATCGCCCCCAGCGTCCGCTCGATCGCCCCCACCACCTTCTCGTGCAGCCGCTCTTCGGCGAGTTCCGGCACCCACCAGGGGCTCTCCTCGCCAATGCGCCGGCGGATGAAGTCCTCGTTCTTCCGCAGCGCCCCATGGATCACGCTCAGCGTCTTGTCGAGGAACTCCTGGTGCCGGCCGTCGCGCACCATGCTCTCCAGCGCGCGCGCCACCACCGGCGCCGCCTCGATGCCCCGGAGCCGCCCCACAATGCTCCGGTCCACGAAGGCGCGGGCGGCGTCCTCAGGGACGGCATCGGCCCCCCGAGCGGCTGCCCGCACCAGGTGGCCGGCCAGCGTGCGGCTGTTGTCCGGAACGGCGAGCCACTCACCGAGCCGCTCGGCCAGGCCAACCTCGTGGAGACGGCTGGCCAGCACGTCGCGGGTGAAGAAGTTCCGCTCGAAGAAATCCGCCAGGATCCGCGCGATGCGTTCCTTGCGGGTGGGAATGATCGCCGTGTGCGGAATGGGAATGCCAAGCGGATGGCGGAAGAGTGCCGTGACGGCAAACCAGTCGGCGAGTCCGCCGACCATGCCGGCCTCCGACGCGGCCCGCACCCAGGTGAGCCATGGGTAGGTGTGTTCGTAGAACGCCGAAATGACGAAGATGACGGCGGCCACGGCGAGGAGACCGGTGGCCCGGCGCTTCATCTGCGCCAGCTCGGTGGCCTTGGCCGCCTCGTTGCGGACTTCGGGGAGGGGGACCTCGACGGGGGGGATCGCCATTAGGGAACGTTACACCGACTGGCGCTGTTCAGAATCGCCGCATTACGTTGCATCCCCTGTCCGCCACCCCTTCAGGAGCATCGTATGCTCTTTCCGGTCCCAGTTCGTCGGCTGCTCGTGGCTGCCACCCTCGTCACCCTGGCCGCCTGCGGCGGTGACGACGACAACGGTGGTGGCAGCGAGACCTGCAACCTGAGTGCGGGCCCGGGAACCCTCAGCGGAACCGTTACCTACACGGCGACCGCCACGGGCAATGGGACCATGTCGCAGGTCCGGTTGCAAACCGAGGAGGGCGTGGTGGTGGTGAACAACCCCACGCTTCCCTACAATCGCGTTGAGGTCCTTGCGACCCGTCCGGCGCTCATCGAGGCCACAGGCACCGTGAGCAGCGGCTCGCTCACGATCCAGTACTCCACCCAGCCCACTGGCGGCACCCAGGTCGAGACCGGCAGCGACCAGTGCTCCCGCTGACCTGGGTTTGGCGCTCGGGAGCGATCCTGGTCGCGGCGATCGTTGCCGCCGCCGTCCCCGCCGCCGCCCAGCGCGCTGACCGGAGCGTCGTCCTCATCATGCTCGACGGCGTCCGGTGGCAGGAAGTCTTCACCGGCGCGGACAGCCTGCTCATTCATTCCGGGGCAGGCGGCAGCGCGGACACCACCGCCACGCGCAAGGCGTTCTGGCGCGGGACCGCCATGGCCCGCCGCCACCTTCTCCTGCCGTTCCTCTGGGACACCATCTCGGTGAAGGGCCAGGTGTGGGGTGACAAGGACGCCGGCAGCGTCTCGCGCGTCACCAACGGGCTCAACTTTTCCTATCCCGGCTACAACGAAGTCCTGACCGGCCGGGCCGACCCACGCATCAACTCGAACAGCTATCCGCCCAATCCCAACGTCACCGTCTTCGAGTGGCTGGCCACGCGGCCGGGGTTCGAGGGCAAGGTGGCCGCGTTCGGCACCTGGGACGCCTTCCCGCGGATCTTCAATCGCGAGCGCGCGAAGATCCACCTCTGGGCGGGCTTCGAGCCGCCCTTTCCCGGGGCGGGCGACTCCACCCGGATGCTCGCCAATGAGCTGATGCGCACCACCACGCGCGCGTGGGATGACGTCTCCTACGATGCATTCATGCAGGTGGCGGTGCGCGACTACATCGCGCGCACCCGCCCACGGGTCCTGTTCGTGGGCTTCGGCGAAACCGACGTGTGGGCCCACGACGGACGCTACGACAAGACCCTCGCCTCGGCGCAGCAGGATGACCGGTTCATCGCCGAGCTGTGGGCGCTGATGCAGTCCATGCCGGCGTACCGGGGCAAGACCACCTTCATCATCACCACCGACCACGGCCGGGGCGATGGCGCGAAGGGCTGGCGCGACCACGGCAAGGACGTGCCCGGCGCGGAGTTCACCTGGGTGGCCGTGATTGGCCCCGACATTCCGGCGCTGGGGTCGCGTAGCAACGTCGCCGCCATCACCCAGGACCAGCTCGCCGCGACGGTCGCGGCAGCGGTGGGCGAGGATTTCAGGCAGGCATATCCCGACGCCGGCGTACCGCTTACGGCGGTGCTGCAAGGACCGTAGCGCGGGCGGGGTCGCAGCCTCCAGGAGGATGCGATGGCATCGGACGAATCGTTCGCCCAGCTCGCAGTCGACAACATGGCTGGCGCCGGGCACGTGACGTTCAGGAAGATGTTCGGCGAGTACGGCATCTACTGCGATGGCGTGCTGGTGGCGCTGGTGTGCGACAACCAGCTGTTCGTGAAGCCCACCATGGCCGGCCGGCGCTACCTGGTCGGGGTCACGGAAGCCTCACCCTACCCCGGCGCCAAGCCCGCCTTCCTGGTCGAGGATGGCCTGGACGATCATGGCTGGCTGAGCGGGCTGATCCGCGTCACCCACGCGGAGCTGGCAGCGGCACCGCCAAAGCCAAGGCCGAAACCAGGCTCGAAGCGGAAGCCGCGACGGTAGCACCGGGGCCGATACGGCGGGTCAGGAAAATGGATTCTCCACCCGCACCCCACCGCAAGACAGCCCATGCTGCAGCGCCTCACTGAGCACGCGGGTGCATCCCAGCGCCCGGGCCGCCTCCACGACCTGCGCATCGCGGTAACTGAGCCCCCAGCGCTGCCGCGCGGCGAGCGCGGCGTGCAGCAGGGCCAGGGTGTTCTCCTGCACCGGGAACCGTTCGAGGGTGGCGATCAGCGCGTTGGCCTCGTCGTGGCCGAGCCCGATCGCGGGCCGGGTGGCCTGCACGTGGAACTCCTGCAGCACCTGCACTGACAACGCCAGGTCACGATCCCGGAGGATCCTGCGGGCGCGCTCGCTCTTTGCCGCGTCATCCGGCCGGGTGCTCACGGCGTACACCAGCACGCTGGTGTCAACGAACCGCGGGGCACTCATCGCCGCACCCTCACCGGCGATCGCCTTGCCCCGGGCCCACGTGTTCGCCATGGATCCGGGCCAGCATCGCCTCCTGCTGGCGGGCCAGCCGCTCGAACGCGCTCTCGCTCCCCGTCACCTGTTCCAGGAACCCGCGGACCAGCGCCGACACGGTCGCCCCCTGCTCGGCGGCGCGAAGGCGGGCAGCGCGGTACAGTTCATCTGTCACAGTCACTGTGATGTTTTTCACAGTCTCAGTGTACATGTCAAGGCGCCGGTACGCAATCGGCTCCACCCCCGAAAGCCTCACCCGGCAGCTCAGGCAGGGGCGAGAGGGTGGCTCCACCGCAGCCCGGGGAAGCGTGCGTAGTCGCGATCGGTGGTCACGAACTCGCAGCCGCGCTCGATGGCCAGCGCGGCGAGCCAGGCGTCGGGGACCAGGTTGCCCCGCGCCTCAGCTTTCTGGCACAGCCGGGTGAAGATGTCCCAGTGACGCTCGCCGGGAGCAATGGGGACGGCGTTGGCGCGGTGCCGGAATGCATGCACGAAACCGAGCGCGGCCTCGATGGGCGCAGGGGGATGGAAGACCCGCGGGTGCGTCACCACGCGGAGAAACCCCGCGAGCACGTGGTCCGACACCCCATAGGCCTCGTCCCCGTTCACCAGGGCCCCAAGCCAGGCCCGGTGTGCAGCATGGTTGGGCGCGTCAGACCGAAAGGCGTAGACCAGCACGTTCACGTCAACCAGTCGCATCGCCGTCGCTCATCCGGTCGAGCAGGCTCGCCGAGTCATCGAGGTCGATCCCGGGCTGCAGCCCGGTTCCGCCGAAGGTCGGAAGCTCGACCTGCCCGGCGGGGGCGCTCGTGGGCGGCTTCCGGTACAGCGACTCCAGGGCCTCGAGTCCGCGCCGCAGCACGTCGGACTTGGTGGCGTCGAGGTGAGAGGTCAGGCGCTCAAGCCGCTCCCGATCGGGCTGGTCGAGGTAGACCTGGACTGGCTCGGCGACGCGGTCCCGCTTCCGCCGTCCATCATGAGGCTTGCTCATGACATCATGATACCAGGCGTCGCGCCGGTTGGGCAAGCGGTTGAGGTTGAGGTGGCGCGCCGCGCCAGCGGCGTCCTTGAACCAGCCGCGTAAAGCCTGTATCCTTCCGGGCTTATGTTCGAGGAACTCTCCGGCAAGCTCACCGCGACCCTCAAGGCGCTCACGGGTCGTGGGGTCCTGACCGAAGAGGCTGTCCGCGAGGCGCTGCGCGAGATCCGCCGCATCCTCCTTGAAGCCGACGTCAGCTTCGAGCTGACGCGGGAATTCCTCGAACGCGTACAACCGAAGGCCGTGGGCGTCCTGCAGATCAAGGACGTCCGCCCGGGGCACCAGGTCGTCAAGATCGTGTACGACGAGCTGGTGAACCTGCTGGGCGAGAAGCTGGCGCCGCTCACCTTTGCGTCGGTGCCGCCCACGGTCATCCTGGTGGTGGGCCTGCAGGGTTCGGGCAAGACCACCACCGCCGGCAAGCTCGCCCGTCGGCTCAAGGCCGAGGCGAAGGCGCCGTACCTGGTGGCGGGCGACGTGTACCGCCCGGCGGCGGCAGAGCAGCTCGCCACGCTGGGCCAGCAGGTGCAGGTCGGCGTGTACCAGGAGCCGGGCCAGAAGGACGTGGTGAAGCTCGTCAAGGCGGGCATCACCCAGGCGGCGAAGGAGCGGGCGCGCACGGTCATCGTGGACACGGCGGGCCGGCTGCAGGTCGACGAGGAGATGATGGACGAGTTGCGGCGCCTCAAGGCGGCCGTCAACCCGCACGAGATCCTCTTCGTCGCCGACGGCATGACGGGCCAGGACGCGGTCCGCATTGCCAAGGGGTTCCACGACGCCCTCGGCATTACGGGCGTGGTGCTGACCAAGATGGACGGCGATGCGCGCGGTGGCGCGGCGCTGTCCATCTACGGGGTGACGAAGGCGCCGATCAAGTACATCGGCGTGGGCGAGAAGCTCGACCAGCTCGAGCCCTTCCACCCCGACCGCCTGGCGGGGCGCATCCTCCAGCAGGGCGACGTGCTGTCGCTGGTGGAGAAGGCGCAGGCCACGGTTGACGAGAAGGAAGCCGAGCGGCTGGCGAAGAAGATGGGGAAGGGGAAGGCCCTCGACCTCGACGACTTCCTGGCGGCGATGCGGCAGATGCAGAAGATGGGGCCGATCAAGAACGTGCTGGGCATGCTGCCCGGGGTGAACCCCGCCATGCTCAAGCACGCGAACGTGGACGACAAGCGGCTGAAGCATGTCGAGGCCATCGTGCTCTCGATGACGGCGAAGGAGCGGAAGGATCCCGACATCCTGAACGGCAACCGCCGGCTCCGGATCTCCAGGGGGTCGGGACGACCGGTCCAGGAAGTGAACCAGCTGCTGACGCAGTTCAAGCAGATGCAGAAGGTGATGAAGTCGGCAGGAAAGCCGGGCGTGAAGCTTCCGTTCGGCAGGGGGTTCGCGGGGTAGGGGGACGTTCGGGCGTTCCGACGTTCGGGCGTTCGGGTGCAGGTTTCGAGGCGTTCGGGTGGCACGGGCAATCGTTCAAGGAAGAGGCAATGGCAACACGCATTCGGCTCCGCCGCGTCGGGCGGAAGAAGGTCCCGCTGTACCGCATCGTGATCGCGGACCAGACGGCACCGCGGGACGGGCGGTTCATCGACATCATCGGGACCTACGACCCGCGCGCGAAGGCCGCGGCGGACAAGGTCAAGCTCGATGTCGAGAAGGCGAAGGACTGGGTCAAGCGCGGCGCGACGCCGACCGAGACGGTCGCGTCGCTCCTCACGAAGGCCGGGGTCCTGCAGGGCGCCTGATGGCCGAGCTGGGGGCGGGGGAGCGCCACCTCGTGGTGGGGCGCCTTCGCAAGCCACACGGGTTGAAGGGCAGCGTGGCGGTCTTTCCGCTCACCGACCAGCCCGGCGTGGCGTTCGCGGCAGGTCAGGAACTGCATCTTCGCGGGCTGGATGGCGAGCTGGTGGGGAGTCCCCTGGTGGTGGAGTGGGCCAAGCCCTACCACCGGGAATGGCTCCTCAAGTTCCGGGGGCGGGACACGCTGGAGTCGGTGGACGAGTTGCGAGCGCTGTTCCTCACGACTCACGACTCACGACTCACGACCCTCGCCGAAGGGGAAGTGTACCTGCACGACCTCGAGGGGTTCGCAGTGGCGCGACCCGACGGCACGGCGCTGGGCCTGGTGACGGCGTGGTACGAGCTGCCCAACGGGCTCATGCTGGAGGTGCAGGGCCCCAAGCGCGAGTTCCTCCTGCCGTTCCGGAAGGAGTTCGTGCGGGAGACAGACCCGGTGCGGCGTCGGCTGGTGGTGGAGTTGCCCGAGGGGTTGATCGATGAGTAGCAGTGAGGACACTCACGACTCACGACTCCCGGCTCGCGGCTCGTTGAAGATTGACGTGGTCACGCTCTTCCCCGAGGTGCTGGCGCCCGCGTTGGGGGCAAGCATCGTCGGCCGGGCGGTGAAGGCGGGGAAGGTGTCGTTCCGGCTGGTGCAGCTCCGGGACTTCACCCATGATCGCCACCAGACGGTGGACGACTACGCCTTTGGCGGCGGGGCGGGGATGGTGCTCAAGCCCGAGCCCTTCTTCGAGGCGGTCGAATCGCTGGGCGGGCGTGAGGGGCCGGTGGTGCTCCTTTCGGCGCGGGGCAAGCGGTTCGGGCACGACGACGCGGTGCGGTTGTCGCTGGAGCGGCAGGTCACGTTCCTGTGCGGGCACTACAAGGACGTGGACCAGCGGGTGGCCGATCACCTGGCCACCGTGGAACTCTCGCTCGGCGACTTCGTGCTGAGTGGCGGGGAGCCGGCGGCGCTCTGCATGATCGACGCGATCGTGCGGCTCCTGCCGGGGGCACTGGGAGACCACGAGTCGGCCAGTGGCGATTCGCACTACGACGGGCTGCTGAGCCCGCCGAGCTATACCCGGCCCGCCGAGTACCGCGGGCTGCAGGTGCCCCCGGTGCTGCAGTCGGGGAACCATGCGGCGATCGAGCAGTGGAAGCAGGAGCAGGCAGGGCAGTTGACGAGGGAACGACGTCCCGACCTCTGGGCTCGCCATGTCGGAGATGAGTAAACGGGCGCCTGGGGCGCCACAGACGAGGGTGTGACGATGGTGGACATGGTTGAGCTGGGCCGCGAGGGCCTCCGGCAGGACATCCCGGGCTTCGATCCGGGCGACACGGTGAAGGTGATGGTGCGCGTGCGCGAGGGCGACAAGGAGCGCCTCCAGGCGTTCGAGGGCCTCGTGATCGCGAAGCGGGGCGGCGGGATCAGCGAGAACTTCACGGTGCGGAAGGTGAGCGCCGGGGTGGGCGTGGAGCGCATCTTCCCCATCCACAGCCCGAGCATCGCGTCGGTCGAGGTGGTGCGGCGGGGCCGGGTGCGGCGGGCGAAGCTGTACTACCTGCGGCGGTTGAGCGGGAAGGCGGCGCGGATCCGGGAGAAGCGGGACGCGTAGGCACCCAAACAGGTCAGCAGGTCAAGGCAGGCCCCCGAGATCGGGGGCCTTGCTGCTTTTGAGGCTGCTTGTGCCGGCATGTGCTCCTTGTCCCATATCGGCCGGGCGGTCGCCCCTTCTGCTCTCACGCTCCACCGACCGTCCGCATTTCGTCGAACAGGTTGGAGGCCTCTCGTACCTACTGCCCCCGAGCGGCGTCGACTGACCATGACGTACCACCGTCGGGTGGACACCCCGCTTGGCAACGCTGGCAGTAGTCACAGGTCCCAACTATCATGTCGATGCTCCCGTTTGCGCGCAGCGCGGAGCAGGTTGTCCCATACGTAGCGTACCATCGAGTCACGACATAGGAGCACCATGCAGTTTCTCAACCCCCTCGGTGACTCGAGCCACAAAGCCCCTGGCTCCGAGGTCACCATCCCAGTCGTTGCAGCAGTGATCTCACGGGGGGAACGCCTCCTCGTTTGCCAACGACCGCTTGGGAAGAGGCATGGCGGGCTATGGGAATTCCCGGGTGGCAAGGTCGGACCAGGGGAGACTGTGGCTACAGCGTTAGGTCGCGAGCTCCGGGAAGAACTAGCCGTGGAAGCACGCCACGTGCATCCCGCGGTCTTCGAGGTGCACGATGCGGGCTCGCCGTTCGTTATCTCGTTCCATGTGGTAGAGATCGACGGGGAACCGCAGCCACTGGAGCACGCTACCATAGCTTGGGTCTCTCCAGCGGACCTGCCTGCGCTAGCCATGGCACCCTCGGATGCACTCTTCGCCCAAGCTGTCCTTGCGTCGCGTTAGGCTCCTCGTACCGTATGGCAAGATGTCAGGAAGCAGCACCGCACCACGGAGGCACGATTGCCAGGTGACACGTTCTCACGACTGCTCGATGCACATTCTCCGAGCATGTCGTCGGCCGATGAGCGCGAGATCGACCTGAGGGCTACGCGTGGTGACGATGCCAGCTGGTTGGCGCTCCGCACATGCGCGTGCGGTCGCCGCCTCGATGGCTTCGATGAGTACGTCGCACACCTTAGAGAGGCGTTGGTGGCAGCGAATGCCTGACCTGCCGCGCGGCCTCTATGAGGTCTTGGTTACACAGCAGTTGGAGCAGCGACTGGCACATCGAGAGGTGGCGCTCGAGCCTGAGATCGACGATCTCCGCAGTGCCGAAGCCGCGGATCGCATTGCCTTTCATGTCGCAAGATTGGTGGAGACTGCTGTTGCGGCTGAGCCCTCCGAACGGCGGATTGACGCTGGAGCAAGGCTCGCGCTCAATGTCGTCGACCTCATCGTCGCTGCAAGCGGGCGGGACGAGTTCAGGGCATTTCAGCTGTCGGAACCGGCTAAGGTGCTACGCTCAATCCGGCGCCGCCTCCCCGCCGGTGAACTCGAAGACATCCCAACTCCGCTAATACCCCTCCTTGATACCACAATCCTGACTAATGCGCCCGGTGAACCCGGTGTTGGGCATCAGCTCCAAGCTGAGATTGCTTCGGCGGACCGCATAGACGTTGTGATGGCATTCATCCGCCGGTCCGGGATCAGGCCCCTGCTGAAGGCGCTCCGACGCCACGTGGAGGACGGGAAGCCGTTGCGGGTCCTCACGACCGTATACACCGGCACGACCGAAGCC
The DNA here is from genome assembly GCA_964638035.1 of uncultured Gemmatimonadaceae bacterium. Taxonomy (GTDB): domain Bacteria; phylum Gemmatimonadota; class Gemmatimonadetes; order Gemmatimonadales; family GWC2-71-9; genus JAGGAG01. The sequence goes on along the minus strand of CAZWXD010000023.1, from coordinate 20,601 downwards.
GAGGCGATCGAGGAGCTCAAGGGCCTCGGCGCCGCGGTACGCATCTCGCACGATACTACCAGCACTCGGCTTCACGCGAAGGCGTGGCTCTTCCATCGCGAGTCGGGCTATTCAACAGCCTACGTTGGCTCTTCGAACCTGACGCATTCCGCACAGGTGACGGGCCTTGAGTGGAATGTGCGGGTGTCAGCAGCCCGCAATCAGCCAGTAATTGCCAAGATTGGGGCGGTCTTCGAGAGCTATTGGCAACAGCCGGACTTTGAGGAATATGACAGAGCCCGCTTCCTGGCCGCGACGAATGCCAGCAGGTCCGATGACGGCATCCAGCTCCCGCCGCTCGAGATCCGGCTTGAGCCGTTCCAGGAGCGGTTGCTGGAGCAGGTTGAGCTATCCCGGCTTCAGGGGCACCATCGGAACCTGTTGGTGTCGGCGACGGGAACGGGCAAGACCGTCATGGCTGCAGTGGACTACGCCACCTTACAGAGTCGCTTGGCGCGCTCCCGTCTCCTGTTTGTGGCGCACCGGGAGGAGATCCTGGCACAGAGTCGTGCCACTTTTGCGTTTGCCCTTCGCGACCCGACGTTCGGCGAACTGTGGGTCGGCGGAAAGCGTCCGGTTGATTTTACGCACGTCTTTGCGTCTGTACAATCACTGGACGCCTCTGGTTTGCAACGTCTGGACCCTACTCAGTTCGACGTCGTGATCGTGGATGAGTTCCATCACGCAGCCGCCGCTTCCTACGAGCGGCTCCTGGAGCACCTACGGCCCGTTGAACTCCTCGGTTTGACGGCAACACCAGAGCGGAGTGATGGGCTGTCTGTGCTGAAGTGGTTCGATGGGCGGATTGCAGCGGAACTCCGTCTCTGGGATGCAATTGACCAACACCGGCTGGTTCCCTTCGCGTACTTTGGAGTCGCTGACGACTTGGACCTTACCGAGATCCCCTGGCGGCGGGGCGCCGGGTACGACGTCGAGCGGTTGACAGAGGTCATCACCGTCAATGATGTGTGGGGCCGTAGTGTGGTAAAGCAGTTCAAGGAGCATCTTGGCGGGGCTACGGTGCGGGCGTTGGGCTTCTGTGTGGGCGTGTCACACGCGCGGTACATGGCTCGCATCTTCAATGAGGCCGGCATCGCAGCGGTTGCTGTGTGGGGAGATAGCCCTGATAATGAGCGGCAACAGGCACTGCGGGACCTCGCCACCGGAAGGGCCAGAGTTGTCTTCTCGATCGACCTTTTCAATGAGGGTGTCGATGTACCAAGCGTAGATGCCCTGCTCATGTTGCGGCCCACCGAAAGCCCTCTCCTGTTCCTCCAACAGCTTGGTAGAGGCCTCAGGAAGGCCGCTGGAAAGTCTATGTGCACGGTGCTCGATTTCGTTGGCCAGCACCGGCGCGAGTTCCGGTACGACAGGCGTTTGCAGGCGCTGCTCGGCGGCAGTCGTGCCTATGTGAAAGAGCAAGTCGAAGCGGGCTTTCCATTCCTGCCATCGGGCTGCAGCATGCAGCTCGATCGAGTAGCAAGCGCGCGCGTGCTGGAGAGTATCAGGAACGCTGTGCCTCTCCGTTGGCCGGAGTGGGTGCTGGAACTTCAGCGACTGGCCGCTGCTGGTCCAGATCCTACGCTCAGCGAGTTCCTGAACAGCGCCGGATTGGACCTAGGTGACGTGTACCGAAACGACCGGTGCTGGTCGGAGCTTAGGCAGGCCGCGGGGTTGGCGGTGGCGGCAGCGGGTCCCCACGAGCGGGCGGTGCGGAGGGCGATTGGCAGGATTCTCCATATCGATGATGCGGAGCGCATCGTCGCTTGGCGCGCATGGGCCAGTCAAGCCGAGCCACCGGATGTGGCTGCACTCACGCTGCGTGAGCAGCGCCTTCTCCGGATGCTACTCGTGCAAATGCTCGGCACCTTCGCGGGAGGCCTAACTTTGGCGGAGGGGGCCCAAAGTTTGTGGCAGCATCAGGGGGTATTGCGCGAGCTCACCGAGGTGCTCGCAATGCTCGGGGCGCACGGCGAGCATGTCCCAATCACGCTGGCAGCGTACCCGGAGGTGCCCCTGGTGGTTCACGCCAGGTACACTCGCCTAGAGATCCTCGCGGCGACGCAGGCGGACGGCATGGTGAGCGGGCCGACCTGGCGTGAGGGCGTGCGCTATGATAAGGCGATGCAGGCTGATCTGTGCGTGTTTACCCTGGACAAGACGAGCGGGCAGTTCTCACCGACGACACGGTACCGCGACTACGCGATTAGTCGAGAGCTTATCCACTGGGAGAGTCAGTCTACTACCAGTGCCCGCAGCGACACGGGGCGCCGCTACCAAACGCATCGTGAGAAGGGGACCCACATCCTGCTTTTCGCGCGGCTCAATGTCAACGAGCGTGCCTTCGTGTTTCTCGGCCCTTCCACGTACGTCGGGCACACTGGCGAGTCGCCCATGGCCATCACCTGGCGACTACTGCATCGGTTGCCCGGCGACCTCTTTGAGAGGTTCGCTGCCGCCGTGGCGTAGGGCTCCGAGGCGATACGCTTACGCCGAGTGCCGGCGCCGTATGGGCCGTTCTTCATGGCCCTGCGCCTCTACCGACCGCAGGCGGCGGCGCTGGAAGGGCAGTGGAAGCAGCCGCCCCTGGAAACCGTGAACTAGCCCGACGGGGAGGCTCAGGGCCGACCCGGCTCGGTGACGAGCACCAGGCGGTTGGCGTGGTCGCTGTACTGGACCACGATGTTCACGCCCCGGTCCGCGAGGTCACGACAGAAGCGGCCCAGCGAGCCGGGCAGCGCCTGTTCGAGCCTGGTCAGCAGCACCGGGCGGACCGCGAGCACGGTCATGCCCGCTGCCTCGAGCACCACACGGGCGGCCTCGCCATCGTGGAACAGGTAGTGCCCTTCGGACCGACCCTGGATGGTGAAGGCTCCGCCGCCCTCGATACTCACGCCCGCAGCGCCCAGGGCCTCGCCCATCCGTGCCAGGGCGCCAGGCGCGTCCTCCAGCAGGACGGTGACATCCTGCATCACGCCTCCTCGGTTGCGGTACCAGGGTGAATCTCGATCGGGATGCGGCAACTGCTGGCAATGAAGCACTGCCGATGGGCGACCTCGTGCAGCTCCTGCGCGCGGTGCGTCATCGACGGTTCCCTGACGGTGACGTGAGGCCGGAGCCGGATCACCTCGAAGTGGCCGCCCTGGGGTGTCGTGACCAGCACGCCCTCGGCGCGGTCGGCATAGGCCGTCACCTCCACCCCGGCGCGGGCACATAGTGCCAGGTAGGTGAGCATGTGGCACCCGGAGACCGCCGCGAGGAGGAGGTCCTCAGGGTCATGCAGGTCGGCCCTGCCTCGGAAGGCATGGTTGGCTGACAAGGTGAGCGGCGCCTTTCCCTGAACCTCGACCGTGTACTCGCGCGGATAGGACGCGTAGTCCCGGGTGGTGGCGCCACCAGCGTTCCAACGCAGGCAGCCCTGGTATTCATGCTTCATGAGTGCGCTCCAGGATATCGCCAGTCCTGCACACAGTAGCCAGCAAACACCTCGACAGCCGCCGAACCATTCCATGGGCTAGATTGCGGCATGCGGGACGACATGAGGCGGGTAGGACCGGACCTGGCGGCGGTGGCGCGCCTCATCGCTGACGGGAGCCGAGCGACCATCCTGTGGGCCCTGATGGATGGCGGGGTCAGGCCCGCTGGCGACCTGGCCAGGGCCGCGGCCATTACCCCACAGACGGCCAGCGGCCACCTGGCGTTGCTGGTGCAGGGCGGCCTGCTCCAGGTGAAGGCGGCGGGACGGGAACGCCGCTACTCACTCGCGGGCCCGCAGGTGGCCCAAGTGCTGGAGTCGCTCTCGCTAGTGGCCCCGCATGCTCGCGCCGCGTCGCTCCGGGATGACTTCGAGACCCGCCGCCTTCGCGTGGCCCGTAGCTGCTATGATCACCTGGCCGGCGGGCTTGGCGTGGCGATTACCGAGGCGATGGTGCAGCACGACTACATCGTCCCGCGAGGCGATGCCTACGAGGCGTCGCAGCAGGGCGAGCAGTGGCTTGCGGCGCTGGGCATTTCCTGCGAGGCTGTACGGGGCGAGCGGCGACCCTTCGGCAGGGCGTGCCTCGACTGGAGCGAGCGAAGGCCCCACCTCGCGGGTGCCCTGGGAGCGGCCATTGCACGCAGGCTGATCGAACGCGGGTGGGTCGAGCGGATCAGGGGTACCCGTGCACTCACCGTGACGGGGAAGGGAAGGCGGGCGATTCGAGCGGAGCTCGGGATATTGACCTGACAGGAAGGGCGCGGCCTACACCTTCATACGAGAGGCTCTCATGAAAGGCGCATCGATGGTCCTGGGATCCCTGCTCCTGCTCGGCGCCGGTCCCGCCCAGGAACAGCCCGCCATGACCTTCTTCATCACCAGCGCTGGCGCCGGGAACGGTGCCGATCTCGGCGGCCTCGAGGGCGCCGACAAGATCTGCCAGACCCTGGCCGACGCCGCCGGCTCGAGGAACGTCCGGTGGCACGCCTATCTCAGCACCCTCCCCGCCAGTGGTAGGCCTGGCGTCAATGCCCGTGACCGCATTGGCAAGGGCCCATGGTACAACGCCAAGGGAGTCAAGGTCGCCGACAACGTGGCCGACCTCCATAGCAGCAACAACAAGCTCAGCAAGGAGCACTCGCTGACCGAGAAGGGCGCCATGGTCAACGGTCGCGGCGATACACCCAACATGCACGACATCCTCACCGGATCAACGCTCGAGGGCACCGCCTTCACCGGCGAGGGCTACACCAACTGCGACAACTGGACCGGGAGCGGGGACGGAAGTGCCCGCGTAGGCCACCACGACCGGCAGGGCGGCGGCCAGGACCCCACGTCGTGGAACTCGGCCCACAGCTCCCGCGGGTGCAGCCAGGCCAACCTGGTGGCGACCGGCGGGAACGGTTTGTTCTACTGCTTCGGGATCGCGGGCTGAGCGCCGCGCTACCCCTCCCACAACGCCACCGGTCCGCTGAGCAACGCCTCGAGCCGCTCGCACATCGCCGGAGGCCGGCTCACCGGGCCACCCCGCAATTCCGGGTCACAATGTCCATGCTGGGCATCGCTCCTCCTCCTGGGTTTGTCAGTGAGACGTTGCCAGAACCTCGCCGGAGGCTGTGACAATGACACCGCCGCGCCACCTCCTCACCCTCTGGAACCCGTCCTATGCCGTGGACGCCATGGAGCAGCACCTCGCCGTGCTCCTGGAGCGGGCCCGCCTGGCCAGGGAGGGAAAGCTCTCCCCTGATGAGCGGTACGTGTGGTGGGGGAAGGTGCGCTCGCAGCACCGGCTGCAACACGCGCCGCACCAGGACGACATCAAGGCCATCGGCCAGGCCATCGCGGACGACACGGGGGACGCCGGCGAGGTGCAGCTCTACCTGACCGACTACCGGTCGCTCTACGTGGCAGACGTTGCCGATATCGTGAGTGGCGACGACCCGCCCGGTCAGGACGAGGCGGTGCCTGCCTATTACGCCAGGAACGACCTGCACTGCGACTACTGGTTCGTCCTCGGCGATATCCGGCTGCTGGTGGCAGACGACCTGCCCGGCGTCGGCGCCGAGTTGCGGAAGCTGCGAAACGTGCACTACCACGACAAGCCGGTATCGCTCTACGGCGGCATGGTTGACCTCCCACTCGTCGTGACCCGGCCCGATGGGCAGCGGTTCTTCGACATGGACGAGCGCGATGCCATCACCGATGGTCGCCTGTGGGCCGAGTGGGATGCAGAGCAGGGCGGGGGCGTGGTGGCCATGGAGCGGGAACTGCGGGACAACGTGCTCGGTGAGCGAACCTGGCAGGGCCTGGAGCCTGCCACGCGCCGCTTCCTGGCCTCAGGCGAGAAACTGTTCCGTGAGCACCGGGGCGACCCCGCGTTCGACTTTGGCCCCGTCATCAATGCCTTCGCCAAGGCGCTGGAGGTGCAGTGCCGCTCCCTGCTCCGGGCACTGCTGCCGGGCATTCCTGTCGCCATCCGCCAGCACAACCTCGATGGCAGGACCGTCGACCTGCTGGAGCACCGCAGCCTTTCGCTGGGACAACTTGCTCGCGTGCTTGCCACCGAGCAGCTGGGCCGCGAACTCACCGCCCGGCGCAGCGACCGCGGCTACCTGGCCGGCCAGCTCCCTGCCATCCTCGATGACTTCACGGCCATGAGGAACCCCGGCACCCACGAAGTGCGGCTCACGCGCGCCGATGCCCAGCACTGGCGCGACCGGTTTCTCGGCATTGGAACCGAGGGGATATTCATGCGCCTTGCGCCTCGTCCAATCCTGCCGTAGCATCTTTCCGACCCCGTTATTCGGGATTGGAGGCTGTCTCGATGCCCTCCTGGCGCGTGCGGACCAGACAGTACGGCATTACCTGCACCCTCGTGGGCCTGGGCCTCGCGAGCGTGGCGCTCCTCATCGCCACCCCGCTCTGCGCCCAGGACCTCCGCTCCACCATCACCGAACTCTTCACCTTCGGCGATTGTGGCGCCCCGCTCTGCCTGGAGCTGGGCGATGAGCACGGCAACCACTTCATTCCCGCCGTCACTGCCGGTAACGAGACGGTGATCGCCTTCCTCACCGAGGCCATCGGGCGCGCTGCCTCGAGCACGCCGATCAGTGCCACCTCGAGCGGCGCCACCTACACCCTGGTGGGCGGGCTGCCGGTGCGCAGCTCGACGAGTGCCGGGCCGATCTTCGCCGAACGAGCCCAGACCCTGGGCCGCGGCCGCTTCTACCTCGGCAGCAACCTCACCGGGCAGCAGTTCACCAGCCTGAATGGCGCCCCGATGGATGCCATCCTCATCAACTTCGCCCACCAGGACGTCGGCAACCCCGGCGAGGGCGATCCCGAGTTCGAGAACGACGTCATCCAGCTCACGATGAACCTGGACATGAGCATCACGGTGGCCTCCCTGATCGCCACCTACGGCATCACCGACTTCATCGACCTCGGGCTCGCCGTGCCGTTCGTCCGCACCAGCTTCACCGGATCGGCCGAGGCGCAGATCCTCCCCTTCGGGCCGTCGCCGCTGCACCGCTTTGGCGGCACTATTGACGACCCCATCCTGCGGGCATCCACCAGTGCCGCCGGCAACGCCAGCGGCCTGGGTGACGTCGTGGGCCGCGTGAAGATCAACGTCGGCCAGTCGAACAAGTATGGCGCGGCGATCCTGACCGACGTGCGCTTCCCGACGGGTGACGAGGAGAACCTCCTGGGCAGCGGCACCACCTCGGTGCGCGCCCTGGGTGTCGCGTCGGCGCAGTTCGGGAGCTTTGCACCGCACATCAACGTGGGCTACCTCGCCCGCGGCGGCGAGTTCCAGTCCGACGCGGTGGTGGCGCGCCTGGGCTTCGACAACCTCATGGCGCCCTGGGCCACCTTCGCGGCGGAACTGCTCTCGGAGTGGCAGGTGGGTGAGACGAAGATCCAGTTGCCGGGGGAGATCATCTTCGTGGCGCCCTTCGAACGACGCCTGGCCGCGATCTCCATTCCCCAGCGCCGCGACGACATCCTCAACGCGGCGATGGGCTTCAAGTTCAACGTCCGCGGCCCGATGGTGGTCGTGACCAACGTGACGTTCCCGCTGCTCGACTCGGGGCTCCAGCCCGACTACTTCTGGACCGTGGGCCTCGAGGCCTCATGGTAGGCTGGTAAGGGGAGCGCCCGCCCGGATCCACGCCCGGATGGTGTCCCGCGCCGCCAGGGGGATGAGGATCCCGTTGGTCGGCATCGGGGTGGGACATGCCGCCGGCGCGATGCTGTCCAGTTTCGCAATCAGCAGGCTGCCATTCTCCGCCGCGATGCCACCGCCAGCCGCCACCTGCCGCAGGGCACCACCCCCGCACCCCGCAGCCACGTCGAACAGCTCGGTGGTCCAGGTGGCGTCGGGCGTACCGTTGAGTTTGAGCCCGCCAAGGTTGGCGTTGCCATGGCACCCCGCGCACCCGTGCAATGCCCAGAGGGGATGCACGTGCACCATGTAGTTGAAGTAGGCCCGGGCCACGAAGGTCACGGCACCGGCACTCGGCGCACTGGCCTGGAGCTGGTTGATGTACTTGCCATCGGCGGGCACCGAGCCCGTGGCTTGCACCGTCCATGATCCCACCGCCGCCTCACCCGCGGCATCGGTGTTGACCACGGCTTCCGTGATGCTGCCGCCCCCACCGACCACCAGGAAGGTCACCGGCAGTCCCCCGATGGGATTGCCGAAGCCGTCGGTGATGCGAACCCTGGGCCTCACACCCAGGGCCGCCCCGGCCGTGGCCTGCTGGTCGTTGCCTGCAGCGATAGCCATCTGGTAGGTGGCAGGCGGGCCGGGCTGCATCGCGAGCACCACCCTGATGGTGTCGGGACTGTTCGAGGCCGCCGTGGCGATGAGGGGAACGTAGGCGAGGTAGGATCCCGCCTGCGTGATGGTGCCGGTCAGCGCCTGCAGGGTCAGTGCCGCCGGCGCCGCGGTGGTGTCGAGTGTTGCGGTGAGCCAACCGCCCGGTCCGTCGCCAAAATCAATGGTGCCGATCGCCAGGCCGGAGAGGGAAAGGCCTCCGCCGTTGGTGATGGCGACGGCCTGCGGCTGGGGACTGCCCTGGCCCGCCTCGGCGTTGAAGGTGATGGAGTCGGCGGCGAGTGCGATGCGCGGCGCCGGCCCGACGCGCACCCGTGCCGTGCCGGTGATGTCCTCCGACCGTGCAGTAATCGACACGGTGCCGGCGGCAACGCCCCGAACCAGGCCGGTGTCGTCCACCGCGGCGATGGTGGGATCGCTGCTCGCCCACGTGACGCCGGCGGCTGGCCGGAACGCGCCGGTGCCATCCAGCGGAAAGGCCCTGAACTCCGCTTCGGTGCCGATCGGGAGGTCGGTGCTGTCTGGTGCCACCTGCACGCGCACCACGGGCCGGGCGGCCTGGTCCTCCAGCACATTGGTGCATGCCAGGGCTATTCCAGCCGTCGCCAGCAGTGCTGCAACCGACCGCCGAGTCCACATCGGCTCCCCCTACCGGATGTCGGTGATGATCCAGTCGCTCCCGCGCCGCTCCAGGTGGTACCGGTTGTCGGCCGGGAGCGAGTCTCTCTTTCCGCCCGCAGTGAAGGTGACGGCACCGGTTACCCAGGCCACCGCAGTGTCATCATGCACGTCAAGCTGCCGCACCACAAGCCGGAACTGCCGGTTCGACATCGTGCTGAGGTCTTCCTGCAGCTTGAGGGCGGTTGACGCGGGCATCGAGGGATACAGCTCACGGATCCGCGCCATGTCGGCCCGCTCCAGGGCGCGCGCGTACCCGGCGATGAGGGCAGTCACCTGCTCCCGCGGGTCGGTTGCCGGTGCAGGCGCTGGCGCCGGCGTCACCGTGATGCCGGCTTCGTCCGACCGCTCGCCACTCCGGCCGCTGATGGTGGCCGAGCCAGGTGCCACGGCCTGCACCCGGCCCGAGGCATCAACCGTGGCGACTGATGGATCGCTGCTGGTCCAGGCCACTGGCCGCTCGAGCACGCGACCGCTGCTGCCCGTCACGCGTGCTGTCACCTGCGCCGTTCCCTGTGGCACCAGGGTGATGGCCGACGGCGTCACCGCCACGGCCGCCACCGGTTCGGCTTGCACGGTGATCGTGGCCGATTGGCGGGTGCCGTCACTCGTAGCGGTGATGGTCACCTGGCCCGCCTGGTACGCGCGCAGGCGGCCGTTGCCATCCACCGACAGGACAGCCGGGTCACTCGACGCCCACGCCACCGGCTTCCCGGCGACGATTCCACCCTGGTTGTTGCGCGCCTCGGCGATCGCGACGTTCTCGCTCCCGGCGGGCATGACGCCTGGCGCGTTGATGCGCAGGGAGGCAACCGTGGCGGCGGCGGACTGCACAGGCGCCTGCCCTGGTGCCGGTCGCTCACGCGGCGCTGGCGTTGCCGTCGTTGCTGGCGGCGGCTGCACTGCCTGCGATGGCACCGGTGCTGCTTGCGGGGCCATCGCCGGGCCTGGGGCGGGCACGCGCACGGTATCCACCGTGGGGGTGGCCGCGGACTCACGCCGTTCCCAGGGACGCCCCACCAGCAACCCACCCACCGCGGTGGCCGCCAGCACCAGCGCCCCGATGGCCCATGGTGCCGTGCTCCGGCCGGATGGTGCAGCACCCTTCGTCGTGCCCCGGGCGCGCCGGGCCCCGGTGGGAATGGGGCTCACCGGCACGCTCAGCCGGCTGATGCGCTCGCGGTTGGGGTCGGAGAGGGCGAACTGCACCAGCTGCGTGCGCACCCGATGCTGCTTGCCGGCGCTTGCGGGCGTGAGCGCCTCCACGACCTGTTCCAGGTTGGGGAAGCGCGCCTCCGGTTCCTTTGCCAGCATCCGCTCCACCGCCGTGGCGAGGTCGGCCGGGCACTGTGGCAGGACCTCGCGCAGCGGGGCCGGCACCTCCGTCATATGCTTGAGCAGGATGCCCATGTAACTGGGCGCATCGAACGGCGGCTTCCCCGTCAGCATCTCGTAGGCGGTGACGCCGAGGGAGTACTGGTCGGATGCCCCGGTGACGCTGTGCGCGTCGCACTGTTCCGGGCTCATGTAGGTGGGCGTGCCGATGGTGGCGCCCGTCATGGTGAGGCCGGGGCGGTCGGACACCTTGGCGATCCCGAAGTCGGCCAGGACGGGGTGGCCGTCGGTGGAGATGATGATGTTCGCCGGCTTCACGTCGCGGTGGATCACCCCGTGCCGGTGGGCAAACGCGAGCGCCTCGGCCACATGGATCACGATGTGCCGCACCGTGTCCGTATCGATCGGCGTCCCCGCCCGGATGATCGAGTCGAGCGGGCGACCCTCGATGTACTGCATCACGAAGTAGAGCAGTTCCTCCTGCACCTTCACCGCATAGATCGGCACGATGCTGGCGTGCGTCAGCTTCGCGGCGGTGCGCGCCTCGAGCAGGAACCGCTCCACCATGTCCTGCCCCTGCACCAGCGACGGGTGCATGAGCTTGATGGCCACCTTGCGGTCGAGCTGGATGTCGTGGGCCAGGTACACGGTGGCCATCCCGCCCGAGCCCAGCTCCATCAGGATCTCGTACTCCCCGAGGGTCGCGTCGCGCAGCTCCTCCAGCATGTGGGCGCGCAGCCCACTGGTCGCCTGCTCCGCGGGTGTCAGGTCGTCCCGGTTCATCCGGCACTTCCCTGGGACACGAAGGCGACGCCGGGCGCCAGCGACTCCCGCCAGGCGGCCTCGACAGTCGCGTCACAATCAGTGTCGTGCGCCCGCACCGTGGCAAGGAAGGCCTCGATGAACGGCGGGTAGAGGGCGGCCGGGATGTTGTGGCCGGTGGGGCCATGTTCGTCCCGGATCCGCTTCAGCATGGAGGAGTCGGGGCGGCGGGCATACACCAGCAACAGGCCGACGCCGTGCTGGAGCAGGCGGCTCTGCCGGTCGAACCTGGTGTTGCTGAAATACGGCGGGATGGCGGGGTCGCTCGCCAGGAAGCGGTCGTAGAACGCCTGGAAGAAGCCGGGCGTGTTGAGGCACCGGGCAAAACTTGCCTGGGCGAGTTCGAGCGTGTGGAGCGAGACCGGGCCAGCCACCATGAGCCGCATGTCCTGCGCAGGTGATGGAACATACCGTGAAACGGGGACGCACGCGTCCTTCCCCGCCTGTGTACTGCGCAGGACGGGGTTGGGGGGCGTCAGGGGGCGGCATAGCCACCGGAACTCAGGCGCGGGGCTGCCGGTACCCCTTGGTGAGCGCGGCATACGCCAGGTTGAGTTCCTGTGCCCTGCGATGCATCACGCAACGTCGGGCCTCGTCCATGCCCGCCAGGTCGGGGTGATGCCGGAGCATCTGCGCCCGCCAGGCACGACGGATCTCGACGAGGGATGCGTGCTCAGGGACGCCCAGAAGCAGTCGGGCCGCGGCGAGGCCGTCTGGTGGCGTTTGCGGTGCGGGTGCCTGCCGCTCGTGGCGGCTGGCACCTGGCGTTGGCTCCTTGGGGTAGCGCCACCACTCTCGCACCATCAGCCAGGCGCCGAAGATGAGCACGAGGAACAGCAGGCCCTGACGCTCCTCCTCACGGTCTTGCGGAGGTGAAGGGCGTGAACCCGGGTACCACCGTTCGACCGGGACCTGGCTTCCGCGCTCCCGGGCGGGGAGCACCAGCTCACCAATCCTGTCCTGCGCCAGGGCGTCGGTGAGGGGCAGGAGTTCGGGAAGCCTGGCGCCGGGCGTTCGCGCGACAGCCCATTGACCGCCCTGTCCCCTGGCCGCGCCGCGTACGACTCGATAGAAGCCGGCCAACCGGTTGCCGTCGAGCTTTCCGAGCCAGATGATGGTGTCACCCGCCTGGCCCAGGGAAAAAATCACCAGGGTGTCTGCCCAACGGCGCGATACGATCCCTCCCGATCCGCCAAGCGGTGCCCCGATGACCATGCTGCCGTTGCTGGTCGAGTCAATGCGGATGCTGAGGGACCCGGTTAGCGGCGGCGTCGGATGGGTGTCGGTGCCCAGGTTGGTTGCCGTGCCGCGATACTCGACGACCTGGGCGTGGCCGGGCTGGTTGACGGCCATCAGGACAGCGCCGATGACGACCAAGCTGCGCAAGAGCATGTGCCTATTCTTGCGCAATGAGGCGCGGCGCAGGCCAGGCAGCGCGGTCCGTTCACGCATCGCCGGGCACAAACCGGTCCAGCGCCAGGGTTACCAGCTCGAACACCCGCCCATCGTCGTCGGCTCCCGTTCGGCCCGTGAGGCCGTCAATCCACCGCGGCGGCAGCGCGCGGCGTCCATGTAGTGCCCCGAGCACGGCGCCAACGATGGATGCAACGGTGTCGTTGTCCACCGTGTCATTGACTGCGCGCACAATGGCCTCCTCGGGGTCGTGGCTGTACCTGCCGAGGATGTGCAGCACGGAGGCGGCCGTCTCGAGCACGTACGCGCCCGAGTGAAACCGGTGGCCCGCGTCGACGACCGGCAGGCGGCCATCCAGCGTTCCGCGCACCCGCTCCACGTATTCGGTCATGCTCCCCCGGAAGCAGTCGCCCGGGATCCGCGATTCATAGCGGCCATCAGGCTCCATCGGCCCCGCCACCCGCTGGAACTCATTGAGCCACCATGCCGGTTCCCGCGCGCCGGGCTGGGCCAGGCACTGCCAGAGGATGCTGGTGAGCGCTACGGCACTCGCGATGGCTGCGGTGTCGTTATGGGTGAGCATTGCACCGAGCGCCGCGTCGGTCCACAGGCTGGTGCCGGGTACCGCGAGGTGCGGCAGCACAAACGGGGCAGCCCGCATGAGCGCTCCGTTGCCGGCTGATTCCGTAGCGGCCACCCACACGGGGGCGCCGAAAGCCAGCCGGGTGCGGAAGTCGTGCACCGCCCTTCCGATGCCGAAGATGGGGCGTTCCTGGAAGGTGGCGGCGAGCCCTGCCGGGTCCAGCGCGCCATTCGTCGCCAGGAGGTGCTCCACGGTCCAGAAGGACATCTGCGTGTCGTCCGATGGGACGCCAACGGCACGGCCGCGGGCCCAGTTGTTCGGCAGGTAGTCGCGAATCTCACCGTGCATCCGCCGGCGCTCGGCCGGAATCATCGGCTCGGTGGTGTTGCCGAGGCTGTCGCCGATGGCCAGGCCCAGCAGCATCCCTTCCACGCGATCCCGGAGACCCTGGCACAGCGGAATGGGTGGCATCGTGTCGAAGTGCGGGCTCCGGAGGATGCGCAGCCTGCCGGCGGCGTGGAACTCCGCGAAGAGCGCGGCACTGGGGGTTGGTGTCATGTGGTGGATGCGGCTCCGCGGGTCGGCGTAGACATGAGGCATGATGGGATCATGGCCGGTTGATGTGACAGCCGGGAGCCTGGCAGGTCCGGCGTACGGGTGGCCGAACAGCAGGGTTCGGCCTATGTTCGGTGCATGGCCGACGACTCGGCACCCCTGCACGAAGGCCCGCCGCCCGCTCCCCATGGCCGGGGTGCGGGCATCAACCCCGCTGGCCGCTTCGAGCCGTTCGCCATCGAGCGCGAAGCCTGGGACGACGACGACGCCCATCCCGCGACGCGGCTCTTCCGCGACGCGTCGCGCAGCATCATCTCTACCAACGACAGCCCGGACATCGGCTTCGACCAGAGCATCAACGTGTACCGCGGCTGCGAACACGGCTGCATCTACTGCTACGCCCGTCCCACCCACGAATTCCTCGGCCTCTCGGCTGGCATCGACTTCGAGACGAAGATCTTCCTCAAGCCGGACGCGCCGGCCCTGCTCCGCGCGGCGCTGCTCCATCCGCGTTACCAGCCCAGGCTGATCATGATGAGCGGGGTCACCGACCCCTACCAGCCTGCCGAGCGGCGCCTTGAGCTTACGCGCGGGTGCCTGGGCGTGCTCGCCGAGTTCGGCCACCCCGTCAGCATCATCACCAAGAGTCACCTCGTCACGCGCGATGCCGACCTGCTCGCGCGCCTCGCGGCGATCAACGCCACCCACGTGACGCTGTCCATCACCACCCTCGATCCCGAGCTTGCCCGGGCGATGGAACCCCGGGCCTCGACACCGACGCGCCGGCTCGAGGCGATCAGCCGGCTCAGCGAGGCAGGTGTTTCGGTGGGGGTCAACGTGGCCCCGGTGGTGCCCGGCCTGACCGAGCACGAGATGCCATCGATTCTCGAGGCTGCGGTTGCTGCGGGCGCCAGGTTCGCCGGCTACACCGTGCTCCGGCTGCCCTACGGCGTGAAGGACCTGTTCCTGGACTGGCTCGACCGCCACGCACCAGATCGAAAGGGCAAGGTCCTCTCCCGCGTGCGGGAACTGCGCGACGGCAAGCTCAACGAACCGGCGTTCGGCCTGCGCATGAAGGGGCAGGGAATCTTCGGCGAGCAGATATCGAGGATGTTCCGCGTCACGACGCGCCGGTTGGGCGTGGAGCGAAGCTGGCCCGAGCTTTCGTGCGAGGGGTTCCGGCGGCCAGCAAGCACGGGCGACCAGGGAGAGTTGTTCACACCCTTGCGGTGACTGGTGTGCGCTGTCTTGCCACCCACCCACCGCCGAGCGTACGCTATGGGCATGCCCGACACGGGCGACCCTGACGCACGCTGTCACACCCGGTCGCCACCTTTCCCATCCGGAGTAATGCAGCTTCCCTTGCATGGTGAGGATCATGCGCGGCACTGACACATCCATTCCTGGCGAGCGGACCGTCCTGAGTCCGTGCTTCGTGAACGGGGAAACCGTCCTGGTCGAGGTCGACCTCGACGCCTGCCCCATCACCTATCCGGTGTTCACCTGCACGGCCAGCGTGCGCAACTTCGCGCGCGAGGACCTGCGGCGCTGGGGCCGCTGACCGGTGCGCCGCACGGAGCACGGATACCAGTTCTCCCCATCCGACATCAGCCGCTACCTGGACGGCCACTTCGCCGCCTGGATGGATCGGTACTACGAGGACAACGGCCGCCCGCCCGACCTCGCACCCGACGTCGACAGTCCGGAGGACGCACTCGTCAAGGCGTACGGCATGCGGCACGAGAAGGCGCACCTCGAGGCGCTGCGTCATGCCGGCACGGCAGTCACCGAGATCCCGGGCATGGACGTGCCCGACGCGGAACGCGTTCGCCTCACCCGGGACGCCATGGCGCGCGGCGACCGGGTGATCTACCAGGCCGCCCTCGAGGCCGGCGACTTTTTCGGCTTCGCCGACTTCCTGGAGCGGCGCGACAAAGCCGACGGTACCTGGTACTACGAGCCGTGGGACACGAAGCTGGCCCGCACCATCAAGCCGAAGTTCATCGTGCAGCTCTGCGCCTACGCCGACATGCTGGGCGCCATGCAGGGAACCACGCCCGAGCGTGGCGGGGCGGTGCTGGGGTCGGGAGACCGTGAAGCGGTGGACCTGAGGCTGCACTGGCACACCTGGCTGCACCTCAAGGGCCAGTTCCTCGAGTTCCAGCGGTCGTTCAACGAGGATGACACGCCGCCTGACGCCGCGCTCGAGCGGGAGCACGGGCGGTGGTCGTCGTTCGCGCAGGAGATCATCAGGAAGAACGACCTGGTGAACCTCGCGGCCGGCATCACCATGAGCCAGGTGAAGAAGCTCCGGGCGGCCAGGGTCGTGCGAATGAGCGACCTGGCGGCAAGAGCCAATCCGGTGCCGAAGATGGCCCCGGTCACCCTCACCAGGCTGGCTCGGCAGGCACGGTTGCAGGTGGGCTCGCGCGACACGCCAACGCCGCAGTACGAGGTGATTCGCCCGAGCGCGGCTGAGCCCCGCACGGGCCTTGCCCTCCTGCCGCCAGCATCGCCTGGCGACGTGTATTTCGACATGGAGGGCTTTCCCTACGCCCAGCCGAACGGGCTGGAGTACCTCTTCGGCGCCGTGGTCGCACGCGACAGCACGGTCGAGTTCCATGATTGGTGGGCACACGACACCGACGGCGAGCGCCGTGCCTTCGAGGCATTCATGGACTGGGCCTGGCAGCGCTTCCAGGCCGACCCCGGCATGCACATCTACCACTACGCGGCGTACGAGGTGACCGCCCTCAAGCGACTGGCGATGCGCTACGGGTCGCGGGAGGAGGTACTCGACGCCTTCCTGCGGGGTGAGGTCTTCGTCGACCTGTACACCGTGCTTCGGCAGGGTGTCGCCGTCGGTGCCGCGTCGTATTCGCTCAAGGACATCGAGGCACTCTACCTCCCGAAGCGGACCGGGGAGGTCGTGAGTGCGATGGGTTCGGTGGTGGCCTACGAGGACTGGCTCGCGAGCGGCGAGCCCGGCAACTGGCAAGGCTCACCGAAGCTGGCCGGCATCCGGGCGTACAACCGGGCGGACTGCGAGTCCACCCTGGGCCTGGCACGCTGGCTCAGGGTGTGGCAGCAGGAGTCAGGGATTGCGTGGGCGGCACAGGAGCCGGACAAACCGGGCACGCCGGAAGATCCGGGCACGCCGGACACGCCTGCGGGTGACGGCACCAACGACAACACGGTGCTGGCCGCGTCGCTCAGGGAACGGGCCGATGCGGGCGCCGAGCCGGAGGGGAGCCTGACCCGGCTCGTTGCCGCGCTGGTCGAGTACCAACGCCGGGAAGACAAGCCGGCGTGGTGGGACTACTTCCGGCGGCAGCGCATGGAAGAAGACGAGCTGGCCGACGACCTGAACTGCCTGGCGGGCCTCACCCGGACCAGCACGCCGCCCCGGCCGGTAAAGCGGTCGAAGGCATGGGAGTTTTCGTTCGACCCGGACCAGGACACGAAGGTTCGCCGGGGGAAGGAATGGGAGCTGCACCACGACCCTGGGCCGAACGTCGAAGTCGTCTCGTTCGACGGCGAGCGTGGCACTCTCGAACTCAAGACCACCGCCGATGCCGGCGCGTGGCCTGAACGGATCCACCTGGTGCCCCGTGGGCCGATGTACTCGGGTGGCTTGAGCGAGGCGATGCTCCGGTTCGGTGCCACCTGGTCCAACAACCCCGATGCATGGCCGGCGATCGCCGACCTGTTGAACCGGAGGCCGCCGCGACTCGATGGCGGTCGTCCCAATCCCCTGGTCAAGGGTGACGGCAGCACCATTGCCGCCCAGGTGACGGCACTGGTGCGGCGCCTCGATGGCTCGGTGCTGTGCATCCAGGGCCCGCCTGGCACGGGCAAGTCGTCGGTGGCAGCCAGGGTGATCGCGAACCTGCTCAGGGACGGGAAGAAGGTTGCCATCACGGGACAGAGCCACAAGGTGATCATCAACCTCATGGAGAAGTCCCGTGACCGCATGATCAAGCAGGATGTTCAGGCACGGCTGGTCAAGGTGGGGGGAGACGAGGCGGAGGACACCGTCACGGACGCCGAGTGGGTCAGGAGCGGCAGGGAGGTTGCCTCACGGCTCGGTGATGGCGCGGTGCTGGTGGGGGCCACCGTATACGGGCTCGCGCAGGAGGACCTCGCGGGGAAGTTCGACTACGTCTTCATCGACGAGGCGGGGCAGTATGCCCTGGCCAACGCCGTCATTGCCGGCCTCGCGGCACGGAACATCGTCCTCATCGGGGACCAGAACCAGCTTCCCCAGGTGGTGCAGGGTGTGCATCCCGACGGAAGCGGGGCCTCGGCACTCGAGCACATGCTGCAGGGACAGGCAACGGTTGACCCTGGCTTCGGGGTGCTGCTCGACACGACCTGGAGGCTCCACCCCGCCATCGGCCGCTGGGTATCGGAGGCGTTCTATGCCGGGCGACTCCGGGCGGCGCCGCAGACGGCGACCGGCCGCGTCGAGGCAGTGCCGTTTCGCGATGGCCACCTGCCCAGCGCGGGCATCGTGTACCTGGGCGTGCCGCATACCTCGAACACCCAGGACAGCCCGGAGGAGGCGCAGGTCATCGCCGAGCTCGTGAGCGGCCTGGTGGGACGCCGGTTTACCCGCACCACCAACGACGGCACCGTGGACCGGCCACTCACCCTGGATGACATCCTCATCGTGGCGCCCTACAACATGCAGGTGCGGCTGATTGCCGAGCTGATGCCGGGGGCAAGGGTGGCGAGCGTGGACAAGTTCCAGGGCCAGGAGGCCCCGGTGGTCATCGTCTCCATGTGTGCGTCCTCGCTTGAGGGCGTGCCCCGCGGCGCGGCGTTCCTGCTTGACCCCAATCGCCTGAACGTGGCCGTGTCCCGTGCGCAGGTCCTGGCCATCGTCGTCGCCGCTCCCGGCCTGCTGCGCGTGCGGTGCAAGACCATTCCCGAGATGCTGCTCATGAACCGCCACTGCTGGCTCGCCCGGGGAATGTTCCAACGGTAGACTCTTGCGCGCTGGTACGCCGAGCTTCACATTGTTGCCTCCCCAGAGCCGGGACAACGCGTGACCGCTGCAAGCGAGCCAGCACCAGCCAGGCAACGCGTTCCCTCCGTAGACGTCGTCCGTGGCCTCGCCATGGTGTTCATGGCGCTCGATCACATCCGCGACTATGTGTCGGTCTCTCACTTTCCCCCGGAAGACCTCTCGCGGGGGAGTGCCGCGCTCTTCGCCACGCGCTGGTTCACCCACTTCTGCGCACCGGCGTTCTTCCTGCTGGCCGGTACCGGGATCGGGCTCTCGAGGGGCCTGGAGAACCGTGCGACGATGAGCCGGTTCCTCGTGACGCGCGGCCTCTGGCTCCTGGTGCTCGACGTCATCGTCACGCCCCTCTTCTGGCAGTTCGGGCCCCCGCCCATCCCGGCACTGGCGCTGACCCTGTGGGCGCTCGGCTGGTCGATGATCGTGATGGCAGGCCTGATTCACCTGGACAGCCGCATCGTGCTCGTCACCGCACTGATCCTGATTGCCGGCCACAACCTGTTCGATGGCGTGGAGGTCACCACCCCGGTCCTGGGCAACCTGTGGAGCTTCCTGCACGCGCGCGGCTTCCTCGTCCCCGGCGTGCTGTTCATCGTCTATCCGCTCATCCCGTGGGTGGCGGTCATGGCGCTGGGATACGTGCTGGCAGGGCTGTACCACGGCGATGGCGCTCGCCGCCGCCGCGTCCTGGCGTGGGCAGGGGTTGGCGCCACGGTGCTCTTCGTGGTGCTCCGGTGGCTCAACGGCTACGGGAACCCGACGCAGTGGACGCCCCAGCGCACCCCCGGCCTCACCGTGGCCTCGTTCCTGAACGTGACCAAGCAGGCCCCCTCGCTGATGTTCCTCGGCATGACGCTGGGCCCCATCATGGTGCTCCTGGCGTTCACCGAGCGTGCCCGCGGCTGGTTCGCCGACTGGCTCGCCGTGTATGGCCGAGCGCCACTCTTCTACTACCTGCTGCACATTGCCGTGTGCCACCTCGTGGCCCTGCCGCTCCCGTACCTGCAGGGAGGGGAATGGCTCCGGCTCGGCGTGCTGACCGACATCGAATCGTTCCCCGACTGGTATGGCGTAGGCCTGCCCGGCGTGTACCTGTACTGGGCGCTGGTGGTGGCGATCTGCTACTACCCCTGCCGGTGGTGGGCCCACCTCAAGGCCACGCGCAACGATTGGTGGCTGCGCTACACCTGAGCCACCGCGGCGGCCTCAGGGCAGGAGGCGCGACACTTCCGCCCTGAGCGAACCTGCCGCAGCCCGCGCCATCAGGCGCACCGGCCTGCCGTTCGCAAAGGCGCCCGCGACCGCCATGAGCATGCGGGGCGTGAGGGTTGGGCCCGGTGCGACGACGTACAGCGGCTCCCAGGCCTGCGGCACGAGCCTGGCCTTGAATGCCTCCAGCCCCGCGAAGTTGTAGAAGCGCCTGCCATGGGCGCGCATCCACCCGAACAGTCCCTCGAGCCACAGCGGCAGGGAGGCATCCGGCTCGCCCCGCCGCGCCAGTGGGGCCAGGCCCAGCGTGGCATAGGTTGATCCCTCCGCCCCGAAGGCACGCATGGCCGCATCAATGAGCAGCTGCGTGGTGCCGTTCGGTGCCCGCGGCTCCCGGGGCCACTGCTCCACCAGCCATCCGCCCCGGGCCGGCACGGGCGCCGCCACCAGGTAGGCCACGGCCTCGCCGTGCCGCCGGGCCACGAAGAGACGGCGGTCGCCCGGATACTCCAGGATGGCGGTGGACGTCATGAAGCCGAGGGGTGGGAGGCCCAGCGAAGCGATCCATGCGCGGAGCACCGGGCTCAGCCTCAGCACCTCATCCGGCCGGCACGGCACCTCGT
>CAZWXD010000022.1:19833-54012 GCA_964638035.1 uncultured Gemmatimonadaceae bacterium | reverse complement strand
CCCCAGCTTGTAGCGTCATGGCTCAGTGAACAACCTCCTCATCAATTACAGCTAGGCCGCTGCGTGGGGCCTGCGGCGCGTGGCCAGCATGGCCCCGGCGCCCAGGGCGCCGACGGCAAGGGCGAGCCACGCGAGCGTGGGTGTCCAGGCGCCCGCGAGGCCGAGCAGGGCATCGAGGGACCAGGCGCCAAACCCGGTGAGGGCCAGGGCGATGGCACCCGTGCCGTAGAGGAGGGGCACTTCCATGCCGTTCGACTGGGCGAAGACGCCGTTGCGGAGGTGCACGGTGGCGATGGCCACGATCATCACCGAGAGGACGAGGGCCGGGCCCACCGGTCCCAGGAGGCCCAGGGCGATGAGCAGTCCGCCGGTCACCTCCGTGAGCGCGGCTGCCCCTGCAAAGAGGCGCCCGGGCCGGAAGCCCAGCGACTCGAAGAAGCCGCCGGTGCCAGCCAGGCCATGACCGCCAAACCAGCCGAGGAGCTTCTGGGCACCATGCGCTGCCATCAGTGTCCCCAGCACGAGCCGTCCGGCCAGGAGGCCGGTGCTCAGGGTGCTGGTGTCGATCGTCGTCGTGTCCATGGTCATGATCCTTTCATGCGTGTTATAACAGGTGTTGTGCCGCCGTTCAGCGTGCCTCGCGGACGGCGGCGAGGCCGTCAACCAGGGCCCGGAGGGTGCGCTCGCTCAGGTGCCCCAGGCGCGCGCGTTCGAGTCGCTCGAGGTCGGGCTGCACGCGAGCCACGAGGTCGAGCCCCTTCGGGGTGATCCGCGCGGTCACGTGCCGGCGGTCGCCCGCGTCGCGCTCGCGGGTGATGTGCCCCATTGCCTCGAGCCGCTCCAGCATCCGCGGCACGTCGGGCACGCGCGCCACCATCCGCTCGGCGACCTCCCGCCCGCAGAGGCCGGCCTGGCCGGCGCCGCGCAGGATGCGCAGCACGTTGAGCTGGGTGGGCGTCAGGCCGTGCGGCCGCAACGCCTCCGCAATGTGGTGATCGAGGATGGCCGCGGTGCGCAGGATGCTGAGCAGCGCCTCGGCTCCCAGGGAAGGGAAGGGCCGGGTCTGCCTGATCTCGTCCTGCAGGCGAATGGACATGCCTCTACAATATATGTTATAACAGATATTGTCAAGCCTGCCGGCGCGCGGGGACCGGGACGCTGGTCAGCGAGCTGTGGGAGGCGTGGTGGCGGTGCGGGTGCGCCAGGCGAGGAGCCACCAGGCGATCAGTGCACCCATCAGAACCCGCACGCCGGTGGCTGCCCAACCCGGTGCGCCGTAGGCCTGCACCAGCGGTGGGGCGGCGAACCAGTAGTACAGGCCGAGCGAGGCGACACCGAGCAATGGCAGGGCGACCTGGGCATCCAGGCGGAGGGCAACAGCCAGCGTCGCCACGATGGCATAGCTGACGGCGGCCAGGAGCAGCACGCGTCCGTACACGGCGCCGGCCGAGGCGAGCGGGCCGTTCACGGTGGTGAAGTAGCCGAAGATGAACCCGGGAAATGCGGCCGCGAACACCCCGAACGACGTGCGCAGCCAGCGGGTGTCCCGGCGCCAGGGGCCGACCGTCTGGGCCACGGCCTTGGTGCCGGCGACGTCGATGCAGCCGGCCGGGGTGCACTGGGTGCAATTGGCGCAGCGCGCGCCCGCCAGCGGCAGGAGGGGAAACTGCCCGTAGAGCTTCTCAACGGGGAGCACCGGGCAGAGCGAGTCGCAGAACCCGGCCCGGCGTGCATGGACGAGGCCGCTGGCCAGGGCCAGGAGGGCGACGAGCACGATCGTGGCCGCCAGGGCCGGCCCGTTCTCGTTGAAGAGGAAGCGGCGGGCGGGCACCAGGGCCACGAGCAGCACGATGCCGACGATCCACGCGGCGCGGAGCCCCCAGGTGCCGAGGGGGCGTCGCCCGGCGCCCCGCCCCGACACCTCGTTCAGCGTGGCCAGGGGGCAGACGTTCCGCCAGATCATGGGATTGAGGAGGAAGGTGGCGGGCAGGAGCGGGATCACCATGTCCCACAGGATGTGCAGCGCGAGTCTCGGCGACACGACGAGCGATACCACCAGGGCCACCGTGAGGGCGAGGCCCAGGACCTGGGCGGCCCGCCAGAACGATTGCCCGCGGGGCGCGGGCAGGGCGATCGAGGTCAAGGCTGTTTCATCCGCGTGTGGGGATGGCCGGTATGCTGCCGGGAGTATACAGGGCGCACGCTGCGCGCGGTGCCGGGCCCCGAGGGGACCGACCCAACGTCCCCCTCCCGGACCCCGCCATAACCCACGCTCCTCCAATCGGTTAGCGCGTCAACTTGCGGTTGCCCGGCGCCCTCCATGCCCGCTATCTTTCGGCATTCTGGCCGGTCGTGACCGGCGTCCCGGACCCCAGCCAACCGACATTCCATGACCGCACCGAACAGCCGCGAGCGCATCCTCCCGCGCCTCATCGAGGAGGAGATGCAGCAGTCGTTCATCAACTACTCGATGAGCGTCATCGTCTCGCGCGCACTGCCCGATGTCCGCGACGGCCTCAAGCCGGTGCACCGGCGCATCCTCTATGCGATGAACGAGCTGGGCCTGGTGCCGGGCCGGCCCTTCAAGAAGTCGGCGACGGTGGTGGGCGACGTGCTGGGCAAGTACCACCCACACGGCGACGGCTCGGTGTACGACGCCATGGTGCGCATGGTGCAGGACTTCTCGCTCCGCTACCCGCTGGTGGACGGCCAGGGGAACTTCGGCTCGGTGGATGGCGACGCGGCGGCGGCGTACCGGTACACCGAGGCGCGCCTCACGCGGGTCGCGGTGGCGATGCTCGAGGACATCGACAAGAACACCGTCAACTTCCAGCCCAACTTCGACGACCGGCTGCAGGAGCCGGCGGTCCTGCCCAGCCGCATCCCGAACCTCCTGGTGAACGGCTCGAGCGGGATCGCGGTGGGGATGGCGACCAACATTCCGCCGCACAACATGCGCGAGGTGGCGAAGGCGGTCGAGATCCTGGTCGACAACCCGGATGCCACGGTCGCGGAGCTGCGGAAGGCGATTCCCGGTCCCGACTTCCCGACGGGCGGGTACATCTACGGCCGCGAGGGGATCCGCGAGGCGTACGAAACCGGCCGCGGCCGGGTGGTGATGCGGGCGCGCGCCGTCATCGAGGAGAAGGAGTCGTCCGGCAAGTCCCGCATCGTGGTGACGGAGATCCCGTACCAGGTGAACAAGGAGCGCCTCATCATCGCCATCGCGGAAATGGTGGCGGCGAAGAAGCTGGAGGGGATCTCGGGGATCAACGACGAGTCCGACAAGGACGGGATGCGGATCGTCATCGACCTCAAGCGCGACGCCATCCCCAACGTGGTGCTGAACCAGCTCTACAAGCACTCGGCGATGCAGTCCACCTTTGGCGTGATCATGCTGGCGCTCGACCACGGCGCGCCGAAGGTGATGGGGCTCAAGGACATCCTCACCCGGTTCGTGGAGCACCGGCACGAGGTCATCACCCGCCGGACCCAGTTCGACCTCGACGCGGCGCAGGCGCGGGAGCACATCCTCGACGGCCTCAAGGTCGCGGTCGACAACATCGACGAGGTGATCCAGATCATCCGTGGCTCGGAGGACACCGCCGAGGCCGACCAGAAGCTCCGGGCGCGGTTCGGGCTCTCCGAGAAGCAGACCGACGCGATCCTCAACATGCGCCTCGCCAAGCTCACGGGCCTCGAGATCGAGAAGCTGGAGGCGGAGCTCAAGGAGGTGCGGGCCACCATCAAGGAGCTGAAGTCGATCCTCGCCAGCCGCGAGAAGCGGATGGGCATCCTCAAGGAGGAGATGCGCGAGGTGGCGAAGACCTTCGGCGACGACCGCCGGACCGAGATCCTCGCCGACCAGGACGAGTTCACGGTGGAGGACATGATCGCCGAGGAGGACATGGTGATCACGATCTCCCACACCGGCTACATCAAGCGGATCCCGGTCTCCACCTACCGCCGGCAGCGCCGGGGCGGCCGCGGGCTCACGGGGGCCGACCTGAAGGAGAACGACTGGGTCGAGCACCTCTTCATTGCGAGCACGCACGACTACCTGATGTTCTTCACCGACCAGGGCCAGGTGTACTGGCTCAAGGTGCACGAGATCCCGCAGGCGGGGCGCGCGGCGCGGGGCAAGCCGGTGGTGAACTGCATTGCGATCCGGCAGGACGAGCACATCCGGGCCCTGGTGCCGGTGCGCGAGTTCGCCAGCGACCGTCACCTGCTCTTCGCCACCCGGAACGGCACGGTCAAGAAGACGGTCCTCTCCGAGTACGGGAACGTGCGCAGCTCCGGCATCCGGGCCATCAACATCGACCAGGGCGACGAGCTGATCGACGTGCAGGTGTGCGATGCCAACAGCGACATCGTGCTGGCGTCCGCCGGCGGGATGAGCATCCGCTTCCACCAGGGCGACGTGCGCGACATGGGGCGCGCCACCACCGGGGTGAAGGGCATCGAGCTCGACACTGATGACCGCGTGATCGGCATGGTGGTGGTGCGGCGGGACTGCACCCTGCTGGTGGTGAGCGGGAACGGTTACGGCAAGCGCTCGGAGCTGAGCGAGTACCGGGTGCAGCGGCGCGGCGGCAAGGGCATCATCACCTTCAAGGTGACCGACAAGACGGGCAGCATCGTGGCCCTCAAGGAAGTGATCCCCGAGGACGAGCTGATGATGATCACGCGCCACGGTGTCATCATCCGCGTGCCGGTGAACGGCATCCGGGTGATCGGCCGCAACACCCAGGGCGTCCGGGTGATGAACCTGGATGGCGGTGACTCCATCGTGGGCGTGGCCCGGGTGGTGAACGAGGAAACCTCAGGTGCCGAGGAGGCGGGGGACGAGGTGCCGGGGGCGCCGGCCCCCTCGGGCGAGGATGGCTGACGCCCCGTCGTCGCGGGTCGCCCTCGACCTCGACGACCTCCGCAGTGCGGCGTTTGCCCTGGAGGGGATCGCGGTGCGCACGCCGCTCCTCCCGCTCCGGGACCTGGGCGTGCGCCTCGGCAATCCCGACCCGGTGGACATCAGGCTCAAGTGCGAGTTCATGCAGCCCATCGGGGCCTTCAAGATCCGCGGTGCCTGGACTGCGATCACCCGGCTCGACGAGCGTGCACGGGCCCGGGGCGTCCTGACCCACTCGAGCGGCAACCACGGCCAGGCCGTCGCCTGGGTGGGTGCCCGCTTGGGCATCCGCACCGTCGTGGTGATGCCGGAGGACTCGCCACAGGTGAAGGTGGACGGGGTGCGGCGCCACGGGGCGGAGGTCGTGTTCTGCCCGCGGAGCGAACGCGTCCGCGTGGCACGTGAGGTGGCTGAGCGGGAACGCCTGGTGCCGGTGCCGCCGTTCGAGCACGAGGACGTGATCGCCGGCCAGGCCACGTGCGCCCTCGAGATCCTCGAGGAGTGGCCCGCGGTGCAGGAGATCCTGGTCCCCGTGGGTGGCGGGGGACTTCTGGCGGGCACGGTGTCGGCGGTCCGGTCGCGTGCCATGAGCGGCGAACCTCTCGCACCCCGGGTCATTGGCGTGGAGCCGGCGGGTGCCGCCAAGCTCCAGGCCGCGCTCGCAGCAGGCGAGCCCACGGCCATCAGCGCGCCGGCGAGCCTGGCCGACGGGCTCCTCCCTGCGGCCATCGGCTCCATTCCCTGGGCAATCATCAAGGGCGCGGTGCACGCGGCTGTGCCGGTGAGCGAGGAGGCCATCATGGAGGCCGTGCGATACCTGCACCGGGCCGGACTCCGGGTGGAACCCTCGGGCGCGGTGGCGCTGGCTGCGCTCGCCAGCGGGGCGTGGGTGCCGGGCGGTCCCGTGGCGGTGATCGCCACCGGCGGCAACGTCGACGACGCGGTGTACGCACGGCTCGTCCAGGAATGACCGTCTCGCGCGTGGTCCTCCTCGATCCCGACCTTGCCCTCGCCCGTACCCTGACGCGCATCCTGCGCGAGGCAGGGTACGACGTGGCCGCCATCGCGCGCCCGGACGAACTCGCTACGGCACTCGCCGATGCGCCCACCGACCTGCTCCTGGCCGACACCGTGGCGCTGGGACAGGAGGGCACGGACGCGGTGGCCGCCACCCTCCGCGCCACCCGGCCCAGGCCGCGCACGGTGCTCACCTCCTCGCTGCCGCCCTCCGCCCAGGACTTTCACGCCCTCGGTGCCACGGCATCGTGCTTCATGGCCAAGCCATTCCGGGTGCAGGAACTGCTCGCGCGGCTGCACCAGGAGCTGCCGGTGCGGGTGCCCGCGGCGGTGGCCGACCACACGCGCGCCCCGGCCGTCGTGATGGCAGACGTCACCACCGGGCTCACGGCGCAGGAGGTGTTCCAGCTGCTGGTGCGCCGCGTGGCGCAGGGCCTTCGCATCCCGCGCTGCTCCATCGTGCTCGCTCGCAGGGGCGACAGCCGGGGCACCGTGGTGGCGGCCTATGAGAACCCGGCGCTGGGCGAACTCGCGATCGACCTCCAGCGCTATCCCGAGATCCTGCGGGCGATGGAGACCGGCGACGTGGTGCACGTGCCCGACGCCGCGAGCGACCCGCTCTACGACACCGTGCGCGCCGGCTGGCAGCAGGCAGGTGGCCCGCCGCCGGTGCGGTCGGTGATCGCGATCCGCTTCGACCTCCGCGGCGAGCCTGCCGGGGTCTTCTTCCTCCGCACCAGCGAGGCCGACGCGCCGCTGGACGAGCAGGACGTGGGCTTTGCCCGCCAGATCGTGGAGGCGGCCGTGCGCACCCTGGAACGCATCGCCGACGGGAGCGGTCCGCCGCGCGCGTGAGCAAGCGGCGCTGCCCCCGGTGCCTGGGCATGTTCGACGCCCCTGCGCGCTTCTGTCCCCGGGATGGTGCGCCGCTGTCCGGGGACGGACGCCCGTCCACACCGCCGCCATTGCACCGAACGCCGGATCCTGCCCCGGTGGCGGGGCCTGCCCCGGTGCTCATCGGGCGCACGGTGGCTGGACGCTACCAGGTGCTGCGACGACTGGGCGAGGGCGGCGTTTCCCACGTGTACCTCGCGCGCGACCTCGAGGCGTCGCGGGACGTGGCCCTCAAGTCCCTGATGCCACGCCTGGCCGGCGATCGCCGCACTGCCGCCCGGATGATGCGTGAGGGCCTCCTCGCGAAGCAGTTCGACCATCCCAATGTCTGCCCCGTGCTGGACGTGGGTGAGCTGGAGGAAGGCCGGCCCTGGCTCGTCATGCCCTACCTCAGCGGCGAGCCACTCAACGCGGCCCAGGCGCGCCAGCGCCCGTACCCGGTGCACGATGCGGTCGACACGCTGTGCCAGGTGGCTGCCGGGCTGCAGCACGCGCATGACCTGGGCATCATCCATCGCGACCTCAAGCCCGAGAACGTGATGCTGGTGCCCGATGCCATGGTGGCGTCGGGCATCCGGGCGGTGGTGATGGACTTTGGCCTGGGGAAGGCAGTCGCCGCGGGCGAGGAGCTGGTGCGGCTCACCCA
The DNA here is from genome assembly GCA_964638035.1 of uncultured Gemmatimonadaceae bacterium. GTDB lineage: Bacteria > Gemmatimonadota > Gemmatimonadetes > Gemmatimonadales > GWC2-71-9 > JAGGAG01. The sequence continues at coordinate 46,546 of CAZWXD010000022.1, read as the reverse complement.
GACGGGCGTGGTGCTCGGCACCCCCGAGTTCATGGCGCCGGAGCAGGTGTACGGGCGTGACGTGGATGGCCGTGCGGACCTGTTTGCGCTGGGCATCCTCGGCTTCGAGCTCCTGACGGGTGAGCTGCCCTTCCTGGGCCGCACGGGCCAGGAGATGATGCTGGCCCGGCTGCACCGCAAGGCGCGGTCGATCCGGTCGGTGCGCGCGGACCTGCCGCCGCGCATGGATGCGGTGTTTGCGCGGGCGCTCGAGGCCGAGCCGGGCGACCGCTATCCCGACATGCGCGCCTTCAGCGCGGCGCTGGTGGATGCCACCGCAACCGGGCTCCTGTCCCGGCTCCCCTGGCGATAGGTTCACCCATGCACGCCCCCACACGCGGAGCTCCCATGGCCAGCACCGTCAGGATCTTCGAGGTCGCATCCGACGAGGACATCGACCGGTGCTTTCCCGTGATGGTGCAGCTCCGACCCGACCTCGAGCGCCGGGAGTTCGTGACCCGCGTGCGTCGCATGGCCCGGGAGGGGTACCGGCTCGCGGCGCTCGAGGACCGCGGCCTCGTCTGTGCCGTGGCCGGTTTCCGGGTGTGTGACATGCTGCACCGTGGCCGCAACCTCTATGTGGACGACCTGGTGACCGATGAATCGCACCGGTCCTCGGGCCACGGCGCCAGCCTCCTTCGCTGGCTGCGCGACCTCGCGCGCGCCGAGGGGTGCGCCCGCCTCGACCTCGACTCGGGAGTGCAGCGCACCGGGGCACACCGGTTCTACTTCCGGGAGGGCATGCACATCGCCTCCTACCACTTCATCCTCGACGTCCGGGCGTCCTGACATGCTTGCCGTCCTGCTTGGTGCGCTGCTCCTCCAGGATCCCCTCGCGGCCACGCCCGACACGGTGCGGCGGGTCCACAACGCACTTGCCTACGACATCCTCATCGCGGTGAGCGACACCGGGCCCCACATCGTGGGCGAGGTGGAGGCGACCTGGCGGCTGGGGTCGGCCGATCCCGTGGTGGTGCCGCTCGATTCCGCCATGCGGGTAGTGCGCGTGCTGATTGACGGGCGCGAGAACACGCGGCTCCACCGGACCGCCTACGGGCGCCAGGGGAACATCGTGTACATCCCCCATGCGAAGTCGGCCGGGGACACCCTGCGCACCCGCATCCGCTACCACGGCACGCCCGCCGACGGGCTCATCATCCGGCGGGATTCCACGGGCGCGCGGACGCTCTTTGCCGACAACTGGCCCGACCGGGCGCAGAAGTGGCTGCCGGTGCAGGACCACCCGTCGGACAAGGCCACCGTGACGTGGCGCATCGAGGTGCCGGCCGACTATGCCGTGATCGGGAACGGGCGGCTGGTCAAGGTGGACACGCTGGCACGGAACCGGGTGGCGTGGCAGTACCGGCTGGACGACCCGATCCCGACCTACGGGATGGTGCTGGGGGCGGGCCGGCTCGCGGTCACCCCACTCACGCCGCCCGGGTGCGCCACCCCCTGCGTGCCGCAGTCGGCGTGGGCCTACCCGGCGGACTCGGCGTACGCCGCGCAGGCCTTCGCCACGGCCCCCGCCATCATGCAGTACTTCACCGGGATGCTTGGCCCGTTCCCCTATCCCAGCCTCGCACACGTCGAGTCGAGCACCATCTTCGGCGGCTCGGAGAACGCCTCCGCGATCTTCTACGGGGACCGCCTCTACCGCCGGCAGCGGGTGGGCGACGACCTCATCGCGCACGAGATGGCGCACCAGTGGTTCGGCGATGCGGTGACCGAGGCAGACTGGCACCACCTCTGGCTCTCCGAGGGGTTCGCCACCTACCTCGCGGCCCTCTGGGTGGGCCACGCGCGCGGGGACTCCGCCTTCCGCGCCGTCATGCAGCGGAACGCCGAGTCGGTGTTCTGGAAGGGTGGTGCGGCAGGCAAGCCCACGCCCAACCCGGTCACCGAGCGACCGATCATCGACCCCGGGGCCACCGACCTCATGGGGCTGCTCAACAGCAACAACTACCCCAAGGGCGCCTGGGTGCTCCACCAGCTGCGGGGCGTGGTGGGCGATTCCGCCTTCTTCCGCGGGATGCGGTCGTACTACGAGCGGTATCGCGACTCGACGGCTCTTTCGTCCGATTTCGCACACGAGATGGAGCAGGCCTCGGGACAGGACCTCGCGTGGTTCTTCCGCGAGATGCTCACGCTGCCGGGATACCCGATGCTCACCGTTCGCTGGCGCCACGCCGGGGGCGAACTCTCCCTCGAGATCGAGCAGGTGCAGCCGGCGGCGTGGGGCGTGCGTCGCCTGCCGCGGCTGGTGATCGCCGTGGACGGCACCCGGATCGAGGCGGGGGTGGCGGCCCAGCGCACGACGGTCACGCACCGGATGCACCAGCCGCCGGGCACGGTCGTGGTGGATCCCGATGGCCAGTGGCTGCTGCAGGCCAGGGTGGAGCGTGCGCCGTAGCCTGATCCTGCTCGCGGGGCTGCTGCTGGCTGGATGTTCGGGCATCCCCCCCATGCGCCACCGCATCGATGCCGGCCAGGAGACCTACCTGGTGTTCGTGGCGGATGCACCCGACGGACGGGGCGACCTGTACGCCACGACCGCAGTGGCGAGTGACGTGGTGCAACTCACCTTCACCCTGCCGGCCGAGTGGTGCCCGCGCGTGTCGCCCCATGGCGATGTCGTGGCGTTCCTGCGATCGCGGGACGAGGGTGACACGCTGCACACGCGCGTGTGGCTCCTCAACCTCCTGAATGGCGCCGAACGCGAGGTGGTGCTGCCCGACTCGAGCGGCGCCCCGCTCGACCTCGCGTGGGAGGACGATGGCGCTGGCCTCCGCGTGCGCACCACCGCCGCGACGTTCCGGGTGGCGGCTCCACCGGCCCGGCCGCAGGTGACCGAACTCCCCGGGGTGTCCATGCCGGGAGCGCGGGTTGGGTTCCCGGCCTTTGCGACGGTGGCCGCCTGCGCCGGGAGCGGGGGCAACCTCTGCGTGTTCCCCGACTCCGGCCCGGCCGCCGTGCTGGCACGCGACGCGCGCGATGCGTTCCGCTGGGGGAGCGACTCGGTGGCGTACCTGTCAGGCGGTGAGGTGGTGATCCGGCCGCTCGGGCCGGGACGAAGCCGCACGTTGCGCTGGCGCGAGGCGCTCAGGAATCCCCGGACGCCGGATGTGTTCGTGAAGGTGGGGCCGCGGGCGCGGGACTTTCCCTGAGGGCGATGGCATCCCAGGCGGCGTCCACCACCACCGACAGGTGGGAGTGATCGGGGGCCCACTCCCGGCTCGCCACCTTCTCCACCGCGAAGGCCACCAGTGAAAGCCAGACGGCCGCCCACAGGTCGGCCGGGCCTGCGCGCACGGCGCCATCCGACTTCCCGCTCGCCATCACCTGCTGCAGGACATCACGAAACTCCTTCGCCTCCGCGCGGCTCCGTTCGTCCAGCACCCTGCCGTCGTCGCTGAACATGAGCATGCGGAAGGCAGCGGGATCGCGGTCTGCCGACTCGATGAAGCGCCGGGCGAGGCGCGCGAGCCGCTCGGCGGCAGGCAGGGAGCGGTCCGCATCCTCGACCTCCCGCACCAGGCCCAGGGCCCAGCGCTGCGCCCCGCGATACACCTCGTTGAGCAGGTGCTCCTTGCTGCTGAAGTGCCGGTAGATGGTGCCCTCGGCCACGGCGGCACGAGCCGCCAGGGCGGGCGTGGTGGTGCCGCGAAATCCGGTGGTGGTGTAGAGCTCGAGGCCCGCCCGGAGGAGCCGCTGGCGGGTGGCTTCGCCGTTCCGCCGGGGCGCAGCGGGAGGTGGGGGTGTGGTCACGCTCCCAATGTAAGCCACCGTTGAGTGTCGCGGGCCGATCGGCTATCTTGCTGGTCTCGCGTAAGTCTTGGCAATACTTCACGTTAGCACAATGGCGAGGCCTCTCCGTTTATGAAGATGCTGGTGCTTGGTGCGGGCTTGCAGGGATCGGCGTGCGCGTACGACCTGCTCAGGAGCGCGGGTGTCACCGGGGTGACGGTGGCCGACCTGCGGATTGACCGCTTGCCGCCCTTCCTGGAGCGAGCGCGGTCGGAGAAGCTCAGGCTGGTGGAGCTCGACGCACGAGACCACGCGGCGGTCCGGGCAGCCATGGCCGGGCACACGTCGGTGATGAGCGCCTTCCCGTACTACTTCAACGGGCCGCTCGCGGCGCTGGCGGTGGAGAGCGGATGCCACTTCAGCGACCTGGGTGGCAACACCGAGATTGTCTTCGAGCAGAAGAAGCTCGACGGCGCTGCCCGGGCGAAGGGGCTGTCGGTGATCCCCGACTGCGGCGTGGCACCCGGGATGGTGAACATCCTGGCGGCCGAGGGGATCCGCCGGATGGACCGGGCGGACCGGGTCAAGATTTACGTGGGCGGGCTGCCGCAGGCGCCGGAGCCGCCGCTCAACTACCAGATCGTCTACTCGCTCGAGGGCGCGCTCGACTACTACACCACGCCGTCGTGGGTGCTGCGCGGCGGGAAGCGCACCCAGGTCGATCCCCTCAGTGAGCTCGAGGCCGTCGAGTTCCCGGCACCGGTGGGCACGCTCGAGGCGTTCCACACGGCGGGCGGCGTCAGCACCCTGCCCTTCAGCTATGAGGGCAAGGTGGACGTGATGGAGTACAAGACCCTCCGGTATCCCGGGCACGCGGAGATCATGCGGAACGTCCGCGAGCTGGGGCTGCTGCAGAACACGCCGATCACGGTGAAGGGCCAGCAGGTGGTTCCGCGCGACCTCTTCATTGCCGCGGTGCACCCGAAGCTGCACAAGCCGGAGGGCCGGGACCTCATTGCGCTGCTGGTGCGGGTCACCGGCGTGCGCGAGGGCAAGCCCCACGAGGTGACCTTCCGCCTGCTGGACCGGTATGATGCGTCCGCCGGCATCTCGGCGATGATGCGCTGCACCGCGTACTCGCTCTCCATCACCGGGCAGATGCAGGCGGATGGGCGGGTGACGGAGAAGGGCGTGCGCACGCCGGACGAGGCGATGCCGTACGCGGCGTACGTCGAGGAGCTGGCCGCGCGTGGCGTGAAGATCGAGGAGACCTCCGGGGTGTCCGGCCGCCAGCCGGTGGCAGCGCCCTGATGGACCTCCGTGCCGTGTGGAGCCACGCGCTCACCTTCGAGCAGTTCCTGTTGCAGTCGAAGGAGGAGCACCGGGCGCTCTGGGAGGGGATCTACCGGCACCTTCCCGTCCCGGTGGTGCCGGCGGGCGTGGCCGGGCGCACGCTCCGGCTGCTGGCGATCGCGGAGGACTGGTGCGTGGACACCTCGAGCACCATTCCCGCCCTGGTGCGCCTGGCCGAAGCGGCGCCAGGCATCGAGGTCCGGATCATCACCAGGGACGGGCATCCCGACGTGATGGACCGTTACCTGACCAACGGGTCGCGGTCGATCCCGATCGTGGTCGTGCTGGACGGGGAGTTCCGCGAGCTGGGGCACTGGGGCCCGCGCCCGCGGGAGCTGCAGGCGTGGGTGATGGCGAACAAGGACGCGATGCCGAAGGAAGAGCGGATCCGGGAACAGCGAAAGTGGTATGCGCGGGACCGGGGAGTGACGACGGTGCGGGAAGTGCTGGAGGTGGCCCTCAGAACATCCAGCCCGTCCTGAACCCGATGTGACTCTCGTGTTCCGTCCACCCGACGGTGAACACGAACACATTGCCCCGGAGCGCCTTCAGCACCACCCCGCCGCCCCCGCCCAGCGTCCAGTCATCGGAGGTGAGTGAGACCTTCTCACCCTCGAACACCCGGCCCGCGTCGACAAAGGCCACGAGGCCCACGCCGCCCAGGTCCTTGCGCCCGAAGACCATCTGCCGCACCTCGAGGCTGGTGCCCAGCACCCCGGTGCCGGTGAATCGGCCAAAGGGCACGGCGCGATGCGAGTCCTCGCCACCCAGGACACTGAACGGCTGCTCCCACGCCGGCAGCACCTGGCGGGCATAGAGCGTCGGCGTTCCCGAGAGGTCGGAGCCGACGAGCCGTGCCGCGACGACGGTGCTCCTCGTGACCGGCAGCCACCCGCGCACCACCGCATGCCAGCGGGTGTAGTCCTCCCCGCCGCTGTAGCCCACCTGCACGCCCCCATCCGCGGCCAGGCCCGAGCGGGTGTCGTACTCCCGGTCCCGGAGGTCGAGGACGAGGGCCAGCCGCGCCGAGCCCTCCCACTGCGTGAGCTCGGTGCCGAAGTCCTGCGAGAACGCCGAGCCGGCCTCCCGCTCGCGAAACTCCGCGCCGGCGCCCTGCAGCATGAGCGACACGGCAAGGGGGCCGGTGACCGTGCGCGTGAGGTCGGCGGTGAGCGCGTACAGGTTGCGCGAGACGCGGTTGCCATCCGCCCCGTTGCGATCGGTGGTGTTGCCGAGTCCATAGTACCCGAAGCGGGCGGCACGCCCGGCCTGCAGTTCCGCGGCGAGCCGCCACCCCGGGGCGAGCCGCGGGGCCGAAAGGCCCACCGCCCCCAGCCAGCTCCCGGCCCATGGGCTGTACGCCGCACGGAAGGTGAACGCCGTGGTGTGGGTCACGCGGTCGTCATACTCCGCCATCTGCCAGCGGCGCATCCGCCACTCGATGGAGGGTCCGTCGTTGGGCAGCGCCGCGATGAAGGGGATGTAGCTGGTGAGCCACTGTCCGGGCCACACCCGCCTTGCCTCTACCCGCTGCGCCGCCGCCGACGTTGCGCCCAGGACGAGGCACGCGAGGACAAGCCAACACGCCGTCCCGCCGCCCCGCCGTCGCGCCACTGTCATCTCGCCTTCTGGTAGAGCGCCGCCGAGTCCACGAAGCGCGCCTCACGTCCGTCGTGCACGGCGTAGCGCGATGGCCAGAGGGCCGCGCCGCCGAACTCGCCCTTCTTGTTGACGGCGTAGAAGTTGAGCTGGAAGGACGGTTCGCCCTTCTCGTTGAGGAGACGGGGCGGCGTCATGGCCACGACGCGGCGGAGGGTCTCGATGCAGGCGTCGGTGGGCTTCAGGCCCCGGCGCATGTGCTCCACCGTGAGGAAGCCACCACACACCATGATGTTCGACTCGCCGCGGCCGGTGGACCCGGCGGCGCCCACCTCGTTGTCGGTGTACTGGCCGGCGCCGACAATGGGCGAATCCCCCGCGCGGCCCGGAATCTTCCAGGCGAGGCCGCTGGTGGTGGTGATGGACGAGATGTCGCCCGCGGCGTTGACCACGTTGAGGTTGATGGTGCCGGTGGGGCGCACCACCATCTGTTCGCCAGCCGGCACGTCGATCCAGTCGTCGTTCTTCCCCCGGTTGGCCCGCCAGCGGAGCCACTTCTCGCGGGACGCCGGGGTCAGGAGGTCCTCGTCCCTGAACCCGTACGAGAGGGCGAACCGCTTGGCGCCGGCTCCCACCAGCATGATGTGGTTGGTGTACCTGAGGACCAGCCGCGCCACCTCGCTCGGTGTCTTGATGCCTTCCAGCGCCGCCACCGCCCCGGCCCGCTTCGTGGGGCCGTGCATGCAGGACGCATCGAGCTGGACCACGCCGTCCTCGTTGGGGAGGCCGCCATAGCCCACCGAGTCGTCATTCGGGTCGAGCTCCTGGATCTTCACGCCCTCAACCGCGGCATCGAGGGTATCGGCGCCACCACTGACCAGCTCCAGGGTGCGTGACACCGGCGCCAGGCTGTTGGCCGAACTGATGGCGACCGGCGTGGCAGCCCGGCTTCGCTGGACGAAGGGGGCGGGAAATGCCTGCCGCACGCCGGGCAGCGCCACCACCGCAGCGAGGGTTCCACCGGTGCCCAGGAAGGTGCGCCGGTCCAGGGTGTCGGTCACGTGATTGGCCTCCGCATGGGTTAGAACATCCAGCCGGACTTGAATGTAAGGTTGGCGCCCTCGCCGCCCGCTCCCCCCAGGGTCACGGTAAAGATGTTGCTGCGCATGGCACGGATGGCAACCCCGACGCCTGCACCCAGCTTCCAGTCCTGGAGCGTCAGGGAGAATGACTCACCCTCGAAGACGCGCCCGGCGTCCACCCAGCCGATGGCCCCCAGCTCGAATCCCGGTCGCCAGGTCCAGAACCAGTGGCGGACCTCGCCGTTGGCCAGCAGCACGTCATTCCCCAGGTAGCGGCCGTTGACGAGACCGCGGTGGGAGTCCTCGCCGCCCAGCACGAACACGTTGCGCTCCCAGCCCGGCACCGCGAAGCGGGCATTGAGCGTCGGGGTGCCCGAGAGCGCCGCTCCCATCGCGCGCCCTGCCAGCACCGTGCGCGGCCCCAGGGGCTGGTAGCCGCGCAGGATCACGTAGGCCCGCTGGTAGTCCTCCCGGAAGAGCCCGTACTGCATGCCTGCCTCGAGCAGCAGGCCGCGCCGCGTGTCCCATTCCAGGTCGCGGGTGTCATACACCAGGGCAAAGCGTGCCCAGTAGTCGGTTTCCGTGACCTCCTCGCCGAAGTCGGTCCGGAACACCGACTCCCCTTCCAGCGCCCGGAACCGGTCCCTGGTGCCCGCGACCTGCAGCGCGATGCCAAGGCGCCGTCCGATGCGACGCGTGACCTCACCCGAGAGGAGCACCTGCTCGCGTTGCATGCGGTAGAGGAACGGGTCGTCGTCCGTCACCAGGTTGGGGTCGTATGCCGTGTTGTTGCCGAGGCCGAGGTAGCCGTACCGCACCTGCCGGACGGCGGAGAACAGCCCGTTGAAGCGCCATGTCCTGAGGAGGCGCGGCGCGTAGAAGGTGAGGTAGCCGAAGTACCCGCCCTTCAAGGTGAAGCCGCCATTGAGCTGGAGCTCTGCCCGCGAGGTGACGATGTCGTCCACCGGCGTTGTCATGCGCCGCTGTGCCAGCACGCCGAAGGCCGGCCCGTCGTTTGGCTGCCCACCGATGAATGGCAGGACCGAGTTGCGCCAGAGCGGAATTGGTGCCTTGACCGAGTCCGGTGCCGGGATCGCGGCCGTCCCGGAGGAATCCCTGATGGGAACCTGCTGGGCACGAGCACTGCCCGTGCACAGCCCGCCAAGAAGAACGCCGCATGCGATGCGGCGCTTGAGGGTCCCGGGAATCACCCGGGAGAATCTACGGCGCCGCCCTGCGGCGCGCGCTGTGTGCGCTAGCGGGTGCTCCCGCCAGACTTGCCGCTCTCACGCCGCATGCTCGAGTCGATCTCCCGCTTGGCCCGCTCGAGGGCCTGCTGCCGGTCGACCAGGTCGAGGGCGCCAGCGTCCACGGTGGGAAGGGCCGCAGCGTCCGTGATCCCCTTCACCGATGGTGCGGCCGGGATCACCGGACGCGGTGGTGGCTCGAGCCCGTCGGAGCCCGAGGGATCCGGTTCCGTGTCGCGGCGCCGGCTGGCGCTGGCGCCACCCTGCGAACGGGCACCTGACGCCGGGTTGTTCTCGAGCGTGGCGCCGTCGGTCGCGCCAACCACGGTTGGCGGGGGCGGTGCGGGGGCTGCCACCGGGGCCGACGTGGTGGAGCGCACCTCGGCCGCGGCCGGTTCGGTGCCGGACGGGCGACGGAGGAACACCACGGCGCCGATGACCGCTGCGGCGGCCAGGCCCAGGCCAATGAAGAGGGGAGCGCGCGAGGGCCGTTCGGTGCGTTCAGCAGCGACCGGCTCGTCGGGCGCGAAGTCGCGCACGGGGGCCGGAATGTCCAGCGACACCGGCTCGGGCGCCCTCGGTGCCGCCATCACCCCAACGGGGCTCTCGACCACCACGGCGTCAACCGCTCGGTCAGGGTGGATGAACTCGATGCCACCGGCCGGTGCCTCGTTCGACACCAGCTTCACCGGATCGGGCACCCGCTCGATCGAGACCTGGGGTGCTGCCTCGGTGACCACCTCGGGCGGGGCAATGGTCGGCGTCTGCTCGATCTCCACGTCCGGGAGGGCCGCCGGTGCGGTCGCGTTGTGATCGATCGCAAGGTCCGCGCGGAGCAGGTCGAGCCCGTCGGTCGCCGCTGCTGCCGGATTCGCGTGGCGAATGACTGGCTTCGGCGCAGGCTGTGCCGGCTGCGGCGCCGAGCGGCGCTCGAGCGGCACGCGCAGGGGCCGCTCCGCCGTGGCGGCGCGTGTCGCGTGACCGTTCGTGGCCGCGACCTGGGGCGCCGTGGTCATGCGCGGGGCGGGTGCACCCTGGCGCGGAGCACCAGGCATGGCAGGGCGCTGACCCGAAGCGGTGAGTGCGGGGCGCTGGCCCGAGGCCGTCACCCCGGGCCGCGGACCGGCGTGCCCTCCGGTGGTCGCGGGTCGCGCCGCCGCGCCTGGGGCTGGCCGCGGCATGACCCGATCCTTCGCCATCTTGTAGTGCGGATGCGAGGCGATGGGGAGCCACTTCTCGGCGCGCGCGTGATAAATGGCCGCCGTATCGGTCACGGTGCCGGCCTTCACGGCCTGCGCCAGCTCGTCGATCGAGCTGTAGTTGGCTTCGTCCCCGGATGTCAGTTTGATCCGATACATGCCGCGCTCGGGTAGATGTAAATGTCCTGAACGCCCCTATCCCTCTGCATCTCGCGCGCCGAAAATGCAGGGCCCGGCACCCTGTGGCACCGAGGCGACGTGAGTGTGGTGCAAATTGTTTCGTTGTAGCGTGTTACAGTGTTGGCGGCGAGCGACGAGTTGCGGCAGTGCAAGATTTTGCGCGGTGCGGCGGCCCTACGGAATTGTCTTGACGGTCACGCAGGTGTTCCAGGGCTGGCGTCCTGCAACGCGGCGCCGGCGACCGCTCGCTTGATGCGCGCCAGGATGGCGCTCAAGCCCTGGGTGCGCATCATCCCGATCGTCTCGGTGAGGTGGAGTTGGTCGAGGAGGTCATCGGGCACGCCGGCGACCGTCGCCGGGTCCGTGCCGTCCAGGGACGTGATGAGCAGGGACACGAAGCCGCGCACGGTGGGGGATTCCCGTGGCACGTCTGCCACCAGCCTGACCCGCCCGTTTTCGACGCCCACCCAGAGGTAGACCGGCGTCTGGCACTCGGGAACCTTGTTCATGCCCTGGTCGCGGAGCGCCTCGTGCTCCGGCGGCAGCGGGGGCAGCCTGCGCGAGTAGTCCAGCAGGGTTTCGAGCCGGGTGTTGCGGTCCGCGCTGCGGAAGCGCTGGAGGATCGTCTCGAGGGACGGCATCAGGACCTGGCGGTGGGGGGAACGGGGCGGATGCGCATCGCCTGCATGATGCCCTATCTTCGTTGCATGAGCCAGCCCCTCGTGTCGGTCCTCTGGTTGCGTGACCGCCTGGGTGAACCGGGGCTTCGCATCCTCGATGCCTCCTGGTACCTCCCCGCCATGGGGCGCAACGCCCACGCCGAGTACCGGGAGCGTCACATTCCCGGGGCGCGGTACTTCGACCTCGACGAGGCGAGTGAACCGGACACCTCACTGCCGCACATGCTCCCGCCGCCGGGGCACTTCGCGGCGTACGTGGAGTCGCTGGGCGTGTCGAGCACGGACCGGGTGATCGTGTACGATGGCTCGGGTGCCAACCTGAGCGCCGGACGGGCGTGGTGGATGTTCCGCGCGATGGGGCACGAGCAGGTGCACGTGCTTGACGGTGGGCTGGGCGCCTGGCTCAAGGCGGCAGCGCCCGTTGCCTCGGGGGACGAGGTGGTGCGGTCGCCGGGCCGTTTCGTGGCGCGCCAGGGCCCGGCGCCCGTCGCCACCCAGGCAGAGGTTGCGCACCTGCTGGCGACGGGGAGCGCGCAGGTGGTGGACATGCGTTCGGCGGCACGCTTCGAGGGCACCGAGCCCGAACCCCGCGCCGGGCTCCGGCGTGGCCACATGCCGGGCGCACGCAACCTTCCGTATGCCGAGCTGGTCGATGGCGCCGGCCTGTTGAAGCCACGCGAGCAGCTCACCGCGCTCCTCGCATCGCGTGGCGTCGATCCATCACGGCCTGTTGTCGCCACCTGCGGCTCCGGGGTCAGTGCCTGTGCGCTGGTCCTGGCGCTCGCCAGCCTGGGGCATGATGCGACGCTGTACGATGGTTCCTGGGCGGAATGGGGCCTCCTTCCCGGCGCAGCGGTCACCACGGGACCTGCCTGATCGCTCCCGGTCGGGCTGCGACCTGCATCACACGACGTCCCCAAGCGAAGTGCGCAACACCCCGCGAATCGCCTCCCCGACAACCATTGCACGCCAGCTAAACCACGCAGCCGCCACGGGATGACCCGGGGTTCAGTCCTTGCACCCTGGCCGCCATTCCCCGGTTCGCGTCCATCAAGGCCTGGAGGGTGCCTCATGCGGTCCAGCCGTGTTCTCCTCGTGGTGCCGGCGCTGCTGCTCGGCGTTGCCTGCAGCAACAGTGATGAGCCGGATGACATCGACCCGCCGCCCGCGGGCAACACGGTCTCCGTCCGCAACAACAACTTCGAGCCCGATGCGCTGACCATCCCGGCAGGCGACTCGGTGCACTTCGTGTGGGCCAGCGGGGCGGCAGCGCACGACGTGGTCCCGCTCGGGACCAACCCCGATGCGCGCCCGATGAGCGCTGGCGCACCGTTCCTGCACGATGCGCCCTACGACTTCTGGGCGACCTTCCCTGCGGCTGGCGTGTTCGGCTTCTTCTGCTCGGCACACGGATCCGGCGGCACGTCGGGGATGATTGGCGCCATCACGGTTGAGTAGCGCACGCCGGGTGTGCCACCCATGGCAGCGAGCACCATGGCTGGTTGCAGCGGCGCTCAGCGTCATGGGCACGCGTGGCGAGGCCCAGGGGTGCCACGCACCCGAGGGCTCGAACGAGGCGATCATCATGGGCATCAAGTCGGTGCCCATCGCCCTCTCGCCTGCACGGGCGCCACGTCCTGCGCCTGGAGGCACCGTGGAGCTTGCCATCGAGGGCCTCACCGTGCCGCGGGCGCCCGACGAGAACCTGGCGCCAACGGCGTGCGGCGGTGACGACGGGCTGGCCAACACCAACCAGCTCGTCGTGGCGGGCCGGCCGCGCGTGCGCGTGGCACTGGGTGCGGGCTTCGCCCTGGAGGCTGGGTGGGTGCCACCCATTCCGGTGGGCGGCGTGACGGCCAACCTCTTCGGGGGCAGCCTGGGCTGGACGACGATGGTGGGCAGCATGGTGGCGATCGAGGTGCGGGGGCACGGCGCCATCGGCACGGTGAAGGGGGCCTTCACCTGCACCGAACCCGAGACCCAGGACCCCTCGAGCCCATGCTTCGGCGCCTCGGTTTCCAACGATGCCTTCAAGCCGGTGATTGCTGGTGGCGACGTGTCGGTGGGCGGGCTCTTCGGTGGCGGGCGCGCGCGGCCGTACGTGGGCGGGGGGTTCAGCCGGCTGGCGCCATCCTTCGAGGTGCACTACACCACGGCCGGCGGGCAGCTGGACGACAGCGTGGTGGAGACCAGCCTCAACCGCATCACGCTCCTTGGCGGGTGCTCGTTCGACCTGAGCCCCACCTGGTCCATCACCGGCCAGCTCTACACTGTCCTCAAGGATGCATCCACCGTGAGCTTCACCCTGCGAGCAGTGCTGTGAACCGGCGACGGCTGGTGCTCGTCGCATGGCTCACGCTGGGCCCGGCGGTCCTCGCGGCGCAGGAGCCCTGGCACGGTGCCTCGGTGCGCGAAGGGACCCTGAGCTTCGATGGCAAGGGGACGGGTGGTGCGTTCACCGGCGTCACCCACACGGTCACCGGCGTCATGCAGGACGGGGCAACCCTGGCGGAGGTGCGCGGGTTTGTGGAGGCACCGGTGAGCACCCTGGTCACGCAGAACGACCGCCGGGACCGCGACCTCAACAAGTCGATGGAGTCGAGCCGGTACCCGATGATTCGCTTCGACCTGGAGCGGGTGACGGTGACGAGCGAGGCCGCCGCGGCTGCCGAGGTGGTACTCGGCGGAACGCTGACCCTGCATGGGGTGGCGAAGGCGGTGGAACTGCCCGCGACGGTGGAACGGCTCGCGGGGGCGGTGCGCGTGCGAACGGACTTCCCCGTGAACCTGAAGGACTACCAGGTGAAGGGCCTGAGCAAGGCCCTGGGCCTCCTCAAGATGAACAAGGACATCCTGGTGCACGTGGACGTCACCTTCGGCAACTGAGCCTCGCCGCTACAACGCCCAGCGCTCCCGCTCCGCCCACACGCTGCCGTTCACCTGCTCCACCAGGCTCACCGTCCGGAAGGTGACGGCGATGCCGTGCTCGAGCACGCTCGCATTGGTGAGCACGTTGCCGGGCGCCTTCGGGTTCCGTGGGTGTGCGAGGGTGATGTGCGGCCGCTCGAGCCGCTCGAGTCCCGCGCCCAGCAAGGCCTCGCGGAGCTGCCGGAACCCGGCTTGCCCGGCGGTGCAGCCGAGCAGCATCCCGTGGCCCTGGAACCGCTCCGGGGGGCCGAAGCGGAGCGCCAGCGGGCCCGGGCGTGCCGCGTGCAGGAGCGCGCCAATGGCAGCCACGTCGAGCGACGCGACCTCGGCGTCACGGCAGAGCGTCACGTGGGCATGAATGAGCCGGCTCTGCACCGGGTCCACGATGCGCCGCACCGACTCGACGTGTGCCGCCACCGCACCCGGAAGGAAGAGGGTGAGCTGCCTCCGGATGGCGGGCGCCGGCGATGCGTGTGCGGTCATGGCAGCGGGAGGGACGCGCGACCGGCGAGCGCGCTGCACAATGTGCCAGCCGGAAACAGCTACGTGCGACGAGCCTCCTCTTCCATCGGGTGCGACTCGTACCCGTGGAGCACCCACAGCCGACCGTACGCCGCGGTCATGCGCAGCCATCCCATGTGGCGGTACTGGCGCACGTGCACCAGCTCATGGGCGAGCAGTCCCCCCGGCAACGCGTGCAGTGCACCGCGCACGTAGACCTCGTGGCCGAGCGTGATGGCCACGAACCCTGGCAGGAGCGGGAGGTGGCTGTGCTCGGCGATGCGCACATCATCCAGGCAGGCACCGTCGTGACCAGTGAGCTGGGCGCGCTCGGCCGGTGTCAGGGGCCGGAGCCGCGATCCATTGAGCGCGCGGGCCCACGCGGCGACCAGGGCGGCCACGACCGGACCCGCCACGGCGCCGGCCGGTGCGAACACGCGCCGCCAGGCATTCACGGCCGGCGGCCGTTGCGGGCGACCGGGGCCTCGAGCGCGTGCAGGTGGCGCAGCAGGTCGGAGGTTCGCTCGAAGACGCGCACGTCGGGCTGGCGCAGGGCCAGGTCGCGTGGGGCGTCCTTCAGGTCGAGGTGGGGGCGGCGGCCGCGCAGGTGAAACGCCTGCCTCGGGGCACCGACGCGCTCACGAAAGCGGTCGAGTTCCGCCAGGTCATTGCTGTCGGACAGCACATGTGACCACCCGGGTGCCAGGGCATTCTCCCGGTCCATGAGGATCACCGGGGCACGTGCCTCTCGAAGAAGGCAACGGCCCGGTCCACCACCGCCGGGTCACGCATGATGCCGCGGTGCCCGAGGCCGGTGGTGCGCACGAACTCCCCGGCGGGCGAGGCCCTGGCGATGGCCTCCCCTTCCTGCCAGGGCACTTCGCCGTCGCCCTCGTCGTGCAGCACCAGCACCGGCGTGCCGAGGCGGGCGATGGTGCGCCGGGCATCGAGGTCGCTCCAGGCGAAGCCCAGTTCCCTGGCAAGGTTTGCCTCGGCGAGTCGCGCGACATTGGCCGGGACGCGCAGGTGACGCACAAAGCGCTTCCAGAACACCTCGGGGTCGGCCGGTGCGGCCAGCAGGACGGTGGGGGCCGCCGGCACGAGGCTGCGCATGGCGAGCACCACCGAGCCGGCGCCCAGGCTGTGGCCCAGGTAGCCGCTCACGGGGCCCACCTGCGCCACGACCCGTGCGATCGCCGCGGCGAACTCCGGCATCGTCGCCCTCGTCCCGCCAGTTGCCCCATGGCCCGGGCCATCAAGCGCGACGGCACGATACCCGGCCGCGGCCAGGGCCGGCGCGAAGAACCGGAACCGGCTGGCACGGCTCCCCCAGCCGTGCATCAGCAGGATGGTGGGGCCATTGCCCCAGCTCCAGGCGGCCAGCGACGTGGCGCCGTGCTGCACGGTGAAGGGGGTACCGGTGGCGAGAAAGGCATGCTCGCGCTCGTGCATGGGCCGCGTGGGTGGGCTGGTGAAGAGCCGCTCCGCGATGCGCGCTGCCCGCCCGGGTGCCAGGTGACCCAGGGAGCGGAAGGCGACGCGGAGGGCAAGGACCTGCGGGCTCGCTCGGTGGAGGGGATTGCCCGACGGCAGGGGTTGTTCCCGGCGGCTCACGCCACGAGGCTCCCGAGCACCAGGACCACCCCGACCACGACCACGATGGCGATGAGGTCCAGCGCGAGCCCGGCGCGCAGCATGTCACGCGACCGCACCCGGCCCGAGCCATAGGCGATCGCGTTGGGAGGCGTGGCGATCGGGAGCGCGAAGCCGGCCGAGGCGGCCAGCGCCACGACGAGCATCACGCTGGTGGGTGGCAGGCCCGCGCCCTGGGCCAGGCCCACCGCCAGCGGCATGGCGAGTGCCGCAATGGCCGAGTTGGAGGCCACCTCGCTCAGGAGGGTCGTGCCCGCCGCCACGGCGAGGAGGAGCACCACCGTTGGCATGCCCTCGAGGGCACCGAGTTGCTGCGCAATCCATGCGGCGAGTCCCGAGCTTTCCACGGCGGCAGCGAGGGAGAGGCCGCCCCCGAACAGGAGCAGCACGCCCCAGGGAATGCCCCTGGCCTCGTCCCACGTGAGCAGCGGCCGCACCTCGCCGGTGATGTCGCGCGCGCGAAGGATGAAGAGCGCCACGGCGCCGGCCAGCCCGATGCCTGCGTCGCTCAACCCGGGAACCCACATCGTCAGCCCCGGGATGACCATGCCCCCGAGCTGCTTGGGCTCGCGCAGGAGCCAGGCGAGTGCGGTGATGCCGAAGACCATCACGGTGGCCAGTTCGCCACCAGCGAGCGCGCCCAGGCGCTGGCGCTGGTCGGCCACGGCCTGGCCCGCATCCTCGTCGAGCGAGAGGTTCGAGCGGAAGAAGACCCGGGTGAGGAGCCACCAGCAGAGGGGCAGCAGGATGACGACGCAGGGGATGCCGACGAGCAGGTAGCGCGCGAAGTCCACCGGTTGGCCCAGGAGCTCGCGGGCCGACGCCGCGAAGATGAGGTTGGGCGGGGTGCCGATGAGGGTGCCCATGCCGCCAATGCTGGCCGCATAGGCCAGGCCCAGCATGAGCGAGGTGCGGACCCGGTCGGCCTCGTCCCCGTCCCCGAAGAGTTGCCCCAGTGCCATGGCAATGGGGTACATCATCGTGGCGGTGGCGGTGTTGGAGATCCACATCGAGATGGCCGCGGTCGCCACCATGAGGGCCAGGATGATGCGGCGACTGCTCCGGCCGGCCGCGGCCACGATGCGAAGTGCCAGGCGGAGGTGCGCGTTCCAGAACGCCAGCGCGGCCGCGAGAAGGAACCCCGCCAGGAAGAGGAAGATGAGGTCGCTCGCGTAGGGCGCGCTCGCGTCCTTGAGGGACACGACCCCGAAGAGCGGCAGGACGACGATCGGCAGGAGTGCCGTGACGGGCAGCGGAACCGGCTCCGTGAGCCACCAGGCCAGCATCCACGCGCCGACCCCCAGGACCTGCCGCTGGTCCGGGCCCAGGGCCGCCGGGCCCGCCAGGACGAGCAGCCCCCAGGCGAGGGGTCCCGCCAGCGTCAGGACCCACCTAGCTTGCGCGCTCGGGTTGCGCTTCACTCTGACCGGATGGTTTGCATGATACCGTACGAAGTCTACAAGGTGCTGCACATCGTGGGGGTCCTCCTCGCGTTCGCGGCCCTGGGTGGCCTGGCCCTGACCGTGGCCAACGGCGCCCTCAAGTCAACCAGCTCGGTGCGCCGCCTGGTGGCAGCAGCCCACGGCATCGGGACGTTTGTCATCCTCCTGGGCGGGTTTGGTGCCCTGGCCCGGCTCGGCGTGACCCAGGGGCTCGGATTGCCACTCTGGATCTGGATCAAGCTGGCCTGCTGGGCCATCATCGCCCTCGTGGTGGTCCTGCCCTACCGGAGGCCCGAGCTTGCCAGGCCGGTCTTCTGGCTCCTGCCCCTCGTGGGTGCCGTGGCGGTGTGGGCCGCGGTGTACAAGCCGACCTGAGGCGGCCAACGCCAACCCGTGGCCGTGCGTACCACAGGATGACAGCATCGCACGCATCGACCAACAGCACCTGGAGATTCCCAGCATGAGTTGGCTTGCAACACGAGCTGGCGTTGCCCTCGCCGTGGCCCTTCCCCTGGCGCCAATGCCCGCCGCGGCGCCGGCGCTTCCGCAGCTTCCCGCAGCCCCGGGGACGTATGCCATCGACGTGACCCACTCCGAACTCACCTTCCGGGTGCGGCACATCGTGAGCCGGGCGCACGGGACGTTCACCGACTGGGGCGGGACGATCGTGACTGACCCGTCGAACCTGGGCACGGGCTCGGCGAGCATCGAGATCCGGACCGCCAGCATCAACACGAGGAACGAGCGGCGCGACAATCACCTGCGCTCCGCCGACTTCTTCGATGTCGTGAAGTTCCCGGTCATGAGCTTCCGGAGCACCGGCGTCGAGGTCACCGGCACGTCGGTGACGCTCAAGGGCGACCTCACCATCAAGGACGTGACGAAGCCGGTCGTGCTGACCGGTGAGTACCTGGGCGCCAATGGCGCCGAGGGCCCGAAGCAGCGGTTGGGCTTCACGGTGAGCACGAAGATCAACCGGATGGACTACGGCCTGACCTGGAACCGCGCGGCGGAGGGTGGTGGCCTGGTGCTGGGCGACGAAGTGGAGATCGACATCACGGTCGCCGCCGTCCGGCAGTAGCGCCTGCGCGGAGCTGCCGGGTGGACGGAGGGCCATCGCGGCCCTCCGTTGTCTTTCGGGGACGCCTACCGCCGCCGCAGCGGCACTGTCGAGATCCCGCCCCCCATCACGATTGGCAGCACCTGCGGGCGATGGCCCGGCGCGGTGATGTTGACCCACTGCGTCCGGCAGTCCGCCATGAGCATCAGGTCGAACTTGAGCGTGAAGCTTCCGTCCTGTGCCGCGAAGGTGTTGTACTGGAACCCGATCATCTGCAGGTGGGCATTGGACAGCGGGATCCCCGTGTCCTGGTCCACCACCCTGCCGCGGACCTCGCCCTGCACCGGGGCACCGGTCGAGTCGCGCGGGATGTCCGGACACTTGTTGTCGGGAATCTTCGCGTTGGCAAACGGACGGGTGGCCACGGGCCCGCCATCGGTCGTGCCCGTGCCCCGCCGCCGCCCGAAGATGCGCGCGGCCTCGGCCTCCATGGATGCGTTGAGCGCCGTGGCGGCATCCACCGGAGCGTTTGTGTTCGCCGGTGCCTTGCCCTGCTCCTCGCCAGCGGGCTGGACCGCACGGGGGCTGGGTTCCTCCGGCCCTTCGGTGGGCTTCGCCTCCGAGGGCGCGTTGGGTTCCGGCTCGGGCGGCCGCAGCACGCGGGGCGGCACCGGCACCGGCACCGGTGGCGCCGGTTCGGCTGCGGGCTGCGGTGCTGGTTGCACGGGTACCGACTGCCTTGGCGGCGGTGGCACGTACACCATCTGCACGGCACGGTCGGGGGCCCTGGGCTGGTCCTGCAGGACTTCAGCCGCCTTCTCCTGCAGCTTCCGCGACATCAGGAGGACGGCCAGGATCACGATGATGTGCGCCAGCACGCTGACCGCGAGTGCGAGCGGGTTCCTCTCGGGGGGAGGCAGCATGCCCTCGAACGTCTCCGAGGGCCTCGGGCGGGGTGACACCGTGGCTCTGGGCCTGCTCAGCGCGGGATGGCAGGATCGGTGGCGAGGGCGCGCGACTGCATAGGGCGGAAAGATAGTGCCGGGGTCAGGCGGCTGCCGAGGCGGACCTCCGGTCCACGATGGCGTCCTGGTAATCGTCGAGCAGCCCGTCGTAGATGGCGTCCCAGCGGCGCGCCAGGGCGGTCTGGCGCGCCCCCTCGCCCACCGCGGCGCGCAGGGCCGGGTTGTCCATCATCCGTCCGAGCTGCTCGGCAAACGACACCGCATCATCGGGCCTTGCAAGGAGCGCATTCCGGCCATCCGCAGTGTATTCCAGGACCCCGCCGGCCGCCGCCACCACCGGTGCCGTGCCACTCGCCATGGCCTCGAGGAGGACGTTGCCGAAGGTCTCGGTGGTCGACGGAAACGCAAGGACATCGGTGGAGGCATATGCCGTGGCCAGCTCGATGCCATGGAGGTAGCCCACCAGGTGCACGCCGGGGATCCTGCGCTCGCGGATCCGCTCGAGCAGGAGGCCATCGCCCACCACCACGAGCTGTGCGCTGCCGCGCCGTGGCGCCAGGGCCTGCCATGCCTCCAGGAGGAGGGGAAGGTTCTTCTCGGGGGCAACGCGCCCAACGTAAGTGACGAGCTGGTCGGCCGGGCCCACGCCAAACCGTGAGCGCCAGGCGTCGGAGCGGAAGCGGGGATGGAACTCCTCCGCGTTCACGCCGCGGGTCCAGATGCCGGTGTGCAGGACGCCGCGGGCATGCAGGTGGGCCTCGTAGACTCGCGTGGGGCAGAGGACCTTGTGCGCGTGGCCATAGAACCAGCGCAGGTAGCGCCACCCCGGCTTGATGGCCGTCACCAGCCACCGGCCGTACCGGGCGGCGTAGCCCTCGTAGTCCGTGTGCGAGCTCGCAATGACCGGCAGGCCGAGCCGCTGCGCCGCGCGGAGCCCCGGGTAGCCCATCGCAAACTCGGTCGCGAGGTGGACGACGTGCGGCGCGAACCGTTGCAGGTCGGCGGCCAGGTCGCGCGCCCGGGGAAAGGCCCAGGTGATGTCAGGTGCCAGGAAGAACGGGCGGCCGGGCGAGCGATGGACCTCGGGGCGCTCGACGGCACCGGGGGGTAGTGGATATTCTGGAGCGTACACGCGCACGCTGTGCCCGCGTGCATGCATCGCGTCGACGAGGCGGCGCAGGGTGAGGGCGACGCCGCTCACCATGGGCCAGTAGACCTCGGAGAAGATTGCGATGCGCATGTGTGCCCCTGCGTCAGGCCCGTTGCCGCCCCGTGTGCCAGATGGGGTGCCCGCCAAATCTACCGAATCGAGGCCGGTCATGGTTACCCGGAGGGGCAGGCACCGGTGAATGTGGCCTTCGTCACCCACTGCGAGGGCCGTGTTGCCGCTGGCACCGGACGTGGCCTCGAGGAATGGTTCGAGTTGCTCGACGCCGCCGGGGGCCGGGGCATGGGGCACGCCGAGATCGTGGCATTCCTCGGCCGGCGGCATGCCCTCCCACCCGCGTGGCAGCAGGACGTGGCCCAGGGTTACGAGCGGGCCTGTGGGATTCGTGCGGTCCACCAGGGAGCCGATGGCTTTGTCGCGGTGGTGCGCCGGTCGATCCGGGCCCCGCTCGACCTTATCGTCCAGGCGTGGACCGATGACTTCGTCTCGGCCTGCTGGCTCCCGGGACATCCGCTGCAGGTGGAGGCGATCGTGCGCCGGCGATCGGTGCGGGGGGCCTGGCGCGATGGCACCCGCGTCGAGGTGGCGCTGTCGCAGCGCGGGGCGAGCCGCGCCGTCGTGCACGTGCGGCACGGGCGGCTCTGGTCGGTGTACGACGTGGACCGGTTCAGGTCGTTCTGGAGGGCGAGGCTCGCGGCGCTGCAGTCGCTCTGCGAGCGCTGAGCATGGCGCGCCGGCGGCGCCCCGGGCCTAGTTCAGGCGGATGTGCCCCGTTGCGCGGGTCAGCTTCTCGGCGGCACCGGCGAGCGTGCCAGCAGCCCCGGAAATTTCCTCGGTCGAGGCGTTGAGCTGCTGGGCCGCGGCGGCGATCTGCTGTGCCGCCGCGGCGTAGTCCTCGGTGCCTGCCGAGACCTCGCGCATCCGCCCGGCGATCTGTTCGATGAGGCCGCGCACCTCGTCGGCCGACGCCGAGATGCGGCGGGTCCACTGATCGTTGGCATCGGCGTCGCTCGCCACGCTCTGGAGCCCGGCGGCCGCGGCATGGGCGGCATCGCGCGCTGCCATGCCCCCCGAGCCCAGCCGGATCAGGCGCTGTCGCGCCGTGTGCACCCGCTCCAGGACGACGCGCACCGTGTCGCTCGTGCTCGTGGCGGCCTGGGCCGCCTGCGCCGCCAGCTTCCGCACCTCCTCGGCGACGACGCTGAACCCCTTGCCCTCGTCGCCGGCGCGAGCCGCCTCGATGCTCGCGTTCAGCGCCAGCATGTGGGTCTGCTTCGCGATCGCCTTGGTCTGCGCCACGAACTTCTCGATCTCGCTCGAGGCCTGCGCCAGCGCCTCCGCCTCGGTTGAGCCGCGCTCCACCTCCTCCGTGAGGCGGGACAGCTCCGCGCTGCTCGCGTCCAGGCGCTCGCGATGGGAACGGGCCGCCTGTGCCAGCGCGGAATTCCGCGCCGCCGCCTCGCCGGCGCCATCCGCCAGCACCCTGGCGATGTCGAGGATGCGCGAGGCGTCATCAGCGGCGGCCCGCACGATCACGGCCTGCTGGCTGGCCCGCTCCGTCAGGTCGCCGGTGGTCCCGGCCACTTCCTCCGTGCTGGCACTCATCTGCTGCGTCGAGGCGGCGATCTGCTGCGCCATGGAGGCGGCCTCGCCTGCGGTGCCCTGGATCGTCTCGACCAGTTCCCGGAGCTGGGCCAGCATGTTGGCGAGGCCCCGGGTCAACTGGTCATCCGACTCGCCGGCGCCGTGGTCGCGCACCGGCCGGAGGTCGCCCCGCGCCACCCGCTCAGCGATACTTGCTGCCCGGCCTGCCGGCCGCAGCACCTGCCGGACGAATTGCGAGGCGAGGTACCAGCTCACGATGAAGGCAGCCCCCGCCACGAGGAGCGCGCCCCCCAGCAGCGCGGGGATGGTGCGCCCGAGGGAGATGCCGCGGAGCAGCAGGAGCTGGGCGGCGAGGTACACGAGCACGATGACGCCCGCGCCCGCGGCGGCGGCGAGGTAGAGGTTCCGGACGTAGCGTTGGCGGGGATCAGGCATGCGTGGGAAACCTACAGATTCCGCACCAGCACGGTAAAGGCGATGACGGGAACCCTTGTGATCATGGCCGCGGGGCTGGGCCAGCGGTTCGGCGGCCCGAAGCAGCTGGCCCCGGTGGGGCCCTCGGGCGAGGCGCTGCTCGACTATGCCCTGGTGGACGCCGCGCGCGCGGGCCTCGGGCGGGCCGCGATCGTCATCCGGGCCGAGCTCGAGGAGCCGATGGCGCGGCACCTGGAGCGCTTCGTGGGCAATCGGTTCCGGGTGGACCTGGTGCCGCAGCGGCTCGATGACCTGCCGGAGGGGGTGGCGCTGCCGGTCGGACGCACGAAGCCGTGGGGCACGGCGCACGCGGTGCTCGCCGCACGCGATGCAGTCGGGGGTGGTGGCCTCGTCGTGTGCAATGCCGACGACTGGTATGGCGCGGACGCCTTCGCGGGGGTGGCCTCACACCTTGCCACGCAGGCGTCCGGGCCGGTTCCCGCACACGCCCTCGTGGGGTATCGCCTCGACGAGACGCTGTCGACGGCGGGCGGGGTAGCGCGGGGCATCGTGCGTGCAACGGCCGCCAAATGGATGCAAACGATCGACGAGGTCCGGGAGCTCAGGGCACGGGATGGCGGGGTCGAGGGGCAACTCGATGGCCGCCCCGTGCGCTACGCCGGCCATGAGCCCACCTCGATGAACCTCTGGGCGTTTCACGCCGGCATCCTCGAGGCGCTGCGGTCGCAGTTCGAGCGCTTCCTCGCCGCCAATCCGGGAAGCCCGGACGCCGAGTTCCCCCTCAGCACCGCCGTGGGGGAGCAGGTGGCGCGGGGCATCGCCCGGGTGCGGGTCCTGCCCACCCAGGCGCGGTGGGCCGGAATGACCTATGCCTCGGAGGTGGACGCGATCCGGGCGATGCTCGCGGAGCGGGTAGCGCGTGGTGAGTACCCGGCCGACCTGCGCCGCGCCTTCGCCTGACGGCCTGGCGTCAGCGGCGGCCTGTCGCCTCGTGCACTCCCGGGGATGGCGAGGCCACGAACAGGTGTCCCGGCCCGGGCTCGACGCCACGCGGCAGGTAGAACTCCCGTCGCAGCAGGTCGAGCAAGGCCTCGACATGATCCGCTTCCACGATGGCAATTGCCGCACCGCCAAATCCGGCGCCGGTGAGCCGTGCGCCTGCGGCGCCGCCCTGTCGTGCCAGCGTGACCAGGGTGTCGAGCGCGGGCGTGGACACCTCGAAGTCGGTGGCAAGGCTCGTGTGGGACTGGTCGAGCAGTGCGCCGAAGGAGGGAAGGTCGGCCGCCTCGAGGGCACGAACGGCCCGCTCGACCCGCCCACCCTCGGTAACGACGTGGCGGAAGCGGCGCCGGAGCCGGGGCTCGAGGTTCGCGGCGGCATCGAGGAGGGTGGCCTCGTCGTGGCGTGCCAGGAGGTCCCGGTACATGGCGCCATCGGCACCAAGGTGCAGCGCCACCAGCCGGCGCGCCTCGCGCGTGTCACTTCCGCGGGCGTTGTACTCGGCACGCACGCCCCCCGACTTCTCGGCGTGCGCCAGGCTCGTGGCCACGACAACGCGCCACGACCGTGGGATGGGCACGTGCGTGAGGGTGAGGGGCTGGAAGGCGATCCGGGCGGCATGGCCAGCGCGTGCGCCAACGATGATCGCGTGGTCCATGCCGCCACCGGCGGTGCCCACGTAACGCTCGCCCTGCGCCAGCAGTGCGGCGAACTCCATGGCATCCAGGCTTCCTGCATTGACGGCGAGCAGGGCCCGTGCCGTGCCCACCACCAGCGCCGATGAGGAACTGAGCCCGGATGCGACGGGAAGGTTGGAGGTGATCCTCCCGTCCAGCCCGTGGAGCGGACCCACGCGGCGGACGAGGGCCTGGGCGGCGGCCTGTACGTAGTTGCCCCAGTCACCCGGGGGCAGCGGTGCGATGTCGGTGGACAACTCGAAGGTGCGCTCGCCGAAGTCTGCCGTGGCACTCGCCAGGCGAACGCGCCGGTCGGTGCGGGGTGTCACCTCGAGGGTGAGGCCGTACTGGATGGCCATCGGCAGGACCGGCAGGCCGCAGTAGTCCACGTGCTCACCGATCAGGTTGACGCGGCCGGGAGCCTGGATGACGAGGGAGTCGCGGGGCATGGCCGCGGAAGTTAACGTTGGAACATGCCCGAATCCTTCCAGCCGGATCGTCGCGAGTTCCTGCTCGCCAGCGCGGGCGCGATCGGCGCCATCCGCGCGCTTCCCACCGGGATGCCCGAGCCGGACCCCGGCCTGCTCGTGGCCCCCCCGATTCCCACCGTCCGCCTGGGCATCGTCGGAGTGGGACACCAGGGCTCGAGTCACGTGGACAGCTTCCTCAAGCTCGAGGGCGTCGAGATCCGCGCCATCTGCGACCTGGTTCCCGAGCGGGTGACGAAGGAGCAGGACAAGGCGGTCGCGGCGGGGAAGCCGAGGCCGGCCGGGTACTCCGGGACGCCCGATGCCTTTCGCCGGATGTGCGACACGGAAGACCTGGACCTCGTGTTCACCGCCACGCCCTGGGAGTGGCACGCGCCGGTGTGCCTGTACGCCATGCGCCACGGCAAGCATGCGGCGACCGAGGTGCCAATGGCGGTGACGCAGGACGAGCTGTGGGAGATGGTGGAGACGTCGGAGAAGACGAAGCGCCACTGTGTCATGATGGAGAACTGCTGCTACGACCGCACCGAGATGATGATCCTCAACATGGTGCGGAAGGGGCTGTTCGGGGAGCTGCTGCACGCGGAGTGCGGCTACCTGCATGACCTGCGCGAGCTCAAGCTCACCGACTACTACCAGGGCCGCTGGCGGATCGCGCACTCGATCCGGCGGAACGGTGACCTGTATCCCACGCATGGCATCGGCCCCGTGGCGCAGTGGATGAACGTGAACCGGGGCAACCAGTTCGACTACCTCACCTCGATGGCCTCGAACGGGCGCGGGCTCAACAAGTGGGCGGCCGAGCACATTGGCGCCGACAGCCCGGAGGCTCGGCAGGCGTACCGGCTGGGGGACGTGGTGAGCAGCCTGGTCCGCACGAAGGCGGGCGAGACGATCCTGGTGGTGCACGACACCAACTCCCCGCGCCCCTACAGCCGGAAGATCTTCCTGCAGGGCGTGCAGGGTGTGGTCGAGAAGTACCCGAAGGAACAGATCCACATCGAGGGCCGGAGCAAGGCCCACCGCTGGGAGGACCTGTCGGCGTATCAGGAGGAGTTCGACCATCCGATCTGGCGGGAGCTCGAGGCCCGGAGCAAGGGCGCCGGGCATGGCGGGATGGACTTCATCGAGGTCTACCGGCTGGTCGAGTGCCTGCGGCGGGGCGAACCGATGGACATGGATGTGTACGATGGCGCGTCGTGGAGCGTGATCAGCGCGCTGTCGGAGCAGTCCATCAAGTCACGCAGCCGCTCTGTGGACGTGCCCGACTTCACCCGCGGTGCATGGAAGACACGCCAGCCGCTGGGGATCGTGACGGGCTGATTCACACGAGCGGTTCACGCCAGGGGTTCACACGGAGGAACGGAGGGGAACGGAGAATCCCACCCAGGCTGCAGGCATCCGGGCAGCACCAACGAAGTCATGCAGTTTCTCCGTTGACCTCCGTTTGCTTCGTTCCTCCGTGTGAACTGCTGCTAGCTGGTGAACTGCTGAGAGGTGGTGCGCTGCCTGGTGTGTGTCATGCGCCATTTCACACGGAGGCACGGAGGGGAACGAAGGGAATCGGAGAATCCCACTCAGGCAGCAGGCATCCGGGCAGCACCAACGAAGTCATGCAGTTTCTCCGTTGACCTCCGTTTGCTTCGTTCCTCCGTGTGAACTGCTG
>CAZWXD010000022.1:0-19733 GCA_964638035.1 uncultured Gemmatimonadaceae bacterium | reverse complement strand
TCATGCAGTTTCTCCGTTGACCTCCGTTTGCTTCGTTCCTCCGTGTGAACTGCTGATTGCTGGTGAACTGCCCTGGTGTGTCATACGCTATTTCACACGGAGGCACGGAGGGAAACCTCCGTGAACCTCCGTTTGCTTCGTTCCTCCGTGTGAACTGCTGCTAGCTGGTGAACTGCCCCGGTGTGTCATACGCTATTTCACACGGAGGCACGCAGGGAAACCTCCGTGAACCTCCGTTTGCTTCGTTCCTCCGTGTGAACTACCCCCGGGGCCTTGAAATGAACGCGTCCCGCAGCAGGATGAGCGTCAGCGCCGCCGGCTGGACCAGGCTGGCGAGCAGGCTCGCCCAGTTCCGGGGGGGCCGGTCGGCGGGCATGCGCACCACCTCGGGCGCATCCCCTTCATCCAGGGCCTGGGCATTGTCGAGCAACTCCTGGAGCGTCGCTTCCCGGAGGTAGGGCGCCCCGGCCGGAACGGCGCGCGTGGCCACCACCGACTGGTCCACCGAGTCAAACCGGAGCCGGCGGGTGGGAATGAGCGCGGCGTTGGGCCAGAGGGCCGGGATTGCTGGCCCCGCCTCCAGGTATACCAACCACCTGGCCCCGTCCCTATCAACAAAATTGACGGTCGGCGTCAGGGCATTGCCCCGGGAGAAGGAGGGAAAGCTGGGCCGGCGACCGGTGGCACCGGTCGAAGCATGGGTGGCCCGCCGCTTGGCGGCCGGGCGGGAGGTTCTGGTGGCCATCTTGTGATTCCCCACGGAAACGCTGCGGTGATGCGGACGAACCCATGATGTACCGCAAGGTTCGCGAGCCCGCAAGAGTCTGCGACGACCGGGAACGTGTCCTGCCTCACAACGGGATCGCGCGATGCCGGCGTGCGGGGCCGGATGACCGCGTCCGGGTGGCACCCCCCAGCCGCGCCCGGTAGATTTGCGCCTCCTATGCACCCGAACGACACTCCAGGTTCGCCCCCGCGCGTGGATCCCGCCGCCTACCACCCAGGCCAGGTGGAGGCCAAGTGGCAGGCGCGCTGGGCGGAGCGGGGCACGAACGCACCCGACCTTGACCACGCGACCCGGCCCTTCTACAACCTGATGATGTTCCCCTACCCGTCGGCCGAGGGGCTGCACGTGGGGAACATGTTCGCGTTCACCGGCAGCGACGTCTTTGGCCGGTTCAAGCGCCTGCAGGGCCACGACGTGTTCGAGCCGATCGGCTACGATGCGTTCGGCATCCACAGCGAGAACTACGCGATCAAGGTGGGCCTGCATCCCGCCGAGCTGATCCCGCGGAACATCGCGAACTTCCGCCGGCAGCTCACCCGCATTGGCGGCATGTTCGACTGGCGGCACGAGCTGTCCACCACCGACCCGTCCTACTACAAGTGGACCCAGTGGCTCTTCCTGCAGCTCTACAAGGCAGGCAAGGCGTACAAGAAGAAGGCGGCGGTGAACTGGTGCCCGGTGGACAAGACCGTGCTCGCCAACGAGCAGGTCGTGAACGGGCAGTGCGAGCGGTGCGGCGCCACAGTGGCGCAGCGGCAGCTGGAGCAGTGGTTCTTCCGCATCACCGACTACGCCGAGCGCCTGCTCACCAACCTGGACGACCAGGAAAAGATGGACTGGTCGGACACGACCACCACGGCGCAGCGGAACTGGATCGGTCGGTCGGAGGGGGCGGAACTGGCCTTCGCGGTGGAGGGCATGCCCAGCGAGGCCATTCGCGTCTTCACCACCAGGCCCGACACCGTGTTCGGCGCCACGTTCCTGGTGCTGGCACCGGAGCACCCCCTGGTCGACGAGCTTGCGACGGATGCCGAACGCCGCGCCGTGGACACCTACCGCGCCATCGCACAGGCGAAGGACCTGGTGAGCCGCAAGGTGGGCGACCGGGAGAAGACCGGTGTGTTCACCGGCCGCTACGCCACCAACCCGGCGACCGGGGCGCGGATCCCCGTGTGGATCGCGGACTACGTCCTCATGGAGTACGGCACCGGGGCCATCATGGCCGTGCCGGCCCATGACGAGCGCGACTTCGAGTTTGCCCGGAAGTTCGGCCTCGCCATCACGCAGGTCATCGCGGGACCAGGCGCGGACGCCAGTGCGCCGCTCACCTCAGCCTATGTCGAGACGGCAGGGGCGTCGCTGGTGAACTCGGGCCGGTTCGACGGGATGCCGCCGGAGGAGGCCAAGCGGGCGATCACGGCGTGGCTGGAGGAGCGGGGGAGCGGCGCCCTGCGGGTGCAGTACCGGCTC
The DNA here is from genome assembly GCA_964638035.1 of uncultured Gemmatimonadaceae bacterium. Classification (GTDB taxonomy): domain Bacteria; phylum Gemmatimonadota; class Gemmatimonadetes; order Gemmatimonadales; family GWC2-71-9; genus JAGGAG01. The sequence continues at coordinate 17,476 of CAZWXD010000022.1, read as the reverse complement.
TACGACTGGTGCATCTCGCGCCAGCGGTACTGGGGCCCGCCCATCCCGGTCATCTATTGCGATGCCTGCGGCCCGGTGCCGGTGCCGGAGAAGGACCTGCCCGTCCTGCTGCCCGACATCGCCGACTTCCGGCCCGATGACAGCGGCATCTCGCCGCTGGCACGGCACGAGGAGTGGTACTACGTCCCCTGCCCGGCCTGCGGGAAGCGGGCACGACGCGAGACGGACGTCTCCGACACCTTCCTCGACTCGGCGTGGTACTACCTGCGCTACCCGAGCTCGGAGTTCACCGACCGGCCGTTCGATCGCGAGCGCACGCAGCGCTGGTGTCCGGTCACCACGTACATCGGTGGCAACGAGCACGCCGTGCTCCACCTGCTGTATTCACGCTTCCTGGCGATGGTGCTGCACGAGCTGGGGCACGTGGCGTTCGAGGAGCCGTTCCGGAAGTTCCGGGCGCACGGGCTCATCGTGAAGGACGGGGCGAAGATGTCGAAGTCGAAGGGCAACGTGGTGGTGCCCGACGAGTACATCTCGCGCTGGGGCGCGGACAGCTTCCGGATGTACCTCATGTTCCTGGGGCCCTTCCAGGAGGGCGGGGACTTCCGCGACGCCGGGATCAACGGCATCCGCCGCTTCCTGGACAAGGTCTGGCAGCTGGTCTCGCAAGCCGGGCTGGAGGGGGAGCGTGGTGGCGAGGTGCTGCACCCGGTGGTGCTGAAGTGGCACCAGACCAAGAAGAAGGTGACCCACGACATCGAGACGCTGGGCTACAACACCGCGATCGCCGCGATGATGGAGATGCTGAACACCCTGCGCGAGTCGAATGTGCATGAGCACCGGCTGGTCGAGGAGTTCATCGTCATGCTGGCGCCGTTCGCGCCGCACTTCGCCGAGGAGTGCTGGGAGCGGCTTGGGCACGACGCGTCGGTCTTCGATGCGCGGTGGCCCGGCTGGGACCCGGCGCTGCTGGTGGACGACGTGGCCGAGGTGGTGGTGCAGGTCAACGGCAGGACGCGGAGCCGGGTGAGCGTGGCACGGGGTGCCCTCGAGGGGGTCGTGGTCGGTGCGGCGAAGGCTGATCCGCAGGTCGTGAAGTTCCTCGAGGGGAAGGAGCTGGCCAAGGTGGTGTATGTGCCCAACCGGTTGCTCAACCTGGTGGTCAAGTAGTGGGCTACCGGATGGCGATCGCGTTCCTGGCGCTGGTGAACGCGATGGTCGCCACCTACCTGCACCTCTGGAAGATCGGGAAGGCCGGCGCCCTCTCGTGTGCGACGGGGCAGGGGTGTGCCGTGGCGCAGTTCAGCCCGTACGGGGCGTTCCTGGGCGTGGACGTCGCCCTCATTGGCGCGGTGGGCTACGCACTGCTCCTCGTCGCGGCGCTCTGGTCGCTGCAGCCGGCCCAGGCCGACCGGAAGGCGCCCACCGCGGTGATGCTGGCGCTCATCGTTCCCGCCGTGATCTTCACCATCCGGCTCAAGTATGGCGAGTGGGTCGTGCTCCGCGTCCTCTGCCTCTGGTGCCTCATCTCGGCGGTGTCCATCACGGCGTGCCTGGTGCTGGCGTGGCTCGACTGGCGCCGGGTATCACGGGAGGACGGCCCGCCGCCCGACGAGGCCGGCCGGCTGCCGCTCGCCGCGTAGGCCACGTGGCGCGCAGGGGCGCAGCGGCCGAAGGGCGCGGTGAGAGTGGGGACAATTCCAGTGAACCCGGTCGGGGGAGCCTCGATGCATCGTCCATTCGTGTACTACCTGGGGCGCGCCGCGCTGGTCGCCATGGCAATCGCCCCGGCCTCAGCATGGGCCCAGTCGTCCCCTCGCCAGTCACCCCAGCATTCAGGCACGACGCTCCGCCTCCAGGCCATCTCGCCGGTGAACGAGCAGGTGGCATGGGCCAGCGGCGCCGGTGGCCGCTACGCGGTCACGACCGATGGGGGCGCGACCTGGGCATCGGGTGTCGTGCCCGGGACCGATTCGCTCGAGTTCCGCGATGTGCAGGGCGTGAGTGCGCGGGAGGCGTTCCTGATGAGCGCCGGGAACGGCAAGGCCTCGCGGATCTACCACACGAATGATGGTGGGGCCACCTGGGCCCTGCAGTTCCAGAACGCGGACTCCGCGGCGTTCTACGACTGCATGGCGTTCTGGGATGCCGAGCGGGGCATTGCGATGAGTGACGGGGTCAACGGGCGCTTCCCCGTCCGGCGCACCACGGACGGGCGCACCTGGATGGACATCGGCGACAACGTGCCGGCAGCGCAGCAGGGCGAGGGCGCGTTTGCGGCGAGCGGTACCTGCGTGGCCACCCACGGGAGCCGTGATGCCTGGATCGTCACCGGGGCGGCTCCGCGCTCGCGCGTGCTCCGCACCACTGACGGTGGCGGAACGTGGAGCGCACATGCGACGCCGGTGGTGCAGGGGAAGCCGGTGTCCGGCGGCTTCAGCATCGCCTTTCGCTCCAGCCAGGACGGCATGCTGGTGGGCGGTGACCTCGAGGACAACGGCACGACGCCGAACGTCGCGGTGACCTCGGACGGGGGGCGCACCTGGTCGCTACGCACACCCACGCCATTTCCGGGCGCTGCCTTCGGCGTGGCCTATGTGCCCGGCGCCGGTCGGGGCACGGTGGTGGCCACCGGGCCGGGCGGCGCCGCCTGGTCGCACGACGAGGGCAGGAGCTGGACGCTCATCGACGGTGCGAAGAACTACTGGGCGGTCGCGGCGGCGGGACGCACGGCCTGGCTCGTGGGAACGGGGGGCAGGATCCTGCGGCTGGATTTCTGAGGCGTCCCGGCGCCTGGCGGTTACCGTGGAAGGAGGAGCAGGGTGGCAGCCGCGCCGGGAGCAAACGACCAGCCCGACCCTGTCCGGTAGAGGCGTCCCTGGAGCTCGGCCTGGATCCCGAAGCGGCCCGCTACCCTGAAGGTGATGCCCCCTCCCCCATACGGCCCGCCGCCCGCCAGCTGGCTACCGTCACTGTTGCCCCCGATGAATCCGGTGGCGCCCGCCTTGGCCTGGAACAGGTGCCGCCCCAGGGGCACGCCGTAGGTCGCTCCCACGATGCCTGAGAGTCCGTGGGCTCCGTAGAAACCATTGTCAACGAAGTACCCGACGCGAGCGTCGAAGCCGATGCCGCGAGGGGCCAGGTAGCTGGCCTGGACGGCCGGTCCGGCCAGCCGGTCGATGGGGGAGTAATCCTGGTCCTGCCAGCTCACCGCGAAGCCGCCGGCGCCGAAGGCCCAGCCGCGCGGTGCCCCCTGGGCTCCGGCCGTCGTCGCGCCACCTCCCAGCATGCCAAGCCACATCAGCAATGTCAGATACCGCATCTGCCTCCCATGCCGTGACGGTGCGCCACCCCGGCCCGCTCGGCCCCTACCGTTATGGTGCGAGGCCGACGATACTGCACTGCGACCGCGCAGGACAACCCCGACTTTGGAGAACTGATTCCATGTCGCAGCACCATGACCAGCAGGCCATCCCGTCCCGTCGGGACTTCATGAAGACCTCCACCGCGGCAGCTGCAGTCGGGATCCTGGCGGCATGCGGCACCAGGCCGGCCGCCGATGCCGCCACGCAGGCGGCGCAGGCTGAACCGGCCCTGAGCGACCTGACGGTGGGGACCCTCACCGCCGAGTCGCGGGATGCCCTGACCCCCGACCAGGTCATCGAGAAGTTCAAGGAGGGGAATGCCCGCTTCCGCGAGGGACGGAAGATCGTGCGTGATTTCGTGGCAGAGCAGCGGGCCACGGCGTCGGGCCAGTTCCCGGCGGCGGTCCTGCTCAGCTGCATCGACTCGCGTGCCCCGGCGGAGATCCTCTTCAACCTGGCCATCGGCGACGTGTTCAACTGCCGCCTCGCCGGGAACGTGGAGAACGCGGACATCCTGGGGAGCATGGAGTTCACCACCAAGCTGGCGGGGGCCAAGGTGGTGCTGGTGATGGGCCACTCGGCCTGCGGCGCCGTGGCCGGTGCGATCGCCAACGCCGAGCTGGGCAACCTCACGCAGCTGCTCGCCAAGCTCCGGCCGGCCATCAAGGCCACGACGTTCGACGGCGAGAAGTCGGCGTCGAACCCGGCCTATGTCGATGCGGTGGCGCGGAAGAACGTCGAGCTCACCATGGCCGACATCCGGAAGGGCAGCAAGGTGATCGCCGACCTCGAGAAGGCAGGCGCGGTGAAGATCGCCGGCGCCTTCTACGACATCGCCACGGGGGCGGTGGAGTTCCTCTAGTCGGGCAGGCGCCGCAGGCGTCAGCGCTTGCGGCGCCGCTTCACCGGCGGGTCGGCCAGGAACTGGATGTTGATCGCGGTCAGGTCGCCCTTGAACCATGCCACCAGCCGGCCAGTGAACTTCTCGAGCAGGTAGAAGAGGTCATCAGGGGTCTTCGGGTGGATGTGCGCCACGAGGACCCCGTTGGCATTGCTGACCTGCACATAGCCACCCTTCGGCCGCGCCACGTGCTTGAGGCGGGTGCGGGCCTTGTTGCCCCAGGACCAGGTGTTCGCTTCGCGGATCCGGCTCTTCAGGAGCTTGAAGGCATCGACGTTACCCGTGGGAATGGCCTGCAGTACCAGCATGGCACGCTCCGCGGTTGGGGTGGGATGGGGCCTCGTGCCCGGAAGATAGCCTCCCTGAAATGCGCGCCTGCCCTTGCCCGGCGGAGACGAGGGAGCGAAGCCCGAGCTCGGCCCGACGCCCGTTACTGACGTCCGCTGGCCATGGCCGGTCTGGGCCTGGCGGATGCAGTTGGCGGCAGCGGGACCTGCTAGGGCGTGATGACTGCCGTCGCGGGGAAGAACAGCCCTTCCACGTACGCTACGCGCCACGCGAGGTAGCATCCGAAGGCGATGCTGAGCACGCCGGCCGCGATCCGGAGTCGGTGGAGCCAGATGGTGGACTCCCCGGTGAAGCGGAAGGGAAGTGAGATCCCGGCCGTCACCAGCATCATCCCGGCGATGGTGCCGAGGCCGAACACCATCAGGTAGAGCAGGCCTGACTGCGTGTTCCCGAGCGTGGCCAGCACCAGGAGTGCCACGGCGGCTGATCCGGCGAGGCCGTGCACGATGCCGACGAGCAGCGGCCGCACCAGCTGATAGAGGTTCACGCCAGCCAGGCTGCGGTCCAGCCAGCGCACGGCGGCCGGGTCGTGGGTGTGGGCATGCACCCCGTCCAGGTGCGAGTGCGGATGCGCGTGGACTCCGGCGCCATGCTGGTGCTGGTGCAGATGCATCGCTGCGGCGTCCAGCCGGGTGCCCCGGATCGCCATCGCACCGAGCCAGGTCAACATCAGCGCCACAGCGAACTCCATTGAGAGCCCAAGCCTGGGCGGAATCACCCACCCCAGCAGCACGACCGCCGCACCCACGACGAGAATGGTCAGGCTATGCCCCACGCCCCAAGCCGCACCGACGAGCGCTGCGCCAGGCGTACTCCGCTCCCGTGATACGATGGTGCCCACGGCTACCACATGGTCCGGGTCGGTGGCGTGCTGCATGCCGATGGCAAAGCCGATCCCGAGGATCGGCAGGAGCTCCGTCACTAGGTGACCTCCGTCAGCTGCGTCGAGCTCGCGGTTTCCGGGCTGCCGGACACCAACACGGGCATGGCCATGCACACGCATGGCGGCCGTGCTGCCGGCGAGCTAGTGCCTCCGCTTGTCGTCCTTCTTGCTCTTGCCGCCCTTCGTCTCGTGCCGCTCGTGCTCCTCCTGCATCCGGGTTCCCAGGTGTCCTTCCTTCACCATCGTGCCCAGCACATCAAGGATGACGCGCGTGCCCATCAGCGCCGTGGTGTCGGCGATGTCGTAGGGCGGCGAGATCTCCACCACCTCCATCCCGCAGAGGCCCTCTTTGGCCACTCGCCGTACCGCGCGAAGCGCTTCGCGCGCCATCAGGCCGCCGGGCTCCGGCGTCCCGGTTCCCGGGGCCGAGCCCATGTCGAGGACATCGATGTCGAAGGAGAGGAACACCGCCTTGGCGTCCTTCCAGGCGCACTCGAGCGCGATGTCAATGCACTCGTCGATGCCCCACTCGTCCACGTCGTACATTGAGATCACCGTGGTGTTGCGGTCCCGGGCGACCTTGATGCCGCCCCGGTTCCCGATCCACCCGCCGATGCCCAGCTGCACGAGGTTGGTGGGAGGGGCATTCCTGATGTTGGTGGCATGGAACCAGGGACAGGTGTGCATGATCTCATCCATGTCCCGTTCCAGCGTGTCAATGTGGCGGTCGAAATGGATGATGCCCACGTTGCCATCGATGAACGGTGCGGTTCCCCGGATGTCGGGGTAGCCGAGGGAGTGGTCCCCGCCGCAGATGACCGGGAAGACCCCGTTCCGGTGCAGGTGCTGGACGGCCAGGTCGACCTGGTCGAACGTCTTGTAGACGTTGGCAGGGATCACGAAGACGTCGCCGGCGTCACCAATCATGAGTTGTTCCGTGAGGTCCACCCCCATGTCGGAGCTGTAGGCATCGAAGTTGGCCGAGGCGCGCCGGACGCCCTGGGGCCCGAAGCGCGTGCCCGACCTGAAGGTGGTGGCACTGTCGAATGGCGCGCCCAGGAAGGCGACGTCGTACTTGTCAATCTCCCGGATGTTCTCGACGTAGGGAACCTTGAGGAAGGTGTTGATCCCCGCGAAGAGCGGGTGGTCCGTCCGCGAAAAGAGCGAGATGCCCCGGTCCTTCACCGACGGTGCTGCCTCGAGCCCCAGGTCGAGCCCCCGTTCGATCCGGCGCTTGTATTCCCGGCTGCCGATCTTCTCCGCCTCGCGAATCGCCTTCATTGCGCTGAGCTGGTCGCGGGTCAGCTTGCGCTTGCCGCCCTCGCCCTCGTCCTTGACGCTCCTGCCCAGGGGATGGCCATGCTTGCGGCGACCGCCGCCATGTCCATGTCCTGCATGCAGGCAGGGTTGCTGAAAGAAGAGGCCCATTGGTTCCCCCGTTGTGAGTGCGGTTCCTGCTCGGAGACTGGTGGCGCTGACGCGTCAGGGGCTGAAGAGCAGCACGACGTAGATGAAGAAGAGGACGAGGTGCGCCGCGCCCTCGAGCACCGTGGTGCGCGGCCCCGAGAAGGTGATGGTGGCCATCAACAGGGTGATGCCCAGCAGCGCCCCCTCGGCCGGCGCCAGGCCCATGATGAGCGTCTTGCCGGTCACGAGGCCGATGGCGAGCACGACCGGGATGGTGAGGCCCAGGGCCGGCGCCGCCGAGCCGAAGCCGACATTGATCGCCTTCTGCGGCTGGTTCGCGAGGGCAGCCTTGACCGCCGTGACTCCCTTGGGTGAGATCACGAGCAGCGCAATCAGCACGCCCCCCAGGGCCGCCGGGGCACCAAGCTGGGCGATGCCGTGGTCGATGAGCGTCGAGAGTTGCTTCGCGAGGAGCACGATCGGCAGGATGCTGACGACGAGCAGCAGGGTCTGGGGCCCTCCCCCGGCCCGGCTTGCCCCACTCGCGCGGACCGGACCGTCACTGGCCCCCACCTCCACGAAGTATCCCTTGTGCCGGCCCACCTGGACAACCAGGAATGTGCCATAGAGGAACAGCGAGGCCACGAGAATCCCGATGGCCTGCGGGCGCGATACGCTCCCGGGGGGTGCTGCGTCGGTGAGGCGCGGGAGGATGAGGCCGATGCTCGCGATGGGGACGATCACCGCGAGGTAGGCGAGCGCTCCCTGAAAGTTGTAGTCCTGCTCCCGGTGCCGGAGCCCGCCCCAGAAGAGGGCCAGGCCGGCGACACCGTTCACGACGATCATGATGGCGGCGAAGATGGTGTCTCGGCCTGCCGTCGCCCCCTGGGCGCTGCCCAGCACCATGGCGGCGATGAGAACGGCCTCGATGATGATGATCGACAGCGCCAGCACGAGCGATCCGAGCGGCTCGCCCAGCAACTCACCCAGCGCGTCGGCCTCACCGATCGCGCCGAACGAACTCCACAGGATGACGGCGAAGAGCCAGAGGAAGAGGAGTCCGGAGCGCAGGCCGCTGGAGAGGTCGCCGAGGAGCTGGGTGCCAAATCCGAGGAAGACGGCGGTGGTGCCCCACGCTACGGCATGTCGAAGGCTGGACCGAATACGTCCCTCCCGGAGTGTGGAACACTGCCTTCGAAGCCCTCATGCCCTGCCGTCCCAAGTTGCGGCAGGCTTCCACGAAACGCAACCACCGTCGCGTCGCGAATCGCAACACGTTCGGGCGGGGGCATGCTACAGCATCTTCACGATCCAGTCGCCCAGCAGGTAGCCGATCACGGCCACCCCCAGTCCCACCACGAACATGTCCATCCCGCTCCGGATGACGCCCCGGCCGGTGAAGAAGCTCCGCGCCGCGCCCACCGCGAAGTGGCTCACCATCGCCAGCGCGAAGCTGGTCCAGATGACCCAGGGCCCCGTGCCGAACAGGAATGGCGCCACCGGGATGAAGGCACCGAGTGCTGTGGCCGTCCCCGTGAGCCAGGCCTCACTGAGCGGACTGGACGTGGGCTCGCTGATGCCAAGCTCGGCGCGGGCGTGGTCCTCCAGCGCGAGGTCGGGGTCCTGCATGACGCTGGCGGCCAGCTCGTCGGCCTGTGGCGCCGGGATGCCCCGTGCCTGGTAGAGGAGGCTCATCTCCTCCCGTTCGAGCTCGGGCATGAGGCGAAGTTCCTCGCGCTCCATGGCAAGCTCATGCTCGTTGACCTCCCGCTCGCTCTTGGCGGCGAGGTAGCCGCTGGAGCCCATGGAGAGCGCATCCGCCACCATGCCGGCCAGGCCCGCGACGAGCACCGCATGCGCCCCGATGCTGGTGCTCGCCTGCGCCCCCAGCATGCCCGCCACCAGGCCGAAGTTGGCGGTGAGCCCGTCGTTGAACCCGTACACGATGTTGCGCAGGAAACCGCCCGCGCCGGCCTTGTGCCAGGGCTCGGCAGGACCTCCACCGATCGCAGCCAGCCGCTCCGCGTGCTCCTTCGACTCGCGCGCCAGGGTGAGCGCCGTCGGCGCCGCCACGCCATCGGGTGCGGAGCGGTACATGCCGAGGTAGCCCTTCACCTCGCGCCCTTCCTCCTGCAGCAGGAGGGGAAGCATGACCCGCGGGCCCAGCCGCCGGGCCACCCACGCCCGCATGCGGGCCTCGCGCGAGGGGCTCGGCGTGGTCACGGCATGCCCCTGCTCGGCGAGCAGGGTGCGCCACGCCTCCACGTGGCGATCCTCCACGGCCGCCAGCTGCCGGTACACCGTGGCGCGCTGTGCATCGCGTTCCATCGTCGCGAGTTCGCGGTAGAGGTAGGCCGCATCCGCCTCGTCCGCGAGGTGGTGCAGCCACTCGGCCGGCGGCGCCTGGGTCTCAGTCACGCGCCCATCCTGACGCCCTGACGCCCTGACGTCATGTTCAGCATTCCACCACGTTCACGGCGAGCCCGCCCCGCGACGTCTCCTTGTACTTCGTGCTCATGTCCGCACCCGTCTGGCGCATGGTGGCAATCACCTTGTCGAGCGAGACTGCATGACTGCCATCGCCGCGCAACGCCAGTCGTGCGGCGTTGATGGCCTTCACGGCGCCCATCGCGTTCCGCTCGATGCAGGGGATCTGCACCCGCCCGCCGACCGGGTCGCAGGTGAGGCCAAGGTTGTGCTCCATCCCGATCTCGGCGGCGTTCTCTGCCTGCTCCGGCGACCCGCCCAGGGCCTCGCACAGGGCACCCGCCGCCATGGAGCATGCCACGCCCACTTCGCCCTGGCACCCGACTTCGGCGCCGGAAATGGACGCGCTCCGCTTGTACAGGAGGCCGATGGCACCGGCCGTGAGCAGGAAGCGAATCGCCGCCTCGTCAGTGCCATGGTGCATGCGCACGAGGTAGTGCAGCACGGCGGGAATGATGCCGGCCGCGCCGTTCGTGGGTGCTGTCACCACCCGCCCGCCGCCGGCGTTCTCCTCGTTCACGGCGATGGCCCAGAGGCTCACCCAGTCGAGGGCAATGAGGGGGTCGCTGGCCGCCCCGGTGCCCGACAGCTCGCGAAACATCTGCGGCGCCCGGCGCGGCACCTTGAGGCCACCCGGCAACACGCCCTCCTGCCGGCACCCCCGCGCCACGCACGCCTGCATGGCGCGCCAGACCCGGAGCAGCCCCGCGCGGGTGTCTGCCTCGGGGCGAAAGGCGCCCTCATTGCGCAGCGTGAGGTCGCCGATGCCGAGACCCGCATCGCGGCAACGCACCAGCAGGTCGGCGCCCGATTCCCAGGGGTAGGGCAACGTGGCGCTTCGCTCGGCGGGGACGAGGCTGCCGTCGGCGTTGAGGACGAAGCCGCCGCCCACGCTGTAGTAGGTGCGCTCGAGCAGGGGGGCGCCGTCCGCACCGTGGGCGCTGAAGCGGAGGCCGTTGGGGTGTGCGGGCAGGCTGTCGCGCCGGTGGAATGCGACGTCGTCGGCAGGCCGGAACCCGATCTCCACCTGGCCCAGGAGGGAGAGCCGACCGGAGGCCTCGATCCCCGCAATGGTCTCCGGGACGCGGTCCACGTCCACATCCTCGGGGGTGGCACCCAGGAGCCCCAGGATCACCGCCGTATCGGTGCCATGGCCCTTTCCCGTAAGTGCAAGGGAGCCATAGAGATGTGCCTCCAGGCGATGGGTCCGCGACAGGAGCTCCCCCTCGGCCAGTCGCTCGGCGAACTGCCTGGCGGCGCGCATCGGGCCCACGGTGTGGGAACTGGAGGGCCCGATGCCTATTGTGAAGAGGTCGAGGACGGAGGTGGTCATCGCCCTGTAGTGTAGCGCGAAGTGCGACCGTTGACCTCCCTCCGGCATCTTTTCCCGTGTCATGACACGAGCGCTGCTGATGGATCCGTTTCCGCTGGCGAACACAGAGGCGGTGGTGGCCCGGGCTCGCCGGGGCGATGCGGAGGCGCTGGAGGCGCTCTACCGCGCGTTCGAGCGGCCCGTGTACAACCTGGCCCGCCGCCTCTGCCGGACGGCGGAGGACGCGGAGGACGTGCTGCAGGAGACCTTCTTCGAGGTGTGCCGCAGCATCGGGCAGTTCCGGCAGGAGGGGAGCCTCTGGGGATGGATCCGCAGCATCGCGGCGAGCAAGGCACTCATGCGGCTCCGGCGGAACAAGTACCGGGACACCGACGAGCTGCCGGATGACGTGATGGAGGGGCGCCGCGAGGACACGGCACTCCGGATGGACCTGGAGGCGGCGCTGGAGCGGTTGAGTGAGACCTCGCGAGCGGTGGTGTGGCTGCACGACGTGGAGGGCTACACCCACGAGGAGATCGCGGGGATGATGGGGAGGACGACGAGCTTTTCCAAGTCGCAGCTGGCGCGAGCGCACACGCGGCTGCGGCGATGGCTGGGAGAGGAGGCCATCGCGTGACCCACCTGACGATGGAACAGTTGCTGGCGCTGGACGTGGCGGACGTGGAGCCGGGCCAGGCGGGTGCACGGGCGCACCTCGCGTCGTGCACGGCCTGCCAGGAGGAGGCCCGGCGGCTGGACCAGCGGCGGGCGAGGCTCCGGGCGCTGCCCACGCTGCGCCCGGCCCGGGACCAGTGGCCGGCGGTGCGGGCGCGCTTGGAGCGGGAGCGGCAGGTTCGGCGGGTGCGCTGGACGGCCGTTGGGGTGACGGGGCTGGCGGCGGCACTGCTGCTGGCCTTCGTGCTGGGACGCAGCGCAGGCCGGGACGATGCGACGCTGGCAGCGGAGGAGCACCTGCGGAGCCTGATGCATCGCTCGCAGGCCCTCGAGGCCGCCATCGGCGCCTATGGTCCCGAGGGGCGGGTGCTCGATGGGCGCACCAGCCGCGTGGCGTCGGACCTGGAGTCCCGGATTGCCGACGTGGACCAGCAGCTCGAGCGGGTCGAGCTGGAGCCCAGGCCAAGCCAGCATGAGCAGGATCGCATGCGCTTGTGGCAGGAACGGGTAGGACTACTCGATGCGCTGGTGGACGTGCATGTCACCCGCGCGAGCAGCGTCGGGCTCTAGGCCCGCCAACGGAGACAGGGGGGCAGGTCAATGAATCGATTCGTGGTGGGCGCCCTGGGCATGGGCATGGCACTGATCGGGGGTGCGGACATCCTCCCGGCCCAGGAGCGGGATGGTTCGCGCGAGCGCGACCGGGTGGAACGAGTAGAGATCGAGCGGAATCCATCGAGCCGCATGAGCATCGTCATGACGCGCCGGGCACGCCTGGGTGTCAAGGTGAACCTGCAGGCGCGGGCGACCGATTCCATCGGCGCCTACGTGGAGGGAGTGACGCCCGGGGGCCCGGCAGCCAAGGCGGGGCTCCAGAGCGGCGACGTCATCACCGGGCTCGACGGGACGTCCCTGCTTGGTGGGGACAGCAAGTCCCCGTCGGAGCGCTCGCTCCCGGGCATGCGGCTCATCGAGCTGGCCGCGAAGCTCGAGCCGAACGACACGGTGAAGGTGGAGTATCGCCGGGGCAAGGACCAGCGGAGCACCAACCTCGTGACCCAGGAAGATCCCGACAACGTGTTCGTCTTCAACGGGCCGGCGGATCGGCGCTATGCACTCCGCGGGCCCGATGGCGAGCGTGGGTTTGCCTTCGGGTACGGCGGCAACCTGGATTCGGAGCTGCGGACCCAGCTCGACCACATGAACCTCGAAATGGACCGGATCCCGTCCATGATGTTCATGGGCGGGGCGGAGGACCTGGAACTCGTGGGCCTCAACCCCGACCTGGGGTCGTACTTCGGCACCAGCGAGGGCGTGCTGGTGGTGCGCGTGCCGAAGGACTCCCCGCTGGGCCTCAAGGGTGGTGACGTGGTCCAGGCCATCGATGGCCGCAAGGTCACGGGCCCGTCGCAGCTCCACCGGATCCTGCGCACCTACGACAGCGACGAAGCGGTGAAGTTCGACGTGATGCGGAACAAGCGGAAGGAAACGGTGTCGGGGAAGATGGCCAAGCGCCCCGAGGTACAGTGGCGCAACCTCCAGCGGGACAGCAGCCGGCCGCGATCCAGGAGTTCGGGCCGCACCTGAGCCCGTCCCACGGGCGGGGAAGGGGAGGGGCAGGCGCCAGCCTGCCCCTGGCTGCGTCACCCTGCCGCGAGTCCCACCTGCTCACGACCGGGATGCACCCGCCGGGCGAGTTCGGCGAACGCCGGGATGTCGAGGCTCTGGGCGCCGTCGCTCATGGCCTTGCGGGGATCGGGGTGCACCTCGACAATGAGGCCGGCAGCACCAACGCCGAGCGATGCCATGGCCAGGGGGAGCACGAGGCTCGCCACACCGGCGGCATGACTCGGATCCACGATCACCGGCAGGTGTGACCGTTCCCGCACCAGGGCCACGGCGTTCAGGTCGAGGGTGTGTCGCGTGGCCCGCTCGAAGGTGCGGATGCCCCGCTCGCAGAGCACCACGTTGGGGTTCCCTTCCGCCAGCACGTACTCCGCCGCCATCAACCATTCCTCCACCGTGGCACCGGCACCCCGCTTGAGGAGCACGGGCACGCCGCTCCGTGCCGCCGCGCGGAGCAGGGAGAAGTTCTGCATGTTGCGCGCACCGATCTGCAGCATGTCCGCGAAGCGGGCGACGAGGGGGACCTCCTCCCAGCTCAGCACTTCGGTCACCACCGGCAGCCCGGTGCGCTCGCGCGCCTCGGCGAGGTAGCGCAGCGCCTTCACACCGAGCCCCTGGAAGTCGTATGGCGAGGTGCGCGGCTTGAACGCCCCGCCGCGAAGCATGTCGGCGCCGGCCCGCGCCACCTGCTCGGCGGTGGTGAGGATCATCTCATGGCTCTCGACCGAGCATGGTCCCGCGATCAGCACCGGCCTGGCACCGCCAAATTCGAGGTGGCGCACCCGGACGGTGCTGCCCTCGGGATGGCGGCGCCGGTCAATGAGCGGGACCTCCGGCTTCATGACATGGTGCGCCGGAGTCGGGTGCGAGACCTTGTAGGCAGGGACGCCATCGACCCAGGCCTCGTAGCTCCCCAGGATGATCATCTGCGCTGCCAGTGCCTCCACCTCCTCCAGCGCCTCCGCCACCCGGGGGTCGTGGGCCGCGCCCTCCACGTCCACGTAGAAGCGGTAGGTCCACGGCGCCGAGGGTTCGGGGCGGGACTGCAGGGCGGTGAGGTTCACGCCCCGGGCGCTGAAGGCCTGCAGCGTGTGCGCCAGCATGCCGGGACGGTGGTCGAGCGACACGATGAGCGAGGTCTTGCCCGGCCCGCTGGCCGGCGCATCGGCGACCACGTCGTGGCGGCAGAAGACCAGGAACCGCGTCTGGTTGCTGGGATCGTCCTCGATGCGCTGCGCCAGGAGGGCGAGGCCATGGGCGGCGGCCGCGGGCTCGGCGGCAATGGCGGCCTCCGCGGGATCGCCGTGGGCGGCCACCAGCTCGGCGCTCCCGGCGGTGTCCCAGGCGCTCACCAACTCGGCGTCGGGCAGGTGCGCTGCCAGCCAGCGGCGGCACTGGCTCAGGGCGACGGGATGCGAATACACGCGGGTGATGCCGTCGAGGCGCGCGCCAGGCACCGCCATGATGGCGTGGTGCACCGGGAGCAGCGTCTCGTGCGTGAGTCGCAGCTGGCCATCGCCGAACGCCTCGTGCAGGAGGTCGTACGTGGCGGTGACGGACCCGATGAGCGAGTTCTCGATGGGGAGGCAGCCGGCGTCGGCCCGGCCGGTGCGCACGGCGGCCACGACATCGGCCACCTCACGGCAGGGCACGGCTTCGAGGTCGGGCCAGCGACGGCGGGCCGCGGCCTCGCTGAAGGCACCGTGGGTTCCCTGGATGGCGACGCGCATGTGTGGTGCTCCGGGTTCGTGAGGGTCAATGGTCGAGCAAACAGAACGCCCCGCCGGGGGTGGCCGGCGGGGCGTCGAGGGGTCGGTTCGGGTATCGGCTAGCGCACGTTACCGGAACCGGACCGGGCTCGAGGCCGGCCGGTGCCAGGTAAAGGGGAAGAACCGCGTACCGTTGCGCATGAGACAAGTCTGGGGCATCGGAGTGCGGGTTGTCAAGCGATTGCCCCCATGTGCCCCGTCACCGAATGACTCGAATGGTGCGCTCCCGCCGCACCTCTGGCCCACCGGCTTGCTGCGATACGGCAATGGACAGGGTGTAGTCCCCGGGCACGAGCTCGGCCAGGGTCAGCCGGCGGGTGAACCCCTGGCGCCCGGCAACCGCCTGATCCGTGAAGGAGAGGCTCGCCCCGGGACGGTCCTCGTCAGAGCGGGTGAGGGTGAGGCCGGTCCGGTACTCCTGCCCCACGGCGAGGCCGTGCAGCTCGTAGTACAGCTCCACTGCTTCTCCAGCACTCATGGCACCGAAGGGCGTCACCGGCACCATGCGGTCAGGCGCTCGCCACGCCGTCGTGGTGGTGGCCCGGCCCAGGACGATGTCGCTCATGCCAAGGCCGGCGGTGGCGGCCGGCGCGATCGGGAGCGACACGAGCATGCCGCGTTCCTCACCACCCTGGAGCAGCAGCGCGCGTATCTCGGTCGCGGGGCGGTCGAGCGGCACCTCGAGGAGGCCCGCAATCCATCCACCCTTGGCACTTCGGGGCACGGCGTAGGCGATCGTCGTGTCGCGCAGCGCGACCTGGCCTCCCGTCGAGTCCAGCGCTACGGTCTCGATCTGCACGGAGGCATGCGCGGTGTCCGAGGTCGTGGAATCACGCTCGAGCTCCCCGGCCGGGATGGCGAACGCCACGAGGGCGCGGCCGTCCGTGCCCGGGCTCCCGACGGCGTAGGCCTGGATGGCGGCATCGAGCGGCTCGTTGATGCGGCGCAGGTAGCTGTCCGTGTGCAGGGCCACGGCCGCCGACTCGCGCAGGTCCTGGATGAAGTCGACCACGCCCGGCATGCAGGTGAGCGGCGCGGCCGCGCTCCGAAGCCAGGCCGCGAATGCCGTGTAGTTGACCTGTCGCTGCGCCGCCAGCTTCGCGTAGCCCGGCACGACGTCCTGCAGCCGCAGGAGCATGTCGAGGTTTGGCATCTGGTTCAGGACCAGGGCGCGCGGGGCATCGAGCCCCAGCGCGCCGTCGGGCTGGAAGTAGAACACGCGCGGCTTGCCATCCATCATGTAGAACCAGGCCGCGTAGGGGTTTCCTCCGCCCCTGATCCTGATGGTTCCGGTGCGGGCAGCGCCGTTCGTCGTTCCCACGGCGACCGTGCCCGATGGGTTGTTAACCATGATGCCGTCGATGAACGGCTCAGGCTCGATGCCCCCGACCTCGCGCAGGGCCTGCCCGTGGCGCATGTACACGAGTGCGCGGTGGTCGAGCACGCGCTCCACCGCGCGGTCGGTGCCAACCCGGGCCGGTTCCTCCAGGTCCAGGTCGTCGAGCGTGTTGGGCCCGTCCTTGAGGCAGAACCCCAGGTTGACCCGGAATGTCTGGCGAAACTGTGTTCGGCGCTCCGGGTTGGGCACGCGATAGTAGTGATGGACGTAGTCCCAGCGCCGCAAGTGCTCCTGCAGTCGCTCGCCGTCACGGCGGATCTCTCGCGTGTCGCGGCGGTGCCAGAAGCGCTCGGCGAACGCTCGCAGGGAATCGTCCGGCAACGAGTCAAACAGGACGAGTTCGGGGCGCTCCGCGGTCCACTGGAGGTCGGACCGGTAGGCTGCCCGCCGGAGGGGCGACGGCGTATCGATGCCGCCATACCATGCGTCTGCCGCTTCCTCGAACCGCCCCTGGCCCGCGAGCATTCGTGCCAGCTCGAGCTGTGCCAGCGACTTGTCGCCGCCCCAGCGCGCGTACTGTTCGACGTAGCGCGTGGCCTCGTCGAACCGCCGGTTGAGCCGGGCGCTGCGAGCGAGCACCAGCTGGATGTCGGGGTCCATGTCGCCCCGCGCCTCGGTCTTCTGGAGCAGGCGAATGAGCGCCTTCTGCTGGTCGCGGTCACCACTCTCGTACGTCACCCGGGTGACCAGTGCCACAGCCGGCGCGAAATCGGGCTCGCGCTCCAGGATCCGCTGCATCTGCAGCACGAAGCCCGTGAAGTGCGTGCCGCCAATCCCTCCGTCGTACTCCGACGGCGTGTCGGAGCGCGACCGGTACATTGCCAGCGCCGCGTAGCCCAACCCGAGGCGCGCCCAGGGCCAGCGCGGCTCGGCGGCCACCACGCGGCTGAAGCCAAGCCACGCGGGATACAGTGCCGTGCTGTCGCCAAGCTCGAACCGGCGCAAGCCACCAAAGGCGAGGCCGAGGCGTTGCAGGGAACCTGTGGTCGATCCCTGCCATTGAGTGACCAGGGAATCCAGCGAGTGCGTCGAGGACGCACTCCCTGCCTCGTCCCAGTACGCCTCGATGCGGGTCCGCTCGGCAACGGCCTGGGCCGCCGCGGCCACCGGTGCCAGCATCCATCCGGCCAGGATTGTGGTGATGATTCGCATGGGAATCGGCATTGGCACCCTCCTGTGGTTGCCGGCCCTCTCAGCGGACGATGCGGATCACCCGTTCGCGCGCGACAGCAGGGCCACCCGTCGCCAGCTCCATCGAGACGCGCACCACATACGTTCCCGGCTTGAGCTTGCTCAGCACCAGC
>CAZWXD010000021.1:10014-54822 GCA_964638035.1 uncultured Gemmatimonadaceae bacterium | reverse complement strand
CCGGCCAGCGGCGCCGCCGAGTCCTTGGCAGTGGCGCTGCAGTCATCACGCTCCTCATGCTCACCGCGGCCTGGGCCGGCCGGCCCCCGATGGCCGTGCGCGCGCTGGTCTTCGTCCCCGCCGGCATCAGCGCCCTTGGATTCCTCCAGGCCCGGCGCCAGACATGCGTGGTACGAGCGATGGAAGGCCGGCGGGAGCAGGACCAGGGCGGGGCAGTGGGCGCGGAGCCAGCGGCGGCGCGGACGAGCCGACGGGTGGCGGCCGGCATCATGCGGGATGCCATCCTCGCGGGCCTGCTGGCAACGGCAGCCGCCGTGCTGCCGGCCCTCCGCTAGTCACTGGCTCAGTGCGCGGGCAACGCGTCCACCACCACGGCGGTGCCGTAGCAGAGCACCTCGGTCACGCCCGGCATCAGCTCGGTGGCATCGTAACGCACCCCGATCACGGCATTCGCGCCCAGGTTCTGGGCGTGGGCCAGCATGATGTCGAACGCTTCCTGCCGTGTTCGTTCACAAAGGGTGGTGAAGAGCGTGATGTTCCCGCCAAAGAGGGTCTCGATGCGTGCCCCCAGGGTCCCGAAGACGGATCGGGACCGCACCGTGATACCGCGCACCACGCCCAGCGTCTGCACCACGTGCGCTCCCTCGAAGCCGAACGCAGTGGTCGTCATGTCGGAATGCAGGCGCTCCTGGCGAACGGGAAGGCTCATGTGGCGCTCCATGGGACGGTCAGGTGGGCTCGTAGTTGCGGTAGGGCGCCGTCCACTCGGGGACCGAGCTGTCGGCGTGGTGGAAGCCGTGGGTGATCTCGACCGACGCTCCGACCCGGCGAACCCGCGATTCGATCAGCGGGCCGCGGCCTTCGCCCCAGCCCAGCGTGTTCAGCCGCTCCGCCTCGAAGTGGCAGATGGCGCCCGGCGTCGGGCACGGCCGCGGGTAGGCTTCTTCATGATGCGCAACCAGGGCCTGCCAGTGCGACGGGCCAGCGGCCTCGAGGGCACGGCGAACATCGGCGGCGGTCAGGGCCATGTCGCAAGATAGCGGCGCGCCCCCCGCGCAGGAGCCGTCGGCTCCCACGCCCGGCACCGTGGCACTCGTCACCGACGCCGACCACGCTGCGCTCACCCCCGACGACCAGCTCCTCCTGCCGGCGCTCGCCTGCCACGGACTCCAGGGCATGCCGGTGGCATGGGACGATGCCGGCGCCCGGTGGCAGGGCTTCAGCGCCGTGGTGATCCGCTCGACCTGGGACTACTTCCGCCGCCATGCCACCTTCGTCGGCTGGCTCGACCGGCTGCAGGCGGCGGGTGCGCGCGTATTCAACCCGGTTGCCACCCTCCGCTGGAACTCCGACAAGTCCTACCTCCGCCAGCTCGCAGCTGCCGGCATACCCATCATGCCAACCGCGTGGCTCGCGCGCGGTGAAGGGGAGCCGCTGTCCCGCCTGGTGGCACAACGCGGCTGGCACGATATCGTGGTCAAGCCCACGGTCTCGGGTGGCGCCTGGAAGACGTGGCGGGTCGCTGCGCCGCTGACCGCTGCAGATGATTGCCAGTTCGACGCGGTGCGACGGGAGCGGGACCTGATGGTGCAGCCGTTCGAGCCCGCCATCGCGAGTGTCGGTGAACTGTCGCTGGTGTTCCTTGGTGGCGCCTTCAGCCACGCCGTGCTCAAGCGACCGGCTGCGGGTGACTTCCGGGTGCAGGAGGAGGCCGGAGGATCGTCCGAGGCCGTGCAGGTGGATGCCTCGCTCATTGCCCAGGCCTCGCGGGCGCTCGATGCGGCGCCCACACCCTGCCTCTACGCCCGGGTTGATGGCTGCCTGGTGGAGGGCCGCTTCGTGCTGATGGAGCTGGAAGTGCTCGAGCCCTCGCTGTTCCTGGCCCACGCGCCTGGCGCCGCAGCGAGGCTTGCGGCGGCCATCAGTCAGTGCGTGGGCGGCAACGTGGCCAGCAACGGACCAGTGAGCGGCAACGCCACCACGCGATAGGCCGGGCGGGCCTGGTCCGCGAAGGCTGCACTGTGGTGGACGGCCGGATAGCCCGCCAGGCGTTCCGCGCGCACCAGGGCACGCACCGAATCGGCATCCCATCCCGGCACCCCGCGCGCCCACCCTGCCATCGCATCGAGCGAACACGACAACGCACCCGTGTCCGGACGCGCCGAGTTCGCCGTGCGCACGAACGCGTCGGTGACGGCATCGGGGGTGCCGCCGGCCTGCTTCCACGGGCGCAGGTGCACGCGAGCAAAACGCGCGTCCGTGCCCAGGGTGTCCACCAGCGGTTCCGCGGGGCCGTCCCCCATCGCTTCCCATTCCCGCGCCATCCAGGCAACGGCCGTGGCGCGATCGGGAATCGCGTGCTCGCTCCCCATGCTCGCCTGGTGCAGGAGCTTGTAGGCATCCTGCGGTGCCAGGGAGGGGTACCGTGCCAGGTGCGCGTTGAGCAGGGGAACGGTGCCGGGACAACGGCTGGGCGTGGTGCACCCCGTGGCCAGGGCGGCGGCAAGGCCGAGGGCCGCTCGAGCGAGGGCGGTCACGGCTCCTGGGCCGTCGTGGTGCGGCGCTGCTTGCGCTCCATCTCCACCCGCAGCTGGCCGCAGGCGGCGTTGATGTCGAGCCCGCGGCTCCGCCGGACGCTCGCCTCGATGCCCTGGTGGCGGAGCCGCGCCGCGAACGCACGGATCCGCGCGGGCGAGGTGGGGACGAGCGCGGGATTCCCGCCAGGGTGCAGCGGCAGGATGTTCACCAGCGCGCCCAGGGCACGGGCCTGGCGGGCCAGCTGGTCGGCGTCCGCGTCGGTGTCGTTCTTCCCGGCGATCAGCACGTACTCGAACGTCACGCGCTTCCGGAAGCGCCGTGCCACCAGGAGCACCTGCTCGAGCCGGTACTTCTTCTCCACCGGCATGAGCGCCAACCGGCGCTCGGTGCCTGGCGCATGCAGTGAGATGGCGAGGCGGAACTGCTCCGGCCGCTCGGCGAACGCCTCCATCCCTGGGATGATCCCCACCGTGCTCACCGTGATGTGCCTGGCCCCGATCCCCAACCCGTCCCGGTGGTTCAGGATCGTGAGGGTCGCATCGACCGCGGGCCAGTTGAGCAACGGCTCGCCCATGCCCATGAACACGATGTTGGTGGGTCGGGTGGAGGGGTCCTGCAGGATCACCTCGCGCACCTGGACCGCGATCTCGCTCACCGTCAGGTTCCGCCGGAACCCCATCGTGCCCGTGGCGCAGAACACGCACCCCAGGGCACAGCCGGCCTGCGACGAGATGCAGAGCGTGCGACGCGCCCCGGAGGGGATCATCACCGACTCGATCATCTCGCCATCGTGCAGGCGCCAGAGGTACTTCACCGTGCCATCCTGCGACCGCTGGATCGTGACCGGCTCGAGCCGCGGGATCGGCAAGCCTGCATCGAGGCGGCGCCGGAGGTCGAGCGGCAACTCCGTGGCGTCCTGCCACGACCGGACCGGTGCGACCCAGAGCCGCCGGAGCAGCTGCGTGGTCCGGTAGCGGGGCAGCCCCTCGGCCTCGACCCAGGTGGCAATGCGCGCCCGGGCAGCGTCCGGAGTTACGTCGAGCAGGCCTGGTTCCATCGGTCGAAAGATAAGGCGCCCGTTCCGGGCTTCAGTGCGTGGCGGCAAGCGATGCCGTGGCCCGCAGCAAGGCATCCCACCGCCGGCCCGACCCCACGGCGTCGGCGTCGTTGGTCGTGTTGACCACGACGATGACCGCCGTGTGCCGTGCCGGGTTCACCATCACGATGGACCGGAACCCTGCCTGCTCGCCGGTGTGGAAGGCCAGGTCCTGGTCCAGCTCGTGCCGCAGGAAGAAGGAGAGCCCCATGCTGGTGCCGTCCTCGTCCACCGGGACGACCGGCTGCCACATCTCCGCAAGGGAAGTGCGGCTCAGCACCTGTGCCTTTCCGTCGCCCGTCAGGAACGACGCCCACGCCACGACATCACCGACCGGCGCATTCCATCCGCCATTGGGAATCGTGATGCCGGGGTTGAACTCCCGCCCGTTCTCCCGCATGGTCACCCGACCGCTGCTGTCGCGGAGCAGGGTGTAGTTGTTGGCCCGCTGCCCGGCCAGGTGCCACGGCGTCGTGTTCACGTAGCTCCGGTTCATGCCGAGCGGGGTCCAGATGTTCTTCTGGATGTAGGCCACCCACGGGTCGCCCGTCACCTCCTCGATGATCCGGGCCAGGTACACGAAGCCGGGGTTGCTGTAGTGGTAGCGCGAGCCGGGCGCGAACAGGAGTTGCTGGTACGGCATCATGGCGACCAGCTGCTCCCAGCGCGTGGGCTCGAACGGTTCCCAGGGTGCGCCGCGTCCGTACGGCCATGTAGGCGACTGGAAGCCCGCACTGTGGGAGAGCACCATGCGCACCGTAACCTGGTCCATCGACCCGAAGGGGTCATGCACCTGCCGCAGCTCGGGCACCCATTTCGTGACCGGGTCGTCCAGCGAGAGCAGGCCGCGATCGCGCAACTGCATGATCGCGACCGCTGTCAGCGGCTTGGTGTTGGAGGCCCAGTGGTAGAGGGTGGCCGTGTCCGCTGGCTGGCGCCGGGAACGATCGGCCATGCCCGATTCCATGCGGGCCACGACCTGGCCGTTCCTTACGAGCACCGCACTCCCGCCGACGATGCTGTCGGTGGCGACGAACTGCCGGAACGCGGTGACGAACGAGGGCCAGCCGGGAGGGGGAGGCGCCTGGAGCGCCAAGGCCAGGAGGAGCATGCCCAAAGGTACTGGGCAGGCCCGGGTTCAGTACTGCGGAATCGAGGGGTCCACCTCCTGGCTCCAGCGCAGGATCCCGCCCGTGAGGTTTGCCACCCGCCGGAATCCCGCCTCCTGGAGTTGCCGCGCCGCCCTGGCACTCCGCACCCCGCCCTTGCAGTAGACCACCACCTCGCGTGTGCGGTCCAGGCTGCCGAGGGCCGCTGCCAGGGTGCCGAGCGGAACCAGCCGCGCGCCGGGAATCCGGCCGAGCGCCCACTCCTGCGGCTCGCGCACGTCGATGATGTCAAGGTCGTGGCCCGCGGCGATCCGCTGCTGCAGCGCCGCCGGCAGGATTTCCGTGAGCCCCACCGGCTCGGGCTCGCGGCCGATCCCGCAGAATTGCTCGTAGTCCTGCAGCACCTGGATCTCCCGGGTGCCGCAGGCAGGACACAGGGGATCCCGGTGCAGCTTGAGGGTACGGAACTTCATGCCCAGCGCATCAATGAGCAGCAGCCGGCCAACCAGCGGCTCGCCGATACCCGTGAGCAGCTTGATCGTCTCCGTGGCCTGGATGACCCCGACCAGCCCGGGCAGCACCCCGAGCACCCCTCCCTCGGCGCAGCTCGGCACCAGTCCCGGCGGTGGCGGCTCCCGGAAGAGGCAGCGGTAGCAGGGGCCGTCGGGCGTCGCGAGCACCGATGCCTGGCCCTCGAAGCGGAAGATGCTGCCGTACACGTTGGGCTTGCCCAGCAGCACGCTCGCATCGTTGACCAGGTAGCGTGTCGGGAAGTTGTCGGTGCCGTCCACCAGCACGTCATAGCCCGCGGCAATGTCGAGCGCATTCGCCGCGGTCAGCCGCGTCTCGTACGCCTCGACATGCACCTTCGGGTTCAGGTCGCGGATCCGGTCACGCGCCGAGGCGAGCTTGGGGCGGCCGATGTCGGTGGTGCCGTGGATGACCTGGCGCTGGAGGTTGGTGGCATCCACCACGTCGAAGTCCACGATGCCGATGCGCCCCACGCCGGCCGCAGCCAGGTAGAGGCCCAGGGGTGAGCCCAGGCCGCCCGCGCCCACCAGCAGGACACTGGAGCCCTTGAGCTTTCGCTGCGCCTCGAGGCCGAACTCGGGGAGGATCAGGTGGCGGCTGTACCGGAGGATCTCGTCGCTGTCGAGGTCCTGTGCCGGCACCACTGGCTGGAAGGTCGCAGTCATCGGTCACCCCCCTGCAATCGCGGGGACAATGGTCAGTTCGTCGCCGTCCTGCACCGGGGCGCCGAAGCCACCCTGGAGCCGGATATCCTCGTCGTTCAGGTAGAACGTGACGAAGGCGTACGCATGTCCCTGGTCGTCACGGAGCCGGGGTGCCAGCGCCGGGTACCGCGTGGCGACGTCGTTCACCACGGCGCCCACCGTGGCGCCTTCGGCCTCGATGACCTTGGCGCCGTCGGTCAGCCGCGCCAGCACGGCAGGGAGTGAGAGGGTGATGGCCATGGAACGATCCTTACGCAGCCGGGCGGGCTGCCTCGATGAGTTGGGTGACGTCGCGAAGGCGCGGTGCAATCACGGGCGCCTCCGGAAGGGTACCGGTCAGGGCCTCGACCGTCTTGAGGCCATTCCCGGTGATGCACAGGACGACCTCGTCGCGCGCGGTCAGGTGTCCCTGGCTCGCCAGCACCTTCGCGGCCGCGACCGTCACCCCGCCCGCTGTTTCGGTGAAGACGCCGGTGGTCTCGGCCAGCCGCATGATGCCCTCGACCAGTTCGGCGTCCGAGACCGCTTCGGCCCAGCCACCGGACGTCCTGATGGCGCCTGCGGCATGGAGCCCGTCTGCCGGGTTGCCAATGGCTATGGATCGTGCAATCGTGGCAGGTCGCTCGGGAACGAGGTCGCCACCCCGCTGGACCAGGCGCACGATCGGGGCGCAGCCCGAGGCCTGCGCGCCATAGAGCCGCGGCGCGGGACCGTCCACCAGGCCGGCAGCACGAAACTCGCCGAACGCCTTGCCCAGCTTGGTGACGAGCGAACCGCCCGCCATCGGCGCCACCACCGCCGTGGGCAGGCGCCAGCCGAGTTGCTCGGCCACCTCGAAGCCGATCGTCTTGGAACCCTCGCCATAGTAGGCGCGCAGGTTCACGTTCACGATGCCCCAGCCAAAACGGTCGGCCACCTGCGCGCAGAGGCGGTTCACGTCATCGTAGGTGCCCTGGATCCGAACCAGGCGCGGCTGGTACACCGCCGTGCCCACGACCTTGCCCAGCTCCAGGTCATGGGGGATGAACACCCACGCGGCGAGGCCAGCCCGCGCCGCATGCGCGGCGACCGCGTTCGCCAGGTTTCCCGTCGAGGCACAGCCGATCGTCTCCAACCCGAAGGCCGTCGCCGCGTTGATGGCCGTCGCGACGACGCGATCCTTGAACGACAGGCTCGGATGGGAGACAGCATCGTTCTTCACCCAGGCGCGGCCCACGCCCAGCCAGTCGGCCAGGCGGGGCGCGTCGATGAGGGGTGTGAAGCCGGAGTCGAGCGAGTGCACCAGCGGCCCCTCAAGCGGTAGCCACTCCCGGTACCGCCAGAGCGAGGCGGGCCGGCTGGCGATCGTCTCCCGCGAGGGGAGGGAACGCACCGTCGGGTACACGGGCTCGAGGGGGCCCAGGCACTCGCCACAGATGGCCTGCGGCGCGGGTTCGGACTCATGGCCGCAGTGGCCACAGCGAAGTGGCAGGGCCTGGAGGGCGGGACCGGCAATCGTACTCGTCATGCGCATCCGATCTGCTGAAACAGCGAGCGCCCGGGGCCATGGGGGGCCGCGGGCGCACTCGCTTTTTAGCATTTGTTTAACGTGGCTGCAATACGCGGCAAATGACCACGAACGATTCCTTCAATTGCGTGAAGATGTAGGTGGCCGGAGTCGGCGTGTCAAGGGCAGTGCCGGTCCGCCCGCCGGCTCAGGCACAACCCTCCACGAAGGCCACGGCTGGCAGGCGGCCGACCCGGACATGCGTGACCACCTTGCCATCGGTCTCGAAGATGACCTGGTGCAGGGTGTCTCCCGGCGGCCGCACGACGAGGTAGTGACCCTCCGGTCCGGTGTACTTGTGCGGCGTGACCGTGAGGGACGATCCATACCGCGCGACCACCTCGGCCTCCGGGTCGCCGACACCGGCACCGGCCAGCGTGCGGATCGCGGGGTTCTCGACGTCGAACCGGACCACTGTGTCGTGCTCGACCATGGCCATGATCCCGTCGGGGAAACCGGCGGGCTTCACGAAGTCGCAGGTGGGGTTCGCCTGGTACGCCGGAACGAGGTGCTCGCCCAGCGCCGCGTTGAACGCCGCGAGGGTGATCCCGACGCGATACGGCCCGAAGCCCGTGGCATCGAGGAGCGACGCCGTGTCGCTGGCGCGTCGCTCCAGCTCGAAGAAGACACCGTCCCAGGTCGTGAAGGCGCGGGTCGGCCCGCTGTGCAGGAGGATGCTGCCCGGCGCCGCCCACGGGCTGCCAGCACAGGACACCTGCGTCACGTCCATGGTCCCGCCCGGCGAAAGCCCCAGCGCGGCGGCGGTGGTGCGGAAGTCCACCTCCAGCAGGCTGTCAGTGGGTACCGTGCGGGTCTCGTACTGTGGGGTGGAGCAGGAATCTGTCCCCGAGGTCGCGCGCGTCGCGGTGAGCACCACCGTACGGCCTTTCCACGCCTGCGCATCCGCTTCGCTCATCGCACTGATGCCGGGCATCCGGAAGCCCACGACGGTCCACGTGCCAAGGGCGGGGTCGGTCGGCGCGGCAGGAGGAGGCGTCGTACTGGCGCTTCCCGTCGGGTCAGGGGCCCGGCCCCGGTCACAGGCAGCGAGCAGGAGGAGCGCCGCGGCCAGGCCGGCGGCTGGGGTCACGCGCAGGAAGGTGGAGGGCATTCCGTAACCTACCGCAACCACGGCATGCGCGCCTCCTCGCGGGTACCTTGTACCAGATGACTGATGCCACATCCCAGCCGGGTGGAAGCGCCTGCGGACTGCCGCATCCCCTCGCCCTCACGGCCGAGCAGCAACAGCGCTATCAGTCCACTGAGCTCGTCGCCCGGATCCTCGACTCGGTGCGCGTCATCGCGGTGGTGGGAATGTCCCGGCGGACGGAGCGGCCTGCGCACTATGTGCCGGCCTACCTGCAGCGGGCGGGGTACCGGGTCATTCCGGTGACCCCGCAGCAGGAGGCCATTCTTGGGGAGGCGCCGGTGCCGGACCTCCTGCACCTGCCCGAACCGGTTGACCTCGCCCTCGTGTTCCGCCCCGGCCCCTTCTGCCTGGCGGTGGCAGAGCAAGCCGTGGCAGCGGGCATCCCGCGGATCTGGTTCCAGCTTCACATTGAGGCGCTCGATGCGGCAAACTACGCCAGCCAGCACGGCTTGGAGGTCGTGCTGGACCGCTGCATGATGGTGGAGCATCGGCGCCACATGGCGTCAGCGTAACTCTTTACCAATATTGTGCATAGACCATGACTAGTGCAGTTGATTCGAGCCCAGGTTCACCCGCGGCGACCGCGCTGCGGACCCACCGATGTGGAGAACTCACCCGGGCCCACGTTGGTGAGGCGGTCCAGCTCGGCGGGTGGGTGCACCGGAAGCGCGACCTGGGTGGCCTGGTCTTCATTGACCTGCGCGACCGCGAGGGGATCGTGCAGTTGTCCTGCGACCCGCGCTGGACGCCCCCCGAGGTGATGGCCACTGCAGCCGGTACCGGCACTGAGTCAGTCGTGCTGGTGGAGGGTGCGGTGGCGCTCCGCCCCGAGCAGGCGCGGGACACGAGCCTCGCCACCCGGGACATCGAGGTGCACGTGACCGGGTTCCGCGTGGTGGGACCCGCGACGACGCCGGTCATCCCCGTGGCCCGGAAGGAAGGGGAGGACCTGCCGGCGGAGGAACTCAGGCTCAAGCACCGGGTCCTCGACCTGCGCCGGCCCGAGCTGCAGGCCAACCTCATGCTGCGGCACCGGCTCATGCAGCGGGCCCGGCGCACGCTCACCGACCTGGGCTTCCTCGAGATCGAGACCCCGATCCTCACCAAGCCCACCCCCGAAGGCGCCCGCGACTACCTCGTGCCGAGCCGCGTCCATCCCGCGGAGTTCTACGCCCTGCCGCAGTCACCCCAGATCTACAAGCAGCTCCTGATGGTGGCCGGCTACGATCGCTACTTCCAGGTGGCGCGCTGCTTCCGCGACGAGGACCTCCGGGCGGACCGCCAGCCCGAGTTCACCCAGGTGGACCTGGAAGCGTCGTTCGTCACGCAGGAGGATGTCCAGGCGGTCATCGAGCGGGTGCTGGTCGACCTGTGGGGCGAGGCCGGGCACGACATCCCGTCGCCCTTCCAGCGGATCGCCTGGCGCGATGCCATGGAGCGCTACGGGATCGACAAGCCCGACCTCCGGTTCGGCCTCGAAGTCACCGACTTCACCGCGCAGGTGGCGCCCGACGCGGCAGCGTTCGTGCACGATGCCCTTGCGCAGGGTGGCCGGCTGCGCGGGATCGTGGCGCCCGGTGAAGGGACACGCTCGCGGAAGGACCTGGATGCCCTGGCGGCACTGGCGAAGGAGGCGGGCGCTGGTGGCCTCATCTGGGCGCGCCGCACTGCCTCGGGCTGGGAAGGGCAGGGCGTGAAGGCAATCGGCGCGGGCACCCTGGAGCACATCCCGGCGAGCGAGGGTGACCTGCTCGTCACCGTGCCGGGCCCCGACCGGATCACCTCGCCCGCGCTGCACGCCGTGCGCACGCACCTGGGCCGGCGCCTGGTCGCGTCGTCCACCCGGCCACATGCCTTCTGCTGGGTGGTGGACTTCCCGCTCTTCGAGCCGGACCCCGACACGGGCGCGCCGGTGTTCGTGCACCATCCGTTCACGTCGCCGCACGCCGACGACATCCGGTACCTGGCCACCGAGCCCCTGCGCTGCCGTGCCCTCCACTACGACGCGGTGTACAACGGCAACGAGCTGGGTAGCGGGTCCATCCGCATCACCGATCCCGCGTTGCAGCAGCAGGTGTTCGGCCTGCTGGGCCTCAGCGAGGCCGAGATCGCCCGCCGGTTCGGGTTCCTGCTCTCGGGCCTGGCCGCCGGCGCACCGCCGCACGGCGGCTTTGCCATTGGCTTCGACCGCACGGTGATGCTGCTGGCGGGGGCGCCCTCGCTGCGCGACGTGATTGCCTTCCCGAAGACCACCGCGGCGCGCGCCTTGTTCGAGGGAGCGCCCACCGGCGTGCAGGCCGCCGACCTCCGTGCCCTCCACCTGCAGGTGCTCGACCCGCAGGAGCCGGCATGACCGACGACGTCTCGCACCGCCTTTCCACCGAGGGTGCCGACCCGCTGCTCCTGACCGGCGTGGCGGACGCGAACCTGCTGGAACTGCAGCGGTCCCTCGGCGTGCGCGTCGGGTTCCGGGGCGACACCCTGACCCTGTCGGGCACGGTGGAACAGGTGGAACGCGCCACGCCCGTGGTGCAGGGCATGATCGACCTGGCGCGCATGGGCGAAACCGTGACGCCCGACGACGTGCACCGCTTCAGTGCCGAGGGCCCCCCCGAGCCAGCCGCGCAGGGCCACGAGGGCCGGATCGTGCTCCCCGGCCTTCGTCGTGCCATCACGGCACGGACCCAGGGACAGCGGGAGTACCTCGATGCCATCACCCAGCACGACATCGTCGTGGGAATCGGCCCCGCCGGCACCGGCAAGACCTACCTGGCCGTGGCCAAGGCGGTCGAGGCGCTCGCACGGAAGCGGGTGAAGCGGATCATCCTGGCCCGGCCGGCCGTCGAGGCCGGCGAGTCGCTCGGGTTCCTGCCCGGAGACCTGCAGGCGAAGGTGGATCCCTACCTGCGGCCGCTCTACGATGCCCTGGAGGACATGATGCCCCACGACCGGGTGCAGAAGGCGCTCGAGTCCCGGGTCATCGAGATTGCGCCGCTCGCGTACATGCGCGGCCGCACCCTCTCCGACGCCTTCATCATCCTCGATGAGGCGCAGAACGCCACCGGGGCCCAGATGAAGATGTTCCTCACCCGCCTGGGCGCGAACAGCCGGACCGTGGTGACGGGCGACAAGACCCAGATCGACCTGCCCCGCCGCGAGGACTCCGGCCTGGTGCAGGTGGAGCGCATCCTGCCGGGCATCGACGGGATCCAGTTCTGCTACCTCACCGAGGCCGACGTGGTCCGGCACCGGCTCGTGAAGGAGATCATCCGCGCCTACGCGGAGGACCAGAACGGGTGACCTGGCCCCTCTCCATCGCGACTGCGCGCCGCATGGCGCGGCAGGTGGTGGAGTGGGAACGCGCCGCCGCGGCCGTGTCCATCACCTACCTGGGTCCGGTGCGCATGCGCCGGCTGAACCATGCCCACCTCGGGCATGACGCCGTCACGGACGTGATCAGCTTCGCCCTGCCTTCCCCCGACGGCTCACTCGTCGGGGATGTGTACCTCTGCCCGGCCGAGGCGCGCGCCAATGCCGCCGCGCACGCGGTGCCCCTCCGCGAGGAACTGGTGCGCCTCGTCGTGCACGGCACCCTGCACGTGCTCGGCCATGACCACCCGGCCCACGACCGCACCAGCGCTCCCATGTGGCGCCGGCAGGAGCGCTACGTGCGGCGCCTGCTCCGGCGCGGCAGTTAACTTCCGGCATGGCCGCGCTCCAGCTGTTCGTCGCGCCGCTCCTCGCCGGCATCTTCACGCTGTGGGCGGCCTGGCTCGCCGTGGCGGCGGAGTCGGAGGCGGAACTTCCCCGGCTGCTCGCCGCGGGCCGTGCCGATGCCCCCCTCCCGCTGGAGCGCACGCTTCACCTCGCCCATCTCGTCCTGGTGGTGCTCGCGGGTGCCGCCGCGGGCGGCGCGGTGGCGTGGTGGGTCTACCCCCCCATGACCGGGCTCGCCCGGCTGGTGGCCGCGGTGGGGCTCGTCTGGGTGGTGGCCGACCTCCTGCCGCGCGTGGTGGCGGCCATCGCCCCCGAGGTGGCGCGGCCGGCGCGGCGCCTGGCGCTGCGCACACTGCCGCCGTTTGCCCCCCTGCTGCGGCTCGTGGGGTGGGTGGAGCGGGGCGCACGCGAGGGGCTGGGCCGGGGTCGGGGTGGCTCCACCGAGGTGCGCCTCGAGCGTGAGATGCTGGGCGGGGTCTTCGCCCTCGCCGAGACCATCGTGGCAGAGGTGATGACGCCGCGCATCGACATCCTGGGCGTGGACGTGACCATGAACCTGGCCGAGGTGATGGAGGCGTTCCGCCGCGCCGAGCACGCCCGGCTGCTGGTGTTTGACGGGCATCCTGATGCAGTGGCCGGCGTCCTCTATGCCAAGGACGTGCTCGCTGCCGACCCCGGTGCCGAGTGGACGGCGCTCATCCGCCCGGCGGCGTTCGTCCCCGAGGGCAAGACCCTCGACCGGCAGCTGCGTGACTTCAAGCGCGGCCCCAGCCACCTCGCCGTGGTGGTCGATGAGTTCGGCGGCACGGCGGGGATCATCACCCTGGAGGACATCCTCGAGCAGATCGTGGGGGAGATCCAGGACGAGCACGACACCGACGAGGTGGCCCCGGTGCAGCACCTCGACGAGAACGCCTGGCGGGTGCAGGGCGGGGTGGGGCTCACCGAGTTCGAGGGCCTCGTGGGCCACAGCTTCGAGCGCGAGGACGTGAGCACGGTCGGCGGGCTGGCGCTGGCCCTCTTCGGTCGCGTGCCGCGCCAGGGGGAGCGCGTCGTGGCTGGCGGCTTCGAGTTCTTCGTGGACCAGGTCGCGCGCCGCCGCGTGCGGCGCCTGACCGTGCGGCGCATCGAGTCGTCGACGATCGAGGCCGGCTCATGATCTGGTTCGTCATGGTGGCCGGCCTCGTGCTGGCGGTCCTCGGCGCCACCGCCGGCAGTGCCCTCGTGGCCACCAGCCGCACCGAGCTGGCGCGCTTCGCCACGGCCCAGCTCCGCGGCGGCCCGCGTGAGGGGCTGGGCCTTGGGCAGCTGGAGCAGCTCCTCGTCGCGGCTGCGTCCACCACCAGCCTGGGCGTGCTCCTCCTCGGCGCGGCCCTGGTGGGCTTCCTTGCCAGCATTACCACCGGACGCCTCCCCATCGTCGCGATCCTGCTCCTCGTCGGGGTGCCTGCCGTGCTGGTGGGTGGTTACCTCCTGCCGCGCTGGCTCGCCTGGCGCCGGCCTCAGGGTGCCCTCCGCTGGACCCTGCCACTCCTGCGTCCGTGGTCTGGCGTGCTGGGACTCTTCCTGCCGAGTGATGGCCCCGGCGATGAGTCGCGTTTCCGGGCAATCGCCCGGGAGGGCGCGGCACTCGATCCCGAGGCCGCCGGGGAACTGGAGCTGGTGGGTGGCGTGCTCTCGTTCGCGGAGCGGCCCGTGCGCGAGGTGATGACGCCGCGCACCGACATCGTGGCCATCGCCGAGGACGCCCCGCTCGCGGAGATCCGCCTCGCCTTCGCGCAGAGCGGCTACTCCCGCCTGCCGGTGTACCGCGGGACGCTCGACGAGATCGTGGGCATGCTGCACGCCTTCGACCTCTTCAAGCTGCGGGAAGGCGCGCCGCTGCCGGTGCGCACCGTTGCCATGGCGCCAGCCAGCCGCCCCTGCGGCCAGCTGCTCGTGGACATGCAGCGGGAGCGCCGCCTGATGGCCGTCGTGCTCGACGAGTACGGCGGCACCGCAGGGGTGGTCACCCTGGACGACCTGCTCGCGACCATCGTTGGCGAGATTGCTGACGACGACGAGCCGACGCCGGCCGCCGGGACCATGGCCGGGGTGCTGGAAGCAGATGGGAGCACCACGCGCACCCAGGTGGAGCAGCACTTCGACGTGCGCCTGCCACCAGGGCACGCGGCGAGCATCGGCGGCCTGCTGGTGGAACTGGCCGGCCGGATCCCCACCGCCGGGGAGCGCTTTGTCGTTGCCGGGCTCGAAGTGGATGTGCTGCAGGCCTCTCCCGCCCGGGTGGACCGGCTCCTCATCCGGCTCGCTGCCCCGCCACCGGTGCGCCTGGGCCCCGCATGAGCGACGTGGTCGACCGGGAGCAGGTCGTCGGGGACCTCGTCCAGCTCGTCCGCCAACGCGACCTCGGGGAGTTTGCCCGGCGCTCCGCCGACCTCGAACCTGCCGACCTCGCCGACGTCCTGGCGGCTCTCGACGATGACGAGCGCGTGGTGGCGGTGCAGGCGCTGCCGGCAGAGATCTCCAGCCAGGCCCTGGTCGAGATGCCGGAGGAGGAGCACGCCGCCGAGACCCTGGCGGCGCTCGAGCCGGAACAGGCCGCCGACATCCTGGTCGAGCTGGCAGACGACGACGCGGCGGACATCCTGGGCGAGCTGCCGCCCTCGGAGCAGGAACGGATCCTGAGCGAGGTCGAGGGCGAGGAGCGCGCCGAGGTCCGGAAGCTCCTGGTCTACGACGACGAGACCGCGGGTGGCCTGATGACCACCAGGGTCGTCACCGTGCCGGAGCTGGCGACCGTGGGGCAGGCCCTCGAGGAGGTCAGGCGACAGAGCGAAGAGGTGGATGAGTTCTACGACGTCTTCGTGGTGGGCGCCCACCACCGCCTCGTGGGGGTGCTCGCCTTCCGCGCCCTGGCCACGACGCCGCCCGCCCGGCTGGTGCAGGAGATCATGCAGGAGCCAGCAGCGCAGGTGGGCCCCGAGGAGGACCAGGAGGACGTCGCCCGGACCATGGCCCGGTACAACCTGGCCAGCGTGCCGGTGGTGGATCGTGACGGCCGGCTCCTCGGGTGCGTGACCTTTGACGACGTCTCCGACGTGGTGGAGGCCGAGACCACCGAGGACATCCTCAAGTTCGGCGGTGTGTCCGCCAGCGAGGAACTCAAGGGTGACTGGGCGAGTGCCGTGCGCAGCCGGCTTCCCTGGCTCCTGGTCAACCTCATTGCGGCGTCAGTGACCGGTGCCGTGATCCTCGCACACGAGGATACCATCACCCGCGTCGTGCTCATTGCCGCCTACATGCCGATCGTCGCCGGGATGGCGGGCAATGCCGGCACCCAGGCGCTGGCCGTCACGGTGCGGGGCCTGGCGCTCGGCGTGATTCCCCGCCAGGAGGCCAGCCGGGTGGTGGGAAAGGAGATGCTCACCGGGATGACCAACGGCCTGGTCCTCGCCTGCATCGTGGCGACCATCGCCCTCGTGCTGGGCCATGGCGTGAAGCTCGGCCTGGTGGTCTTCGTCGCGATGACCGGCAACCTCGTGGTCGCCGGATTCCTCGGTGCCTTCGTGCCCATCATCCTGGAACGCATCGGCGTGGATCCCGCCGTCGCATCGTCCATCTTCGTGACGCCCCTCACGGATGTGTGCGGCTTCTCGCTCCTCCTGGGGCTCGCTAGCGCCTTCCTGCTCTGATGCGGTCGCTCATCATCCTGGGACGGCTGGCGCCGTTCGTGGTGGCCTTCCTCCGCGACCGTCGCCGCTGGGTCGTCGTGGGTGGGCCTGCCCACCGGACGGCGCAGCAGCACGAGCGGCGCGCCACCCGGCTGGTGGATGCGCTGGTGGCCCTGGGGCCGACCTTCATCAAGCTGGGGCAGGTCTTCGCGGCGCGGGCCGACCTCCTGCCCGGCCCCTACCTCCTGGCGATGGCTCGGCTGACCGACCAGGTCCCCGGGCTGGAGCCGGGCACGGCAGAGCGGGTGATCCGGGAGGAATTGGGCGAGGGAGTGGAGACCGCCTTCGAGTGGTTCGACCCCGAGCCCCTCGCGGCGGCCTCACTGGGCCAGGTGCACCGCGCCCGCCTCGATGGCCGGGACGTCGTCGTCAAGGTGCTGCGCCCGGGCGTGGAGCGTCAGGTCCGGCAGGACCTGGACATCTCGTTCCGCCTCCTCTTTGTCCTCAACATCCTGTTCCCCAACCACCACATGCGGGGCCTGTCCGCCATCGTGGGCGAGTTCGCCAAGCGGATCGGCGACGAGCTCGACTTCCGGGAGGAGGCCCGCAACGCCGAGATCCTGCGACGCAACTTCAGTGCAGACCCGCGCGTGGTCGTGCCGGCCGTCGTCGGGGCCCTGACCCGGCGCCGGGTGCTCGTCCTGGAGTACGTCGAGGGCACCAGGGTGGATCGCCTGCAGGAGCGGCTGGCGGCGGGCGACCTCCGACTGGACGACCTCATGCAGGCACTGGTCGAGGTCTACCTGAAGATGATGCTGCAGGACGGCGTCGTGCACGCCGATCCGCATCCCGGCAACCTGCTGGTGGACGCCCAGCACCGGCTGGTGCTGCTCGACTTCGGGATGGTCGTGCGGGTCGAGCAGGAGCTCCGCCTCCGGATGATCCAGACCGTGATGGCCGTGGCGCGCCAGGATGTGGATGGCGTCATCAACGGTTTCTATGCCCTGGGCATCCTCGACCCCGACGTGGACCGGGGCACGGTGCAGGATGCAGCCCGCCAGCTCCTGGGCGTCGTCCAGCAACGCGACGCGAGTCCCCGCCAGGTGCAGGAGGTGGTGGACCAGGTCCTTCGCACCTTCTACGACTGGCCGCTGATGGTGCCAAGCGACCTGGTGTACTTTGGCCGGGCCGCCGTGCTGGTCGAGGGTATCGGCCTCCGGTACGACCCCAACTACAACGTGGCCGCCGTGGCGCGGCCCGTGGTGAACCGGTTTGCCGGCACTGTCCTGGGCGGTGCGGCTACCGAGGCCAGGGCTCGCCTGGCCGACTGGACCGGGGAACTCGGCTCGGCCGTCCGGACGCTCCGGGAGCTGGTGCGCCGGG
The DNA here is from genome assembly GCA_964638035.1 of uncultured Gemmatimonadaceae bacterium. Lineage (GTDB taxonomy): Bacteria > Gemmatimonadota > Gemmatimonadetes > Gemmatimonadales > GWC2-71-9 > JAGGAG01. The sequence continues at coordinate 37,377 of CAZWXD010000021.1, read as the reverse complement.
TGGAGCGCGAGGAGTTCCGGGTGCGGGCCCACCCACGCGATGTCATCGAGTTGCAGCGCTTCCTGGGCCAGCAGGTGCGCCGAGGCCTGCTGGGGCTGCTTGCCGTCACCTGTGGCATCATCAGTACCATCGTGTGGGCGGTGAGCGGGCGGCTCGAGGTCCTCCTGGTGGGCCTGGCGCTCTCCTTCGGCATGTTCCTCGTCGTCTTCCTGCTGCCGAGCCACCTGTTGCAGAACCCATTGCGCTATCGTCCCCTGCGTCCCGACCGATGACCATGCTCGTCCCGAAGCTCGCCACCACCATGCGCGGCTACGATCGCGCCCAGTTCCGCGCCGACCTCACAGCCGGCGTCATCGTCGGGATCGTGGCCATCCCCCTCGCGATCGCCTTCGCCATCGCGAGTGGAGTGCCGCCCGAACGCGGGCTCTTCACCGTGGTGGTCGCCGGGCTCATCATCTCGCTGCTCGGCGGCTCCCGCGTGCAGATCGGCGGGCCCACCGGCGCCTTCGTCGTGATCGTCTACGGCATCGTGCAGCAGCACGGGTACGACGGGCTCGCCATTGCCACGGTGCTGGCCGGGATCATGCTCGTCGCCCTCGGCGTGGCCCGGCTCGGCGGCGTCATCAAGTTCATCCCGCACCCGGTGATCACCGGGTTCACCTCCGGGATCGCCCTGATCATCTTCACCAGCCAGGTAAGCGACCTCCTCGGCCTCAACCTTCAGGGGCTTCCCGCGGACTTCGTCGGGCGCTGGCAGGCCTACCTCTCGCACCCCGGCAGCGTGTCGCTCCCGGCGACCCTGGTGGGTGGCGCCACACTGCTGGTCCTCATCGCGTGGCCCCGCACCCCCTGGCGGCGCATTCCGGGGCCCTTCGTGGCGCTGGTGGCCACGACGGCCGTCGTGACACTCTTCCACCTGCCGGTCGAGACCATCGGCAGCCGGTTCGGGGACATCCCGGCGCGGCTGCCGGCGCCGCACCTGCCCCGCGTGGAGTGGAGTGCGCTCCCGGCCCTGGTCCCGGCGGCCTTCACCATCGCCATGCTGGGGGGCATCGAGTCGCTCCTGTCCGCCGTCGTGGCCGACGGGATGATCGGCAGCCGCCACCGCTCGAACATGGAGTTGGTGGCCCAGGGTATCGCGAACCTTGCGAGCCCCGTGTTCGGCGGCATTCCCGCGACCGGCGCCATCGCGCGCACCGCCACCAACGTGAAGAACGGAGGCCGCACCCCCGTGGCGGGCGTGGTGCACGCCATCCTGGTGCTGCTCGTGATGCTGTTCTTCGGCCAGTGGGCGGGCCTCATCCCGATGGCCACGCTGGCCGGGATCCTCATGGTGGTGGCCTACCAGATGAGCGAGTGGCGAAAGTTCCGGGGGGAGCTGCGCTCGCCCCGGAGCGACGTCCTCGTCCTCCTCACCACCTTCCTCCTCACCGTGCTCGTGGACCTCACGGTGGCGGTGCAGGTGGGCCTCGTCCTCTCCGCCTTCCTCTTCATGAAGCGGATGAGCGAGGTCAGCAATGTGCGTCCGATCACCGGCGAGATGGACGACGAGGATTCGCCTGGAGACGTCGCCGCCCGTGCCCGGGGCCGCGCCATCGCCATCCCGGCGGGGGTGCAGGTGTTCGACATCAATGGCCCGTTCTTCTTCGGGGCCGCCGCCTCGTTCAAGGAGACGATGCTGGTCGCGAGTCCCGAGCGCCCGAAGGTGCTGGTGCTCCGGATGCGTGCCGTCCCGACGATCGACGCCACCGGCATGAGCGCGTTGCGGGACGTGGTACGGCGCAGCCGGCGTGAGGGCACGCTGGTGCTCCTGAGCGGCGTGCAACCGGGCCCGCTGGCGGCGCTCCGCAGGGCCGGTGTGGCCGGCCTGGTCGGTGAAGGCAACATCCTTCCCACCTTCACCGATGCCCTCGACGCCGCGCAGCGGCACCTGGGCGCCGGGACCTGACGCACGCTTGCCCCGACTCGCGGGCCCGGGCACCTTTCGTGTCCGCCGTTCCGTGCAACCTCCGTGGGAAGGACGCATGACCATCAAGGCCAGGACCAGGACCTCACGCGTCGCCAGCCAACGCTCCGCCGTGGACGCCGTGCTGCAGCGGCTCGGTGCCATCACGCCCGGTGCGCACCGGGTGGTGTCCTGCTACCTCAAGGTCGAACCACGTGACCGGGCTCGCGGCAAGTACCTCGTCAAGCTCAAGAACCGCATGCGAGCCCTGCAGCGCGAGCTCCCGAGGCTCGGCCTCACCCGTGCCGCGGCCGACGGCGTGGAGCGCGACCTGGACCGGATCCAGGAGTACCTCCGCGCCCCGGGGTCGCTCCCGTCTGCCCACGGCGTGGCCCTCTTTGCCTGCTCGGCCATCAAGCTCTTCGAGGCGGTGCCCCTGCCGTTCGTGCACCGCTCCCGCCTGGCCCTGGACCGGACGCCCCTGGTGCGCGAACTCGTCGCGGCGCAGGAGGAGTTTGGCCGCCTGTATGCGGTGCTTGCCGATCGTGCCATGGCGCGTGTCTTCGAGGTGACCGCCAGCGGGGCGGCCGAGGTTGCCTCCCTCACCGCCGGCGCCACGCGGGGCGGGCGGTTCCGGGCCAACCAGGATGCCCCCGGCTGGAACGAACACAGCTACAACAACCGGATCCGCGAGGAGAAGCAACGCCACCTCGATGCGGTGGCCGGGGCGCTGTTCAGCCTGGACCGTGCGGCCCCGGCGCACGGGATCATCGTGGCGGGTCCCGGTGCGGACGCGGGCGCGCTCCTGCCCTTCCTGCATCCGTCGTTGCAGGATCGCCTCGTCGCCACCCTCCGGCTGAATCCCCGCGAGGTGACGCCCGCCCAGGTGCACGAGGCTGCCCTGGCCGCGCGGAGCGCCTGGAAGCGCTCGGAGGAGCGGATCCTGGCCGAGGAGGTGCGCCAGCGGACGGGTGAGGGGTGGGCCGTGCAGGGGGTGGATGCCACGCTGGCCGCCCTGGCGCGTGGGCAGGTGCGTACCTTGCTCGTATCGGCTGACGTGGCCATTCCGGGGTTCCGCTGCGGCAGCTCGGGCCGCCTGGTCCGGCTCGAGGGGCAGTGCCGGGGAGATGGGCAGGCCATCCCGGTCATCGATGTCATCGACGACGCCATCGAGGATGCCCTGGCCCAGCGCGTCGACGTGAATGTCGTCCTCGAACCCGAGGCGGCTGCCGCGATCGACGGGCTCGCCGCCCTGTTACGCTTCCGCTGATCCCGGCGTCCCACGCCCCGCGAACCCAACGGATCATGGCACGAGCACGCACCGCACCATCCAGCCAGGCGCCCGGAACCGGTCGCCTCCAGGTCCTGACCGACGAGTACCGCGCCCTCGCCGCACGCCTGCGCGAGGGCGGCGGTGCCGCACGGGTGGCGAAGATGCACGACAAGGGGCAGCTCGCGCCGCGCGAACGGGTCGAGCGGCTCCTCGACCCGGGCACGCCATGGTTCGAGGTGGGCCTGCTCGTGGCGCACGATCGCTATGACGGCCAGGCGCCCGCGGCCGGCGTCATCACCGGGCTGGGCATCGTGAGCGGGCGGGAGGTGGTGGTCGTGGCCAACGACGCCACGGTGAAGGCCGGGAGCTGGTGGCCCGAGACCATCACCAAGATCCTCCGGGCGCAGGAGATCGCGATGCGGGAGCGCATCCCCATCGTATACCTGGTGGACAGTGCCGGGGTGAACCTTCCCTACCAGGGCGGCGTCTTCCCCGGTCAGTACGGGGCCGCGCGCATCTTCTACTACAACTCCCTCATGCGCCGGTACCTCAAGGTGCCGCAGGTGAGTGCCGTGATGGGCAGCTGCATTGCCGGGGGCGCGTACCTCCCGGCCCTGAGTGACGTCATCTTCATGGTCGAGGGCACCAGCTTCATGGGCCTGGGCGGCCCCAACCTCGTGAAGGGGGCCACAGGCCAGACCATCGATGCCGAGACACTTGGCGGCGCCCTGGCGCACACGAGCCTGAGCGCGGTGGCGCACTACCGCGCCCCGACCGACGAGGCCTGCCTCGACCGCATCCGGGAGTACGTGCAGCGCCTGCCACGCCCGACGGGGACCAGGCAGGCCCGGGAGGCCGTGCTGGCGCCCGCCCGCGACCCGGCCGACCTGTACGACCTCCTCCCGCATGACCACCGGATGTCATACGATGTGCACAAGGTGCTCGAGTGCATTGTCGACGCGGGCACCTTCGCCGAGTTCCAGCCCGATGTCGCCCGCGAGATCCTCTGCGGCCACGCCCGGATCGAGGGGTGGCCCGTCGCCCTCATCGCCAACGCCCGGGGCGTGGTGAAGGGCCGGGACGGCGAGCGACCGACCTTCGGCGGCATTGTCTACACCGGGAGTGCGGAGAAGACTGCCTACTTCATCGAGAACGCCAACCGGGAACGGATCCCCCTCCTCTTCATTCAGGACGTGAGCGGCTTCATGGTGGGGGCAGAGGCGGAGCACTCGGGCATCATTCGCGCCGGTGCACACTTCGTCGAGGCCATGGCAACGGCGACGGTGCCCAAGCTGGTCCTGACCATCAACCATGCCTCGGGAGCCGGGTACTACGCCATGGCGGGCCAGGGCTTCGACCCCGACTTCATCGTCTCCTGGCCCACCGGCCGCATGGGGGTGATGGAAGGCGACAGCGCGGTGATGGCGGTGCACGGCGCCGAGATCAACCGGGCCCAGGCTGCGAAGGTGCCCGTGCCTGACGCCGTGGCGGCCTCCGCGCAGGCGATGCGCGAGGACTACGAGCACCAGCTGGACGCGCGGTACGCAGCGGCACGGGGGTTCGTGGATGCGATCATCACCCCCGAGGAAACCCGGGACGCGCTGGCATTCCTCCTGCAGGTCACCGCATGTTTCAGCGGCCCGCACCTGGGCCCGTTCGTCCTCGCAGGAGATGGCGCGGGCCTCCTGTGACCACTTCACCACATATCGGAGGGGGCATCGTGGCGCGGCTCGGGGCGGCGAAGGCACTGGCGCTGGTGGGGTTGCTGCTGGCCGGCAACCTGCACGCACAAACAGAGTTCGACATCGGGGTGCAGGGCGGGTGGACCTTTCCCACCCAGACAGCGGCAGACCTGTACGTGCCGGGCTACAACATCGGGGGCACCCTGCGCTACATGCCGGGAACCTCCGTGGTCGGCATCCAGGTTGACGGCGCCTACCACAGCTTCAACCGGGAGGAGCTCAACACCCAGGACCTCGGCCTGGAGATGTTCTCCCTCATGGCCAACGTCGTGTGGCCCGTCTCGGTGACGGCGTCGCCCATCGTCCCGTACATGGTGGGGGGAGGCGGCATCGTCAAGCTGAAGGTTCGCGACCCCCGGGTCGTCAACGCCTATGACAGTGGCGTGCGCTTCGCCATCAACCTGGGCGGCGGTGTTGAGTTCCGGAACTTCACCTCATCCTTCGCGCCCTTCATCGACTTCCGGCTGCTCGGCATCCTGGGGCCCGATCCCCGCGAGACCGCATACATCACCCTCAATGCCGGCGCCAAGCTGATCTTCGGCGGCCCGACCGCCGCCCTGAAGAAGAGAAAGAGGTGAGCTGCCGCGGGACCAGGCCCCTGGCCGGCTGCGCCCTCGCCCTGGCCGCCGCATGCACACCCGCGAAGCCGGTACCAGCGCCCGCACCGGTCCAGGCAGCGTCTGCCGCCCCGGCCCCGAAGGCGCCAGCGACGCGAACGCTGGCTCCCCGCCTGGCCCCGCCCGAAGCTGCCATGCGGCGCGGCTGGATGCCACTCGATGCTACCGGCGTTGGGGCGTTCGCCGCACGGTATCCCAGGGCGGACGGCCGCGGGGTGCTGGTGGCCATCCTGGACAGCGGTATTGACCCCAGTGTGCCAGGCCTCCAGCGGACCTCCACCGGCGACGCCAAGATCCTCGACCTGCGCGATTTCTCCGGTGAAGGGCGCATCCGGCTCGAGCCGGTCGTGATCCGGCAGGACTCACTGGTGGTGATGGGGCAGGCCATGGCTGGGCTGTCGCGCATCCGCGCATTCGACGCCGACGGCCCCTGGTATAGCGGCATCATCTCCGAGCGCGACCTCGGCGACCCCCAGGCCGCCGACCTGAACGGCGATGGGGACGCGAACGACACGCTCGCGGTCGTGGTGACCAGGGCCAGCGATGGCTGGGTGCTCTTTGCCGACCGGGGCGGCGATGGATCCCTGGCGAATGACCCGCCAGTGCACGACTACCAGGTGGCGCGCGAGTGGTTCGGCTGGGCCCCCGCCGGGCAGGACCCGTTCGTGGCACTCGCGGTGAACGTCACCGAGGCCGCGGGCGCTCCCATCCTCGACCTGTACTTCGATACCAGCGGCCACGGCACCCATGTCGCCGGCATCGCCGCCGGCCACGACATGTACGGGGTTGCCGGCTTCGATGGCGTGGCACCAGGTGCCCAGCTCCTTGGCCTCAAGATCGCTGACGATGCGCAAGGCGGCATCTCGACCACCGGGAGCATGCTGCGCGCGATGGACTACGCCATCCGGTATGCCGCCCAGCGCCGCCTGCCGCTCGTGCTCAACATGAGCTTCGGGGTGGGCAATGAGCGAGAGGGCGCCGCCGTGATTGACCGGCTGGTGGATTCGGTGCTGGCAGCCAACCCGCAGGTGACCTTCACGATCGCGGCCGGGAACGACGGTCCGGGCATCTCCACCCTGGGCTTCCCCGGTTCCGCCCAGCGCGCCATCGCGGTTGGTGCCCTCTTGCCGGGCGTCTTCCTCACCCCGGACGACGGCCCCGCGGTCCCGGATGCCGTGGCTGACTTCAGCAGCCGCGGGGGCGAGGTCGCCGGCCCGCACATCGTGGTGCCCGGCATGGCGTATTCCACCGTGCCGGCGTGGGATCGCGGCAACGAGCGGAAGGCCGGGACCAGCATGGCCACGCCCCACGCGGCCGGCCTTGCGGCCCGGTTGCTCGCGGCTGCCCGTGACCGTGGCCTGGCGCCGGGCGGAGCGACGGTGCGCCAGGCGCTCATGGTGACGGCGGCGCCAGCCCCCGGTGCATCCTTCATCGATGCCGGCACGGGCGTGCCCAACCTCTCGCGCGCCTGGGCCTGGCTCGAGGCGCACCCTGACGTGTCCCTCATGCAGGTGTCGGCTGCGCCAGGCTTCACTGCCGTCCTCCTCGACTCCGCGGGTGTGGCCCGGTTCCATCTCGCTGGCGCTCCGGCAGGCGCCATGGCGCTCGCGCTCCGGAGCCAGGTGTCGTGGCTCAACCCACCGGCATCGGTGCCACTGCGCGATGGCGCCGCTGACGTGGTGCTCCGGCCGTCAGCCGCGGTGTTTCGTGAGCCCGGCATTCACACCGCAGTGGTCCAGGCCTGGGGTCCTGACAGCACCGTCGGGCCGCTTGCGAGGATGGTCACCACCGTTCGGGTGCCGTGGCGCACGGATACGATCGTGCTGACGCAGCCGCTGGCGCGCGGCCAGACGCTCCGGGTGCCATTCGAGGTGCTTCCGGGTCGCCCCTTCACGATCGAGCTGGATGGTGGCGCAGCGGCCGGCGTGGTTACCTACCTGCACGAGCCGGGAGGCATGCCATTCCGCGGGGGGCACGAGCAGGCCGCTGGCAGTGGGGAGGCAGCAGCGACGTTCGAGGTGCTGCTGCAGGACGCCGTGCCGGGAACGTGGGAACTGGTGGTGCAGGGCTCCCCGTTCTCGGATACGCGCCTCACGGGCGGTATCCTCCGCGCACCCGTGACCCTGGCGCCAGGGACCTCCCCGGGCGGCGGTCCTCGCGTCATGCTTGGCAGCGCGAGCAGCGTGGCGGTGGCGGCCGATGGCGGGGCCGCGCTCATCGGGGCGATGCATGACACCGTCCTGGCGTTCCGGGGGAGTGCCCGCCACGACCTCGAGGTGCGCGTGCCGGCGTGGGCGCGCAGCCTGCAGGTGGATGTGCGGGTCGACCCCGGGATGTGGACCCGCTTCACCGACCTGGGGCTGACCCTGTTCGATGCTGAGGGCACCCAGCTTGTTACCCAGCCACTGAACTATGCCGTGGGTCGCCTGGAGCACTCACTGGGGCCGGCCAACCACGATCGCACGTACCGGCTTTCCCTCTACCCCGGGTTCGCCGCGCCGTCGGATTCGGCACCGTGGCGGGTTGCCATTGCGACACGATTCTTCACCGATTCCGCGCGCACCCTGGCCCCAGCCGGGGACCGCCAGGTGCACATTGCCCCGGGTACATCGGCAGCACTCGCCTGGCAGCACGGCGGCACCTTCCCGATGGCCGGTGGACTGGTTCCCCTCTACCTTGTGCTCGTTCGCACCAGCGAGCAGGGTATCTGGGCCAGCGAGGTGGCAGGGGGCGCCCATGGGGAGGCAGCGCATCCGTGACTGATGTCCTGCGGATCGAACAGCGCGACGGCATTCTTCGGCTGACACTTGAGCGCCCTGATGTGCGCAATGCACTCAATGGCGCCCTCATCCAGGCGCTGCATGGGGCGATGGATGTGGCCGACCTCGAGCCCGAGGTGCGGGTCGTGACCATCGCGGGAGCAGGCCGGGATTTCTGCGCCGGTGCCGACCTGGCCGAGTTGCTGGCGAGCGCCGACCGGTCGCCCGCCGCCAACGAAGAGGACGCCCTCCGACTGGGCAACCTGCTGGCGCGCTTCCGGCGGTGCCCCAGGCCCGTCGTGGCGCTGGTCCGGGGCAGGGCGCTTGCCGGAGGCGCCGGCCTCGCAACGGCGTGCGACATCGTGCTCATGGCCGAGTCGGCCCAGCTGGGCTATCCCGAGATCCAGCGTGGGTTCGTGCCGGCCATGGTCATGGCGATCCTCCGGCGGCTCGTCGGCGAGAAGCTCGCCTTCGACCTGGTCGCCACCGGGCGCGTGCTGGGTGCCGCCGAGGCCGTGGGGCTGGGTCTCGCGACCCGTGTCCTGCCCGATGCCGAGTTCGAGTCCCGGTCCGATGCGCTGGTGCGGCAACTCGCCCAGGCCAGCGCCAGCGCCGTGGCCCTGACCAAGCAGTTGTTCTACGAGCTGGACGGCCGGACCCTGGATGAGGGCATCGCCCTGGGCGCCCGCATCAACGCCCTGGCCCGGACCACCACCGACTTCCGGGCCGCCATCAGCCAGTTCCTGGGCGGCAGCCGCTGAGGCTCGCGGAAACCCGGGGGCGGGAATATGTTCGGGATGCACGCAGGACCAACGGACTAACCGAGAGGATGGCAATGCGCAGAATCACGAGTTCGATCATGGCCGGCGCCATGCTGGCCGCACTCACCGTGTCAGTGGCGAGCGCCCAGGACCTGGGCAAGACCGCCAAGGAGTACAACTTCGAGATCCGGCCCACCATCGGCGTGGTGTTCGGCCTCTCCGACGACATTGGCACGGGGTGGGACATCGGCGGCAGCTTGCGGGCCATGCCGCACGCCTGGCCGGTGGGTGTCCAGCTTGACCTCATCCTCCTGGACATCGAGTCCACCAGCATCTTCCAGTTCACGCCGGCGGTGGTCTATCCACTCTCCACGGCGTCCGAGACGTTCGATCCGTACCTGATCGGCGGCCTGGGCCTGTACGACGGTGACTTCGGCATCAACGTTGGCGCGGGCGCCGACTTCGCCATCAAGAACGCGCCCATCGGATTCTTCGCGGAGACCAGGTTCCACAACGTCTGGGTCGACGGTGGATCCTACAGCATCCTGCCCGTCAACGCCGGCGTCCGGATTCGCTTCTAGTGCGCTGGAGGGCGCGCCGGACCCGGCGCTCCCTGTTCACGGCGGTGCTCACGGCCATGCTGGCCGCGGGTACCGCCGTTGCACAGGAACTCCACGTGGGCCTGCACGGCGGCCTTGCGCTGCCGGCCGGGGACTTCCACACCGTGCCGGTCAGCCTCAGCACCGGCGGTGCGCTGGGTGCCGTGGTCAACCTCAACAGCACCAGCCGCCCCTGGGGACTGGCCGCCTCCGTCAACTACAGCTCCATGAAGTCCAGCGTGGACTCCATCGGCTATGCCGAACTGTGGTCGATTGCCGGGTCGGTAGTGTGGTGGCCCGGTCGCCTTGGGGGGAAGGTGCGCCCGTGGCTGCAGGCCGGTGCGGGCGGCGACTACTGGGCGGTGAAGCCCATCAACGACATCACCATCGGGCTGGAGGCTGGAGCCGGGGTGATCCTCGACCTGGGTGGGACCCTGCTGCCCTACCTGGAATCCCGCTACCACCTCACGCTGAACGAAGGCTCCAACCTCCGCCAGGTCCTGGTCCTGGCCGGGATCCGCTACCGGCTCTGAGCTTGCGCCGGCCCGGCCACCGGCCGGTTACATGTTCCGCCGGTACTGGCCTCCCACCTCATACAGTGCATGGGAGAGCTGCCCCAGGCTGCAGACCCGGGCCGCCTCCATCAACTGCGCGAACACGTTGCCACCCGTGAGGGCCGAGTGGCGCAGTGCGGCAAGGGCGAGCGGTGCGGCGTCCGAGTTGCGCGCCTCGAAGGCCTCACGCGACTGGATGGCGTAGTCCCGTTCCAGGGCCGTGGAGCGAATCACCTCGTCGGGGGTGATGGTGGGGGACCCGGCTGGGTCGAGGAAGGTGTTCACCCCGATGATGGGCAGGGAGCCATCGTGCTTCCGGCGCTCGTAGAGCAGCGACTCGTCCTGGATGCGTCCCCGCTGGTACATCCGCTCCATGGCGCCGAGCACCCCGCCGCGCTCCGCCAGCCGGCGGAACTCGAGGAGCACTGCCTGCTCCACGAGGTCGGTCAGCTCCTCGATGATGAAGGCGCCCTGCAACGGGTTCTCGTTGCGGGCAAGGCCCAGCTCCCGGTTGATGATCAGCTGGATCGCCATCGCCCGCCGGACGCTCTCCTCCGTCGGCGTGGTGATGGCCTCGTCGTAGGCGTTGGTGTGCAGCGAATTGCAGTTGTCGTAGATGGCGTACAGCGCCTGCAGCGTCGTGCGGATGTCGTTGAAGGCGATCTCCTGCGCGTGCAGGCTGCGCCCCGAGGTCTGGATGTGGTACTTGAGCTGCTGTGACCGGTCGTTGGCGCCGTAGCGGAACTTCATCGCCTTGGCCCAGATGCGGCGGGCGACCCGGCCGATCACCGCATACTCCGGGTCGAGGCCGTTGGAGAAGAAGAACGACAGGTTGGGGGCAAAGGCGTCGATCGGCATCCCCCGGGAGAGGTAGTACTCCACGTACGTGAAGCCATTGGCCAGCGTGAACGCCAGCTGGGTGATGGGGTTCGCCCCCGCCTCGGCAATGTGGTATCCCGAGATCGACACCGAATAGAAGTTCCGCACGCCGTGGTCAATGAAGAACTGCTGCACGTCGCCCATCATGCGGAGTGCGAACTCGGTGGAGAAGATGCAGGTGTTCTGCGCCTGGTCCTCCTTGAGGATGTCGGCCTGCACCGTGCCGCGCACCTGGGTGAGGGTGGCGGCGCGGATCCGCTCGTACACCTCGCGGGGCAGGACATCGTCCCCGGAGGCGCCGAGGAGGAGGAGGCCCAGGCCATCGTTGCCGTCCGGCAGCGCACCCTGGTAGGCGGGCCGCACCACGCCCGGCCTGGCATACCTGGCCTCGAGTGCGCCGGCCACCTCGGCCAGCCGACCCTGCTGCCGGATCCACTTCTCGCACTGCTGGTCGATGGCGGCGTTCAGGAAGAAGGCCAGCACCATTGGCGCCGGCCCGTTGATGGTCATCGACACCGACGTCGCGGGGTCGCAGAGGTCGAACCCGGAGTAGAGCTTCTTGGCGTCGTCCACGGTGGCAATGCTGACGCCCGAGTTGCCCACCTTGCCGTAGATGTCCGGGCGCCGATCGGGGTTCTCGCCGTACAGGGTCACCGAGTCGAAGGCGGTCGAGAGCCGCTTGGCTGGCATGCCCTGCGAGACATAGTGGAACCGCCGGTTGGTCCGCTCGGGGCCACCCTCGCCGGCAAACATGCGGGCGGGATCCTCACCCTCGCGCTTGAGCGGGAAGACGCCCGCCGAGTAGGGAAAACGACCCGGCGGCCCTTCCGTCAGGAGCCAGGTGAGGCGATCGCCCCAGTCGGCATAGCGGGGCAGGCACACGCGTGGAACCCGGGTGCCCGAGAGCGAGGTGCTGAACAGCTCCTGGCTGATCACGCGGTCGCGGATGCGGTACTCGTACCGGTCCGCCCGGTAGCGGGCCTGCTCGGCGTCCCACCCGTCGAGGAGCTTCTGGCAGGCCGGGTCGAGCCCGGCGGCCACCCGAGCGTACTCCGCCTGCAGGGCGGCGGTGAGGCTCCCCTGGCTGCCTTCATTCGCCGTGGCGGCGATGGCGCCGTGCAGCTGGTACATCCGGCGCGCAATGCCCGCCTGGGCCTGCACGAAGGCATCGTAGCGCGCGCTGCCGTCCACGATCTCGGCCAGGTAGCGCGAGCGCGCCGCCGGGATGATCTGCTGCGCCACCTGCGGCCCCTCGGGCAGGGGCAACGCCTCGCGCTGGCTCGGGGCACGCTCGGCCAGCAGGGTGGTCACCCGGGCAAAGAGGTGGTTCATCCCCGGGTCGTTGAACTGGGAGGCGATCGTCCCCACCACCGGCAGCGTGTCGTCAGCGGCGTCGAACAGCCCGCGGTTCCGGCGGTACTGCTTCCGCACGTCACGCAGGGCATCGGCACTCCCGGGCTTGTCGAACTTGTTGATCACGACGACGTCCGCGAAGTCGAGCATGTCGATCTTCTCGAGCTGCGTGGCCGCGCCGTACTCCGCCGTCATCACGTAGAGCGTGGTGTCGGCATGCTCGGTGATCTCGGTGTCCGACTGCCCGATCCCCGAGGTCTCGACGATGACCAGGTCGAATCCCGCCGCCCGGCAGATGTCGATGGTGTCCTGCACGTGCCGGCTCAGGGCCAGGTTCGACTGGCGGGTGGCGAGCGACCGCATGAAGACGCGCGGGTCGTGCACTGCATTCATCCGGATGCGGTCACCCAGCAGGGCGCCCCCGGTCCGACGCCGGGACGGATCCACCGAGACAATCGCGATCGACTGCCCCGGGAAGGCCACGAGGTGGCGCCGCACCAGCTCGTCCACCAGCGACGACTTGCCGGCGCCGCCCGTGCCGGTCACGCCGAGCACGGGGGCGGTCGCGCGCGCCAGCGGCCCTCCCAGCGCTTCCCGGAGGTCGCCCAGCCGGTCAGGCTCGTTCTCCGCCACGGAGATGAGGCGTCCCAGGACCCGGCTGTCACGCTGGGCGAGCTGCGCCAGGGCCGCCGCGAGGTCGAGCGGTGCGCGAGGGCGCAGGGCGCGGCGGAGCAGGTCGTCGATCATGCCCTGCAGGCCCAGGGCACGCCCCTCGTCCGGCGTATAGATGCGCGCGATGCCGTGCTGGTGCAGCTCCTCCACCTCGTGCGGCAGGATCGTGCCCCCGCCCCCACCGAAGATCGGGATCGCGCATCCCCGTTCCGCCAGCAAGTCGAACATGTACTTGAAGAACTCGAGGTGGCCGCCCTGGTACGACGTGACCGCAATCGCCGTCGCATCCTCCTGGATGGCGCACTCCACGATCTCGGCGGCCGAGCGGTTGTGCCCGAGGTGGATCACTTCCGCGCCAGATGCCTGCAGGATGCGGCGCATCAGGTTGATCGCCGCGTCGTGACCGTCGAAGAGTGAGGCGGCGGTCACGACGCGCACCGGGTGGGCGGCGTCGGGTGGGCTGCTGGTGGGTGCGGTGAGCGTGCTCGTCACGGGCGACTCGGCGCAGTGAGGATGGCCGCAAGATAAGCGCGCCGGCCCCTCGATGCGCGGCGCAAGCTGGCCCACGCCAGTACATTAGGGCATGGCCAGTGCCATTCCGGCGGATGCGGCAGCCCAGGCGCCACGCGGCATGCCAGGCATTGCTCCGCTCTACCTCCAGCGTGACCTCCCCTCGCCGCTCCCCGACCTCGCGGCGCTCCTCCCCACCTCCCGCCTGGGGGGCCGTTGGGCTGTTCGCCAGTGCATGGCGCCAGGCGCCACTCGCGCCATGGTGGACGAGGCACTGCAGGGTGGCGCAACCTCCATCCAGCTTGGCGGCGGCGCCGTGCCGGCGTGGAGCGCCGGCCGGCCGGGGGAGGACGGGCCGGAGTGGGCCTTCACCGGGATCGCCGACGTGCCCGCCCTCGAGCGCGTGCTTGCCTGGGCTCCGGCGCACACCAGCCTCGGGCTCGATCCATTGCGGCTCGCACCTGCGACAGGGAGTTCGCTGCTGGACCGTGCGGTGAGGCTGGCCATGGCGCCCGGGAGCCGCAGGTTCCGGGTGCAGGGACTCGTGGCCGAGGTGCCGCAGTTGCTCGACCGCGCGTCGCGGTATGTCGCCGCACTGGCAGGCGCCGGCATGGGCCATCCGGACGCCTTCCGGGCGGTCGAGGTCGACCTCGAACTCGACGCGCACTTCTTCGAGGGCATCGCGGCACTGCGCGCCTGCCGGTTGCTCTGGGCGCGAGTGGTGGAGGGGACGGGCCTTGACCCTGCCTCCGTTCCGCTCGTGCTGGTCGCATCGGGTCCTTCGCCGTCCGGCAACAGCATGTGGCATGGCGTGCTCACCGGGACGGCCGTGGCGTTCGCGGGAGCAGTGGGCGGCGCCGATGTCATTCGGGTGGAGGCGGCCGACGGCACGGCGGTGGCGGCTCGCCTGGCGCGCACCACCAACCTGGTCCTGCTCGAGGAATCAGGGCTTCCCTTCGCTGCCGATGCGGCGGCAGGATCCTTCTTCCTCGAGCGCCGCACCGCCGACCTCGCCGATGCCTGGTGGCCGCTGCTCGAGCGGCATCCCCTCCCCGGCGGGGCGCATGCTGCCCGGCGCAGTGCCGTGGCTCGCTCGACCCCCGCGCCGGCGCCGGTCCACGCGACCCCGGAGGGGATCGAGGTTCCCGCTGTCGTCACGGCATCGGAGGTGAAGGGCCTGCACCTCGACAGCCGGCCGGGCGAGGCGCCCTACCTGCGGGGGCCATACCCCGGCATGTACACCAGGCAGCCCTGGACCATCCGGCAATACGCCGGGTTCTCCACGGCCGAGGCATCCAATGCCTTCTACCGGAGAAACCTGGCAGGGGGGCAGACCGGGCTGAGCGTGGCCTTCGACCTTGCCACCCACCGTGGCTACGACTCTGATCACCCACGCGTGGTGGCCGATGTCGGGATGGCGGGCGTCGCCATCGACAGCCTGCGCGACATGCAGGTCCTCTTCGACGGGATTCCCCTGGACCGCATGAGCGTCTCGATGACGATGAATGGGGCGGTGCTGCCCATCCTGGCGCTCTACATTGCCGCGGCCGGCGAGCAGGGGGTGGCCCCGGCGCAGTTGAGCGGGACGATCCAGAACGACATCCTCAAGGAGTTCATGGTCCGGAACACCTACATCTACCCACCGGGCCCCTCCCTGCGCATCGTCAGTGACATCTTCCGCTACACCAGCGCGCACATGCCGCGCTTCAACAGCATCAGCATCAGCGGCTACCACATGCAGGAGGCCGGGGCCACCGCCGACCTCGAGCTGGCCTACACCCTGGCCGATGGGCTGGAGTACGTCCGCCTGGGCCTCGACGCCGGCCTCGCCATTGATGACTTCGCCCCCCGGCTCAGCTTCTTCTTTGCCATCGGCATGCACTTCCACATGGAGGTCGCCAAGCTGCGTGCGGCCCGGCTGCTGTGGAGCGAAACCATGGCCGGGTTCGCGCCGGCGAACCCGCGCAGCCTCCTGCTGCGCACCCATTGCCAGACCAGCGGCTGGAGCCTGGCGGCACAGGACGTGAACACCAACGTGGTCCGCACCTGCCTTGAAGCGATGGCAGCCACGCAGGGCGGCACGCAGAGCCTGCACACCAACGCACTCGATGAGGCGCTGGCCCTCCCCACGGATCGCACGGCGGCCATTGCGCGGGATACGCAGCGCTTCCTCCAGGCCGACACCGATACCTGCGTCACGGCGGATCCCTGGGGCGGGAGCCACTATGTCGAGTGGCTCACCGCGCAACTCGCGGCGCGGGCGCGCACCCACATGGCCGAGGTCGAAGCCATGGGCGGCATGGCCCGGGCCATCGAGGCAGGCCTCCCCAAGCAGCGCATCGAGGAGGCCGCGGCCCGCACCCAGGCTCGCATTGACAGCGGCCGGCAGGTCATCGTGGGCGTCAACCGGTATCGTCCAGCCAGGGACGAGGTGCCTGACGTGCTGCGCGTGGATACGAGTGCGGTGCGGGCCGCCCAGGAAGCCCGCTTGGCTGCGCTCCGGGCCGCACGCAACAACGACCTGGTGGAGCGGACGCTGGGGCGGCTCGGCGCCATTGCCGCGGGCGCACCCGGGAACCTGCTGGAGGCCGCCGTCGACGCGGGCAGGGCAGGGGCCACGGTCGGGGAGATGAGCGAAGCACTGGCGAAGGTCTACGGGCGCCATCAGGCGCCCATTCGTGCCGTGTCGGGTGTCTACGGAGGAGAGCTTGCCGTGACCAGTGACGCAGTGAGCCGCGTGCGGCGGGCGGCTGACCGCCTTGCTCGCCTCGAGGGCCGACGACCTCGCATCCTGGTCGCGAAGGTGGGCCAGGATGGCCACGATCGCGGCCAGAAGGTCATTGCGACGGCCTTCGCCGACCTCGGCTTCGACGTCGACATCGGGCCACTCTTCGCGACCCCCCTCGAGGCGGCACGGCAGGCGGTCGAAAACGACGTGCACGTGGTCGGCGTGAGTTCGCTCGCCGCAGGCCACCTCACGCTCGTTCCCGAACTTGCGGCGGCGCTGCGCGAGCTCGGGCGGGGTGACATCCTGATCGTCGCGGGCGGCGTGATTCCACCGCAGGACTACGACGCGGTGCGGGCTGCCGGGGCCAGCCTCATCTTCGGGCCGGGCACGGTCATCCCCGAGGCGGCTGGCGAACTGCTCGTCGCGCTCGCCAGCCGGCTGGGCATTGCCGAGAATCTCTTCGCCGACTCCGTGGATGCCTGACGGCTATCGCCCCGTTCCCCCGGTTGCCGAACTCGCCGCCGGGGTGCGTCGGCGCGATCCCGCGGCCCTTGGGCGCGCTATTTCCCTGGTGGAATCACGGGCTCCGGCCGACGAGGCCCGCGCCGCCAGCCTCCAGGCCGAGCTGGGCGCGCCACGCGCTGCCTTCAGGGTAGGGGTGAGCGGCGTCCCCGGCGTGGGGAAGAGCACGTTCATCGACGCGCTGGGGGCGCGCCTCCTGGCCAGTGGTCGGCGCGTCGCCGTGCTCGCGGTGGACCCGTCGAGCACCGTGTCCGGGGGCAGCATCCTGGGCGACAAGACGCGAATGCAGCGCCTGGCGGCCGATCCCCGGGCGTTCGTGCGGCCGTCGCCCACGACCGGCGCGCTTGGTGGGGTGGCGCCACGCACGGCGGAGGCCATGGCCTTGTGTGAAAGTGCTGGCTTCGACGTGGTGATCGTGGAGACGGTGGGGGTGGGACAGTCCGAGACCGCCGTCGCCGACCTGGTCGATGTGTTCCTGGTCCTCATGCTGCCCGGCGGAGGCGATGAGCTGCAGGGCATCAAGCGCGGGCTCATGGAACGTGCCGACGTGATTGCCGTCAACAAGGCCGATGGCGCCCAGGCCGAGCGCGCCCGGGCCACGGCGCGCGACTATCGTGCGGCTGTGCACCTCATGCGTGGCCGAGAGCCCGGCGGCGCCCCACCGGTGCTGACCTGCAGCGCCCAGGAGGAGCTGGGACTGGACGAGGTGTGGCAGGCGCTGGTGGATCGGCGCATGATGCTGGAGGAGAGTGGCGAACTGGCAGCACGGCGTCGCCACCAGCAGGTGCGGTGGCTCTGGCGGCTCGTGGATGAGCGACTCCGGGGGAGGCTGGCGGATCATCCGGCGTTGCGACCGCTGGTCGCCGCGGTCGAGGCCGCCGTGGCAGCGGGTCGCCTGCCCCCTGCCTCCGGGGCGCATCGGTTGCTGGCGGCGGTGGAACTGGTCCCGAAGCCCGCCCCCCCGTCGACAGCCTAGAACTCCCGGCGCTTCATCTCATCGAAGAACTCGGCATTCTGCTGCTCGTCGCCCTTCTCAGGGCGCCGGGTTGCTTCGAGCGTCGGGTCGTAGGTGGGGCGTGGCTTCCCCTTCCCGCGCTCTGCCTTCTGCTGGTTCTTGCGGATCAGCGCCTCGAGCTGCTTGTCCTTCATGTGCCTTCCCCGGTGCGTGCGTTCGCCCGGAAGTTTATTGCCTCGCCCGGACCTTTGCATGCCCCGCGTCGCCCGGCACCGGTCCGCCCTTTCCCGGTGACGGCCGGCCAGCCACCTGGCCCCATCGTGGCGCATGCCCACCCTCGAGATGGCTCGGCAGGTCCTGGCGGCTCACTTCGGGTACGCCGCCTTCCGCCCGGCGCAGCAGGCCGTGGTCGCGGCGATCCTGGGGCGCCGCGACGTGCTCGCTGTCCTGCCCACCGGTGCGGGGAAGTCCGCCTGCTTTCAGGTCCCTGCCATGCTGGCCGAGGGCCTCACCATCGTGGTGTCGCCCCTCATCAGCCTCATGGCCGACCAGGTCGCCTCCTGCCTGGCGCGCGGCATTCCCGCGGCGGCGCTCACCAGCGCGTCCAGTCACGCGGAGCGAGTCGCCACCCTTGCCGCCCTCGACGAAGGCCGGCTCAGGCTGCTCTACCTCTCTCCCGAGCGGCTCCAGGTGCTCCCGGCGCACCAGGCCCGGCGCCTCGCCTGCCTGGCCGTTGACGAGGCCCATTGTATTTCCGAGTGGGGGCATGAGTTCCGGCCGGCCTTCCGGGACATCGGCACCTGGCGGGCCGCGCATGGGCACCCACCCACGGTGGCACTCACCGGGAGTGCCACGCCCGTCGTGCGGGCCGACATCATCCGGGTGCTGGGCCTGGGGCACCGCCAAACGCTGGCCGAGGTCATTGCCTCCTTCGATCGTCCCAACCTCCGCTTTGAGGTTGCCCAGGTTCGCTGTGGTCGACAGCGCATGAAGGCCCTCCTGGCATGCCTCGACCGTTCCGACCCGATCGCCATCGTCTACACGCCAACTCGCGGCATCACCGAGGCGCTGACCAGGGCGCTTCGTTTCGCGGGCTTCGACGCCGTGCCGTACCATGCCGGGCTTGCGACCGCCTGTCGTGCCGGCGCCCTGGAACGGTTCCGCGCATCGCGCCTCCAGGTTGTGGTGGCCACGTGCGCGTTCGGCATGGGCATCGATGCCCCCAACGTGCGCCTCGTGGTGCACTGGCAGATGCCCTCCACGCTCGAGTCATACTACCAGGAGGCCGGCCGCGCCGGGCGCGATGGGGCGCCGGCGCGATGCGTGCTGCTGCACGGGCCCGACGATGCCCGGCACCTCGAGCGGGAGGCCGATGCCGTCCCCCGCGCGCGTCCCCGCGTGGCCGACCCCTGGCGACGCCTCGCGGCGGAGCGCCGCGCGGCGATGGTCCGGTATGCCAGCCAGCGCGGGTGCCGGCGCCAGCGGCTCCTCGGGTACTTCGGCGAGGCCACCCGTCCGTGCGGCAACTGCGACGCGTGTCCCCAGCGCTGAAGCGTGCAGGCGCACGCCAGCCAGCTATCTTCCCGGCCATGGACCTCTCCCTCTACTTCTCCGACCAGCACTACCAGGTACGCGACATGGTGCGCGAGTTTGCCCGCACCGAGGTCGCCCCCGTCGCCCGTGACCTCGACCGCACCTCCACCTTTCCGTGGGACAACATCCGCAAGATGGGTGACCTCGGCCTCCTCGGCGTGCCGTGGTCCGAGGAGCTCGGTGGGGCAGGGATGGACCAGCTCTGCTACTACATCACCATTCACGAGCTCGCCAAGGTCGACGCGAGCCATGCGCTCACCATCAGCGCCCACACCAACCTCGGCACCTCCCCCATTGTCGAGTTCGGCACGCCGGAACAGCGGGCGCGCTACGTCCCCCTGCTCGCGTCGGGCAAGGTGCTCGGCGGGTTCGGCCTCACCGAGCCCGGGGCCGGCAGCGATGCCGGCGGCACCGCCACCACGGCCGTCGACAAGGGTGACCACTACCTCCTGAACGGCGCCAAGATCTTCATCACCCACGCTGGCGTGGGGGAGGTCTTCAGCGTCACGGCGCGCACCAGCCCCGGCAAGGGAAGCCGCGGGATCACCAGCTTCATCGTCACCAAGGACACCACCGACCTCGCGGACGCCGCCCGCGTGGGGGTGGGCCATGCTCCCGACCTGCCCAAGATCAGGGGCATCCGGGCAGGCAAGAAGGAAGACAAGATGGGTTGGCGGGCCAGTGACACCCGCGAGCTCATCTTCGAGGACGCCATCATCCCGAAGGAGAACATCCTGGGCACCGTGGGAGAGGGGTTCGTCAACTTCCTGAAGACCCTGGATGCCGGCCGCATCGGGATCGCCGCCCTTTCCCTCGGCATAGCGGAAGGCGCCTACGACGAGGCGGTCAAGTACGCCGGGTACCGCAAGCAGTTCGGGAAGCCCATCGGATCGTTCCAGGGGGTGAACTTCCAGCTCGCCGACATGGCGCTCGAGATCGAGGCCGGCACCCACCTGCTCTATCACGCCGCCTGGCTCAAGCAGAACGGGAAGCCGTTCAAGAAGGAAGCCGCCATGGCCAAGCTGTTCTGCTCCGAACTGGCCATGCGGGCCACCACCAAGGCGGTCCAGGTCTTCGGGGGGTACGGCTATACCACCGAGTACCCGGTGGAGCGCATGATGCGCGACGCCAAGGTCTGTGAAATCGGCGAGGGAACCAGCGAAATCCAGCGCCTCGTGATTGCCCGCCACATCCTGGGCGACGTGGCCAACGCCTGACGCATTGCCCTAACCGCTTTGCTGCCTTACCTTTAGGCAGTTGACTGACAGCCGTCTCGCGGTGGGCGGGCCCAACAGGCCCGGCTCTCGCTGCAAGCGGCCTCTGGTAACGCCCGGCCGGCATGGGGCCGCCGGGCCACTGCTGCAGGGTCTCACGGCGCGTGCCGGAGGCCCGCACTCCTTGTGAAGAGCCGATCGCCCGGTCGATCCTCCTGGTCCTGCCGGGAGCTGCACGCCGGGTTGCGGCTTGGGGTCTGGGATGTGAAGCGCGAGATCCTCATCAACGGGAGCCAGCGCGAAACGCGCGTGGCGATCCTCGAAGATGATCGGCTGGTCGAGTTGCTGGTGGACCGCCCCGATCATCGCCGCACCGTCGGCGACATCTACCTTGGACGGGTCGAAGCCGTCCTCCCGGGGATACAGGCCGCCTTCGTCGACATTGGCGAAGAGAAGAGCGCCTTCCTCCATGCGTCCGACCTCCTCGAACCCGATGAAGACGACGAGGACCCGTCCGAGGAGGACGTGGACCACATCGAGGAAGCGATCGAGGAGGCGGAGGCCCCCGGGGGCCCGGAGCGCGGCGACCGCCGAAAGCGGAACGGCAACGGCAATGGCAATGGGCACACCAACGGGGGCACGGGCGAGCCGCGGCAGCGGGAGGTCTCCAGCCGTCGCCAGCTGCCCAACATCGCCGACATCCTGAAGAAGGGCCAGACCCTCGTGGTCCAGGTGACCAAGGAGCCCATCAGCACCAAGGGCTGCCGCGTCACCGCCCAGATCTCCCTTCCCGGCCGGTTCCTGGTCTACATGCCCTTCGCCTCCAAGGTGGGGGTGAGCCGCAAGATCGAGTCACGGGAGGAGCGCGCCAAGCTGCGCGAGATGGTGACGAACCTCGTGCCGAAGGATGCCGGCGGCATGATCGTCCGGACCGTGGCGGAGGGGGTCACCGAGCAGAACGTCCGGCGCGAGGTCGAGTCCCTCCTCGGGCTCTGGCGCAAGATCAACAAGAAGAAGACCTTCATCCGCAAGGCGCCGGCGTTGCTCCAGCGGGAGACCAGCCTGACCCGCGGGATCATCCGCGACCTCTTCAGCTGGAAGGTCGACGCCCTGCAGGTGGACTCGAAGGAGTTGTACAACGAGATCGAGCAGTACGTCATGCAGGTCGATCCCGAGCTGATGCAGCGGGTGCACCTGTACGCCGAGTCCACGCCGCTCTTCGACAAGTTCGACATCGAGTCGGAGATCCGCGACCTCTTCAAGGCCCGCTGCGAGCTGCCCACCGGGGGCTCCCTCATCATCCAGCCCACCGAGGCCCTCACCTCTGTGGACGTGAACACCGGCCGCTACACCGGCAAGAAGGATCCCGAGAAGACCATCCTGCGCACCAACCTCGAGGCGGCGCGGGAGGTCGCCCGGCAGATTCGCCTGCGGGACATCGGCGGCATCATCGTCTGCGACTTCATCGACATGGAGACGCGGGCCAACCGCGACAAGGTGCTGCAGGAACTCCGGACCCACCTGGGCCGGGATCGCGCCCGCACCAGGGCGCTCGCGGTGTCGGAGCTCGGCCTGGTCGAGATGACGCGCCAGCGGGTGCGGCCGTCGCTCTGGCATTCCATGACCACCGACTGCCCCACCTGTGCCGGCACCGGCCGCGTCTTCACGCCCGAAGTGGTGGCACGCCGCCTCGAGCGCTCGCTCAAGCGGGCCGGCCATGAGCACCGCGAGCGCCAGCTCTCGGTGCGGCTGCACCCCGAGGTGGCACTCTACCTCCTCGAGGAGGAGCCGCGGTTCCTCCAGAACATGCAGAAGCTCACGGGGCTCGACCTCGAGCTCCGCGACGACCCGATGATGCGGCTGGATGAGTTCCGGTTGATGAGCCGGCCGGCCGGCCGGGACGTGACGCAGCAGTACGCGGTGGCCTGACCGCGAGGCCTGCGGGTGGCCGCCCGGCCACCCGCCCACCGCGGGCTACTTCACCAGGGGAATCTTGTCGGCCAGTTCGGCACTGATGGCCGTCTGCACCTTGCGCTCGATCTGGTAGTAGCGACCCACCTTCGTGGCAGGCATTGCCGCCGCGAACTTCGGCCGGTACTTCTCGGCCAGGTCCAGCCGGGCCCGGTCCAGCTTCAGCAGGTCGGTCAGGAGCCGGTCCGCCACCGGGTCGGTCATGGTGTTGTAGTTCGCCGCATACTCCTCGATGAGCTTCGCCGCACGGTCGTTCAGCACGACCTGGTCCGCCTGGTACGCGTCATATACCGGCCAGAACTTCGCCGCCTCGGCGTCGGTGAACTGCATGTTCGCCGCCACCAGCAGCTTCTTGTCCGCCCGGAGCTTCTCCCGCACGATCTGCGCGTTCCTGGCATCCGCCGTCTGCGGTGCCTGCTGCGCCGCGACCCCCGTTGCTGCTGCCATCGCCAGCCCGAGCACCATCAGTGTCTTCCGCATGCAGTGGTCCAATCCCTTTCTGGTGTGCGTGGTCCTGTGAACGAAGCGCAAGTCTAGTTGACCGTGTAGCCCCGCCCCTGCAGGCAGGTGGTCATCGCCCGCTTGAGCGCGGCCAGCCTCTGCTGGTCCATCTGGGCGGCGTGCTGCTCCCCGGCAGCCCGTGCCTGCCGCCGCGCCTGCCGTCGCGTCGACCCGCCGGCCATGGCTCCCCCTGCGGCGCCAATGGCGGCACCCGTGCCGGCATCCCCTGCGATCGCACCGATCACCGCGCCCCGGGCCGCCCCGCCGGCCGCCCCGACCACCCTGGCACCCCGCGTCGCCGAGTCGGCCTTGGCGGCTGCCGCCTGCCCGGCGGAATCCCGGTTGGCAGGGGCCGCCGTGGGATCCACCCCGGACTGGCTCTCCGCCCAGGCCGCGCACGCCGCCTCGTCCTTCGCCTGCAGCTCGGCAGACTGCTGCTTCGAGGGGTACACGAACAGGCCCAGTTCCTTGGCCGTGATGGCCGGAGCCGCAGGGGCACTCGCGGCGTCCTGGCCCTGGGCGAGCGCAGGAGCGGCCAGGGCCAGCAGGAACAGGGCCGGGATACGGAATGACAGCATGGGTGCCTCGCAAGTGCGGCGTGGGGGCTCACTTGCCCCAACGTGAATGCCCGTCTATACTTCCGGGCTCTTGATATCCTTGGCGCAGTACTGTAACAGCACACTGGACCGACGTCATGTACGCGATCTTTCGCACGCTGGGCAAGCAGTTCCGCGCGGAGCAGGGCCACACGGTCCGGCTGCCGCTGATGGAGGCCAACGCCGGTGACAAGGTGACCTTCACCGAGGTGCTCCTCGCCTCGGACGGCACTACGATCACGGCGGGTGCCCCGCTAGTCAAGGGCGCCAAGGTCGAGGCCGAAGTCATCGGGCACGGCAAGGGCGAGAAGATCCACGTCTTCAAGTTCAAGCGGCGGAAGAACTACCGCCGGAAGACCGGCCATCGCGAGAAGTTCACCGATGTCCGCATCACCGCCGTGAAGGCAGGGTAACATGGCACACAAGAAGGGCCTCGGCTCGAGCCGCAACGGCCGGAACAGCAACCCGCAGTACCTCGGCATCAAGAAGTTCGGCGGCGAGGTCGTCCGGGCGGGCAACATCCTGGTGACGCAGCACGGCACCCGGTTCCATGCCGGCAAGAACGTGCGCCGGGCCAGCAACGACACGCTGTTCGCCCTGACCGATGGCGTGGTGAAGTTCGAGTGGAAGGACAAGGGTCGGCAGAAGGTGTCGGTCTATCCGGCCGAGGCCGTCGCGGCGGGCTGAACTCGCCTTCCAGTTGCAAACACAAGGGCGCCACGTGACGGCGCCCTTTGTATTTCTCCCCTTGGCGTCGCTCCTCAGGTGGCGGTGCGCAGGGCCACGACGCGCTCGGGGTAGTCGGAGCAGATGCCATCCACGCCGCAGGCGACGAGCCGCGTGATGTCGGCTTCGCTGTTGGCGGTCCAGGCCATGATGCGCCGGCCAGCACGGTGGATCTCGTCCACCAGCGCCTTGTCCACGTACGCCTGTGCCTGCCAGAGCACCGTGGCCCCCGCTGCGGCCAGCACCGGGAGTGGCTCGATGAGCCGCGCCTCCATCAGGATGCCCCGGCGGAAGGCGCCGTCCCGCTCGCCCAGCCGGCGAATGACCCGGTGGTCAAAGGAGTGGATCCCGTAGCGCTCGGGCTCGGGACCCTCGCCCAGCGCGCGGAGGAGCACGGCGTCGAAGTACTCTTCGATGCCCTTGACCTCGACCCACACGTCGAGGCCCCGGAGCAGCGGGAGCACGTCGCCCAGGAGGGGGATGGTCTCGCCATTGGGCAACTGGTACTGCAGGATCTCCTGCAGCGTCAGGTCACCGAGGCGGCCCAGGCCCGGAATGGAGTAGTCATGATGGACCACCACGGATCCATCCCGAGTCGTGTGGACGTCCAGTTCCACCGCCTCGGCGCCCAGCGCCTTGGCCCGGCGGAAGCCGGCGCGGCTGTTCTCATGCTCGTGTCCGGAGGCACCCCGGTGCCCGATGCTCAAGGGTCGCGCCATTGCTGACCTGTTGTGGGGGAACATTGCTGCCGCGCCAGGAAGCCGCAGCGTGTTGGCGTGAATATACTTGCGCGACCCGCCGCCGGGCACGGTCCCGGCGGCGCCAACCTTGTGGTGACTCGTCCCTTAACACCGTGCACTGCCCAGCGTCAGTTGACAGTGCATGGGCGCCATGACCGACAACGAACCGCCGGGCGACGCGGCCCTGGTCCGGCGCTACCGGGCCGGGGACGAGCGCGCGGCGACCGACCTGATCGGTCGACACGCCCCGGCACTCACCCGATTCCTCCTGGGTGCTGGTGCGGACGCCGGGGACCTCGATGACCTGGTGCAGGAGAGCCTGTTCCGTGCCTTTCGCCGGCTCGATACCTGGCGCGGCGATGCCAGCTTTCGCAGCTGGCTCTGCACCATCGGGGGCAACCTGCTGCGCGATGAGTGGCGCAGGCGGAAGGGGCGACGGATCGTGTCCATTGACGACGTGGAGCTGGCGGGTGGGGCGAGTCCCCACGAGGAAATGTCGGCCCGCGATGCGGAGGCCAGGCTGCTGGCTGGGCTCGCGGCGCTGCCACGATTGCAGCGCGAGGTCTTCCTGCTGCGGGCGCAGCAGGGCCAGGAGTACGGCGATATCGCGGCAGCACTGGGCACCACGCCCGGGGCTGCCCGGGTGCACTACCATCACGCAGTGAAGCGCTTGAAGGAGTTGGTGCCATGATCACCTGCGAGCAGCTCTCCGACCGCATGCCGGCAGTACAGGCCGGCCGGGATCCCTGGAGCCCTGGTGAGGCCGCGCACCTGGCGTCATGCCCGGCCTGCGCGGAGGAGTGGCGGCTCGTGCAGGCGGCGGCGAGCATCGGGGCAGGGCGGCCTGCCCCCGCGACGGACCACCTTGCCTCCAGCGTGCTGGCCCGCGTGCGCGCCGACGCAGCACGCGCCCGGCGCCAGGCCAGGATCATCGGGGGGTTGGCAGGCCTGGCGGCTGCTGCCGCCCTCGCCCTGGTGGTGGTGCGCCCATGGAGTGCCGGTCCGGCCAGCCCCGTCGCGGCAGCGCCAGTCGTGTTCGCGCTGCCCCTGGCCGAGCTCGAGGATGCCACTGACGATGAGTTGCGTGCCGTCCTGGCCACCTTTGACCCCGCGATCGGTGATGCACAATCGCTCGGTGAGGACCTGCGTTCACTCGACGGTGACGACGTACAGCGCGCCCTGCGCGCGTGGGAGGAGAGCTGATGCGTACCCGGGTGCTTGCCCTCGTGATGGCGGCGGCTGTGCTGGCGGGCCAGGCGCGGGCTCAGGACAGCCTCGACCTCGGCCCGCCGGAGGCGATGACCCCACGACAGCAACTCGAGGCCCGGTTTGCCCGGCGGGTCCGGGAGGAACTCGGCCTCAACGACGAGCAAGCGTCGAAGCTCCGGGACGTGGCGGGAACCTGGTTCGTCAAGCGGCGGGGGCTGGAGGCTGACGAGCGGGCGCTGCGCCGGGCGCTCGCCGGGCAGCTGCGTCCCGGCGTGGCCGCCAACAGCGACTCGGTCACCCGGCTCACCCAGCGGTTGCTCGACCTCAAGGTCGAGTACGCCGAGACCTATCGCGCGGAAAACCGGGAACTGGGCTTCCTCACCCCGGTCCAGCGGGCCCAGTTCTACGTGCTGCGGGAGCGCCTGCTCGATGCGCTGGCTGCGGCCAGGGAGAACCGCCAGGGTCAGGCGCGCCGCTGGGGCAACTGACCCGGGTCAGGATGCCTGTGAGTCGCCGAAGCGCGCCTCGTAGAGGCGTTGCGCCCGCACAATCGAGGCGCGTGCGGCGTCGGCGCCCTCGAAGCCACGCGACTCGGTGGTAGCACCCTCCAGGTCCTTGTACACCTTGAAGAAGTGCTCGATCTCCTTGAGCGAGTGCGCCGGCACGTGCCGCAGGTCGGTCATCTCCGCGGTGTACGGATCGCCCAGGGGCACCGCCAGCACCTTTTCGTCGGAGCGTCCCCGGTCAATCAGGTGGAAGAGCCCCACCGGGCGTGCGTCCACGAGGCAGCCGGGAAAAACCGGGATGGTGGAGAACACCAGGATGTCGAGCGGATCGCCGTCGTCGCCCAGGGTGCGTGGAATGAACCCGTAATCACCGGGATAGTGCATCGCGCTGTAGAGCACGCGATCGAGCCGGAACAGGCCCAGCTCCTTGTCCAGCTC
>CAZWXD010000021.1:6272-9914 GCA_964638035.1 uncultured Gemmatimonadaceae bacterium | reverse complement strand
CGCGTCGCCCGGGTGGCGGAATGGCAGACGCAGTGGACTCAAAATCCACCGGGGGGCGACCCCCGTGCGAGTTCGACTCTCGCCCCGGGCATGTCCAGCCCCATGATGTCCACGCTCAAGGAGTCCTGCATGAAGAAACTGTTGTGCGCCGCGGCCTTCCTGGCCTGCGCATCCCCGGCGTCCGCGCAGATCGGCTACAAGATCGCCGGCGGTGCCACCTTCAGCGAGCTCAGCTCCGCGCCGCCCGGGTTCACGGAGAGCAGCGGCACCGGCTACTTCATTGGCGGCGCCATTCGCACCGGCCAGTTCCTCTACCTCGAGCCGGGCCTCTACTACCAGGAACAGCGGGTCACCCTCAGGAACAACAACAGCGGCATCGAGGACGGCGTCGGCATTCGCTCCACCACCATTCCCGTCATCGGCGGCGTGAACTTCAACTTCGCTGTCGCCTCGATCCGCGCGGGTCTCGGACCCACCGTCACCTTCCAGAACGCGGTCAGCGGAAATAACTTCGGGTTCGTGAAGGACAACTTCAACGGCACCCGCTTCGGCTACATGCTGAACCTGGGCGTCCGCGTGCTGTTCATCGCGGTGGACTTCGCCTGGCAGCAGGACTTCACCAACGCCTTCGACGACTCGAACGCGCACGGCAGCGGAAAGCTGAGCACCTTCCGGGTCGGTCTCGGCGTCGGCATATAGGCCGTTTGACCCATAGTCCTGGCGGGCGGGCCCTCTCGGGTCCGCCCGCTGCGCGTTCAGGCCCCTTCACGCGGCAGGAAGGGCCCCCGAATCGGTTGCCCACCCTTTCGGAGTGCGTGTACGTTCCAAGGCTTCCACTCGACATGCCGCCCGGGCACACCTGCACGGTCGGTCCCATGAACCTCCCACTCGATCGTGGACATGAGCTTCGAGAGCCGGATCGTTCGCGCGGACCCCGCGACCCATGCGACCCCCCTCCTCGCCGTGCTGGTCGCGCGGGGCGCCTTGCCTGCGTCGCTCGCTGCCCTCGACACCGCGAGTGGGGGCGCCATCTCGCGCGTGTATGCCAGCGGGGACTTCAGCGGAAGGAAGGATGAGGTCGCCGTGGCCTATGCCGCCGGGCCATTCGACAGGCTCCTGCTCGTGGGGGCGGGCACGCCCACCGACCCGCCCTCCACCGCACTGCGCCGCGCGGCGTCCGTCGCCGCCAAGCGCGCTCGCGTTCTCGGTGTGGGACGGGCGGCGCTGGTCGTCGCCACGGAAGCCATCGGGAGCGAGGGCGCGCGTGGAGCCGCCCAGGCAGTGGCCGAGGGCGTGGCCCAGGGCTCGTGGCACTTCACCGAGTTGAAGCTGCCCCCCGAGGATCCCAAGGCGCCGCTCGAGCTGGTGGAGATCCTGGTGGCGGGCGATGCTGCTCCCTGGCAAGCTGGCCACGCCATCGGAGCGGCCATTGGCCAGGGCCAGTTGCTTACCCGTCGCCTGCAGATGCTCCCGTCCAACCAGTGCACGCCTGCCCACCTCGGCTCGGTGGCCGAGGCCCTGGGCAAGCGGCACGGGATCGCCGTGACCGTGCTCGACCGGAAGGCGATCGAGCAGGAACGCATGGGCGGGCTCCTCGCGGTCGCGCAGGGCAGTGCGGAGGATCCGCGCTTCATCATCCTGGAGTATCGCGGCGCTCCGGGGGCGCCGGTGGTGCTGGTGGGGAAGGGTGTGACCTTCGACACCGGGGGCATCTCCATCAAGCCGGCGCAGAACATGGAGGAGATGAAGTACGACATGTCCGGCGCGGCGGCGGTCTTCGGGACCTTCGAAATGCTGGGGCGGCTCAAGCCGAAGGTGCATGTGGTCGGCCTGGTACCCGCCACCGAGAACATGCCGTCCGGCACGGCCATCAAGCCTGGTGACGTGGTGCGGAGCCACTTCGGCAAGACCATCGAGGTCATCAACACCGATGCGGAGGGCCGACTGATCCTGTGCGACGCCCTCTCCTATGCCCGCCGGTTCTCCCCCGCCTGTGTGCTCGATGCCGCGACCCTCACCGGGGCCATCGTCGTCGCCCTGGGCCACACGGCGACCGGCCTCTTCAGCCCCGATGACGACCTGGTGGCGGCGGTGCGGGCCGCGGGCGAGCGTGCCGATGAGCGTGTCTGGCCGCTACCCTTGTGGGATGAGTTTCGTGAACTCATCAAGTCGGATATCGCCGACGTCAAGAATACCGGTGGGCGCCCCGGCGGCAGCATCACCGCTGCCTGGTTCCTGCGCGAGTTCGTGGAGGGCTTCCCCTGGGCCCACCTCGACATCGCCGGGACGGCCTACACCGACCGTGAGGACCCGGCGCGGGTCAAGGGCCCGACCGGCATGGGCGTGCGACTCTTCTCGGAGTTCGTCCTCGCGCGCCAGGGCTGACCGCCCCACGATGCGGTGCTGGTGGTGCGGGGCACTGGCACTTGCCGTGATGTGGCTTGTGGCGGGCGTGCAGCCGGCCAGCGCGCAAATCAGGGACTCGCTCCGGGCCGACTCGCTCCGGGCTGATTCCCTCCGCGCCGATTCGCTCCTCCGTCGGCAATCCAACCAGACCCAGCGCTTCCTCGAGGCGCTCCAGTCGGGCAGGGCCCACGTCCCGGCCCCGCCGGCCATCGGCATGGACGGTCCGCGCGCCGACGGGGCCCGCATCGTCTTCACCGCCGATTCTGCCGAATGGACCATGTCCGAGACGCTGGGCGACCTCGTCTCCCTGGTGCCCGGCACCTACCTGCAGCGCACCGGGTGGATCGGGGCGGCCGAGCTGCCGGCCTACCGCGGGCGCGGCGCCACGTCGGTGGAGTACTACCTCGACGGGCTGCCGTATGTCGCAGCCGGCATCGACAGTGTGTCGATCGATCCCTCGACCATGTCGTTGATGTTGTTCGAGCGGGTCGAGATCGAGCCCTGGCCGGCCCTGGTGCGCGTGTACCTCTACACCCGGCGCCACGACCGGATCGCACCGCGCTCGCTCATCGGGCTGGCGCGCGGGACCAACAGCCTCACCGGGGTGGAGGCGCTACTCGAGAAGCGCGGACTCCGGGGCGTGGGCTTTGGCGTGGCAGCCGACTACTACAACACCGGGTCGCTCCCGGGAACCTCTGGCGACTTCTACCGGAACACCCAGCTCTGGCTGCAGGCGAGCTACCTCCCCAATCCGCGGAAGGGCATCGTGGCGCAGATGGTGCGCGTCTCGCCGTTGCGTGACGACCTGCTGGCATCGAGCGGTGCCATGGTGCGGGGACTCAGCGGAGGGCGCAACGACTACATGGTGCGCGGGTTCCTCCGGCGCCGGGACGACGGCCTGGGTCCCACGGCGTCGCTCACCTGGGGCCTGACGAAGTTCTCGAGTGACACCGTGTCCCAGGCGATCCACGCCGTCACCGCGGCGCTGGCCTGGCGTGCGCCGGACCTCGGCGTCACGCTGAGCGCTGCCTGGCGCTCGCGATGGACGCCGCTCGATACGCGCCTGACCGCGGGCTGGACGCCCGGCAAGGGCCTGGGCGTCAACCTCGATGGCGGGTTCCAGTTGCATGACGGGAGCCGGACGAGTGCCTGGGCCGGGGCGCAGGCGTCGTTCCGCCCCGTGCGCCAGGTGGTGGCGCGTGCGGCCGTGCGCGCATCGTCCCTGGTGCAGGCACC
>CAZWXD010000021.1:2144-6172 GCA_964638035.1 uncultured Gemmatimonadaceae bacterium | reverse complement strand
TGCGCCAGGTGGTGGCGCGTGCGGCCGTGCGCGCATCGTCCCTGGTGCAGGCACCGAGCATCGCGGCCGAGACGGCGCAATCACTCCTCGACATGTCGGGCAGCGTGGCGTGGGAAAGCCGCCTGCTCGCTGCCGAAGTTGGTGTGGCGCAGGCTGATGCCTTCCGGCCAATCGCCTTCGAGACCCTCCTGCCCACCATCGCCTCGATCGAGGCGCCTGGGCGCACGAACTGGTTCACGGCGAGGGGCCGCCTGTCACCGTTCCCCTGGATCGGGGTTGAGGCCTGGTACTCCACGCCACTGGACCTGGCGCCCCAGGGGCAGCCCGGGGAGCACCTGCTCGCGGTTGCCAGCATTCGCTCGAAGTTCCTGCGCACCTTCCCGAGCGGGGCCTTCGACCTGAAGGTGCAGTTGGGCGTGGAGCGCTGGGGTGCGGGGAGCCTGGGGCTCGACCCGCTGGGGGGGGAGGTGGTCCTGCCGTCCCAGCTCTACCTCCAGGCGCGCCTCGAGATCGCCATCCAGTCCTTCCGGGTCTATGCCCAGCGAGCCAACCTCATGGGCGAGCTGCCGGGCTACGTGCCCGGCTTCCCGGTGGCCAACCAGGCCACCATCTTCGGCGTCCGCTGGGGCTTCCTGAACTAGGGTTCAACCGGAGCCCGGAGCCGGCCGGAGCTGGATTCCGCGAATGACCCTAAGCGGTTATCTTGCCTGACTTTCGCCGTTCGAGGTGAGCGCCTGCCACAGAGCATGACTGGGTTCGGGGCTGCCGAGGGGCCGGTGGCGGGAGGCCGGCTTCGGATCGAGGTCCGGACCGTCAACCACCGCTTCTTCAACTTCGCGCCCCGGTTGCCCGGTGAACTGGCGGCGCTCGAGGGCGAGGTGCGCGAGCGGCTCCGCGGGATCCTGGATCGGGGTCACGTCGCACTCGCCGCCCGGTGGCTTGACGCACCGGCGCAGGAACCCGAGGTCACGCTCGACCTGGCACGGGCACAGGCGGCGGCGGCACGGCTGCGCGAACTCAAGTCTGCCCTCGGGCTGGCCGGTGAGGTCACCCTCGATCTGGTGGCCCGGCAGCCTGAGGTGTTCGCCGTGCGGGCGACGGATGGGCCTGAGGTCACCTTTGCCGAGGTGGAGCCCGTGGTGGTCCGGGCCGCGGAGGAGTGCCGGCAGATGCGCGTCCGCGAGGGCGCGGCCCTCGCGCATGAGCTGGTCTCGCGCCTGGACCGGCTGGAGTCCCTGGCCGCGGCGGTGGCCCAGGCCGCGCCGGATCGGCTGGTGCGCGAGCGGAACCGGCTGCAGGAATCGGTGACGCAGCTCATGGCAGGCGCGCCGCCCGATCCCCAGCGCCTGGCCCAGGAGATTGCCCTCCTGGCCGACCGCCTCGATATCACCGAGGAGCTGGTGCGGTTCCGGACCCACGTGGAGGCGTGCCGGGCCACGCTGCAGGGGGAGGGCAGTGCCGGCAAGCAGTTGGGGTTCCTTGCCCAGGAGCTGGGCCGCGAGGCCAACACGATGGGTTCGAAGGCCAGTGACGCGCGCATTCAACAGCACGTCATCGCCATGAAGGGTGAACTGGAGAAGTTCCGCGAGCAGCTGGAGAACCTCGCGTGACGCCCTTCCTCCTGGTGCTGTCGTCGCCATCGGGGGGTGGGAAGACCACCATCGCGCGGCGCCTCCGTGACCGGCGGGCCGACGTCGCCTGCTCTGTCTCGGGGACCACGCGGGCGCCGCGCGCTGGCGAGGTGGACGGCGAGGCGTATCACTTCCTGGCTCGAGCCGAGTTCGAGCGGCGGCGCGACCAGGGTGAGTTCCTCGAGTGGGCCGAGTATGGCGGCAACCTCTATGGCACGCTGCGCGCCGAGGTAGACCGCATCATGGGGTCGGGCCGGCACGCCGTGCTGGCCATCGACCTCGAGGGTGCGCGGCAGGTGCGGCGCTCGGCGCCCGGCTCGGTGCACGTGTTCGTGCTGCCGCCGTCCGGTGAAGTGCTGGTGGAGCGCCTGGTGTCGCGCGCCACCGAGGCCCCCGAGGCGCTGCGCCGCCGACTCCGCCGGGCTGCCGTGGAGGTCGAGGCCGCGGGGGAGTACGACTACATCGTGGAGAATGACAACATCGAGCACGCGGTGGAGCAACTGGAAGCCATCATTGCCGCAGAGGGGCGCCGCACGGCGCGCGCCCCTGGCCTGGCCAACTTCCTTGCCCGCTTCCGTGCGAGCGTGGAAACCGAAACGGGCCGCAACCCGGCCGTCAACGCAGGATCGTGAGGAGCAACGCAATGCGCATCGTGACCCCCGTGGAAGTCGCCCGTCAGGCGGGCAACAAGTATCTCGGCGTGCTGGTGGCGGCGAAGTTCGCCCGCTACCTGAACGAGTTCCCGAAGGACCACCTCCAGGTGGAGGAGAAGCTCACCACCCGGTCGCTCGAGGAGCTGTCCGACGGGGCGCTGAACTACCGGCTGGTCCGGCGCCGCCGCAGCGAGGCGTGACCGACTGGACCGGCCGCCACGTCGTCCTCGGCGTGGCGGGCGGGATCGCTGGCTACAAGAGCTGCTATCTCGCCCGGCACCTGACCGAGGCGGGTGCCGCGGTCGATGTCGTCCTGACCCGGTCCGCACAGGAGTTCGTGCGGCCAGTCACCTTCGAGGCGCTCACCGGTCGCCCCGTCCTGCGCTCCCTGTGGGAGCCGGATGGGGCGCTGTCACATGTGCGCTGGGGCCAGCAGGCCGACCTCATCATCGTGGCGCCGGCCACGGCCCAGGTCATTGCCCGCATGGCGCAGGGCCTGGCCGATGACGTGCTGACCAGCCTCCTCCTTGCCGCCACGGCACCGGTGCTCCTGGCGCCCGCCATGAACGACGCGATGTATGCCCATCCCGCCACCCAGGCCAACCTCGCGACGCTGCACGCGCGCGGCGTGCACCTGGTGGGTCCGGAGGTGGGGCCGCTGGCCGAAGGGCCCTCCGACCGGCCCGGGCGCATGAGCGAGCCGGCCACCATCATGGCGCACGCTGCCCGCGTGCTGGGTGCGCGCGGCCGGCTGGCCGGCCGCCGGGTCGTGGTGACCGCCGGGCCCACCCGCGAGCCCATCGACCCGGTGCGCGTGGTGACCAACCGGTCCAGCGGCAAGATGGGCTACCGCCTGGCCGAGGCGGCCTGGGAGCGTGGTGCGGAGGTGGTGCTGATCTCGGGCCCGGTGGGGATCGCGCCCCCGGTGGGCGTCGAGGTCACCCGGATCGACTCCACCGAGGACCTGGAACATGCCGTGCGCGCCACCCTCCCGCAGGCCGACGTCCTCATCATGGCGGCTGCCCCGGCCGACTACCGGCCCACCACGGTGAGCAGCGCCAAGCGCCCGCGCAGCGATGGCGCGCTGGCCATCCCGATGGAGCCGACCGCCGACATCCTGCGCGCCACGCGGGAC
Organism: uncultured Gemmatimonadaceae bacterium; assembly: GCA_964638035.1. Taxonomy (GTDB): domain Bacteria; phylum Gemmatimonadota; class Gemmatimonadetes; order Gemmatimonadales; family GWC2-71-9; genus JAGGAG01. The sequence goes on along the minus strand of CAZWXD010000021.1, from coordinate 2,753 downwards.
GCGCGGCGGTCCACCGCATTCATCGTGGGCTTCGCGCTGGAAACCGGGGATGCACTGGCCAAGGGCCGGCAGAAGCTCGAGCGGAAGGAACTCGACCTGATCGTGGTGAACGATGCCCTGGAGCCCGGCGCCGGCACCGAGGTGGACACCAACCGGGTCGCGATCCTGGGCCGCGACGGATCGACCACCATCGTGCCGCTCTCGTCGAAGCGCCAGGTCGCCGATGCCATCCTCGATGCGATCGAGGCCCAGCTTGGCTGAGGCACGCGACGACCTGCGAACCCGCTACCTCCGGCAGCAGGTGGAACTGGGCGGTGCCGAGGTGGTTCTCACCGGGGTCGCGGCGCGCCGTCACCCTGGCTCCGCCTCGTCCGCCACGTCCAGGGCCGCGGCGTCGCCGCCTGCCTCCGAGCCGGCCCGCGCAGCGGCCGCGGCTGACGCGCCCGGCCCGCAGGCAGGACGGTGGCGCGAGGGGGCACCGCCCATTCCGGGGCCCGGCCTGGTCATCGAGTCGGTGCCGGCCTCGCTGCTCGATGCCGTGGACGCCCCGGGCTGCTCGCTGGATGCGGTGGCTGCGGAGATTGCCGCGTGCCACCGCTGCGCGCTGGC
>CAZWXD010000021.1:0-2044 GCA_964638035.1 uncultured Gemmatimonadaceae bacterium | reverse complement strand
GCTCGCTGGATGCGGTGGCTGCGGAGATTGCCGCGTGCCACCGCTGCGCGCTGGCGCAGGGGCGCACCCACACCGTGCCGGGCGAGGGGAACCCCCGCGCCGCGCTCATGCTCGTGGGCGAGGGCCCCGGTGCCACCGAGGACGCCACCGGACGCCCCTTCGTGGGACAGGCGGGGCAGCTGCTCGACAGGATCCTCGAGGCCATCGACTGCCCCAGGCCGACGGTCTTCATTGCGAACATCGTGAAGTGCCGACCGCCGCAGAACCGCAAGCCGCTGCCTGACGAAGTGCAGGCCTGCCACCCCTTCCTCGAGCGGCAGATTGCGCTGGTGCGACCCAGGGTGCTTGTTGCACTCGGTGGCACCGCGGCCGAGGGACTCCTGGGCGTGAAGAAGAGCCTCGGCGATTTGCGAAACAAGGTGCACCGCTGGAACGGCATCCCGCTGGTCGTGACCTACCACCCGGCCGCGCTGCTCCGGAACCCGAACTGGAAGAAGCCAACCTGGGATGACGTCCGAATCGCCCGTCAGCTCCTCGACAGCTGAGGTCTTCGCCAGCCGCCAGGCACCCTGGAGCAACGATGCCGAGCAGGCTGTGCTCGGCGCGATGCTGCTCGACCAGGATGCTGCCCTGCGCGGGGCCCAGCTCCTCACCGACGAGATGTTCTACCGTGAGGCCCACCGGCGCCTGTTCCGGGCAATGGTGGCGCTCACCGAGCGCCGGAGCGTCATCGACCACATCACGCTGCGCGACGAGCTCGGGCGCCGTGGCGAGCTGGAGGCGGTGGGCGGGTATGACTACATCGCCGAGCTGGCCGACGTCGTGCCCACGGCGGCGAACCTGGAGTACCATGCTCGCATCGTCCGGGAACGGGCGATACTCCGGCGCCTGATCGAGGCCGCCACCGGGATCATCACCGAGGCGTACGACGGACAGGCCACGGCCAGTGAGCTGCTCGACCGGGCCGAGTCCCGGATCTTCACCGTCAGCCAGCAGCGTCGCGACGAGTCGTTCACCCGGCTGAAGGAGATGCTCTGGCCGGCCATGGAGCGCATTGAAACGCTCCAGAAGAGCGGCAAATCGATTACCGGTGTTCCGAGCGGCTTCACAGATTTGGACAACATGACCTCGGGCTTCCAGCGCGGCGAACTGACCATCGTCGCGGCCCGCCCATCCATGGGCAAGACGGCCCTGGTGCTGAACGTGGCCACCCATGCCGCCGTCGAGGGCTTCGGGGTGGCCATCTTCTCGCTCGAAATGTCCAAGGAGTCGCTGGTGCAACGCATGCTCACGGCCGAGGCACGGGTGGACAGCCAGCTGGTGCGCCGCGGCATGCTGCGGGATTACGACTATACCAACCTCGCCCGGGCCGCCGGCGTGCTGCAGGGGTGTCCCATGTGGATCGACGACACGCCCGCGCTCACCCTCCTCGAGATGCGCTCCAAGGCACGCCGGCTCAAGGCCGAGAGCGACATCGGCCTCATCGTGGTGGACTACCTGCAGCTCATGCGGAGCCCCGAGTACGCCGAGAACCGGGTGCAGGAAATCTCCGACATCTCCCGCTCGCTCAAGGGGCTGGCCAAGGAGCTGCAGGTGCCCGTCGTGGCGCTCTCGCAGCTGTCGCGCGCCTCCGAGCAGCGTGGCGGCGAGCGGAAGCCGATCCTCTCCGACCTGCGCGACTCCGGCGCCATCGAGCAGGACGCCGACCTGGTCATCTTCATCCACCGGCCCGAGTACTACGACCGGGAAGACGAGTCCAAGCGCGGGGTGGCCGAGATCATGCTGGCCAAGCATCGCAACGGGCCCACCGGCGACATCCACTTGCGCTTCAACCGCGAGTACACCCGGTTCGACAACCTGACGCAGCGGGAGGAGCAGGAGTAGTGGCCAGGGTGCGCTCGGCCTGGCGCTGCACCGAGTGCGGGGCGGAGCACCCGAAGTGGGTCGGCCGCTGCGAGGGGTGCGGCGCGTGGAACGCCGTGGCAGAAGAAACCGTGCAGGCCGCCCGCACGGCCTCGCTCCGGCCCGGCGGGAAGGGCGGGCG
>CAZWXD010000020.1:0-55688 GCA_964638035.1 uncultured Gemmatimonadaceae bacterium | reverse complement strand
AGACCACGCTGGAGACCGTGGACGGCATGCAGTTCGACCGCGGCTACCTGTCGCCGTACTTCGTGACCGACCCGGAGAAGATGGAGGCGGTGCTGGATGACCCCTACATCCTCATCCACGACAAGAAGATCTCGGCCATGAAGGACCTGCTCCCGGTGCTGGAGAAGGTGGCCCAGGCAGGCAAGCCGCTCCTCATCATCGCGGAGGACGTCGAGGGCGAGGCGCTGGCCACGCTGGTCGTGAACAAGCTCCGTGGCACCCTGAAGGTTGCGGGCGTGAAGGCGCCGGGCTTCGGCGACCGCCGCAAGGAAATGCTGCGCGACATCTCGATCCTCACCGCGGGCCAGGTGGTCTCGGACGAGGTGGGCTTCAAGCTCGAGAACGCGACGCTCAATGACCTGGGCCGTGCCAAGCGTGTCGTGGTGGACAAGGACAACACCACGATCGTGGATGGCAAGGGCAAGCAGGCTGACATCCAGGGTCGCATTGGCGAGATCCGCGGCGCGATCGAGAAGAGCACCTCGGATTACGATCGCGAGAAGCTGCAGGAGCGCCTGGCGAAGCTGGCCGGCGGCGTGGCGGTGATCCACGTGGGCGCCGCGACCGAGACCGAGATGAAGGAGAAGAAGGCCCGGGTCGAGGACGCGCTGCACGCGACCCGCGCGGCGGTGGAAGAGGGCATCGTCCCTGGCGGCGGCGTGGCACTGCTCCGTGCGCAGGGCGCCCTGGACAAGGTGAAGGGCCTCTCGGAGGACGAGAAGATCGGCGTCGACATCGTGCGCCGGGCCATCGAGGAGCCGGTGCGCATGATCGCGCAGAACGCCGGCGCCGAGGGATCCATCGTCGTGGCACGCATCAAGGAGTCGAAGGACAAGGCGTTCGGGTACAACGCCGCCAGCGACGAGTACGAGGACCTCATCAAGTCGGGCGTCATCGACCCGACCAAGGTGACGCGGACGGCGCTGCAGAACGCCGCCTCGATCGCCGGCCTCCTCCTCACCACCGAGTGCGTGGTGGTCGAGAAGAAGGAAGAGAAGCCTGCGCCGGCCGGCCCCCCGGGCGGCGGCATGGGTGGGATGTACTAGCAGGGCGTCAAGGCGTCAGGACGTCAAGACGTCAGGAAGGGCCCCGGCGAACGCCGGGGCCTTTTCCTTTGGTCAGATTGCCCGCCCTTGCGACATGTCGACATAGTCAAGACATTTCGACACGTTTTCGTGATGTGTCGATTGTGCCGACAGAACTGCCCAATCTGTCGATTCCAGGGGTGATGCCATAACATTCGACCCTGCAAGGCCTTATAACGAGCTCCCACCCCTGCCACCAGCCCGGGAGCTGGAAACGCCGGCCATTCTCAAGGCCTGCATAGAGCCGAACAGGCTTCTGGCGGAGCTCAAGGAGGCGGGTCGCCAGCTCCCCAATCAGGCCATCCTGGTCAACACGATTCCCTTGCTCGAGGCGCGTTCGAGCTCCGAGATCGAGAACATTGTCACAACCGCGGACAAGCTTTTCCAGTACGCCGGTGCAGTGGATGACACAGCGGACCCGGCGACCAAGGAAGCCCTGCGCTATCGTGCTGCCCTTCGGCGGGGCATGGAGCTGCTGGAGGAGAAACCCCTCGTGACCTCCACGGCAGTGGGAGTCTGTCGAGTCCTCCTGGGACAGGACGTCGACATACGTCGAGTCCCCGGAACCCGGCTGCTCAATTCACTCACCGGGGAAGTGGTCTACACGCCCCCGGAGGGTGAGGGGCACCTGAGGAGCCTCCTGGCAAACTGGGAAACGAGTCTGCATCAGGCTGGTCCCGACGCGCCGGATCCACTGATCCGTATGGCCGTCGGTCACTATCAGTTCGAGGCGATTCACTCCTTCACTGATGGGAACGGACGCACGGGCCGGATCCTGAACCTCCTGTACCTGGTGGAGCAGCGGTTGCTCGAGGAGCCGGTTCTCTACCTGAGCCGGGCGCTGCTCCGGGAGCGGACAGAGTACTATCGGCTCCTGCTGGCGGTCACGCGCGAGGAAGCATGGGAGGGTTGGGTGCTCTTCATGCTGCGCGCCGTGGAGGAGACTGCCGCCTGGACGACGGCCAGGATCCGGATGATCCACCGCCTGATGAACGAGACAAGGGCCTTTGCGAGGGCGCACGCCCAAGGTGCCTTCAGTCACGAACTCCTCGAGCTCATCTTCGTGCAGCCGTACTGCCGGATCCGGAATGTGGTGGATGCGGGGATTGCCGAGCGGGAGACGGCCTCGAAGTACCTCAAGGCATTCGCAGCCGCCGGCATCCTGCAGGAGGTGAAGGTGGGCAGGGAAAAGCTGTTCATCAATCCGCGCCTCGTGAAGCTGTTGACGAGCGACGAACCCGGGGACCTCTCGTTCCCAGCGACCTCGATGCTTGATCGGCGCGTGATCCCGCCCTGATCGCCCGCTGACACCCGGGCCCCATAGTGCCTCCGGACTCGCTTCCCGGAGGTCGCATGCGCGTTTCATTCCTGTTCCATCCCGTCGTGGGACTGCTCTGCCTGGCCAGCGCTGCCTGTGGTGGCGGCTCGGACGATGACGGCGGTCCCGGTCCCGGGCCGCCCGCTGGAGAAGCTGTCACCGGGCGCATCGGCCCGGCCGGCGGCGAGCTGACCACACCTGACCAGGGTGCCACCCTCCGCATCCCGGCGGGAGCGCTGTCGGCCGAGACCGACATCACCATTCGCCCCGTGCAGAACACGGCGCCGAGGGGGTACGGGCTGGCCTACGCCATCGAGCCGAGCCCATTGCCGTTGAGTGCCCCGGCAGAGCTGAGCCTGTCCGCGAATGCCCTGCTGGCTGCCAACTCGATTCCGGAGGCGCTCGGGGTGGGCTTGCGCAACGCGCAGGGTGAATGGTTCGGTGACCTCGGGTCGACGACCGTGCTGGAAGCTGCGCGGGGCCCGAGCACGATCCCCGCGATCCGGGACGGGCGCGTCGTCAGCGTGACACGGGTCGAGGGCAACAACGAGTGGGTCGAGTACACCCTCACGGCGTTCTGGTTCGTGTCCCCTCCGGCGCCCCGCACGGTGCGGACGGGGCAGTCGCTTGGCATCACGATCAAGACCTGCCTCCGGGAGGAAGAATCGGCAAACTCTGCGGGTGACGACATCCTCGCGGCCTTGCCGCAGGCTGGCTCGACCGAACCGCCAGGAGCCGAGTGCCGGCCGTCGATCCGGGAGGGCACCTGGTACGTGAACAACGAGCGCGGCGGCAACGCCACCGTGGGATTCATTGCCGCTGGGGGTAGCGGGCCCAGCTCCGTGGCCGAGTTCCTGGCGCCCAACCGGGTCCCGACCCCAGGCGAAGTGACGGTCAGGGCCGACATGTTCTGGCGCGCCCGGGGCGTCACCAAGCGGTTCGACAACATCCCGGTAACCATCATCGGGGGAGGCCTGACCGGTTCCGCGACCGGCAGCTATGTCGGCGTGGAGCCGCTGTACTCGTTTACCGCGCAGGTGACATGGGTGAAGGAGGAGAACGGTGGCCAGGCGGCCGGCCTGGAGAGCTACAAGGCCAGCGGCACCGTCACGGTGACGGCGGTGCACCGGTGCATCTCCAACCTGCAGCCCGGCTCGTACGCCATCAACACGACCAATGCCGGCTCATTGGTCATCGACCGGCGCGATGGCACCTGGTCTGGTGGCGCGGCCGCGTCGCCGCCACAAGGCTACTTCACGTACTACGACACCTGCGCCCAGGAAGACGCCATGCTGCCGGCCATTGTGCCGATCCTGGAAAGTGACGCCGGCACACCGCTGCCGGTGCGGGGGCAGTTCACGCGAACGCTCCCTAGTCCATCGTCGGGAAGCTTTTCGTACGCGGAGGAGTGAAGGTGCGCAGGCTCAGGACCCACGGATCCAGTGCACGATGCTGTCCTCCGTCGCACCGGATCCGCCCCGCATCCGCGCCAGGTCGGCGAGGCGGGCCTGCGCTTCCGGAAGGTACGGCAGGCGGGACTGAGCGATTCACAGGCGAGGGAGCAGCTGGCCAACTACCGGAGGATGGCCGCGAGTGCCGCTGGCGGCGATGAACCCTGAACGCTGTGGGCGAGGCCCATACTGCAAGACCTGTCAGTTACAGGGCACGGGGCGCTGTCCGTAAGTAGCTGCAGGACAACCAGTTGCGACTAGCGCCCGCCGCGCAAGGTTCGGCACGCTCCTTGTTACGTCCCGGGGCGACGGTGCGGCCAATCCATGGCCGACCATTGCGGCGGGGCCAAGCACGTGCCTGTTCAGGTCACTTCAACGCATCGTGGCGGTGCAGTCTTCCTTGCGCTCGGCGCCCTGCTGGCGGCCGGGAAGCTGGAAGCGCAGGCAGACGTCGCCGTTGCCAAGAGCGGCCCCCTCTCAGCGCTTGCCAGCGAGACCATCACCTACGTCGTCACGGTGACCAACAACGGCCCGAACCCGGCCACCAACGTCGTCGTGGTGGACTCGCTGCCAGCCGCGGGCGCGTTCGGTGGCGCAGCGCCCGCGGGTGCACGGTCGGGCAGGCGGCTGGTGTGGCCCACGGTGGCATCGCTCGCCCCGGGAGCTTCGCTCAGTTACACCGTGACCTGGACGGCACCCGCCAATCCTGCGGTGCCGCTCACCTTGCGGAACCTGGCATACAGCACCGCCTCCTCGGTTGATCCTGTCCCGTCCAACAACTCCAGCAGCAACCCCGCGGCCATCGTCAACACGGTGGTCACCGCCCTGGCTGACCTCGCGACCACCAAGACCGGGCCGGCGACGGTCAATGCCATCACGAACTACACCTACACCATCACTACCCGCAACAACGGGCCGAGCCGCGCGACCAGCATCGTGGTGCGGGATACGCTGCCCCCGGGGGTGACCTTTGTCAGCGCGTCAGGCGGTGGCTCCCTGCAGGCGGGCAATGTGGTGGAATGGCCAGCCATCGCGACGCTCAACAGTGGATCGAGCTTCGGGCGAACGGTGACGGTGCGGTCGCCGGCCAGCGGTACGCACCTCAACCTTGCAGCGAGTAGCGGCGCGACCCTCGACACCATCCCGGGCAACAATGACGGGTCCGCTGCGAACGCCCGGGTCGTCACCACGGTCAATGCCGCCAATGTTGCCGTGACCAAGTCGGGACCGGCCAGCGTGAATGGCGGGGCCACTTTCACCTACACGCTGGTGATCCGCAACCTGGGCCCCGGACGGGCGGCGAATGTCGTACCCGTGGACACCCTGCCGCCCACCGTGACGTTCGTGAGCGCCACCGCCGGCGGCGTACTGGGAAGCGGCAACGTGGTGACCTGGCCAACGATCGCCACCCTGAACAACGGCGCGAGCACCACCCGCCGAGTCACCGTGCGTGCCCCGGCGACCGGTCCGCTCCTCAACATCGCGGCGGCCACCACGGAGAGTACCGACCCTGTTCCGGGAAACAACGACGGCTCCGCCGCTGCGGCACGGGTGACGACCAGCATCACCCAGGCCGACGTCCAGGTCACAAAGACCGGACCTGCCACCGTCAACCCGAACACGGCCTACCAGTACACGCTGACGGTGCGGAACCTCGGCCCGAACACAGCACCGTCCGTCGTGCTGCAGGACACGCTCCCTGCCGGCGTCACGTTCCTCACTGCGTCGAATGCCGGGACGCTCTCGGGCAACGTCGTCACCTGGTCCATCGGGTCGCTCGCGAACGGCGCCGCACGAACGCGCACGGTCACGGTGCGGGCGCCGGTGGCGGGCACGCTGGTGAACCTGGCCGCGAGCAAGGCGGGGACGGCGGACCCCGACCCCGCAAACAACGACGGCTCCCAGCCTGGTGCGCGCGTCACGACCACGGTTGCGGGCGCGGACGTGGCGGTGACCAAGGCGGGCCCAGCCATCGCCACGTTCGGTGGGCCGGTCACCTACACCATCACGGTGCGGAACCTTGGCGCCATTCCCGCCCTCGGTGTGGTGGTGAGTGACACCATGCCGTCCGGTGTGACCTTTGTGAGCGCCACGGGTGGCGGCACCTTCAGCGGCGGGGTCGTTACCTGGCCATCCATCCCGTCGCTTGCTCCGGGTGCCTCGCAGGTGTTCAGCATCACCGCCACGGCAACCGGCGCCGGAACGCACCGGAACGTGGTGGCCAGTACCGCCAGCACCAGTGATCCCGACCAGGCCAACAACGATGGGTCATCGCCCGCCGCGCAGGTGACAACGGTCGTCGCAGGGATTGCCGACGTCGTCACCTCCAAGACGGGGCCCGCCACCGTCAACGCAGGTGCGGCCTACAGCTATGCGATTACCGTGCGGAACGATGGGCCAACCGGCGCCGATGCGGTGGTCGTGACCGATACCCTCCCGGCGGGCACGACGTTCCTTGGTGCATCGGGCGGCGGCACCGTGAGCGGGAACGTGGTGACGTGGCCAGCGATTGCATCGCTCCCGAACGGCGGCACGGCGTCCTACACCGTGACCGTGTCGGCACCCCCGACAGGCGCCCTGACCAACGTGGTCGCGTCCACCTCGGTGACGAACGACCCGGTGCCCGGCAACAACGATGGCTCCAGCGCGGCTGCCAGGGTGAGCACCACCGTGGTGGAGCAGGCCGACCTTGCCGTGACCAAGACCGGGCCGGCGACGGTGAACGCCGGCGCCAGCGTCGCCTATGCGGTCACCGTCACCAATACCGGGCCAAGCACGGCAAGCCAGGTGGCGGTCGCGGACACATTGCCAGCCGGCGTGACCTTCGTGAGCGCGAGCGGAGGTGGCACGCTGTCTGGGAACGTCGTCAGCTGGCCTGTCATCCCTGCGCTCGCGGCTGGCGGTGCCCAGGCCTACACGGTCAACGTCACGGCCCCAGCATCCGGCACGCTCCTGAACGTTGTCGCTGGTGTGTCCTCGACGGCCGACCCCAACCCCGCCAACAACAACGGGTCCGACCCGGCGAGCCGCGTCACCACGATGGTCATTGAGCAGGCCGACGTCGCCGCCCTCAAGACCGGGCCGGCCACCGTGGACGCCGCCACGACCTTCGACTACTCGATCACCGTCATGAATGCGGGGCCGTCGGTGGCTGCCAACGTGGTGGTGACCGATACCCTGCCGGCGGGGGCGACGTTCGTGGCCGCCACGGGGGGGGGCGCCCTCTCCGGCAATGTCGTGACATGGCCTGTCATCGCGGCCATGCCCAGTGGCATGACCCAGGCCTACACCGTGACCGTACGAGCCCCCACCAACGGCTCCCTGCTGAACCTGGTGGCCAGCACCTCCAGTACCGCAGATCCCGACCCATCCAACAACAATGGTTCCGGCGCCGGGTCCCGGGCCATCACTACCGTGATCGAGCGGGCCGACGTGGTGACCACCAAGGCGGGCCCGGCCTCGGCGACGGCCGCCACCCAGTTCAGCTACAGCATCGCGGTGCAGAACAACGGGCCATCGGATGCGGCGCAGGTCGTGGTGATGGACACCCTGCCCGCAGGCGCGACCTTCGTGAGTGCAAGTGATGGCGGGACGCTGGCGGGGCGGGTGGTCACCTGGCCCGCCATTCCGGTGCTGACGAACGGCGACAACCGGAGCTTCACGCTGACCATCCTGGCACCCCCGACCGGGACGCTGCTCAACGTGGTGGCCAGCACGTCGGCCACCGGCGACCCCGACCCTGCCAGCAACGATGGGTCTGCGCCGGGGGCCCGCGTCACGACGACCATCATCGAGTCGGCCGACGTGGTCACCACCAAGATGGGCCCGGACCGCGTCAATGCCGCGGAGACGCTGAGCTACACGGTGAGGGCACGGAACCTGGGGCCCAGCGACGCGGCCGGTGTCGTCGTGGTGGACACGCTTCCCGAGGGGACGACCTTCCTCAGCGCCACTGGTGGCGCCACGGTGAACGGCCGCGAGGTGCGCTGGCCAGTTGTGGCGTCACTCGCGGCTGGCGACTCACTTGCATTCAACGTGACTGCGCGCGCGCCCCTCCGTGGTACGATCACCAACGTGGCTGCCAGCAGTGCCGCGACCGATGACCCGGATGCCAGCAGCAACAATGGCACCGCCCCGGGCGCCCGCGTGGTCACGATCGTCGAGCCGATTGACCTGGCCCTCACCAAGTCGGCCCCCCCGGAGTTTCGAGTGGGCACCGTGGGCAGTTACATCCTCGCGGTGAGCAACGTCGGGGTGGCGCCCACCATTGCCCCCATCGTCATCACCGATACCCTGCCGGCGGGCCTCACCTGGTCCGGCGCCGAGGGCGCTGGCTGGTCGTGCAGCCCGGGAGGGCAGGTCGTGACCTGCACCAACGCTGGCCCGCTCGTGGGAGGAGCGGCCTCGTCGGTGCGGCTGGATGTCAACGTGTTGCCCGCCGCGGGCACCCAGGTGGTGAACAGCGCCAGCCTGGCCACGCTCGGCGATGATCCCTCCTCGGGGAACAATGCCTCCAGCGTAGCGACCGCCATCCAGGCGGCAAGCCCGCTCCTCGCCTCCAAGGGTGCGAGCCGCACCGAGGTCGAGGTGGGCGACCTCGTGGACTACACCCTGACCGTCGTGAACCAGTCCACCGCCGCGGTGCCCGACGTGCGCTTCGATGACCAACTGCCCCTCGGCTTCCGCTACCAGCCTGGCTCGGCGCGGCTCAACGGGGTGCCGGTGCCAGACCCGTCAGGGTCGCCAGGCCCGTCCATGGCGTTCACGGTGGGCACGCTGGCGGGGAGTGCGGAGGCGTCCATCACCTACCGGGCAGTGATCGGCCCCGTTGCAACCGCGGGCGACGCCATCAACCGTGCGCGTGCCGTCAGCACCACCACGGGCGTCGAGTCCAACCTGGCCGCGGCGGAGGTGCGCATCGTCAACACGACCTTCTCGACCCGCGGGTTCATTGTCGGCAAGGTCTTCGTGGACTGCGCCTGTGATGCCAACCGGACCCAGGGGCCACGGGAGATCGGCATTCCCGGTGTGCGGGTGGTGCTGCAGGACGGCACCGCGACAGTGACCGATGTCGAGGGCAAGTTCAACTTCTACGGACTCTCCCCGCGGATGCACGTGGTCAAGGTGGACCGGACCACCCTCCCGCCGGGGGCGCAACTCGGCATTACCTCGTCCCGGAACGTGGGCGATGGATGGACCCGCTTTGTGGACCTCCGGAACAGTGAGCTGGCCCGGGCGGACTTCGTGGAGACGAGCCACGATCCCGCCGTGCTGGAGGCGGTGATCGCCCGGCGGGCCGCTGGGGAGATCTACACGGCCATTCCCGACAGCACGTACGCGCGGCTCCCGTCGGACTCCCTCACCGCAGTGGGCGGCGCGACGCCGGCCGATGCCTTCCAGCCACTCCTGGGGGGGCTCGACACTCCCGTACAGGAGGACAATGCCGCGTCACCGGTGCTGCGAGAGCCGGAAGCAGGGGCACCGGGCGGCCAGGCCGCCGGGGGTGGCCGCGGGCCGGTCACCGGGCTCGGCGCTGGGGCCCCCGGGCTCACGATGACGTTGCAGGTCCCGGCCAGCGGCGTGCCGGCCGACGGCGTGACGCGCGTTCCGGTTGCCGTGCACGTTGCCGCCGGCCCGGGTGACTCGGTGCGCGTGCCCGAGGTGGTGACGCTGGAAACGACGCTCGGTCGCTGGCTGGTCGAGGACGCCGACCCGGCCGCACCCGGGGTCCAGGCAGCGCTCCAGGACGGGGCCGGCATGTACACCCTGGTGGCTTCGCCCCAGCAAGGCGTGGCTGAGGTTCGCGCGACTGCGGGCGGGGCGGCCCAGGTGGGGACGGTGGCGTTCGTCCCGGTCGAGCGGCCACTGATGCTGGCGGGCCTCGTCGAGGGGCGCTTCGACCTGCGCTCGCTCACCAAGGGTGCCCTGGTGCCCGTGACGCCGCAGGATGGCTTCGAGCAGGAGCTCACCGACCTGTCGGTGTCGGGTGACAGCGGCCTCAATCGTGCCGGCGCCAGGGCGGCGCTCTTCCTCCAGGGCAAGGTGAAGGGGAGCTACCTCCTCACCCTGGCCTTCGACACCGAGAAGGACCCGGAGAAGCAGTTCCTGCGCGACATCCAGCCCGACGACTTCTACCCGGTGTACGGCGATGCGTCGGTGAAGGAGTTCGGGGCGCAGACCCTCGACCGGCTCTACGTGCGGATCGACCGGGGCAGGAACTACTTCCTCTATGGCGACTTCATCACGGCGCCCACGACCCAGGCTCGCCAGCTGGGCAGCTACCTGCGGAGCCTGACGGGTGCCACCCAGCGCTTCGAGAACCGGAAGCTGCAGACGAACGTGTTCGCCAGCCGGAGCCGGGTCACCCAGGTCGTGGACGAGCTGCCGGGCCTGGGCATCTCGGGCCCGTACACGCTGAGCCGGCCGGAGGCCCGGCTCAACAGTGAGCGGGTGGAGGTGCTCACGCGAGACCGGAACCAGCCCAGTCGCATCCTGAAGGTCGTCCCGCTGCAGCGGTTCGTGGACTACACCCTCGAGGCGTTCACCGGTCGCATCCTGCTGCGGCAGCCGCTTGCCAGCGTGGATGCGCAGCTCAACCCGCAGTCCCTCCGCGTGGCCTACGAGGTGGACCTGGACGATGCCGAGCGGTTCTGGGTGTACGGTGCCGATGCGCAGGTGCGGCTCGGCAACGTGGCCGAGGTCGGTGGCTCGGCGGTGAGCGAGGAGGATCCGTTCAACCGCCGCCGGATCGTCAGCGCCAACCTGAGCACGCGCCTTGGCGCCGGCACGCAGCTCGTCGGCGAATGGGCCCTGACCGATACCGACAGCCTCGCCTCCGGTCACGCGGCCCGCGCCGAGCTGCGGCACCACTCGGGGCGCTTCGACGTCAATGCGTTCGCCGGCATCAGCGACACCAGTTTCTCCAACCCGTCGGCCACCTTCACGGCGGGTCGGCTGGAGCTTGGCGTGCGTGCGTCGCTTGGCCTCGACGACCGCACCCGACTCCTCGGCGAGGCGCTGCAGAGCGAGGATCGCCGGACCGATGGACGGCGCCGGGGCGCGCTGCTGGCGATCGAGCGCCGGCTCTCGAAGCTGTTCCGCGCGGAGTTGGGGTATCGCTGGGCCGACGAGACAGTGGAGCCGGCGTCATCCCTCACCGACTCGACCGCGGGCGCCACACCGAACGAGACGAACGCGGTGCGGGCGCGGCTTACGGGCGACCTTCCCAACCGGAAGGGCAGTGCCTTCATCGAGTTCGAGCAGGACGTGAGCCAAGCCGACCAGAACCGCGGCGCCGTGGGTGCAGAGTACTGGCTCTGGCCTCGCCTCCGGCTCTACGGCAGGCACGAGTTCCTCTCGTCGTTTGCCGGGCCGTTTGCCCTGAACAGTTCGCAGCGACTGGCCACCACCACGGTCGGGTTCGACCTGGGCTACTTCAAGGACGGGCAGTTCTTCTCCGAGTATCGGGCCCGTGACGCGTTCGCCGGGCGCGAGGCCGAGGCGGTGTTCGGGCTGCGGAACCGGTGGCGGGTGGCACGAGGCGTGGTGCTGGATGGGTCGTTCGAGCGAGTGAACCCGATTCGCGGCACCGGCGTCACCGAAGCCACTGCGGTGACGGCAGGGGTCGAGTACACGAGGAGCCCGCTCTGGCGCGCCACGGCGCGGGCGGAATACCGGGATGCCGCCGGGGGCGACAACTTCCTGGCGACGCTGGGCTATGCGCGGAAGCTCTCGCGCGACCTGACCTTCCTGGGCCGTGGCCTCTGGAATGCCCTCCCGGGCGACCAGCGCCGCGTGCGTGGCCAGCTTGGCCTGGCCTGGCGGGAGACCGACCACAACCGGTGGAGCGGGCTTGCCCGGGTGGAGCACGGTGTGGATCGGCTGGCGACGGGGGTGGGCGGCGTGCTGGTGTCGCGGCAGGTCGAGGTGGCGTCCGCCCACCTCAACTACCAGCCGATCCTGCCACTCACCCTGTCGGCGCAGTACGCGGGCAAGTGGCTCCGGCACGATGACGGCCTCGAGACGCGCACCGTGACGCAGCTCGCGCAACTGCGGGCCATCTATGACGTGGACCGCAACTGGGACGTCGGGCTCCAGGCCAGCAGCTTCTGGCAGGGTGCGCTGGCCAGCACGCGCGTTGGCACCGGCGCCGAGCTGGGCCGGCGCCTCATGCGGAACCTGCGCCTTGCCGCGGGGTACAACATCTTCGGCTTCCGGGACCAGGACCTCAGGGAGACGGACTACACGCTGCGGGGCGCCTACCTGCGCATCGACTTCAAGTTCGACGAGTCGCTGCTGGGGCCGGGCGCCATGGGCGCGCCAGGCGCCGGGGGTGCGCCATGAGTGGGGCCCGCCCGGCGGCTCCGGGGTGTGTTGCCCTCCTCCTGGCACTGGCCTCCGCGACGCCTGCAGTCGCCCAGGATCGGCTCCTGCCGCAGTCGCGGCGCATCACTGATGAGGCCATTGCGCGTGATCGCGACCTGATCGCCGCATGGCGTGCGCGGGCATCGGCGATGTCACCGCCGGATGCTGGTCGCTACGCGCAGGCGAGGGCAGTGGAGTTGCTGGCGTTCGTGGCCCATGAGTACGACCGGAACAACCGCGACGCCGTGGTGGACTCGACTTTCGCAGAAGCGGTGGCGCTCGTCACGGCCGTCGAGCAGGGCACCGCCCCGCCCCCGGCGACGATGCCACCCGGACTCGAGGCACTGGCCCCGGGGGCATGGCAGCGCCTGGACTCGCTTCGTACCGCCGACCTGCATGCCTGCGCTGGGAACCTGGTGGCCGCGGCGCAGGTGCAGCTGCTCGTCGCGCAACAGGAGGCGATTGCCGGTGGTCCGTCGTGCGCGGTGCCACCGGTCCGGCAGGCCGAAGCCCTGGCCCGGGAGGCGCGTGAACGAATCGCGGCCTGTGGCGCGCCGGCGGCGGATTCAGCACGCATCGAGCCGCCTGCCATCCTGCCAGACACCGTGGAACCGGTGCCGGTGGTGCTGCCGGATGCCGTCCACTTCGCCTTCGAGCGTGCGACCCTGAGCGAGGCCTCGGTGCGGGTGCTGGACCAGGTGGTCACGGTCCTCACCACGCTGCCGGAAGCCAGCGTTCGCCTTGACGCGTTCACGGACCCGCAGGGGAGCGAGCCCTACAACCGGGAGCTTGCCGTGCGTCGCGGCGCGGCAGTGAAGGACTGGCTGGTCGGAGCGGGCGTGGAGGCACACCGGGTCACCGTGGTGCCGCACGGCCGTGGCGCCTCCCTGGGTGAGGGCAGCAGTGTGCTCGAGCGGAATGCACACGATCGCCGGGTGGAGATCCGGCTGGAGGGGGAGGGCAGCCGTCGCGTCCGCATCGAGCGGCAGCGCGAGGACCTGCAGGTGAGTCCCGATCGCCGGCGTCAACGGGAGCAGCGCCATCACCCGGCACGCTGACCTGCGCGGGGGCTATCATTCGGCCATCGTGCAGCACCACTGTTCACGAACATCGCCGTCACTCCAGGGAGGATCCGGATGTCATTGGGCCGACTCGCCGCTGGTCTTGTCGTGCTGGGAATGCTGGCCCCGGAGGGGGGGTACGCGCAGGATGCCGTGGCGCTCACGCCCACCATTGGGCTCTATGCGCCAGCGACACACCTCGTGGATGCCACGATCGGGGGCGAGCAGGTGCGCCTGAAGCAGGACGTCGCGGTGGCGCTCGGCGGCCGCGTCTCGCTCCTGTTCGGCCAGCGCATCACCGTGTCGGCCACGGGCAGCTACGTGCCGTCTACCCTGAATGCGACCATCGACGGCGTGAGCCTGGATGAAGGCAAGGTCAACCTCTGGTTTGCCAGTGCCAGGGCCACTTTCTGGCTCAGCCCGCCCACTGCGCCCGTTTCGTTCGGGCTTGGCGGAGGCCTGGCGTTCATCGGACGGGGCGACACCAGGTTCACGACCCCGGGGGGGCAACAGCTCAGCAGCCCATCGGAAACCAATGTCGGTGGCGTGTTCACCGGGGTGATCGGGCTCAACTTCGGCAGGCTCAAGGGCTTTGTGGCCGCAGACAACTACCTCTACCAGCCGAGCGTCTTCGAGAGCTACGGCGTGACCAATCCGATGCAGAACGACCTGCACTTCACGCTGGGACTGGCGATCCCCGTGGGCGGGGGCAACTGAGCCGGTCGTTCACGGCTTCAGGACGACGGCATTCAGGCGCAGGTGGCGGCTCAGGGAATCGGCCGCGACCTGCGCCGCATCGCGACTGGCATGGCCGGAGGTGCGGACCCGCACCCGACCCGCAGGGCCCACCGGCACGGCCTCGACGGCAAAACCGAGCCGTCGTGCCTCGCTCACCACCCGCTTCGCGTTGTCCGGGGAACCAAACACCCCCAGCTGGACCACCCACGCCCCGGCGCCAGGCTCCGTGGCGACCGGTGGTGCAGCCGGTGCAAGTGAGACTGGTGGCGGCTGTGTCGGGGGAGGGCTCACCGGCGTACCAGCAGCTGCCGGCAGCGCCTTCGGGGTGGTGGAGTCAGGTGGGACGCCTCCGCTGTCCGTCAGTGCGGCCGCCGCGAGGTTCGCCGATGGTGCCGGAGCGGCCTGCCCTGGCGCCGAATCGGGTGCCGCCACGGCGTCATCCGCGGCGGACGCCGTTGTCCTCCCGATGTCCATCATGAGGCGCAGGACCACCCCCAGGGCCAGGAGGCCGGCACCGGCCAGCAGGAGCCACCGATTGGGGTTGCTACCAGTTGTGCGACGACCACTTGCAGCGAACACGGCTCACGCCCTCCAGTGAAGTACGAGGCCACGAAAGCCCCGGCGCGCATCTTGCCCCCGCCACGCCGAACCGACAGGTTTGGGCGCGGCTGGACGAAGGTACGTCATTGGGCGGCGTTGCACAGCACCGAGACCGGAGGCGACACCACATGAAGGCCCTCATTCCCGCGTTGCTCGTCATGATCCCGGGAACGCTCGCGGCCCAGCAGGCGAGCCTGACCGGCACCTGGGAAGCCAAGGTGAAGGCGAAGGACGGTCCGCAGCGGGTCGTCATCCGGTCCGACTCGAGCGCCAGCTGGGGCAAGGAGACGGTGCGCTGGCGCTGGCCCTCGCGCAACGAGATCCGGATCGCGTTGGGTGGCGAGTGGGAGACGTACCGCATCGAGCTCAAGGGCGACCAGATGAAGCTTTCCGGCGAGGACCTCGAGGAGCCCATCACCCTGAAGCGCGTCGGGCCGCCGACTGCGCGACCCGACACCGTTCCCGTTCCGCCCGACCCCGACACCCAGTAGCCCCCACCGGGGCTCAGAGCATCACGAGCTGCGCCCCGTCGCTGCGAGCCAGGCTCATGGGGCCCACCGCCTCATCCTGGCGCGCCACGTGGACGGTACCAGTGAACCCGCGTCGGCGGAGTGCCGCCTCCACCGTGTCGCGCGCGACCCCTTCCTCATTGCAGCGCTGGCTCAGGTGGGCCAGGACCACGGTGGAGAGACCGGGGTGCATGGCCTCGACCAGCACCTCCGCCGCTGCCCGGTTGGAGAGGTGCCCCGCGGACCCCGCGATGCGCTGCTGCACCGATGGCGGGTACCCACTCGTCCGCAGCAACACCTCATCGTGGTTGGCCTCGATGATGATCGCGGTGAGGTCGCGCAGGAGGTAGCGCACGGCGTTGGTGGGACGGCCGAGGTCGTAGGCCACGCCAACCCGGACATCCCCGACCTCGACCGCCACCGCGAGGGGCTCCGCGGCGTCGTGCGCGATGGGACAGCCCCAGACCGAGAAGGGCCCTGCCTCCGCCCGCACGGCACTCCCGATGGCCCGCCAGGTGACCTGGCGCGCACCGCCGCTGCGGCGCAGGGCGGTCCAGGTGCCGGGTGAGGCCAGGATGGGGGCACGGGTGTGCGCAGCGAGGCGGAGTGCACCTGACGCGTGGTCACCGTGCTCATGAGTCAGGGCGATGCCGACGAGCTGGTTGAGGTCAATGCCGGCGGCGGTGGCACGGCGCTGGATCTCGCGGGCACTGAAGCCGGCGTCAACCAGGAGCACGGCGCCGTCATGCTCGACCACGAAACAGTTGCCCCGCGATCCCGAGCCGAGGGCATGCAGCGCCGTCACCGGCCGGCCGCCCCCCTTACCAGCCGACGGTACATGGCCAGCAGCGACGCCCGCCGGCCCGGGGTGAGTTCCACGTCGCGCCGGGGAAGGACCCGTCCCGCCACCTGCATGAAGCCTTCCTCGGTCACCAGCGCCCCATCCAGGCCCCACGCGAACGGCGGCACGTACTTTCCCGCCGCAGGGCCAAAGATGTTGGCGCCAGCGCCAATGACGGTGCCGGTGGACAGCATCGTGCCAATGGCTGTCTTGGCGTGGTCCCCCACCAGGCTTCCCAGGAACTGCCGGCCGGTGTCGATCGATGCGCCATGGATCGAGAGGCGCACCTGGCCATAGGTGTTCTTCAGGTTGGATGTCGTGGTACCGGCGCCGAGGTTGACCCAGTGCCCCAGGTAACTGTGGCCCACGAAGCCGTCATGCGCCTTGTTGGCATAGCCCAGGAACACCGAGGCACTGACCTCACCGCGCACCACGCTGCGCGGGCCGATCACGCTTCCGCGCACCACCCCGCCCAGGATCCGTGCGCCCGGACCTACGTGGCAGGGGCCCTCCAGCCTGGTTCCGCTCAGGACCTGGGCTCCCGCCGAGACGATGATCGGGCCCCCGCGCACGTCGAACACGGTGCCGGGCTCGACGCTCGCGCTGCTCACGCCAAGGTGCGACGGGTTGCCCAGCACCAGGCAGCCCTCCGGGGCCGGGCCGCCATGTGTCGCCAGCAGGGCAGCACAGTCGGCGGGCAGGAGCTGCTCGAGTGCCGTGACAAGGTCGAAGCTGCCCCGGAGCAGGAGCCCGGGGACCTCCACCGCTGGCCCCCCCTCCGAGCGCCGCCATGGCGCTCCCGGCGCGACGATCCAGCCCACGGTCTCGCCCCGATGCACGAGGCGACTGGTGCCCGGGGGGAGCGTCAGGCGGGTCGCCGCCGGCGCGAAGTCGCTGCGTGCGACGATGACACCGGCGTCACCACCATCGGGTGGACCCGCATGAAAGGGCGGTTCATCCAGCTCGTGGAAGCCGGCAGCCGTGTCTCCAAGGTGGCCCAGGGCCGGCACGCCGAGCGCCTGCTGCCACCGCTCGCGGATGCGCCAGGCCCCCGCCCGCAGCTCGCCAACGGGGCGGACGCCGAGGAAGGGACTCCAGGCAACGGAACCTTCGGGTTCCAGCAGGAAGAAGCCGCCCGTCACGGGACGTCACGCACGCCTGGCGGCAGGGCGTCGAGCAGGTGCTTGATGTCGGCTGCCCTGCTTCGAGGCAGCACCAGGGTGCGCCCATTGGCCTGCACAACGATCAGGTCGGAGACGCCGTAGAGCACGACCGGCGGCCCGTCCGACCACGCCAGCGAGTCCGTGGTCTCGACCAGGTGCGCCGGGCCGTGGCTCACGTTCCCTCGCGCGTCACGTGGTCGCACCCGAAGGAGGGCGTCCCACGTGCCCACGTCGTCCCAGGGGAAGGCGCCAGGCACCACGGCGATGCGGTCACTTCGCTCCAGCACGCCCACATCGATGGAGACGGGCGTGAGCTCGGCAAAGAATCCGTTCACGTCACCATCGAGCAGGCGCGGCAGGGCCGGCGCCACCTCTGGTGCGTGCCGCTGCACTTCGTCGAGCAGGCGCGTCGCCGTCCAGGCGAACAGGCCGCTGTTCCAGAGGGCACCGCCTGCCATGAGGTCCAGTGCCGTGGCGGCGTCCGGCTTCTCCTGGAAACGGGCCACACGGCTGGCGTGCACGTCCAGCGCAGGGCCGGGCACGATGTAGCCATAGCCGGTCTCGGGTCGCGTCGGCACAATGCCCACGGTGACCAGGCGATCATGCGCCACCGCGGCCTGGAGGGCCGTCCCGGCCACACGGCGGAATGCGGCCGCGTCGGCGATCCACCAGTCGGCGTGCATGCACAGGATCGTGGCCTCGGGGTCGCGGCGCCTGGCCTCGGCCGCCGCCCAGATGAGTGCTGGCGCGGTGGAGGCCGCCCGCGGCTCCACCAGGATATTGGCGCGTGGGAGGGCGAGCCGCTCGGCCAGTGGCCCTGCCAGGGCCGGACCGGTGACCACGAGGACGCGCTCGCGCGGGATGAGGCCCTCGAGGCGGGTCACCGCGGCCTCGGCCGTGGACTGCGGCCCGGCCAGCGGCAGGAGTTGCTTGGGGTGCTGCGGAGTGCTGAGGGGCCAGAAGCGGGTGCCCGACCCGCCGGCCACGATGACGCCCCAGTCCACCGTCAGAGCAATGCGGCGAGGGAAGCGTGGTGCCGCCGCAAGTCGTGCAGCAGCCGGCCGAAGTTCGCGTCCGGCTCCACCAGCACCAGCAGCCAGCTCGTCGGCCCCGCCGGTGCCATCAGCACCGTGCCCCGCTCGCCCTCGAGCGCCACGGTGCGCAGCTCGCCCCGATCCGCGCCCTCCACCAGGCGGGCAGCGTGCCGCACGGCCGTTGCCGCGAGGGCCGCGATGGCATCGTGGTCGCCAGCGGTGCGCACCTCGTGCGCGATGGGCAGCCCATCCATGGATGCCACGATGACCGCCTCGACCCCGGGACGCTCGGCGAGGGTGCGTACCACGTCGCCAATGTTGGGCACATCGACACTCGAATGAAGGGGGATTGCCGCTGGGCAACGTTAAGGGAACGCGGCAACCGAAGTCAAGAAAAATCCACGGGTTGACCGCCCTCTGGACGAGCCCTAAGCTTCCCCGCCTATGCAACTTCTGCGCGTATCCTGCGTGCTCGCCATGGTGCTGGTGGCGGCGTGCGGCAGTTCGTCCGACCTGTCCCCGGCGTCGGAGGTCAACATGGTGGACACCACCACCTTCTATGCCATCCAGGGGACGCCCATCACGGCGCCGAGCGGCTTCTCGATGCCCGAGCGGCACCCGGTGCGGACCGACCAGACCACGGCGTTCGACTTCGCGTTCAATATCGACACGCACGGGCAGCCGGTGTTCCTGCCGCTCGCCCTCCTGGGACTGGGCAGTTCCTCGGCCAATCCCGGCCTGCAGGCTTCCACCCAGGCGTTCGACAGCATCCGGGTGGCACCCCACGACGGCTATGTCACGGATGACACCGTGCCAGCCGAAGTCGGTGCCGTCCTGGTCGGGCGGTCCCGTGTCGTCTGCGGGTCGCTGGGCGTGCCGCAGTACGGCAAGTTCGAGGTGCTGGCCGTCGACACGGCAGAACGGTCGGTCACGATGCAGTTCCTCATCAACATCAACTGCGGCTACCTCGGCCTCGCCCCGGGCATCCCGGAGGAGTAGTTCGTGATCGACATCCGGCGCCTGCGCCAGGATCCGGAAGGATCACGTGCCGCGCTTGGCCGGCGCCTTGACCCCGCCACCGATGGCCTCCTCCAGCAGGTTGTTGACCTCGACCGCCAGCGCCGGGACCTGCTCGTGCGGGTCGAGGCCCTCAAGGCAGAGCGGAACGCGGCCAGCGACGAGGTCGCACGGCGCAAGAAGGCGCGGGAGGACGCAAACGACCTCCTGCAGCAGCTCAAGGCGAGTGGCGAAGAAGTGAGGCGGCTGGATGCCCTGGTGCGTGGCGTGGATGAGGCGCTGGATGCGGTGCTCCTCACGGTGCCCAATTTCCTGCATCCCGACGTGCCCGATGGTGACGCCAGCCGGAACACCGTCATCAAGGCCTGGGGCGAGCCTCCGCAGCATGGCTTTGTGCCGCGTCCGCACTGGGAGCTGGGCGCGGCACTCGGCATCCTCGACCTCACCGGGGGCGCCAAGGTCGCCGGCTCGGGGTTCCCGGTGCTGCTGGGGCAAGGCGCCCGGCTCAGCCGTGCCCTGGGCAACTTCATGCTGGACCTGCATACCCGCGAGCACGGGTATACCGAGGTGGTCCCGCCATTCGTGGTGAACCAGGCGTCGGCGCAGGGCACCGGGCAGCTCCCGAAGTTTGCGGAGGAACTGTACGCGCTGGAGCGCGACGGGCTCTACCTGATCCCGACGTCCGAGGTACCGGTGACCAACCTGCACCGGGACGAGATCCTGGAGGCCGGGATGCTGCCCCGCGCCTACTGTGCCTGGACCCCGTGCTTCCGCCGGGAGGCCGGGGCAGCAGGCAAGGACACCCGGGGCCTCATCCGGGTCCACCAGTTCGAGAAGGTAGAGCTGGTGCGCTTCTGCCGGCCCGAGGAATCCGATGCGGAGCACGAGCGCATCACGAGGCATGCCGAGGCAGTACTCGAGCGGCTGGAACTGCCGTACCGTCGGGTGGCCCTCGCGGCGGGGGACACGGGATTCCATAGCGCCCGCACCTTCGACCTCGAGGTCTGGGCAGCGGGCGTGGGGGCGTGGCTCGAGGTCTCCAGCGCCAGCACGTTTGCCGACTTTCAGGCCCGACGTGCCGGCATTCGCTTCCGCCCGGAGCCCGGTGCCAAGCCGGAGTTCGTGCACACGCTGAACGCCTCGGGGCTGGCCTTTCCCCGGACCCTGATCGCGCTGCTCGAGAACAACCAGGAGGAAGACGGGTCGGTCCGGATTCCCGGTGCGCTGGCACCCTACGTCGGGACCGACCGCCTCACCCCACGTGCGTAGCGATCGCCTCCGGCGCTGGGCCCCCGGGCTCGCGGTAGCCCTGGTGGTGGCGCTCATCATCCTGAGCGTGGGCACCAGCTTCTTCGTGGTGCGCCACTTCCGGCGCGAGGCCGAGAACGCCAGCCGCCTGTATGCGGGCGTCTTCGCCGGCCTCAACGACCCGCGCCCGGGGGCCGAGGCAAGCGCCCTCCTCCGCCTGGGGGAGCGCGTCCGGTTGCTGGGAATGCCCCTGGTGGTGACGGATGATCAGGGCCGCGTCACCGCCTACGACAACCTTCCGTTTGCCGCCACCAGCCGGGACGACCCCGCGGTTCGTGCCTACGCCCTCCGGCTGGATCGCCGCTATCCCCCGATCGTCGATTCACTGGTCGGCACGATCCACTATGGCCCGATGCCGGCCGGGCGGATCATCACGGCCCTGGTGGTGTTCGAGGCGGTGACGATCGCGGTCATCGTGAGCGTCTCGCTGTACGCCTATCGCGCCGCGGTGGACTCCCAGCGCGACCGCGTGTGGGTGGCGATGGCGCGGGAAGCGGCGCACCAGCTGGGGACACCGCTCATGAGCCTGCATGGCTGGATCGAGGCGATCCGGAGCCGGCCCACGCCGCCTCCGGGCCTGGCGGACCACCTGCTCGCCGACGCGGAGCGGCTCGACCGCGTGGCGCAGCGTTTTGAGCGGATCGGCAACGCCCCCCGGCGCGAGCCCATCGGGCTGGGCGCCCTCGCGGATCGCGTGGCCGGGTACTTCAGGCACCGGCTCCCGCGCCACGCCAACCCGATCGAACTGCGGGTGGAAGCCGCGGGCCCGGGGCCGACGGTGGCCGGCGATCCCGTGCTGCTCGAGTGGGCCCTGGAGGCGCTGGTGAAGAATGCCATTGATGCGTTGCAGGGACGCCAGGGAACCATCGTCATCGCTGCCGACACCGTGAACGGGGCGGGCGAGCTGCGCGTGGTGGACGACGGCCCCGGGGTTCCACGGGACCTTCGCCGGGCCATCTTCGAGGCCGGGGTAACCACCAAGGAGCGCGGCTGGGGCATCGGGCTTGCCCTGGCGCGGCGCGTGGTGGAAGACGCCCACGATGGGCGCCTCGAACTCGACCCGGTCAGCCAGCACACGACGTTCATCATCCGCATCCCCCTGCAGGGCGCATGACCAGCACACTGGAACAGGTTGGCGGGCTCAACCCTGCGCAGCGCGAGGCCGTGGACCATGTGCACGGTCCGTTGCTGGTGCTTGCCGGTGCAGGCTCCGGCAAGACCCGGGTGCTCACGGCGCGCATCGCGAACCTCATCGAGCACCATGGGGTGCTGCCCGGGCGCATCTTTGCGGTGACCTTCACCAACAAGGCCGCAGGGGAGATGAAGGAGCGCGTGGCGCGACTCCTGGCACGCGACCCGGCCGGCCTCTGGATCGGCACGTTTCACAGCCTGTCCGCCCGCATGCTGCGCCGCGATGCGGAGGTGCTCGGCTTCACCCGGCAGTTCACGATCTATGATGAGGACGATCGCGAGGCGCTGGTGCGCCGGCTCCTCGAGCAGCAGGGCCACTCCACCAGGCACTTCACCCCGCGGGCCGTGGCGTCCGTCATCTCGGCAGCGAAGAACCGCATGCAGGACGCCGCCGCCCTCCGGGAGGGTTCGCCCTTCGACCGGCTGGCCATCGTGGCCGCCGACGTCTTCGAGGCCATGGGCCCGGCCCTCCGCTCGGCGAATGCCATGGACTTCGATGACCTGATGCTCCACCCGCTGGCCCTCTTCCGCGACCATCCCGAGCGCCTCGCATCCTGGCAGCAGCGGTTTGCGTTCGTGCTGGTGGACGAGTTCCAGGACACCAACCGGGCGCAATACGAGCTCATCCGGCACCTGGGGGCCCATGGCAACGTCGCGGTGGTGGGGGATGACGACCAGTCGATCTACGGCTGGCGCGGGGCCGATGTCCGGAACATGGCGCAGTTCCAGCGCGACTTTCCGGGGACGACGCTGGTGCGGCTGGAGGAGAACTACCGCTCGACCCAGGTGGTGCTGGACGCCGCCAACGCGGTGATCGCCGAGAACAGCGGTCGCATCGGCAAGACCCTGCGCACCCGGCGGCGTGGCGGCGAACCGGTGACGTTGCTGACCGCGGCCGACGAACGGGACGAGGCGGAGTGGATCGTGCGGGAACTGCAGCGCCAGCGGGGGACAGGCGCCTACGACCTCCCCGAGATGGCGGTGCTCTACCGGACCAACTCGCAGTCGCGCGCCATGGAGGAGGCCTTTCGCCGGGCCGGGGTGCCCTATCGGCTGGTGGGCGCGATCAGCTTCTACGACCGCCGCGAGGTGAAGGACCTGCTCGCGTACCTCCGCCTGGTGGCCAACCCCCGGGACGACGCCGCCTTCCTGCGCGCGGTGGCGGTACCGCGCCGGGGCCTGGGTGAGTCGGGCCTGGCGACGCTCACGGCCCAGGCCCAGGCGTGGGGCAGGCCCCTGCTCGACACCGCACGGGCGGCCGAGATGATCGTCGGCCTCCGGCCCAACGTGCGCTCGGCGCTGGTCGCCTTCGCCGGCCTCATCAGCAGCCTCGAGGGGTTGAGCCAGGGCATGTCGCCGGCGGACCTGCTGGAGCGCATCATCGAGGCGATCGGGTACGAGGAGGTCCTGCGGGCAGAGGGACCGGATGGCCCCGACCGCTGGGAGAACGTCCGGGAGTTGCTGGCCAGTGCCGCCGCCTGGTCAGAGGAATTCGTCCCCGAGGAGGAGGCCACGCCGCTCGAGCGGTTCCTGGCAGAGGCGGCCCTGCTGAGCGGGAACGACAACGTGGCTGGCGCGGAGGATGGCGTCACCCTGATGACCCTCCACACCGCCAAGGGCCTCGAGTGGCGCGTGGTGGTGCTCGCCGGCATGGAGCACGGGCTCTTTCCGCTCATGCGGGCGGAGGAACAGCCCGGTGGGCTCGAGGAGGAGCGCCGCCTGTGCTACGTGGGTATCACGCGATCGCGGGACAAGCTCTACCTCACCTGGGCCCAGACGCGGCGTCGCGGCGGGGAGCTTCGCCACTCCATCCGATCGAAGTTCCTCGAGGCGCTGCCGCCCGGTGTCGTGGATGAGGTGCGCAGCAGTCTCGTGTTCAGCAGCAGCCGGGGCAGCATGTGGCGCGGCGGGCCTGGTGCGCGCGGCGGGCGCGGTGCGTGGCACCTTGATGAAGGGGCCGCCGCGCCGGCAGGCCATGCCGCGCACGCCGCCGAGGAGTCACAGGTGGCGCCGCGGTACGTCAAGGGAGAGCGGGTCCGGCACCGGCGCTTCGGGTCGGGGACCATCCAGGGGCTCGCTGGCGCCGGGCGAGACTTGAAGGTCACGGTACGTTTCGACGACGACGAGATCGGCACCAAGCAGTTGCTGGTTGCCTATGCGGGACTGGAGCGAGACGAGGACGGCTCATGAGCACCATTGGACGGCAGGACGTCATTCACGTGGCGCGGTTGGCGTCACTCGAGGTTCCCGAGGCCGACCTGCCGCAACTGGTGGACCAGCTCCAGCGCATCGTGGCGATGGTGGGCCAGCTGGCGGAGGTGCCGGTCGCAGGTGCACCGGCCCTCCACGCGGGACCCGACCGGGCCGGGCTTCGTGCCGACGTGGTGGCCCCCGAAGCGCTGGTCCGCTCACCGGCGGAGATGGCACCGGGGTTTGCCGGGGAGTTCTTTACCGTCCCGCGGCACACGGCAATGGAGGGCGAGTGAGCACGCCCACTGCCATCGCCGGGGAAGTGGTGCGCCGCCTGGAGGCGGCGAGCGGGCTCAACGCCACGCTGGATTGGTCTGCCCGCCTCCTCCAGCAGGAGGCGGCCCGGGTCGAGCGCATGGGGAGCCGCGGGTTGCTGCACGGCATGCCACTCGCCATCAAGGACAACATCGTGACGGCCGAGCAGCCCACCACCTGCGCCTCGCGGATCCTCGAGGGGTATGTCTCGCCCTATACCGCCACGGCGGTGCAGCGGCTCCGGGCGGCCGGTGCGATGGTGGCGTGCAAGGCCAACCTCGACGAGTTCGCCATGGGATCCTCCACCGAGAACTCGGCGTTCGGCCGGGTGCACCATCCGCTCGACCCCGCACGGGTACCCGGCGGCTCATCCGGCGGGTCAGCGGCACTCGTGGCGGCCGGGGTCGTCCCGGCGGCGCTCGGCTCGGAGACGGGCGGGTCGGTGCGCCAGCCGGCCAGCTTCTGTGGCGTGGTTGGCGTGAAGCCGAGCTACGGCCGCGTGAGCCGGTACGGACTCGTTGCCTTCGGCTCCTCGCTCGACTGCATCTCGTGCTTCGGCCGCACCGTGCAGGACGCGGCCCTGGTCCTGGGCGCCATGAGTGGTCACGACGTGCTCGATGCGACGAGCGCGGCACTCCCACCGCTACCGGCCCTTGCCCCCGTGGCGCCTGGCGCCAGCCTGAAGGGCACCACCATCGGCCTGCCGCGGGAGTACTTCCCGGCTGACCTCGATGCCGGCGTGCGGGCAGGCCTGGACCGCACCATTGCTGCCGCGCGTGCGCTGGGCGCGGAGTTCCGCGACGTGTCGCTCCCGCACTCGAAGTATGCCGTGCCCACCTACTACATCGTCGCCCCGGCCGAGGCTGCCTCGAACCTCGCGCGCTACGACGGCGTGCGCTACGGGCTTCGGCGCGAGCAGCCGGGGGATGACGTGGCCGCCATGTACCGGCACACCCGGCGTGACGGCTTCGGGCCGGAAGTCCGTCGCCGGATCCTGGTCGGCACCTACGTGCTGAGCGCCGGCTACTACGATGCCTACTATGGCAGGGCCCAGGCGGTGCGGGCCCTCATTGCCCATGACTTCACCCGTGTCTTCCAGGAGGGCGTGGACCTGCTGCTGACCCCCACGACCCCCACGCCGGCATTTCGCGCCGGGGAGAAGAGCGATGACCCGGTGGCCATGTACTACGCCGACGTCTTCGTGTGCGCCATCAGCCTGGCGGGCCTGCCGGCCATGAGCCTTCCAGTGGGGCGCACGGAAGGGCTCCCGGTGGGCGCACAGCTCATTGCCCCGATGTTCGGCGAGGAGCGCATGCTCGGGGCGGCACAGGTGCTCGAGGCGGCGCTCGATGCCGTGGCGGAGGTGCGCTGATGGCCTGGGAGACGGTGATCGGACTCGAGGTGCACGTCCAGCTCGCCACGAAGACCAAGATGTTCTGCGCGGCGGCCAATGCCTTCGGCCAGGAGCCCAATACCCTGGTCGATCCATACACCCTGGGCCTGCCCGGGGCGCTGCCCGTGCCCAACGAGGAAGCGGTTCGCCTGGGTGCCCGTGGCGCACTGGCGCTTGGCTGCACCGTCCATCCGGTGAGCATCTTCGCGCGCAAGCACTACTTCTATCCCGACCTTCCCAAGGGATACCAGGTCTCGCAGTTCGAGCGGCCCCTCGCGACGGGCGGCCGCATCATGATTGACTCGCCGGAGCGTGGGCGCATCGCCATCGGGGTGACCCGGCTCCACCTCGAGGAAGACGCGGGCAAGTCGCTGCACGACCGGGTGCCGGGCCGCACCGCGGTGGACCTGAACCGGGCCGGCGTGCCCCTCGCCGAGATCGTGAGCGAGCCGGACATGCGGAGCCCGGCTGAGGCACGGGCCTACCTCACCACCCTGAAGCAGCTCCTGGTCTATGCCGGAGTCTCCGACTGCAGCATGGAGAAGGGCACCCTGCGCGTGGACGCCAACCTCTCGATGCGCCGCCTCGGCGATGAGGTACTGGGCACCAAGACCGAGGTGAAGAACCTCAACAGCTTTGCCAACGTGGAACGGGCCCTCGAGGTCGAGCGCGAGCGGCAAGTGGCCCTGCTGGAACGGGGCGAGCGGGTGGCCCAGGAAACCCGCCTCTTCAACGCGGCGACGGGTGAGACCCGATCGCTCCGGTCCAAGGAAGGGAGCCACGACTATCGCTACTTCCCCGATCCGGACCTGCCGCCGCTCGTCCTGGACCCTGCCTGGATCGCCCAGCAGCTCGCCTCGTTGCCCGAACTCCCGGAGGCGCGCCGCGACCGCTTCATGTCTGCATACGGCCTGCCAGCCTATCACGCCGCGACGCTCTGCCTCGAGCGACCGGTCGCCGAGTACTTCGAGGAGGCGGTGAGTGCGGGAGCCGAACCCAAGAGCGCAGCCGACTGGGTCCTGGAGACGGTGCTCACCTCGTGGAACGAGACCGGGAGCTTCCTGGTGGCGCCGGGGCGACTGGCCGCACTGATCGACCTCGTCAAGCAGGGCACCGTGAGCCGGCAGGCCGCGAAGCAGGTGTACACGGAACTCCTCACCTCCGCCGACAGCCCTGACACGATCGCGCAGCGGCTGGGCCTGGTGCAGGTGAGTGACACGGGGCAGCTCGCCACCTGGGTAGATGAGGTGGTGGCGGCCCACCCGGGCGAGGCGGCCCGTTTCAAGGGTGGCGAGGCCAAGCTCATGGGCTTCTTCACGGGGCAGGTGATGAAGCGGAGCGGCGGCAAGGCCGACCCCAAGGCGGTACAGCCGCTCCTGGCAGCACGCCTCAAGGAGTAACGTCGCCCATGACCCGCTTCTCCCCCTCACGATCCATCGTCCTGGCTGGACTCTTCGTGGCGGTGCCCGCGGGGGGCTCACCTGGCATCCCGCCGGCTACGGTGGACCTCCTTGTCCTGGATGGGATGATCTACGACGGCAGCGGCGGCGCCCCGAAGCGGGGCAGCATCGCCGTGCAGGGCGACTCGATCGTTGCCATCGGCAAGCTCGGGGGCATGCAAGCGCGCGACACCATCAACGCGCAGGGCATGGCCGTGGCGCCCGGCTTCGTGAACATGCTGAGCTGGGGGTATGACGAGCTGCTCACCGATGGCCGCGGTGAGAGCGACCTGCGCCAGGGGGTCACGCTCGAGGTCTTCGGCGAGGGCACGTCACCCGGCCCGGTGAACGACCGCATCTACCGCGAAGCACTCGCCCGGGGTGACACCCTGCACCAGTGGGGATTCGGCGAGGCACTCGATTCCCTCGCGGCGCGAGGGATCAGCCTGAACGTCGCCTCATTCATCGGGGCCACGACGGTGCGCCTGCACGAACTGGGCATGGATCCCAGGGCGCCAACCCCTGCGGAGCTGGCTGCCATGCAGGCGCTGGTCCGGCAGGCGATGGCCGAGGGGGCCATGGGCGTCGGGACCTCGCTCATCTACCCACCGGCGAGCTTCTCCACCACCGAGGAGCTGGTGGCCCTGGCCAGGGCCTCCGCGCCGCACGGGGTCTACATCTCCCACATGCGGAGCGAGGGAACGAGGCTGCTTGAGGCCACGGACGAACTGCTGCGGATTTCACGCGAGGGAGGCGTCCCGGCGGAGATCTACCACATCAAGGCGGCCGGCAAGGCCAACTGGGACAAGTTCGACGCGCTCCTCGCAAAGGTCGATTCCGCGCGGCGGGCCGGCCTGCGTATCAGCGCCGACATGTACACCTACGCCGCCTCCTCCACCGGGCTCACCTCGGTGTTCCCCGACTGGGCCCAATCGGGCGGGTTTGATTCCCTCCTCATCCGCCTCGCCGATTCCGCTGCGCGCACGCGCATCGCTGCCGACGCCAGCCTGTCCGACCCCGCCGCGACCCTGCTGGTCGGGTTCCGGAACCCGGCCCTCCGATCGCTCATGGGCAGGCGCCTGTCCGAGGTCGCCGCCGAGCGGAAGGTGCCACCCATCGTGGCCGCGATGGACCTGGTGCTGGAGGATCGGGGCCGCGTCTCGGTGGTGTTTTTCTCCATCTCCGAGGCCAACCTGCGCAAGGCGTTGCGGCGTCCCTGGGTGTCGTTCGGCTCCGACGGCGGGGCCTACACCCTGGCGGACACGGTGCCAAGCAACGCCACGCACCCACGCGCGTACGGCAACTTTGCCCGCCTGCTCGGCAAGTACGTCCGTGAGGAGCGCCTCCTCACGCTGCAGGAGGCCGTGCGTCGCCTGTCGGCGCTCCCGGCGGCGAACCTGAAGCTGGAGCGCCGGGGCCGCCTGGCGCGGGGGTACCTCGCCGACATCGTGGTCTTCGACCCGGCCACCATCGGCGATCGCGCCACCTTCGAGAACGGGCACCAGTATGCGGTCGGGGTGCACCACGTGGTGGTGAACGGGATCCCGGCACTGCGGAATGGCGAGGCGACCACGGCGCGGCCGGGGCGGGTCGTGCGGGGCCGGGGGTATGTCGCACCGGTGCATGCCGGCAAGGGCGCACCATGACAAGCGTGCGCGTCGCGGGCCCGCCGGTCGCTGGGGCAGATCGCATCCTCACGCCCGATGCGCTCGAGTTCGTCGCCACGCTCTGCCGCGAGTTCGGCCCCCGCCGCACCGAACTGCTCGCCCGGCGCGCCGAGCGGCAGCACCGCCTCGACCAGGGGGAACGTCCCGGGCTCCTGCCGGAGACGCGCACGGTGCGGGAAGGCACGTGGAGCGTTGCCCCCGCGCCGCCGGGGCTCCGGGACCGGCGCGTGGAGATCACCGGACCCACCGATGCCAAGATGATGATCAATGCGCTCAACTCCGGCGCGCGCGTCTTCATGGCAGACTTCGAGGACGCCACGTCACCCACCTGGGCCAACCTGGTCGGCGGCCAGGCCAACTGCGTGGATGCGATCCGGCGCACACTCGAGTTCACGGCACCGGACGGGCGTCACTATGCCCTCGGCGCAGAGCTGGCCGCCCTGGTGGTGCGGCCCCGCGGGTGGCACCTCCCGGAGCGCCACCTGCTGGTGGATGGAACGCCGGCGCCGGGAGGCATCGTGGACTTCGGCCTCTACCTCTTCCACAACGCCGCGGAGCTCCTGGCCCGCGGGGCCGGGCCATGGTTCTACCTCCCGAAGCTGCAGGGCCACCTCGAGGCTCGCCTCTGGAACGACATCTTCATCCGGGCCCAGCGACTGCTCGGGATGCCACGGGGATCGATCCGCGCGACCGTGCTCATCGAGACCATCCTCGCGGCCTTCGAGATGGAGGAGATCCTCCACGAGCTGCGCGAACACGTGGCTGGCCTCAACGCGGGGCGGTGGGACTACCTCTTCAGCGTGATCAAGGCTTTCCGGGCCCATCCCGCGTTCGTCCTGCCGGACCGGAGCCAGTTGACGATGGCCGTGCCCTTCATGCGGGCCTATACCGAGCGGCTCGTGGTGACCTGCCATCGGCGAGAGGCGCACGCCATCGGCGGCATGGCGGCCTTCATCCCGAGCCGGCGCGACCCGGAGGTCAACCGCGTCGCCCTGGAACGCGTGCGGCAGGACAAGGCACGGGAAGCAGCCGCCGGGTACGACGGGGCGTGGGTGGCACACCCCGACCTCGTGCCCGTGGTGGCGGAGGTGTTCAGCGCCGCGTTCGGTGCCGCCGCCGACCAGAAGGCACGACGCGCCTCCGATCCGCTACCCGGCGTGGAGGCGCTGACACAGGTGGCCGTCCCCGGGGCATCGGTAACGTGGGCCGGGGTGGTGTCGAACGTGCGGGTCGCGCTGCTCTACCTGGACGCGTGGATTGGCGGGTTGGGCGCCGTCGGCATCGACAACCTGATGGAGGATGCCGCGACCGCCGAGATTGCGCGCTCACAACTCTGGCAGTGGCGCCGGCACCACGTGGTGACCGAAGACGGCCAGCCGATCACCCTCGAGCGGCTGCTGGCGGAGATTGACCGGATGGCGGAGCAGCTGGTGCCGGAGGATCGGGGTCGGCTGGCCGATGCACGGGTGTTGCTGCGGGACCTGGTGAGCCGCGACGAATTGCTGGAGTTCCTGACCTTGCCTGCCTACCAGCTGCTGGACGCGGCCACGACCTAGGCTTCCAGGCGCTTCCTGCGGCGCTCGGCCGGTGCGCGCCAGGGGAGTGGCCTGACCCGCTCGGGCCAGTACGTCAGGGCGTCATGCGGCAGGCCGTAGGTTCCCTCGGCAACCTCGATGAGTCGTTGCGCCCGCCGACGCGGACCATCGGCCAGGATCCCGCGGCGCAGGACCTTGGCCTGGTGGAGCGGCGCCTCACCGGAAGGGTCGAACCGCCGGGGAGCGGCGTCCGGTTCCGAGAGCAGGCGCACCATGTGGTCGTACGAGAGCCCGAGGTGCGCTTCCACGTCATCATCCCGCAACGACCACCGGCTCCGCTCCACCGCGACACGCAGCCCGCGCTGCCAGCTCCGCATTTCGGCCAGGTGCACCAGCCCCTTGAAGAGGCGCCGGTTGGTGCCGACGCTGAACAGGGTAGGCGAGATGATGCGCGCCAGGTGCTGGTCCGCCTCGGATGTGTCCATCTGGATCAGGTCGCGGGCCCGCTGCGGATACGCCGCGCCCAGGTGAGTCTCCACGCGACTCTCCCAGTAGGCATGCCCCACGCCAGCGGTGCTTGAGGTGAGGACGAGCTGGCGTGGCACGAAGTAGTTGTGCGCCACGACATCGGCCGCGAGGTGGCAGAGGTAACCCAGGCCGAATGCGCGGAGCGACTCCGTCCCGCCGAGATCGTGGATCTCCTGCCCGACATGCCAGTAGTGACAGTGGCGCCCCACCGGCGCGTACTTCTTGGCGATCGAGCTGTCGGCGGCAATGTTGCCGTAGAGGAAGTCGTACGGAAACGTGCGGAGAAGGTCGGCCGTGGCCAGCGGCAGGAGGTGCAGGTTGGCGAGGAGCGACTCGCCCAGGTAGACATGCGTGCCTGGCGTCCAGGCCCAGGCCGGCTCGGCCACAGCCACCGCCACCACGAGCACCATGGCGACGACACGGACGAGGCGAATGACCAGGGTCGTCACCGACCCAGGAACCGCCGGACTGTCCGCACCACGGGATTCCTGCGGAGCCCCCGGGCGCCCGCTGCGACATCCAGCGCCGTCTCGGCTACCTCGTTGTACACCACCTCATAGAGCGCATCCAGGTCGTCGAACCGCTCCTGGACCCGGTCGGCCGCGCCACGGAGGCGTTGCTGCAGGTCGCGGCTGGTTGAGGCCAGTTCCGCCGCTTCGCCAGTGACGAGGTCGGCGACGCCCCGCGCCGTGCGTCGCATCGACTTCATCGTTCGCCGGACGTCGTAGTGCACCTCGTCGAGGCGCTCCCGGGCGACCTTGAGCTGCCGGAGCACGCGCGTGCCCACCAGGAGCGTGATCGTGCCGATCACGGCGAAGCTGACGGCGATGACGACGAGGGAGATGGCCATGGTGGGGGGGACCCACGCGGGGAGGTCCTGCCGGAGGAGGAGCATGCATAAACATCGACACCGGACGCCCAATCGCAAGCCCCGTACGCGCTTGACGCCCCCTGCCGCGCTGGTACTGTTCGGCCATGCCTCTCCGATACCAGGTCGTGGGCGGTCGGCCGCTCAACGGCACCATCCGCCCGGCCGGCAACAAGAACGCGGCCCTCCCGATCCTCGCCGCCACCTTGCTGGCCGAGGGCCCATGTGACCTCGAGAACATCCCGCGGATCCGCGACGTGGAAACGCTGGTAGACCTGCTCGCGGACCTGGGCTGTGCCGTCGAGTGGACCGGTCCCAACGCCATCCGCGTGGACAGCGCGAATGCGCAGCCCAAGCCGCTCGACCCGCGCCTCTGTGCCCGTATTCGCGCGTCGATCCTCCTGGCGGGGCCCATGCTCGCCCGGTTCGGCCGGGTGACCCTTCCGCCGCCGGGCGGGGACGTGATCGGGCGCCGCCGCGTGGATACCCACTTCCTGGCGCTCGAACACCTCGGGGCCGAGGTGCAGGTGGGCGCCGACTACACGGTGGAGGCACGCCACCTGAGGGGCGCGGACATCTTCCTCGATGAGCCCAGCGTCACGGGCACCGAGAACGCCCTCATGGCAGCGGTGCGCGCGACCGGCCGCACCGTGCTCCGGAATGCCGCGGCGGAGCCGCATGTGCAGGACCTGGCCCGCTTTCTCGTGGCGATGGGCGCTGGCATCGAGGGCATCGGCTCCAACGTCTACGTGATCGAAGGGGGCCGCCCCCTCGGCGGGGCCCGGCACGCCGTGGGGCCGGACCACATCGAGATCGGCAGCTTCATCGGCCTGGCGGCCGTCACCAACGGGTCCCTGCTCATCGAGGGAGTGCGCGGCGAGGACCTCCGTGCCGCCCTGCTGGCGTTCGACCGACTTGGCATCCGGCCGCGGCTCGACGGACCCCGGCTGCACATCGACGCCAACCAGGAGCGCCGCGTGCGCCCGGACCTCGGCGGGCACGTGCCGAAGCTCGAGGATGGGCCCTGGCCGGCGTTCCCGGCCGACCTCATGTCCACCACGATCGTGGCGGCCACCCAGTGCGAGGGCATGCTGCTCGTCTTCGAGAAGATGTTCGAGTCCCGGCTCTTCTTCGTCGACAAGCTCATCGGCATGGGCGCCCGCATCGTGCTCTGTGACCCCCACCGGGCCGTGATCAACGGCCCCTCACCCCTCAAGGGTGGCGTCGTGGAATCCCCCGACATCCGGGCCGGCATGGCAATGCTCCTCGCCGCGCTGGCCGCCGAGGGTACGAGCACCATCCACAACGTGGGCCAGATCGAGCGAGGCTACGAGAAGATCGACGAGCGGCTCCGGGCCCTGGGCGCTGAGATCCAGCGCCTCGAGGATTGACCGGGGTGGCAGCCTCGACAGGAACGCGCAGGCCAGCGACGTCCGCACGCACGCTCAGGGAGGCGCCCGTGCCGGGCGACGTCCCGAGGTTCGAGGTGCCCGGGTGGCGGGAGCAGTACGGACTGGTGGCAGGCATCACGGGGCGGGGAAGTGGCGCAGATCCCTTCGACCTGGGGCTCTCCTCCAGCGAGCCGGTTGGGAAGGTGCTGGCACGCTGGCGTGCCGTGCGCCGCGCTGAAAGCTGCCTCCGGGCCTGCGCCACCGGCTACCAGGTGCACGGCGCGCATGTCTGCTGGCACGACGGCGGCATGGGCTGGATTCACGTGGACGACGTCGATGGGCACGCCACCGACAAGGCGGGCCTCATGCTCACCGTGACCGTAGCTGACTGCATCCCGGTGTACCTCGCCGCACCGCGGCATGGGGGTATCGCCCTCCTCCACGCGGGCTGGCGGGGAACGGCCGGTGGCATCCTGGCGCGCGGAATCGAGCTCCTGTGTGCCAAGGTACGCTGCGAGCCATTCGATCTTGTAATGCATTGTGGCGTAGGCATTTCAGGCGCTGCATATGAAGTGGGATCTGAAGTCATGGCTGGCCTTGGCCTTCCCCATGACGGGCCGGGTCCGTGGCAGGCTGACCTTCGCGCCGTGCTGGTCGAGATGGGGCACGCGGCCGGCGTTACGGACATCACGATCTCGGAATGGTGTACCGCGACAGACTCGGGAACCTTCTTCAGTCACCGGCGGTCCGGCGGGGCGGACGGTCGGATGGTGGCGTACCTCGGCGCGAAACCCTGAGGGTACGTCTTGCCGCCAGGGCCCTTGGGCCCTATCTTTTCCTGCTCTGGGGAAGTCGAAGGGCTGGCTCGCCGACGACGTGGGGATCTTCCCCACGTTTTTTGTTTTGCCGTCCCCGGGGGCAGGTGACATGTCGCCTGAGCAGGTGCAGGACCTGGTCCGGGGCGTGGTCGAGTCGCTGGGGTTCGAGCTGGTGGACCTGCGGCAGTCGGGCATGCCGTCGCGTCCGGTCCTCAAGGTTCGTGCTGACCGGCCGCCCGACGGGCCCGGCCCGGCTATCACCACCGACGATTGTGCTGTGCTGAGCCGGGCCCTGGAGCGGGCCCTCGAGGCGGGTGGTGCCGTGGGCACCACGTACGTGCTCGAGGTGTCGTCGCCAGGCGTCGAGCGGCCGGTGCGGTTTCCCGAGCACTGGCGCCGGTACACCGGACGGCGCGTGATGCTGAGGGCGGCCGGCATCCCCGGCCGGCCGGTTGTGGTGATCGAGGCAGTTCCGGACGCGGCGACGGTCGAGGTGCGCCTGCCCACGGGGCAGGTGGCCCGGGTGGCCCTCGGGGACGTGAAGGACGCCGTGCTGGTGTACGACTGGCCGGCGAAGGGGATGAAGAAGCACTAGCTCAGGGGAGAAGAGCGATGTCCGGTTCCACCGAGATGCTCGCGGCGTTTCGCGAGCTCAGTACGACCAAGCAACTCGACCGCGCCGAGCTCCTGGACCTGCTCCGCGACGGCATCCATGCGGCGCTGATGCGGCGGTACGGGCCCAATGTGCGGTTCGAGATGGCCGTGGACGAGATGCAGGGCACGATCCGGATTGTCCGCCTGCGCCAGGTCGTGGAGCAGGTGGAGGATGCGAGCTGGCAGATCCCGCTGGAGGAGGCCCGCTACGAGGATCCCGACTTCCAGGTGGGCGACATGCTGGAGGAGGACGTCCCGTTCGCGGCCTTCGGCCGGCTCGCGGTGCAGGCCGCGAAGCAGCGGATCATCCAGCGGGTGCGCGAGGGTGAGCGGATGCGGATCCGCGACGAGTTCGCCTCGCGCGTGGGCGAGCTGCTTTCCGGGGAGGTCCAGCAGATCGAGCGCGGGAAGCTGGTGGTGATGCTCAACAAGTTCCGCGAGGCCGAGGCGATCATCCCCTACCGGGAGCAGAACCACCGGGAGCACTTCCACCAGGGCGACACCATTCGCGCGGTGCTGAAGCGGCTCGAGGAGACGCCCAAGGGTCCGCGGCTCATCCTCTCGCGGGGTGACCCGCTCTTCGTGAAGGCGCTGTTCAAGCTCGAGGTGCCGGAGATCCAGCAGCAGGTGGTCGAGATCCGCGCGATTGCGCGGGAAGTCGGGAGCCGGACCAAGGTCGCGGTCATCTCGCGCGACGATGCGATCGACCCGGTGGGCGCGTGCGTCGGCCTCAAGGGGTCGCGGGTGCAGGCGGTGGTGAACGAGCTGGGTGGTGAGCGCATCGACATCGTGCCGTGGTCGCCCGACCCGGAGCGGTTTGCCCGCCTGGCGCTGGCCCCGGCCCGCGTGGCCAAGGTCTTCGCCGTGGCCGATGCCAAGACCATCCAGGCCGTGGTCGACGAAGACCAGTTGTCGCTCGCCATTGGCCGGAATGGCCAGAACGTGCGGCTGGCCTCGGAGCTCACCGGCTGGAAGATCGACCTCTACTCCAGCCGGGAGTGGCTGGAGCGGGGTGGCGAGGGCCCGCTGTTCGCCCCGCTCCCGGCAGAGGAGGAAGCAGTCACGCACGTGCCGCTGGCCGAGCTGAAGGGCCTCACCCCCGAACTGGTGAAGGTGCTCGAGGCGAGCGGCCGCACCACGCTGAGCGACATCCTCGACCTGGAGCGCGAGGACGCCACGCGGCTCGAGGGCATGACGCCGGAACTGGTCGAGCAGCTCATGGCCTTCCTGCAGGAGTTGACCGCAGAGGAAGGGGCGGAGGACACGCCGTCGGCGTGAGCCGGCTGCTCGGGCTGCTCGGGTTGGGCGCCCGGGCGGGACACCTCGTGATCGGGGTGGATGCAGTGCGGGCCGCCGTGCAGGCAGGTCGCTGCGCGTGCGTGGTGATGGCGTCTGATGCAGGCCCGCGGGCAGGGCAGAAGGTGGGACGGTTGGTGCGGGGCCGGGCGGTTCCAGTGGTCCAGGGACCGGCGGCGGCCGCGTTGGGGCAGGCGTTGGGACGGCCGCCGGTGCAGGCGGTCGGGATCCGTGACCGGGCGCTCGCCAGCGGGGTGCTGGCCGCCGCGGACGGGCCAGTAACGGAGGAGTGAGTGGTCAAGACCCGGGTGCATGACCTCGCGGCCGAGTTTGGGATGCCGTCCGAGCAGCTGCTCAACATGCTGAAGGACATGAACATCTTCGTGCGCAGCCACATGTCGGCCCTCGAGGGCGACCAGGTGGCGGCCGTGCGCGTGCGCTGGGAGCGCGAGAAGCGCAAGGCGCACGAGGACGAGAAGCCGAAGAAGACGCGTCGCAAGGCGGCGCCGGCAGCGGAGGCCCCTGCGCCCGTCATCGAGGCACCCAAGCCCACCAAGCGGCGCCGCACCGCGGCCGAGGTGGCCCAGCACGAGGCGCAGGCGGCCGCCGAGAAGGAGGCCGAAGAGAAGCGGTCGGCCGTGTTCGACCTGGAGCGCCCCATTCCCGAGCCCGAGCCGGCCACC
This sequence comes from uncultured Gemmatimonadaceae bacterium, assembly GCA_964638035.1. Taxonomy (GTDB): domain Bacteria; phylum Gemmatimonadota; class Gemmatimonadetes; order Gemmatimonadales; family GWC2-71-9; genus JAGGAG01. The sequence goes on along the minus strand of CAZWXD010000020.1, from coordinate 19,192 downwards.
ACCGCGCTCACCCTCGAAGAGCGCGCGCGCGCCCTGTTCAAGGACCTGCCCGCCGCCCCCGACGAGGCCACGGAGCCCGAGGCGGCGCGCCCGCCGCTGGCACCGCTGACCCCCGCGGCGTCGGCGTCGCCTTCGACGCCGGCCCCGGCGACCCCACGCCCGGCCCCGGGCCGGACCCCGTTCATCCCGCCCCGGATCCAGCGTCCGGCCCCGGCGGAACGCTCCGGCCCACCGCGCGACGACCGGCCTCGCGGCCCCAAGCCCGTGTTCAGCTCGAGCTTCACTGCCGAGACCGCGCGCCCGGCACAGCCCGCCGAGGGCCAGGGTCCGCGTCCCGGCAAGAAGGGAAAGAAGGGCCGGCGGTCGCAGGTGGACCAGGATGCCGTGCAGGCCAACATCGAGAAGACGCTGCAGGGCATGAAGGGCGGGATGGGCAAGAAGACCCGTCGCGTCGAGGGGCCCAGCTACCAGCAGCTCCGGGCCGGGGAACTCGCGGAGGCGAAGGAGCGCGAGAAGACCCTGGTGCGGGTCAATGAGTTCATCTCGGTATCCGAGCTGGCGGCGCTCATGAAGATTCCCGCCACCCAGATCGTCCAGTTCGCCTTCAAGGAACTGGGCTTGATGGTGACGGTGAACCAGCGCCTCGACTTCGACCAGATCGAGCTGATCGCCTCGGAGTTCGGGTTCCAGGCGGTGAAGGAAGATGCCTACGCCGCCGAGGCCGCGAGCGAGGTGGTGGTGGATGCGCCCGAGTCGCTGGCGCCCCGCCCCCCGGTCGTGACCATCATGGGCCACGTGGACCACGGCAAGACCTCGCTCCTCGACCACATCCGCAAGGCCAACGTCGTGGCCGGCGAGGCCGGCGGCATCACCCAGCACATCGGGGCCTACCACGTCACGCTGCCCGGGGACAAGGCCATCACCTTCCTCGACACGCCGGGCCACCAGGCCTTCACCGCCATGCGTGCGCGCGGCGCCCAGGTCACGGACATCGTGATCCTGGTCGTGGCAGCCGACGACCAGGTCATGCCGCAGACCATCGAGGCCATCAGCCACGCGAAGAACGCGGGCGTCCCCATGATCGTGGCCATCAACAAGATCGACCTCCCGGCGGCCAACGTCGCGAAGGTCAAGCAGGACCTCCTGCAGCACCAGGTCGTGCTCGAGGAGTTCGGCGGCAACACCCTGCACGCCGAGATCTCCGCCAAGAAGGGCACGGGCATCGACCAGCTGCTGGAGCAGGTGCTCCTGCAGGCGGAGATCCTGGACCTCAAGGCCAACCCGGAGGCGAAGGCCACCGGGACGGTGCTCGAGGCCACGCTCGATGCCGGCAAGGGCCCGCTCGCGACCATCCTGGTCCAGCGTGGCACGCTGCGTGTCGGTGACAACTTCATCTGCGGCAAGTTCTCGGGCCGCGTCCGCGCGCTGTTCGATGAACGGGGCCGGCAGGTGAAGGAGGCAGGCCCCTCCATCCCGGTGCAGATCCTGGGCTTCGAGGGCGTGCCCTCTGCGGGTGACTCCTTCAGCGTGGTGGCCGACGCCGTGGAGGCGCGCGACATTGCGCAGCGCCGCCAGCGGCTGGAGCGCGAGGCGCAGAGCCGCCGGACCCAGAAGGCGACCACGCTGGAAGACCTCAGCCGGCAGCTCAAGGAAGGCGAGGTCAGCCAGCTCCGCCTGATCATCAAGGCCGACCAGGGCGGCCCCGCCGAGGCCCTCGCCGACGCACTGGCGCAGCTCAGCACCAGTGAGGTCCGGGTCGAGGTGGTGCACCGCGGGGTCGGTGCGATCACCGAGACTGACGTCAACCTCGCCAAGGCATCGGGTGCCATCATCCTGGGCTTCCACGTCCGGCCCGATTCCAACGCCCGCACGGCTGCAGAACGGGAGCAGGTGGACATCCGCACCTACCGGATCATCTACGAGGCGGTGGAGGACGTCCGGAACGCCCTCGAGGGCCTCCTCAAGCCGGAAGAGAAGGAAGTGGTGCTGGGCGAGGCCGAGGTGCTGCAACTGTTCAAGGTCAGCAAGGTCGGGTCGGTCGCCGGGTGCATCGTGCGGAACGGCACCATCCAGCGGACCGGGAAGGTGCGGGTGGTGCGTGATGGGGTACCCGTGTACACCGGCACGCTGGGCAGCCTGAAGCGGTTCAAGGACGACGCGAAGGAAGTCCGCGAGGGCCTGGAGTGCGGCCTCTCGGTGGAGAACTTCAACGACCTGAAGGTCGGCGACCGCATCGAGTCGTTCCGCCTGGAAGAGGTGAAGCGCACCCTCGCAGGCTCCGCGGCCGGGTCGGCGAACTGACGCGCGCGGGGTGATCGTCGGGATTCGCGTGTGGGAGCTGGAGGTCATCGGCACCCATTCGCTCAAGGAGAAGCGGTCGGTGCTGCGGCCGCTGCTGGCAGCACTCGGCAGCCACGGGAACCTCTCCGTGGCGGAGACCGGCTACCAGGACAAGTGGCAGCACGCCGAAGTGGCGTGCGCCGTGATCGGGAGTGACCGGACGGTGGTCGAGAACGAGTTGCGGCAGGCAGACGAGCGGGTGGAGCGGGCCGACGGGATCCGGGTGATCGACACCGTGACGGCCTGGCGATGAGGCAGGGATGACGCGGCGCGCCGACCAGGTGGCCGAGACCGTTCGCCAGGTCGTGGCAGATGCCCTGTTGCGCGAGGTCCGCGACCCGCGCGTCGGCATGGTGACCGTGACCCGGGTGCACGTGACCAATGACCTCGCGCACGCCAGGGTCACGGTGGCACTCCCGGTGGGGGAGGGCGAGCCGGCCGTGGTGATGGAGGGCCTGGCACGGGCAGCCGGCTTCCTCCGGTCGCGCGTGGCCCAGGCGCTCAGCACCCGCATCGTGCCGGAGCTCGCCTTCGAGCAGGATCGCGGGGTCGAGCATGCGGCGCGGATCGACGCCCTGCTGGCCGAGGTGCGGAAGGACCGACGTGAGCCGTGAGCCCGGGGCGCTGCTCGTGGACAAGCCGCGTGGCCCGAGCTCGCACGACGTGGTGCGGCGGGTGCGGAAGGCGCTCGGGACGCGCGCCGTAGGCCACACCGGGACCCTCGACCCGTTTGCCAGCGGGCTGCTGGTGGTGCTGGTGAACCGCGCCACCCGGCTCGCGCGGTTCGTGGAACGGCAGGACAAGACGTACCGTGCCACGGTGCGCCTCGGGACGGTGACGGACACCGACGACGACACCGGGCGGGTGCTGGCAGAGCACGTACCCGCCGGCTGGCCGGCGCGCGACGAGGTGGCGGCGGCGGTGTCGGCGCAGGTGGGGAGTTCGATGCAGCGCCCGCCAGCGTACTCCGCGAAGCACGTGGATGGCGTGCGGAGCTACCAGTTGGCACGGCGCGGCGAGGCAGTGGACCTTGCGCCGGTGCCGGTGACGGTGCGCAAGAGTGAACTCCTGGGGTACACGCCGCCCGACCTGGAGTTCCGGGCAACCGTGTCGGCCGGGACCTACGTGCGCGCGCTGGGACGCGACCTGGGGACGGCCCTGGGCACCGGTGGCCACGTGCGGGCGCTGCGGCGGGAGGCCATCGGAGGCCTCAGCGTGGACGACGCGGTGCCGCTCGACCAGGTGGGCCCCGGGGTGGAGCTGCTGCCCCCGGCGGCCGTGCTGGGCCACCTGGTGCGACGCGACCTGGCCGGGGACGAGGCCCTGGCCGTGGGGCACGGGCGGGCCATTCCGGGTCCACCCGGGCTCGAGGGGGACGTGGCGCTGCTCACCGACGGCCGGCTCCTGGCGGTGGCGCGCGCCGAGGGTGGTGCGTTGCACCCTGTCGTTGTCCTGGCGGGAGCGTAGTGGCGGTCTTCGGCTTGGGAGCGGCGGGTTCGACCGTTACCGTCGGCACGTTCGACGGGGTGCACCTGGCGCACCGGGCCGTGCTCGATGAGGTCGCCCGGCGGGCCGCGCGGGCGGGACGGGCAGGCGTCGTGGTCACCTTCGCTCCCCACCCGCTCACCGTCGTGAGGCCGGAGCGGGCGCCGCTGCTGCTCACGACCGAGGCGGAGCGACGGGCGTGCCTCGCCGAGTCCGGGGTGGAGCACGCGCTGGTACTGCATTTCGATGCGGCCCTGGCGGCCCTGACGCCGGCAGAGTTCGTGGAGCGGGTGCTGTTGCGTCGCTGTGGCCTGCGCGAACTGGTCATCGGGTATGACCACGGGTTTGGCCGCAGACGTGAGGGTGATGCCAGCACGCTGCAGGAGATCGCGGCCGCCCGGGGGTTCGAGGTCACGGTGGTGCCGCCGGTGACGGTGGGCGGGGAGCGCGTGTCGAGCAGCGCCATCCGTGCCGCCGTGGCGGAGGGCAACCTCGGCCGGGCACGAGCGCTCCTGGGACGCCCCTACGACCTCTCGGCGCGCGTGGTGCCCGGAGCGGGGCGAGGCCGGACGCTGGGGGTGCCGACCATCAACCTGGCGGGGAGTGATGCGAGCAAGCTCCTGCCGCCCGACGGGGTGTACGCCGTCACCGTTGAGTGGAATGGCGGCCGGGCTGGCGGGATGATGAACCAGGGACCCAGGCCGACGTTTGGCGACGGGCAGCGGGCGCTGGAAGTGAACCTGTTCGGGGTGGAGGCCGACCTCTACGGGAAGTGGGTGCGGTTAGCCTGGGTGGAGCGCCTGCGTGACGTGCGCCGCTTCGAGAGCCCGGGTGCGCTGCAGGTGCAACTGGAAAAGGACCGGGGCGCCGCGCTGGCGGCCCTGGCGCAGCATGGGCCCGGGGCGGGCCGCTGACGCGCGGCCGCCCCGGGCGAGACTACGACCAACGACGACGGGCGCAATGTTCCTGACCATTCGCAATCGACTCATCATCATCGCGGTGCTGGTCGTGACCGCCATCGTTTCCCTCATCCCGAGGACCCAGACCATCCGGGAGCGGGGCGAGGATGGCATCATGCGCGACAGCACGGTGCGGCGAACCCCACTCCGGCTGGGCCTCGACCTCCAGGGCGGCATGCACCTCGCCCTGGAACTCGACCAGTCCAAGCAGGTTTCGGCCGACCCGAAGAAGGACATCGACCTTGCGCTCACGGTGCTCCGGAAGCGCATCGACGAGTTCGGGGTCACCGAACCGCTCATCCAGAAGGTCGGTGACGACCGGATCGTCGTGGAGCTGGCCGGCATCCGGGATCCGGCGCGCGCGAAGGCCATCGTGCAGAAGAGTGCCTTCCTCGAGTTCCGCATCACGGACGAAACCGGCGCGCTCGACCGTGCCATCCCGGCGATGGACCGGCAGCTCCGGGCCATGGGGGTGATGGGCGGGACCGGGAAGCCGGTCTCGCGCTCGGCGGTGGACCAGCTCCTGGGCACCGACAGCGCGAAGGGCGCCGCTGACAGTGCGGCCGCAAAGGCCGACACCGGTCCCGACCTGGGCGGGGTGCTCGCCGGCCTGATCCGGCCCAGCAACTCGGGCACCCCGGGCGAGTACCTGGTGGACGATGCCGCCTGGGTGCGCGTGGACAGCCTGATCAACATCCCGGAAGTCCGGCGCCTCCTCCCGCGGGGTGTGGACCTCAAGTGGGCCGCCGCGCGCGAGAGCCTCGGCGGCACCTTCGTGCGGCTGCTCTATGCCGTGGAGTCCGATGCCATGGTCACGGGTGCCAACCTGGTGGACGCCCGCGCGGAGCTCGACCCGCTCACCAACACCCCCCAGGTGTCGTTCGAGCTGGATCGCGCAGGTGGCCGCAAGTTCGGCGACGGTACCGGGCGGCACGTCGGGGACTTCATGGCCATCGTGCTCGATGGGCGCGTCCAGGGCCGGCCCCCCGTCATCCAGAGCCGCATCGAGCGGAATGGCCGCATCACGCTGGGCGGCAAGACCCTGCAGGAGGCGCAGGACCTCGCCCTGACGCTCCGCGCCGGCGCGCTGCCGATCCCCCTCAAGATCGTGGAGCAGGGTGAGGTCGGGGCGAGCCTCGGGAAGGACTCCATTCACGACGGCATCACGGCGGGCGTGATCGGCACGATCCTCGTGGTCCTGATCATGATCGGCTACTATCGCTTTGCCGGCGTGCTCGCGGTGATCGCCCTGGCCCTCTATGTGCTCTTCGTGCTGGGCGGCCTCGCCTTCTTCGACGCCACCCTCACCCTGCCGGGCCTGGCGGGCATCGTGGTGTCCATCGGCCTCGCCGTGGACGCCAACGTGCTCATCTTCGAGCGCATCCGGGAAGAGCTTGCCCTCGGGAAGACGGTGCGCCTGGCCATGGACGAAGGCTTCCGCCGGGCCATGAACGCCATCGTGGACTCCAACGTCTGCACCATCGTCACGGCGCTGCTGCTCTTCCAGTTCGGCACCGGGCCGGTGCGTGGCTTCGCCGTCACCCTCATCCTCGGCACCATGGCCTCGATGATCACGGCCATCTTCGTCACCCGCACCCTGTTCATGCTCTGGCTGCAGCGCCGGCCCGAGATGACCACTGTGAGCATCTGACCATGCGCCACCTCTTTTCGAACACCAACTTCGACTTCATCGGCGTCCGCAAGTACGCCTACATCATCACGGCGCTGCTGTTCATCCCGGGAACGCTGTTCCTGCTGTTCCGGGGCCTGAACTACAGCATCGAGTTCACCGGCGGCACCCTGGTGCAGGTGCAGGTGGAGCAGCCCCTGGACGTGGCCGGCCTCCGGTCGGCCCTCGGCCGCCACGGGGTCCCCGGGGCCGAGATCCAGACCTTCGGGTCTGCCGGCGGGTACGTGATCCGCGCCCGGCTGCACCAGACCACCGCGGACGCCGACAACACCGACGCGACCATCAGCGCCGTGCGAGCGGCCCTGGATGAAGTGCTGCCGGCTGGCGGGTACAAGGTGGCACGGACGGGGGCGGTGGGTCCCAAGGTGGGAGCCGAGCTCCGGCAGAAGGCCATCCTCGCCATCCTGGCCTCCTTTGCGGCGATCCTGGTCTACCTGGGGGTGCGCTTCGAGTGGCGGTTCGGGCTTGCGTCCATCGGCGCCACGGCGCACGACGTCCTCGGGACCCTGATCTTCATCAGCCTGATGCGACTCGAGGTAAGCCTGGTGGTGGTCGGCGCAGTGCTCTCGGTGCTGGGCCTGTCGCTCAACGAGACCATCATCATCTTCGACCGGGTGCGCGAGAACGAGCACCAGAAGAAGTATCCCGACCTCAAGACCACGCTGAACCGGTCCATCAACGAGACGCTGCCCCGCACGGTGCTGACGCACGGCACCACGCTGTCCACCATGCTGACCCTCGCCATCTTCGGCGGCGAGGTCATCCGGCCCTTTGCCCTCGTGATGTTCTTCGGCGTGTTCACCGGCATCTTCTCGTCGATGTTCATCGCCCCGGTGCTGCTGATGTACATCCGCCGCCGGTGGCCGGCCGCCAACACAGCGGCCCCGCGCCGGGGTGGGGCTGCGGGCAGGCCAGCCGTGGCCCGGCCGCAGCCGACCGCGAAGTAGGCACGGTGCCGTGCCGGGCGCTGGCAATGGCGTCGCGTGATTGACACCCATTGCCACCTGGCCTCCGGTCAGTACGACCCCGACCGGCCCCAGGTCCTGGGGCGTGCATGGGACGCGGGCGTGCGACACGTGGTGGTGATCGGGGAGTCGAGGGCGGCTGCGGAGGCCGCCCTCGTGCTTGCGGAGCAGGAGCCTCGCCTGTCCGCGACAGCCGGTGTGCACCCCCACGATGCCAGGGACTGGGATGTGAGCACGTCGGAGTGGCTCGCGCGCATCCTCCGCGATCCCCGAGTCGTGGCGCTGGGTGAGATCGGGCTGGACTACCACTACGACCACGCCCCGCGCGACCGCCAACTGCAGGCCTTCGAGGCCCAGCTCGACCTTGCCCGGGCCGCCGGGCTGCCGGTCGTGATCCACGCCCGGGAAGCCGACCGGGACGTCGCCGCCGTGCTCCGCCACCACGCCGACGTTCCCGCCGTGCTGCACTCCTTTTCCAGCGGGCCGGCACTGTTGCAGGCCGGGTTGGAGCTGGGCCACTATGTGTCGTTCAGCGGGATGGTCACGTTCCGCAACTGGGACCTGGATGACGCCGTCCGTGCGGTGCCCCTCGATCGCCTGCTGGTGGAGACCGATGGCCCCTACCTGGCTCCCGTTCCCATGCGCGGACGGCGCAACGAGCCCGCCTTCGTCCGGCACACCGCTGCCCGGGTGGCCCAGGTGCGGGAGGTGACGGTCGAGGCGCTCGAGGCGGCTACCGACCAGAATGCCGCCCGCCTCTTTGGCCCGAGACTCGTGTAGTTTTTCGCCTGTCAGGCTTGCCCTCTTGCCCCGAGCCCTGGAGCATCACTCCCGTGACCGTCCCCTCCGATATCGCGATTGCGCAGGCTGCCAAGCTTCGTCCCATCGCCGACGTGGCTGCCGAACTGGGCCTCGGGCCGGATGACATCCTGCCCTATGGCCGCACCAAGGCGAAGATCTCGCCCGAGGTGGTGGCGCGGGGCAAGCCGAAGGGGCGGCTGGTGCTGGTGACGGGCATCAACCCGACGCCGGCGGGGGAGGGCAAGTCCACCGTCACGATCGGCGTGGCGATGGCCCTCCGCCGGCTGAAGCAGAAGGTGGTGGTGGCCATTCGCGAGCCATCGCTCGGCCCCATCTTCGGGGTGAAGGGCGGGGCTGCCGGCGGCGGGTACGCGCAGATCGTGCCCATGGACGAGATCAACCTGCACTTCACCGGCGACTTCCACGCGATCACCTCGGCGCACAACCTGCTCTCCGCGATGCTGGACAACCATTTGCACCACGGCAATGCCCTGGGAATCGACCCGCGCCGCATCACCTGGCCGCGCACCATGGACATGAATGACCGTGCCCTGCGCAGCATCATCGTGAGCCTGGGCGGGATCAACGCCGGGCCGGTGCGCGAGGACCGCTTCGTCATCGTCCCGGGTAGCGAGATCATGGCGATCCTCTGCCTGGCCTCCGACCTCCAGGACCTGGAGTCACGGATCAGCCGGATCATCGTGGGCTACACCCGCGACCGGAAGCCGGTCACTGCGGGTGAGCTCAAGGCGGCCGGCGCCATGACGCTGCTCCTCAAGGACGCCATCCTGCCCAACCTGGTGCAGACGCTGGAAGGGGGGCCGGCCCTGGTGCATGGCGGGCCGTTTGGCAACATCGCCCACGGCTGCAACTCCGTGACGGCCACGAAGCTCGCCCTGTCGCTGGGCGATATCGTGCTCACCGAGGCAGGCTTTGGCGCTGACCTCGGCGCCGAGAAGTTCCTGGACATCAAGTGCCGGTTTGCCGGCCTCAAGCCAGAGGCCGCCATCATCGTGGCGACGATCCGCGCGCTCAAGATGAACGGGGGGGTGAAGAAGGACCAGCTCGGCACGCCCGACGTGGCCGCGCTGAAGCGCGGGCTCGTCAACCTCGAGGCGCACGTGCGCAACATCCAGAAGTTCGGGCTCCCACCGGTGGTGGCCGTGAACCGGTTCACCAGCGACTCCCCGGAGGAAATCGAGACCATCCTTGCGGCCTGCCGGGAGTGGGGGGCCCGGGCCGCCATGAGCGACGTGTGGGCGAAGGGTGGGGAGGGAGGCGAAGCCGTCGCGAAGGAGGTGCTCGCCGCACTGAAGGAGGGGAAGGCCAACTACAAGCCCATCTACGACGTCAACCTCCCGATCCGGCAGAAGATCGAGACGATCGCGCGCGAGATCTACGGCGCCGACGGCGTGGACTTCCTGCCTGCGGCGAGCAAGGCGATCGACCAGATCGAGGCCATTGGCTACGGCAACACCCCGGTGTGCATGGCCAAGACCCAGTACTCCTTCAGTGACGACCCCACCAAGCTGGGCCGGCCGAAGGGCTTCCGGATCACCGTGCGCGATGCCTACATCTCGGCCGGCGCCGGGTTCGTGGTGGCGCTCGCCGGCGACATCATGACCATGCCCGGCCTGTCGAAGGTGCCGTCGGCCGAGGCGATCCGGGTCCACCCGGACGGCACGATCGAGGGCCTCTTCTAGGGAGGGATCCATGTCACGGTTCCGCGCACGCTTGCTCCTGCTCACGCTGGTCCTGATGGAGGCGGCCGCGCCGGCGTCGTGGGCCCAGGGCAACGCCGTGGCCAGCCCGCCGCCACAATGGGTCGTCTGCCACGGACCGCAGATGCAGCGACGCCTGCCGGGCCAGCCCGCGCCCGGTGCGAGCTATGTCAGCGGCGTCTCAGCCGTGCCCCAGGTCAGTGGCGTGGATACGTGGACTCCACTGGTTTCCGCCTACCGCGCGTTTGTCCTGGAACAGTATGGTGCGGACTTCGAGCCGGTCTGCACCCCCTATCCGTCCGAACCCGACGCGCAGAAGTGGCTCAGGAGCGTCGCGTCCGGGCCAGGCGCCTCCACCCGGCTGGTTGGCACTCCGACGGTCGTGATGACCACGTGGACCTGGAAGCCGTCGGCGACCGACACCGCGAAGCCGCCTCCGCAGGCGAGGAAGCCGGGCACGCTGGAGCACTGACCTGGATCCCAGTCCCCGCCGGGGTGCCGCCACGGGGCCCCGATGACAGCCAGGCCCCGCATCCTGCGCAATGCGGGCGTCCCCCACCTCGAGGGTTGTGATGCGCAGGCTCCAGCAGGCCGTGATTGCGTTCGTGCTGTCAGCAGCCCTGGCGTGTGGCGGCGGCTCGGGCCCGAGTGACGACGGTGGGGGCGGCGGTGGGGGCGGCGGTGGCGGTGGGGGCGGGGGCGGCGGCGGGAACATGACCGCCCAGGTGGACGGGGAGGACTGGGAGAGTGCCGTCGCCACGGAGAACGCCGGCGTCGGCAACCTGGGCGTCATCACCATCCAGGGCACCTATCTCAATTCCCGCTCCATCACCCTCATGCTGTACAACATCGACGCGGCCGGCACCTACCCCCTTGGCGTCACGTCGGCGAATGTGGGCGGGCTCGGCGTCTACTCCACCACCGCCGGCCAGAGCTGGGTGACGCCAACCTCCGGGGCGGCGGGCACAGTCACCATTACCACCCTGACCTCCACGCGGATCGCGGGCAATTTCGCCTTTACGGCCATTCCGCAGCTTGGGGGGGTCACCGGGAACAAGGCCATCACCGATGGCGAGTTCGACCTCCCCCTGACCGGGACGCTCGCCACGCTACCCGAGAACCAGGGGAGCACCACCAGCGGGAGCGTGAATGGCAGCCCATGGACGGCGGCCACCTCGTTCATGACCCTGAGCGGCGACGACCTGGTCGTGAACTTCAGCAACACCAGCTACATCATTGGTGTGGTGATGACCACCTTCCCCGGGCCTGGCACGTACGACGTGGGCCTGTCCCCGGGCCTGGCTGCCGCCTCCGCGGTGGTGCCAGCGACGGGCCCGTCGCCCAGCTGGGTTGCGGGTACGACCGGGTCCGGAACCTTCACGATCTCCAGCATGACCGCCACGCGTATTCGCGGCACCCTGTCGGCCACGCTCGGCCCGCTGGCCGGGTCCGGGGCCACCGGGACGCTCACGATTGCCAACCTGGCGTTCGATATCGGCAGGCCCTAGGCCCGTGCCGGTGGCAGGGGTGGGGCCGGCGGATCGGGACGCACAATCCGCCGGCTCCTGCTGTATCATCCCGCATGCGCGCCTCGATCGTCCTGGCGGTCCTCGTTGCTGCCGCACCGCGCGGCACCCCGCTGCAAGCCCAGTCGCAGCCCTCCCAACCCATGAACTGGCTCGCCGGGTGCTGGCACGGCTCGTCGGGAGGGCGCGTGATCGAGGAGCAATGGATGCAGGCCAGGGCAGGGGTGATGCTCGGGGCCGCGCGAACCACCAGCGGGGGAACCCTGCGCGACTATGAGTTCAATGAGCTGCGCATGACAGGTGATTCGGTCACCTTCGTGGCCATGCCTGCCGGCCAGCAGCGCACGGTGTTCACTGGGCACCTCAACGGCGCGAAGGCGTTCGTGGTGGAGAACCCGGCCAACGATTTCCCGACCCGCGTGGGCTACGAACTCCTGTCACGCGACTCGCTGCGTGCGTGGATCGAGGGACCCGCGGAGGACGGGCCTCGCCGCGTTCCGTATGGCTACCGGCGCGTGCCCTGCGAGGCTCCATAGCCCAGCCTGAACCCGCGCAGGCGCACGGCTTCCGCACGGGGGAGGGGTCGCCTACGTTTCGCTGGTCCACCCCCCAGAATGGAAGCGAGCCGGATGCCGACACCCGTCCATACCGACGACGCCCCTGGCGCCATCGGCCCCTATAGCCAGGCAGTTGTTTCTGGCGGCTTCATCTTCACGGCCGGCCAGATCGCGCTCGATCCCTCCAGCGGGCAGGTCGTGCCGGGTGGAGTGGCCGAGCAGACCGACCGCGCCCTCCGCAACATCACGGCCATCCTCAAGGCTGCCGGTGCCGACCTGTCCCGGGTCGTGAAGACCACGGTGTTCCTCCTCGACATGGCAGACTTCACCGCGATGAACGAGGTCTATGCCCGCCACTTCGGGGAGCACCGCCCGGCCCGAAGCACGGTGGCAGTGTCCGGGCTGCCACGCGGAGTGCGGGTCGAGATCGAGGCCGTGGCCCGGCTTGGCGAGTAGCCCCGGCGGTCGCCTCCCCTGCACATGACCCGGAACGTCGCGATCATCGTTCCGGGTCGCCTTGCTTCCACGCGGTTCCCCGGGAAGCTCCTCCACCCGGTGCGCGGCAGGCCGATCATCCTCTGGACGGCCGAACGGCTGCGGCACGAGGTGCCGGAGCACCAGGTGGTGTTCGCCGTGGATGGCGAGGAGCTCGCCGCACCGCTCCGGGCCGCGGGCCACGCCGTCGTCCTGACGCCAGCCGACCTGGCCAGCGGCATGGACAGGGTGGCGGTGGCCAACCGAACGGTAGGCGCATCCATCGTGGTGAATGTGCAGGCCGACGAGCCCTTCGTCACCGGCGCCCAGGTCCGGGCACTGGTGGGGTTGATCCGCGGTGGCGCGGACATGGCCACACTGGCTGCCCCGCTGGAGACCGAGGCCGACTACCTCGATCCCAACATCGCCAAGTGCATCCGGGACCAGCGCGGCCGGGCCCTGTTCTTCACTCGCGCGCCTGCCCCGTGGTTCCGGGACAACGGCGGTCGCTTCGACGCGGACGTGGCCGCCGCGGTCCCCTTGCTGGCGCACATCGGGCTGTACGCCTATTCGGCGGCATTCCTGGAGCGCGTCGTCGCCATGCCCGAGGGCGCCCTTGAGCGTATCGAGCGCCTGGAGCAATTGCGGGTGCTGGAGGCGGGTGGCGAGATCATGGTGGGGTTGGCGCAGCGTACCGCCATCGCGATTGACACGCCGGAGCAGGCGGTGGCCTTCGAAACCCTCCTCCCGCCCATGTAGGGGCAGGGGAGGGCAACGCGGTGATCCCTACCTTGGCTCGAGCCGGAGGATCTCGCCAGCCGACGCATCGGTCAGCAGGTAGACCAGCCCATCAGGTCCCTGCCTGACGTCGCGAATCCGGCGTTCGATCCCCTCCTTCATTCGCTCCTCGGTCACCGTGTAGGACGCTGCCGGCTGGCCCATGGTGGTGGGGACGGGACCATTCTCCCTGACCGTCAGGCGCGTGAGGCCCTGACCGGCCATGGCCCCGATAATGAAGCTGCCGGTCCAGGTCGGGAACCTGTCGCCGGTGTAGATGAGGAGCCCCGACGGCGCGATGGACGGATCCCAGTAGTGCACCGGTTGTTCCATGCCGGCCTTTGCGGTGCCCTCGCCAATCTTCGCGCCCGAATAATCCTTGCCGTACGTGATGACCGGCCACCCGTAGTTCCGGCCCGGTTGGGGGTGGTTGAGTTCGTCCCCGCCACGCGCGCCGTGTTCAATCGTCCAGAGGACACCGGTCACGGGGTGTACTGCCGCACCCTGGGGATTGCGGTGGCCGTAGCTCCAGATCTCCGGCCTGGCATCGTTCCGCCCCACGAAGGGATTGTCGGGCGGGATTGACCCGTCCGGGTTGATGCGCACCACCTTGCCGAAGGTGGCGGTGAGTGACTGGGCGCTGTCCCGGTAGCGCTGCCGCTCGCCGAAGGTGACGAAGAGCTTGCCGTCCCGGGCAAAGGCGAGGCGCGACCCGAAGTGGTTCGCACCTTCCACCTTAGGCTCCTGCCGAAGGATCACCTGCACGTCCTCGAGTCCCGCATCACCCAGCCTGGCGCGCGCCACTGCGGTGCCCGCCTTGTCGCCAGACGGCTCGGAGTAGGTGAACCAGATGGTGTGGTTGTCAGCGAAGCCGGGATCGAGTGCCACGTCCAGGAGGCCGCCCTGGCCCCTGGCCTGGACCGCCGGCACACCGGCGAGCGGGGCGGACAGGCTGCCATCCGTGCCGACGATCCGCATGCGGCCGGGACGCTCGGTGACCAGGGCGCGCCCATCGGGAAGGAAGGCGAGGCTCCAGGGATTCTCGAGTCCGGTGGCGTAGACCGTGACCTTCGCCACGCCGCCCACGATCCCCAGCGGTGACTGGGCATCGGATCGCGCGGGCCAGGAGCACGCCGTGGTCGCGACCAGCGTGATGAGCATGGCCCAGCGTCGTACGGGAGTATGCAGCATGCGATCCTCGCTCAGGTTCTCGCCATCCGGCCACTTGGCTGGCCGCCCGCCTTCCACCAGGCATCCATCCCGCCCACCGCGTTGGTGACGTGCTGGAACCCCGCCCGCTTCAGGACGCTGCTCGCGATGCTGCTGCGGTAGCCCCCTGCGCAGACCACGGTCCACGCCTCCCCCCGGTCGAGTTCCTCCAGCCGCTGGGCAAGCTCGGCCAGCGGGATGTGCACCGCCCGGTCGAGGTGGCGGGCATCCCATTCCCGTGACCGCCGCACGTCGAGCACCTTGCCCTTGCGAGTCAGGGCTGTCTCGGCGGCATCCTGCACGATCGAGGCGATGGGCCGGTTGGCCTCGATCCACCGCGGCATGCCCCCATCGAGCACGCCCAGGACATTCTCGTACCCGACCCGCGCCAGGCGCACCACCGCCTCTTCCACCCGATCCGGCTCGGCCACGATCAACACAGCCTGCGACGGCTCCACGAGGGTGCCCACCCATGACGCGTACTGGCCATCGAGGCCCACGTTGAGGGCACCGGGTACGTGGGCATTCCCGAACTGAGCCGGGCTGCGCGTATCCAGCACCACCGCACCGGTCCGCTCCAGCGTCCGCGCGAAGTCGGCCGGGGCAAGGTGCGGCGGCATCGGCTGGGAGACGAGAATGGGAGGCCCCGTCCGGTTGGTGTCGCGCGAGTGGAGGAAGTACACCGGGGTCTCGGGCAGGTCCTGGGTGATGTCCTTGATGAACGCCGTGCGGCTCATCGGGCCGAGCGCGGGGTTCATCGCCCGCTCCTTGCCGATCGTGCTCCAGGTCTCCGTGCCGATGCTGCGTCCGCAGAGCGATCCCGCGCCGTGCGCCGGGTAGACCCGGGTGGTGTCGGGGAGGGGCAGGAGCTTCTGGTGCAGGCTGTCATACATCATGCCGGCGAGCTCCTCCACCGGCAGGCGCGACGAGAGGATGTCCACCCGCCCCACGTCGCCCACGAACAGCGTGTCACCGGTGAGCACCCCCCATGGCGCGTCATCGCCCTCGTGCTCGTAGACCAGGTAACTCAGGCTCTCCGGCGTGTGCCCTGGCGTCTCCAGCACGCGGATACGCACCCGGCCCACGCCCAGGACGTCACCGTCCTGCAGCGGAAGGTGGGGAAAACCTGCCTGGGCCCGTGCCCCGATGCCGATCGTGGCGCCGGTGCGGGCCTGCAGGTCCCGGTGTCCCGACACAAAATCAGCGTGCAGGTGGGTCTCGAGCACGTAGGTGATGCGCAGCCCATGTGCCTCGGCCTCGTCGAGGTACATCTGGACATCGCGGGACGGATCGACCACCACCGCCTCACCCTCGTCACCGATGAGGTACGATGCGTGTGCCAGGCATCCCACGTAGAACTGCCGGAAGTGCATGGTATCGCCCCTCTGTCGCTACGGCACCTGGCGCCTGATCCGGACGACCTGCACGATCGGGCCGACCTGCCGAATGCCCACGGCATCCGCCTGCGGGACGACATCGGCCTCGACCCTGAGTCCCGCCGAACGGAACTCGTCCGGAAGGTTCGTGGGGTCGTAGGCGGTGCCGTTTGCAGCCCGGATGAGGTAGAACCCACCCTCGAGGTCGGAGTGCTCGATCGTGCCGGTCACCCGGACTGGCGTGCCGGTGATCCCGGCCTCCGGTACGACCAGCAGCCAGGTGTCCGCGGGCGGCTGGGAACTGCATCCCAGCAGGGTCATGACAAGCGCGGCCACTCGCATGGTCGTGGTGGACATGGCCTGCAAGATAAGCGGCCGGTGCGTGCAGCAAGCCCCCAGCCGAGGTACCTTGGGGACCGGTCTGTGCGAGGCGGCGGGGGCGGATCGGGGCTGGTGTCCTGGCCGGTCTTCAAAACCGCGACGGACGCCGCCACGTGCGGGGTCCGGTGGGTTCGATTCCCACACGCTCCCGCCACCTGTCTTCGCCCGTCGGCATGTTATTCTCCCACAATGTCCCTTCGTGTCGCCCGCCGGGTTGCCGCGACCCTCACGGCCGCGTGCCTCCTGGGGAGCGCACCACTTGGAGCCCAGGACAGCATCGCGGCGCCCGCGGTTGATTCCGCGCGCGCCAGCGCGGACACGGCGATGGTGGTGTCGGGATCACCGGCGACCCGATCCGACAGCCTTCCGCCCCTCACGCGGCCAATCTCGCCAGGTGGTGCGCTGTGGCGGTCCCTGCTCGTGCCGGGCTGGGGCCAGGCCAGGATGGGGCGCTCCCTGGCCGCCGGCTTCTTCCTCGCCGTGGAGGGCGTGGCGGTCGGCATGGCGCTCAAGGCCAACTCCGAGCTCCAGTACATGCGCGAAACCGGCTCCCCCAGCGTGGACGCGAAGACCATGGAGCGGGAAGACTGGCTCGTCATCGTGGGCGTGAACCACCTCCTCGCCGGTCTCGAGGCCTACATCTCGGCCTACCTGTGGGACTTCCCCGGTGACCTGCACCTGCAGCAGACCCCCAATGGCACCGCCGCGGCGGTGTCCCTGCCCGTGCGGTTCCCATGAACAGCCGCACTGGCCTTCCTGTGGGCGTATTCGACTCCGGCCTTGGCGGGCTGACGGTGGTCCGGGCGATCTATGAGCGGCTGCCGGCAGAATCCACGCTCTACTTCGGTGACACGGCCCGCGTGCCCTACGGGCCGAAATCGCCCGAGACCGTGCGGCGCTACAGTCTGGAGATCCTGCGCTGGCTGCTGGGACAGGGTGTGAAGGCCGTCGTCGTGGCGTGCAACACCAGCACGGCGCACGCACTGGAGGCCCTTCAGGCAGCTTCATCCGTGCCGGTCATTGGCGTGATCGAGCCAGGGTCCCGAGCGGCGGTGCAGGCGGCAGGCGAACGCCCGATCGGCGTGATCGGGACGACTGGCACCATTGCAAGCGGGGCCTACGAGCGGGCCATCCACGTGCGATCACCCGGGAGCCGCGTCGTGTCCCGCGCCTGCCCCCTGCTGGTGCCGCTGGTCGAGGAGGGGTGGTTCAGCCACCCGGCCACACGCCTGGTCGCCTCGGAGTACCTGGGGCCACTGCGGGAGGCAGGGGTCGGATCGCTGGTCCTCGGGTGCACGCATTATCCCCTCCTCACCCCCCTGTTGCAGGACGTCATGGGTAGTGACGTGCGGCTCATTGACAGTGCCGCCGAGACCGCGCGGGCGCTGGAGCGGGTGCTGGCACGTGAGGGCCTCGCTGCCGGGGGTGAGCGGCCCGCGTCACACCGGTTCGCCGTGAGTGATGACGCCCCGCGCTTCCTGGCGGTCGGGAGCCGGTTCCTTGGCGATCGACTGGGAGAGGTGGAGGTGGTGGCGTGGACCGATGGGTGACGCCGCGGCTACACCGCGAAGGTGCGGAGTTCGACACTGTCCTCGGTGGCCACGGCATACCGGAACCCGTCGAGCCAGGCGCCGGGGTTCAGGTAATGCCGGCCGGGCGAGACAAGGACGGCCGCGGGATGGTGGGTGTGCGCCATGATGACCAGGTCCACGTCCGGCACCGCGAGCCGCCGGCGGGCCCACTTTTCCTGCCGCTTCACGGCGTCCTGGAGGGCGGCCGGGTCCCTGGTTTCGTCACGAAGCCATGGCTTGGCGGCCCTGACCATGGCAAAGGCGAGGTCAGGATGCAGCAACCGGAAGGTTGCCAGCGCCACCGGGCTGGCCAGCAGCCCATTGAGGAGCCGCGAGGCACGCCGGGTGTCCGTGAGGCCATCTCCATGGATGGCCAGCGCGTGTCGCCGTCCCACATGGAATTGCAGCTGGCCCGGATCCCACTCGGCACCCACCTCCCGCTTCCAGAAGGTGTCGCTCCACCGGTCGTGGTTTCCGCCGACGATCGCAACCTTCACCCGCTTGCGGAGCCGGGCGATGGCGGCGGCCACGTGAAAGCCGTGGCGTGGTGCCACGTGCCGGTAGCAGAACCAGAAGTCGAAGAGGTCGCCGTTGATGAGGAGCGCATCGCCCAGGTCGGGGACACGGTCGAGGAAGGCGAGGAAGGCCTCCGTGACGGCGGGAGGCGTCGCCCCGAGGTGGGCGTCGGCAACGGTCACGACGGCAGTGCCAAGCACGGCTCAATCTTAACGTGGAGGCGCCACTCTTCGTGAGCGAACCACACCTCCCCAGGCTGGCGGGCGGGATCGCGGAGGTCACCGTCCGCGTGAACTATTCCGAGATCGACCAGATGGGCGTCGTCTACCATGCCCGCTACCTGGTCTGGCTCGATATCGCCCGGACCGAGTACCTGCGGCAGGCAGGTCTCAGCTACCGGGACCTGGAGGCGCGGGGATACCGGTTGGTGGTTGCGGAACTCGGCATGCGGTACCTGCGTGGCGCCGCCTATGACGATGCGGTGCGCGTGCGCACCTGGGTCCGTGACCAGGGGTCGAGACGGGTGACCTTTGGCTATGCCCTGGAGCGCGTGGCGGACAGTGAGTTGCTCGCCACCGCCACCACCGCCATGTTCGTCCTGGACTCGCGCATGCGGACCACGCGGCTTCCTGCTGAAGTCAGCGCCCTCCTGCAAGTCATTCCCGATCCCGTAAGGCTCTGATCGACATGCCCTTGCGACCTGCCCTCGTTGTGCTCGCGCTCCTCGGCCAGGCCGCGCCGGTCCTGGCCCAGGGCGAAACCTCGATCGAGACCATTGCCGCACTGATCCAGGTCCAGGATGCCCGCCGCTGGGATCCCGTCTTCCTGCAGCGCGCCCTGTCCG
>CAZWXD010000019.1:37543-60577 GCA_964638035.1 uncultured Gemmatimonadaceae bacterium | reverse complement strand
TGGTGGATTGCCTGGGCGGTGTCCATGATCAACGTGACGAACTTCATGGACGGGATTGACGGGCTCATCGGCAGCCAGATGGCGATCTTCGGCCTCCACCTCTGGCGCATCGCCCCCCTGGACAGCACCGGCGGCATCGCCGGCGCGGTGCTGCTGGGTGCAAGCCTGGGGTTCCTGGCATGGAACTGGGCTCCGGCCAGGGTGTTTCTCGGCGACGTGGGGTCTGGCAGCCTGGGACTCGTGGCCTGCCTCGGCGGCGCACTGGCGGTACGCGCCGGCGCCGCACCGGTCGAGATCGCCTTCCTGCCCCTGTTCCCGCTCTTCCTGGATGCAACCGTGACGCTGGTCCGGCGCCTTCGCCGCGGGGAGCCCATGGGGCAGGCACACCGAGAGCACCTCTACCAGCGGCTGGCCAACGGAGGGTGGGGTCATGCACGCACGGCCGCGACCTACGGCATCGCCGCCCTGCTGGGGGTGCTGGTGGCGCAGGCAGGTGCATACCGGACCCCTGCGGCCTGGTGCTATGCGCTCCTGGTCGCTGCCGTCGGGTGGTGGCTCGACCATCACGCCGTGGTACGCCAGCGTGACTGATCGCACTTAAGTCCTTGACGTAGCAGGGCTTCCCCGTCACCTTTCGCGCGATGCTCATTTCATCGTCGAGCGGTCCGACGGTTCGAAATCGCTATTTCTTCCTCTCCGATGCGTTGCTCTTCAGCGCCTCGACGCTCGCCGCTTTCGCCCTCCGCTTCGAAGGTTTCGAGTGGGACTCGCCCTACCGACAGGTAGCGCTCACGTACCTTGCGGCAGCGCTGGTCGTCAAGCTGGCGAGCTGCCAGTTCGCCGGGCTCTACCGCCGACTCTGGCGCCACGCGAGCGTCGTGGAAGTCGAGCACCTCATCGCCGCCGTCGTGGGCTTCGGCGCGGCCTGCGTGTTCCTCGGGGCATTCCTGCTCCCGTGGGCCGGGCTCACGCCGGTCCGGGTTCCGCTGTCAGTCCTCTTCCTCGACATCCTGCTGTCCGGCACGGCGGCAACATTGCCGCGCCTCGCCGTGCGACTGCTCACGCGCCGCCGCACCAGGCGCTCGGCCATCGCGGGTGAGCGGGTCATCATTGCCGGGGCAGGCGCTGCGGGCGAGCTGATTGGCAAGGAGCTCCTCGGGCATCCACAACTGGGCCTCCGGCCGATCGCCTTCGTCGATGATGACGTGCGCAAGCACGGCCACCGGATGCTCGACCTGCCGGTCCTCGGGTCGCTCAAGGACCTGACGCGGCTCATCGAGGAGAACGACGCGCACGAGGTCATCATCGCGATGCCGCGGGCCCCCGGGAAGGTGGTCCGTGACGTGGTGGCGGCGGCGGCTGCTGCCGGCGCCCGCGCCCGCACCATGCCGGGGATGTTCGACATCATTTCCGGGCGCGTGTCGGTCACCGCGCTGCGTGAGGTGCAGATCGAGGACCTGCTGCGGCGCGAGCCCATCCAGACCGACATGGAGCAGGTGCGGGAACTGGCCACCGGCGAGACCGTCCTCGTGACCGGGGCCGGGGGGTCCATCGGGAGCGAGCTCTGCCGCCAGCTGGCCCGGCTCGATCCCGCCCGCATCATCCTGCTGGGCCACGGGGAGAACTCGATCTTCGACATCCTGCACGAGCTGGAGCGGCTGGCGCCGACCGTGACCTGCGTGCCGGTGATCGCGGATGTGCGCGACCGCGACCGCATGCACACGGTGTTCGAGCAGTACGCCCCCTATGCCGTGTTCCACGCGGCCGCGCACAAGCACGTGCCGCTGATGGAGGCGAACCCCGGCGAGGCCGTGACCAACAACGTGCTGGGCACGCGGAACGTCGCCGAGCTGGCGGCGGAGTTCGGCGCCGAGCACTTCGTGCTCATCAGCACCGACAAGGCCGTGCGCCCCACCAATGTCATGGGCGCCACCAAGCGGGTCGCCGAGCAGTTGGTGCAGCAGATTGCGGAGGAGCGGGGCAAGAACTTCGTCGCGGTGCGCTTCGGCAACGTGCTCGGGAGCCGGGGCAGCGTGGTACCGACCTTCCTGCGCCAGATTCGCGAGGGCGGGCCCATCACCATCACGCACCCCGAGATGCGTCGCTACTTCATGACCATCCCCGAGGCGGTGCAACTGGTGCTGCAGGCTGGCGCCATTGGCCGGGGTGGCGAGGTGTTCGTGCTGGACATGGGCGAGCCGATCCGGATCGTGGACCTGGCCAGCGACCTCATCCAGCTCTCGGGGCTCGAGGTGGGCACCGACATCGAGATCCGCTTCAGCGGGACGCGGCCCGGCGAGAAGCTGTACGAGGAATTGTTCTTCAACTCCGAGAACGCCGTGCCGACGTCGCACGCCAAGGTCCTGCGTGCCCGCAATGCGGCCCTGCCGAGCGGCCTCTACTCGGCGGTGGATCGCCTGGTGGCCCAGGCGCGCAACGGCACCACGCCCGATGAACTGCGCCTGGTCCTGACCCGCCTAGTCCCCGACTACGAACCTGCCGTTTCCGCCAGCTTCCGTGCCACCCCGGCGCGCGGGCTCGCGAGCCCGGCCCGCCAGCGCTCCGCCTGACCCACGCGCCTACTGCTTCGCGACGATAACGACGGTGGCGAGGCTCGCAATGATGGCCGCGAGCGTCCCCAGGACCGGTAGCAGGTTGCTGGGCTGCTTGTTGAGTTCCTTGGACGGCACCTCGATCACGGCGCCCGCCAGTGGCGTGGGCTTTCCGTCGGCAAGCAGGAAGCGGCGCTGCACGCTCTCCACCTTGCCGGACGGCTGCTGCACGAAGGTGCGGCCAATGTCCGCGTTCCGCGCATACCCGCCAGCCGCCCGCACGTAGAAGTCGAGGTTCTTGCCCGGCACATAAGTGACAGCCAGCGGTGCATTCACGGCGCCGTTGACCCGCACCACCGGGCTGTACTCGGGAATGTGCACCGAGTCGCCGCCTGCCAGGATGACGTTGTCGTTGAAGGTGGGATCGGCCAGGACCTGCGGCAGGTCCACGCCGATCCGCCCCTCGCCGCTGCGGTAGAACTCCACGCCGGCGGGGTACGCCTCGGGCGTGAGGCCGCCGGCCCGCGCAATGAGGTCGCCCAGGCGCTCGCTGCGGGTGACGAGGGCGTAGCGGCCGGGGAACCTGACCTGTCCGGTGAGCGTCACCACGCGCTGCAGTTCCCACTGTGGTTGCTGCAGGATCAGCACGTTGTCGAACGCCTCGAGCACGAAGGCGGGTGCGCCACCGGCCGGCGCCGGGAGGCCCGGTGGCCCGAGGTACTTGCCGTCGGGATCCCGGTCGAAAATGTAGGTGGAGTCGAGCGGCACCCTGATGGTGGTGGCCACCTGTCCACCGCTTCGGTCCTGCGGGAGCCTCGCGACCTCGGCCGCATTGAGGTATGCGTCCTCGCGCAGGCCGTCGGCCAGGAGGATGGCATCCCGGATGGTCATGCCGTCATTGAACGTCAGGCGACCGGGCTTGCGTACGGCCCCTGCAATGGTGATGAAGCGATCACTCCGGAAGTTGGTCCGCGAGAAGACCCTGACCTCATCGTCCTCGGCGAGGGCGAAGTTGTTCACCGGCAACCCGGTGGAGTCGGCCAGGGCGCTCCGCAGCTGGATGCGGCTCGAGTCGGGCTGGAGGCGGCTCACCAGCACGTCACCCAGGAAGACATCCGGCTTGGGTCCGCCAGCCAGGCGGAGCGCGTCGCCGAGGCGCATCCCCGGCGTGAAGCCCACGGGCCCCTCGACCCAGACGTTGCCGAGCACGGTGACGACGGCGCGGGTGCGCGAGGCCACCGGGAAGACGATCACCGAGTCGCCGTTCTCGATGGGGTAGGGCGCCAGCGTTCCCGCCTTCATTGCCTCGCCCGAGACATCCACCACGACCCGGTCGCGGCCGCCCTCACCGCGGGCAGCCGGCGGGAGGATGCGATGGATCTGGATACGTGAGGTGAGGGCGGTCTCGCGGAAGCCGCCGGCAGCGGCGATGAGTTCTCGCAGCGTCTCGCCCTGTGCCAGCTCGTAGATCGCCGGCCGGATCACCTCGCCCGTGACCGTCGCCCGGGTGCCGTACGTCGGCACGAAGACCACGTCGCCCGACGCGAGGCGGAAGGCGGTCGAGTTGACGCCATGCAGCAGGTAGTCGTAGAGGTCCACCGTGCCGAGGAGTTCCTTGCCCCGGCGCACCTCGACCTTGCGGAAGCTGGCGTTCTGGGTCGGGCCGCCCGACGCATAGAGGGCGCTCAGGACCGACCCCGAGCCGGACACGGTGTACAGGCCGGGCTGCGCCACCTCGCCCGCCACGTACACCTGCACGCTCCGCACCTTGCTCACCGAGAGCTGGAAGCGTGTGGTGGCGTTGGCGCCGCGCCGGACCCCGGAGTAGACACGGCCGAGCCGCCCGTACAACTGGTCGGTGACCTGGCCCAGGGTCTCGTTGGCCACGAACAGCTGGCCCACCTGGGGGATCATGATGTATCCCTCGCGGTTGACCTCGAGGGTATGGGCCCGCTCGACGTCGCCGGTCAGGAGGAGGACCAGGACATCACCGGGTCCGAGTACATAGCTCGGGTCGACGGGGGCGGCGAACGCCGGTGCGAAGGCGCGTCCCCGCTGGCGGAACACGTCGTAGCCGAAGACCCGGAGCCGGCCCGGGCCCGGTGCCCCCGGCAATGAGTCAGCCTGCGGGACGACGTCCTGCAGGGAGAGCAGGCTGTCCGCCTCCGCGGCGGAGACCACCCCGAGGCCGCGAAGTGCGGAGAGGGCGTCCGAGGTGGGCGCGCCGCCGCCAGCACCACCGCCAGCCCCGAGGTAGGAATCGAGGAGGTTCTCCGGGTACCCGGCGGCACGCAGCCGCGAGCGGACCTGCTCTGGTGTCAGGCCGGACGCGTTGATGCGCTCGCGCAACTGCTGCGCAAGGTCGGGTCGGGCCTGCAGGATGGCCTGGGCCTGCTCCGGGCTCAGCGTTTCCGGGGTCGGCAACTGCACACCAGGAGGGAGGACACCAGGAGGGATGAGGGAGTCGGCGAAGCTCCTGGTCGGGTCCTGTGCGTGCAGTGCCAGGGGCAGCACCAGGCACACCAGCGCTGCGGCCAGGCATCGCCGGACCGCGGCGCCCTGCATTCTGAAGGGCTTCATGGCGGCGAAGTTTCGCGCCAAGTTCCGCGGTGTCAAGGGGTTGGAACCGCCTCCCCAACCGCGAGCCTGCGCCAGTACGCAAGCGTCTTCCTGGCGATGGCGTCATCCACGAACTCGTCCAGCACCCGCTTGCGGCCTGCGGCACCCAGCCGTGCCTGCTCCTCCGGCATGCGCTGGAGCCTCTCGAGGGCGAGGCCCAGGGTGTCGGGGTCGTCTTCCGGCACGAGGATGCCGGCATCACCCACCACCTCGGGCAGTGCGCCCGAGTCGGTTGCAATCACCGGGAGTCCCTGCGCCATGGCATCGAGCAGCGCCTGGCCGACCGGCTCGACCCAGTGGGCGGTGGTTCGGGCCGGGTGCACGACACAGTCGAGGGTTGGCCACACAGACTCGAGCCAATTGCGCGGCATGCCCCCGAGCCACCGCACCCGTGAGCCGATCCCGACGCGCTCCGCGAGCGCCTCGAGGTCGGCCTGGGCTGGTCCGGTGCCCACCACCACGAGGCTCCACGAGCCGCGCAGGCGTGCGGCGGCGCGGATGAGCACGTCGAGCCCACGCTCCGGCACGAGCCGGCCGATGAAGCCGATGGCAAACTCGCCCCGCGGGTGTCGCGGCCGGCCCAGCGCGGCTGCCGGGACCCCGTGGCGCGGAATGATGGCCGTGGGCAGGTCGTCGCGGTGCCGCGTGAGGGCGGTGAGTGCCGGCCGGTTGGTGCCGAGCAGCCCGGTGGCCAGGCGCAGGCTTCGGCGCCGGCGCAATCGCTCGGTGAAGCCAAGGGCAGGGGAAACGCTGGTGCTGGCATGCAGGACGGCAGGTATCCCGAGCTTCCGGGCGAGGCGCAGGGCACGAACCGACAGGGGCCACCACGGCTCGCCATCAACATGCACGAGGTCGGGCCGGGTCTCCGAGAGCACCCGGAAGAGGCCGCCGCCTCGCCAGCGCAACGAGGCGGGATCAGCGCCGCCCTTGACCGCAACAGGAACCACGCGGACGCCGCCATCGCCCGCCCAGTCCGGCACGGCGGGGCCACCGGCCGGCCAGTCGGCTGGAACGACCAGGACGACGTTGCAGCCCATGCCCAGCATTGCCGAGTAGCGGCCGCGATGTGCGGGATTGATGGCGTCGGTGGAGATGACCAGGGCGCGCACGCACCAAATGTATACTTGTGCCGCGCACCGGGTGCGGCCAACTTCCCGCGCGTCATGCGCATCCTCCACCTTGCCAAGTACTACTGGCCCCGGTCCGGGGGCGTCGAACGGGTCATCCAGGGCCTGGCCGATGGGGCCGCGGCGTTGGGGCACGATGTCCAGGTCGTCGCGGTCGAGTCGTTCGGGAGCGGGGGCGGGGCGACCCGGAACCCCGTGACCCGCACGTATTCGTTCGGGGCCCTGGGATCCCAGGAGATCGCACCGGGCTACCTGGCTGCCGCCTGGAAGCGGGCCGACATCATCCACGTTCACCACCCGCACCCCCTGGCCGATGTCGCGGTGCTGCTCCGGGCGGGCCGGGCACCGGTGGTGGTCACCCACCACGGGGACGCCAGGCAGGCGATGTACCGGCTGCCGAGCCGGCTTGTGCTGCGGCGGGCGAAGGCCATCGTGGCGCCCAGCCGTGCTCACCTCGCCCTGTCGCTCGACCTCCGCGGCTTCGAGGCCAAGACCGAGTTCATCCCGTTCGGGATCGATGAGCAGCGCTGGGCGGTGGTGCCCCCGCCCCCGCCGGGGACCCCGCCGCGAGCCATCTTCATTGGACGGCTGAGCAGCTGGAAGGGCCTCGACGTCCTCCTCAAGGCCATGGAGGCCGTGCCCGACCTGCGGCTCGATGTCGTGGGACACGGCCCCGAGGCCGCTCGCCTCAAGACCCTCGCGCGGGCGCTGGCCGTCAGTGACCGGGTGCGGTGGTTCGGGGAGTATCCCGACGATGACCTGCCGCGCCGGATGGCCGACGCCGATTTCCTGGTGCTGCCGTCGGTCTCGGTCGAGGAGATGTACGGCATCTCGATCCTGGAGGCGATGGCGGCGGGGCGGCCGGTGATCACGACGGCGCTCCCCACGGCGGTGCGGGAACTGAGCGTGGCGGGGGTCACCGGACTCGAGGTGCCCATTCGGGACGTGGAGGGCCTGGCCAAGGCGCTCGATACCCTGGCGAGCGACCCGGGCCTTCGTGCCCGGATGGGGCAGGCCGGCCGCCAGCGCGTCGCGGAACACTTCACGCGGGCGAAGATGGTGGAGCAGTATGTTGCGGTCTACGAGCGCGTCAGGGCCCTTAGCTCAGTCGGTTAGAGCAGCGGACTCATAATCCGTCGGTCGCTGGTTCGAATCCAGCAGGGCCCACTGGTGCCTGTCGTGCCGATCCCGGCGTCAGGCCTGCTCATCGAATGACTCGGCCCGGTGCGGCAGGAAGGGCACGGCCGGCAGCAACGCCAGGTGGGTGAGGGCGTTGAGCCGAGAACCCGGCCACTTGAGGGATTCCACGTAGTGCGTGGCCGCCTTCCTCATGTCCCCGCCCCAGAAATACCTCCACCCCCGCCGACAGTAGTCCGCCCCGATACGGCGTCGCAGCACCTCGCGATGGTGCGGGGGGAGGTCCACTTCTTCATACACCTGCTTCATCACCGACAGGACCGCGGTCCGGATCTGGTCGTGACTCTTGTAGCTGTTGTTGCCATGACGGCGAATTTCCACCAGGGGTTCGTCGATGTAGGCCGCCCTGGTGCGCGAATAGACCTGCAGGATCAGGTAGAGGTCCTCGGCATTCGGGATGCCGGCCTTGGACATGGAGCCCCTGATGGCCGCCACGCGCAGCATGGACGCCTGCAGCCACCCGGGAGGGTCAGGGAGCGGCGCCAGCGCCTCGAACGTGTCTACCGTGAGCACGCGCGCGCCGCTGGCCCCTGACGGGCGCGTGGGCAGGTCGCGGAAGGCCTTCGCGATGTCGAACTGCGTCTCCGGCAGGATGCTGCCATTGCTGGAGCGCACCATGTCTGTGAAGCAGAAGCTGACCTCGGGCTCGGCGTCGAGCACCGCGACCTGCCGCTCGAGGAAGGTTGGCCGCCAGAGGTCGTCGGCATCGAGGAAGGTGAGGAACTCGCCCCGCGCCAGTTCCCGGCCGGCATTCCGGGCGGAGGCGCATCCTCCATTCTCCTTCCGCAGGACGCGCACGCGCGGATCAGTGATGCCGCGCAGGACCTCGGGGGTGTTGTCGGTGGAGCCATCGTCCACCACGATCACCTCGAAGTCCTGGTACGTCTGCGCCAGGATGCTCCCGATGGCCTCCGCGACGAAGCGCCCGTAGTTGTAGCAGGGCACCACCACACTCACCCGTGGACTGTGTTGCATTGCGCTCCCGTGCTGGCTGGTGGCCCTTTGCGACGTGCTGGCCAGGGCAGGATGCCTGGCCCGCAGGCCGAAGCATGTCGCATGCCGTCCTACCTGGCCGGGCTCCCAAACGACAAGCCCCCGCAGGCCATGCGGGGGCGGGCAGGAACCTGCCATGGGCGATGAGGGGCTCGAACCCCCGACCTCCGGTATGTGAGACCGGCGCTCTAACCAGCTGAGCTAATCGCCCTGCGGGGCGGGGATACTAACTGCCATACAGCGACTCGACAACCTCGGCTGGCGCGACCGTCGCCACGCCGGGCTTGGCCACTTCTGCCCCCGCTGCGGCGTTGGCCACCTCCGCCGCCTCCTCGATGGTCGCACCCGCCGCCAGCATCAACCCGAGCCATGCCGTCACGGTATCGCCCGCCCCCGAGACGTCGAACACCTGTCTCGCCCGGCTGCGCACCCGGCGCACCTGGCCTGGGCCCGAGACCAGGGCCATCCCCTCTGCGCCCAGGGTGACGAGGAGGTGGGTTGCGCCGAGTCGGCGCCAGGCGGCCTCCAGCGCCTCGGGGTGGGCAAGGTCCGCGCTGGCCCCGAGTGCCGCCGCCAGTTCACGGCTGTTGGGCTTGAAGACCGTGGCGCCCGAGTAGGCGAAGAACTGGCGGAACTTGGGATCCACGATGACGGGGAGCTTCGCACGCCGTGCACGGTCGAGAAGTCGCGCCACCAGGTGGGGACTGAGGGCCCCCTTGTCGTAGTCCTCCAGCAGGAGCGCGTTCGCGCCATCGAGAACGCGGTCTGCCAGCGCCTCGAGGGCGGCGGCATCGGTCTCGTCGAGGGGGTGATCCACCTCCTGGTCCACCCGGCAGACCTGCTGGCCCCGGGCCACGACGCGAGTCTTGGTGGTGGTGGGCCGGGACCGGGACGCATGCAGCGACTCAGCGCCCACGCCGAGCGCGGCCAGCCGGGTTCGAAGCGCCCGCCCCTCGCCGTCATCCCCGGTCACGCCCACCAGCCGGGCCCGGGCACCGGCCGCGGCCACGTTGGCCGCGACGTTGGCTGCACCACCCGGCGCATCCTGCTGCTCCCTGACGTGGACCACCGGCACGGGCGCCTCGGGGGAGATGCGCTCGATGTCGCCAATGAGGTAACGATCGAGCATGACGTCGCCCACCACGGCGATGTGCAGGGTGGGAAGCACCTGCAGGAGTGCCTCGATGCGCGCACGCGGGGGCACGGATACGTCGTCGGTCACTGCAGGCTGCCCTCCGTGCCGAAGTGGAGCAGGGCCTGGATCCGGCCCTCGAACCGGGTTCGACTCACGCCGTCCACGTTGCCGGCATTGGTGAGGTGGTGCAGGCCTCCCGTGGCCTGGAGGTCGAGCGGCCCGTGCCGGCCACTGACGCTCAGGCCCAGCCGCCAGGTGGTCTCTACCGGCTTGCTCAGGAAGGCACTTGTGTTGCGCACCTGCTCTGGTGTTTCCGGGAAGGGGTCGCCCAGGCGTGCCGCACCCTGGCGCTGCACCGCCACGTCGGGCGACACCAGCCAGCGGTCGAACGCCGGGACCGACACGGTGAGTTGCAGCAGGTCCATGTCCGGAAAGCCCCGGCCGGTCCCGACCCCTGCGTCGGCAAAGGTCTCGAAGGGATTGGTGGTGCGAAAGGCCAGGGTGGAGGCCTGGGTGTACAAGGCATGCCACGAGAGCCGGTGCCCCAGGGGGCCGAACCCCACCAGCGTGAAGGCCCAGCGGTTGGGAAACCGGGTCGAGTCGTCGAGGGACTCGTACTGGAGGTCGTCGAGTGCCACCTGCGCCTGCAGGGTGACGGCCCGGCTCACCTGCCAGCTGAGGTCGGTGCCGATGATGATGTTGCCCGTGTCGCCCTCGCCGTACTGGTTGGAGAGGAGGAGGAGCGAGAGGGGGTTGATGAACGATGCCTCCATGCTCCGGTCCTCACCGGAGAACACCGTGGTCTCCCAGAGGGAGGCATAGAACGATCGCGTGACCTGGACACCGAGCCGGTGCATGACATGGTACCGCTTGATGACGGTGCCGCTGTCGTCGGTGGCATCCCGGAGTTGCCCCGTCTGGGCCATGAGGCGGACATCCCGCGACCCGATGTCGAGGCCGAGGTAGTTGCGCGGGTAGGCGAAGTCACTCAGCACGACCGACGGATACCGGATCGGCCCCCAGTTCTGGTCGAACTGCCCGAACCAGAACCGGCCCCACTGGCCGAACTGGAGGCCGAGATAGGCCTCGATCATGCGGCCGGCCACCGAGAGGTCGCGCCGGCCGGGCCAGTCAGGATCCTCGGTGACCCGCGGCTCGATCACCGGGCGCGACACCAGCACCGCGGGCCCGAACACACCCTCCAGCCGCACATCGGCGTAGGGATCAACGCCCCCCGCTCCCGCCGGATGCAGCAGGTCGCGCCGCGCGCGGGAGTAGGCCTGCCCACCAGCACGCCCCTCTACATGCCAGCGGTTGGGCGCGTCGAGCTCGCGGAACTCGGCCAGGAGCTGCTGGACCAGGCTCGCGTCCGCACCCGCGCCAGCGGAGTCGGCCGCCATCAGGGCACGCACCACGTCGGCACGCCGGAAGGGGCGGTGCATCGGGGCTGGGTCGCGGATGGTGCCCCGCAGGATGAGCTGCTCCAGCAGCGGGAGCCGCGGATCGTCGAGGGGGATGTTGGGGGAACCCTGCGCAAGGGCCGGTGCAGCCGGGACAAGGATGAGGGCCGCAAGGGCCAGGCACCGGGCGCGCAGCATGGGGCACAAGATAGTCGAGGCGCAGGGTGCATGAGGCGCGCCGGCGCACGTCCCGGCCTTCGCCCCTGCGCTATCTTCCTCCCTCATGGATGGCTTGCGCGTTGAGAGCACCCGGGGCGGCATCACCGAGTCGGTCCATCGGGTGTCTTGCGCGGTCGTTGACACAGGAGGCCAGCTCCTGGCCCATGCCGGCGACCCCGGCCTCCGCACCTTCTGGCGATCGGCGGCCAAGCCGTTCCAGGCGTTGCCAGCAGTGGAGGATGGCGCAGCCGATCACTTCGGGTTCAGTACGCGACACCTGGCGCTCGCCTGCGCCTCGCACTCGAGTGAGCCGGCGCACGTGGAGCTTGCCCGCGAGATGCTGGGCCTGGTGGGTTGCCAGGAAACGGACCTCGCCTGCGGACCCCACGTGCCGCTGTCGGCCGAGGTCGCCGCACTGGCGGCCCGGGGCGAGGTGACGCCGACGCCAGCCTGGAGCAATTGCTCGGGCAAGCACAGCACCATGCTCGGCATGGTACGCCACCATGCCTGGGCCGTGCAGGGGTATGAGCGGAGCGGGCATCCCCTGCAGCAGCGGATCCTTGCCACCGTGGCCCGCTGGGCCGACCTGCCCGAGGATGCGATCGGCCTGGGGGTGGATGGGTGCACCACGGTGTGCTTCGCGCTGCCGCTCCGCAACATGGCGACGGCGTATGCCCGACTCGTTTCAAGTGACGATGCCGCGGCGAGCCGCGTGCGCGCAGCGATGCTGGCGCACCCATGGCTGGTGGCGGGCACCGGCCGGGCCTGCACCGACATCATGCAGCAGGCGCCAGGTCGCCTGCTGGCCAAGATTGGCGCCGACGGGATCTACTCGGCCGCGCTGGTCCGGTCGGGTATCGGGATCGCGCTCAAGGTGGAGGACGGCGACCTGCGCGTGACACCTGCGGCCCTCCTGGGCGTCCTGGCCGAGGTGGCGCGACGGTGGGAGCCCGACCTGGAGGGGGCACTGGCCGCCCCGGGCCTGGCGGGACACGCGCGGCCGGAGGTGGTGAACACGCGCGGGGAGCGGGTGGGTGAGGCACGGGTGGCGGGGCACCTGCACGTCGGGGCTCCGGTTCGCGCGACGGCGGTTGGAATGACGGCAGGGGAATGAGGTAGCGTACATGGCGAAACAGGACAGCCTCGATCCACAGACGCGCGAACTGGTGCGCTTTGCCGCGGCCATTGCGCAGGGCGATGAACCAGACCTTCGCGAGCGTGTGCGGGGCCTGCGACAGGCGCAGGTGCCGGTGGTGTGGGTCGAGGAGCTGCTGCTGCAGTCCATCCTGATGTGCGGATACCCGCGCGCCCTGGTGGCGTTCGGGGTGTGGCGCAAGTTCAGCGGCGTCAAGGCGCCGCCGGCCGACCCGGATGGCACCTACGACAACTTCCAGTCGTGGGCGGCGCGGGGCGAGGCCACCTGCGCCACGGTGTATGGCGACAACTACCGGAAGCTCCGGGCCAACGTGCGCACCCTCCATCCTGCCGTGGACGACTGGATGATCGTCGAGGGCTACGGACGCACGCTCGGACGGCCGGGCCTCGACCTCATGCGACGGGAGCTGTGCACCGTGGCCCAGACCGCGATCCTCGACACCGAGCGCCAGCTGCATTCGCACCTTCGCGGCGCCCTCAATGCCGGTGCCGATCCCATGCAGGTCGATGCCGTCCTCTCCGTGGTGAACCCGATGATCTCCTTCGACGCCTGGCGCAAGGTCAAGGAGCTCTGGCGAAGCGTCCGCGACGGCTGGGTTCCCGGGCCCTAGATGTTCGTCGATCGCGCGGTGGTCCGCGTGGCGGCGGGCACCGGTGGGTCTGGCGCCTCGTCGTTCGCACGCTTCAAGTACCGGCCCAAGGGCGGCCCCGATGGCGGCGACGGGGGCCATGGCGGGAGCGTGTGGGTCGTCGCCAATCCCAACCTGAACACCCTCCTCGACTACCGCTACCGCACCGTGTGGAAGGCGGAGCGCGGGCAGCACGGCAAGGGGAAGTCCAGGACCGGCGCGTCGGCCGACGACATCGAGTTGCCAGTCCCGCCCGGGACCGTCGTGCGCGACACCGCCACCGGCAATGTGCTGGGCGAAGCCGTCCGCGCCGGCGACCGCATCCTGGTGGCGCGCGGCGGCCGGGGTGGGCGCGGCAACGCGCGCTTCGCCACCGCGACGCACCAGGCCCCGCGGGAGTGGGAGCCAGGCGAGGAGGGGCAGGAGCGGGAGGTCGAGTTGGTCCTCAAGCTCATTGCCGACGTGGGCCTGGTTGGCGAGCCCAATGCCGGCAAGAGTACGCTGCTCTCAGTCATCTCGGCGGCCCGGCCAAGGATTGCCGACTATCCCTTCACCACGCTGGAGCCCAACCTTGGCGTGGTCGGCCTCTCCGACAGCCGCAGCTATGTGGTCGCCGACATTCCCGGCATCATCGAGGGGGCGCACGAAGGCAAGGGCCTCGGCCTGCGCTTCCTGCAGCACATCGAACGCACCCGGGTGCTCGCCTACCTGGTGTCGCTCGACGAGCCCGACCCCGGGGCCGTGTTCCGCCGCCTGCGGAATGAGGTGCATGCCTACAGTGCGCACCTCGCCCTCAAGCCCTTCGTCCTCATCCTGACCAAGCGGGACCTCCTCCCGGCCGATGCCGCCGTCCCACAGGTGGACGACGATGGTGCCGCTGGGCAGCTCGCCATCTCCAGCGTGGCGGGGACCGGGCTCGACGCCCTGAAGGAGTTCCTCTGGCGGTTCGTGGAGGCGGCGCGGCGCGATGACGCGGACCAGTCGGGGAACGACGACGAGGCTGCCTTCGACCTCGATCCTGAGGGAGAGCCCCTCGATGCGGAGTGACGCGCACAGGGAGCAGGCCGTGGCGCGAGCACTCGTCCGCGTCCTCGACGAGGTGCCACCCGGCGCTCCGGGCGGGGACCCTCCACGCGACGGCGCCCCTGCGGCGCCGTCTGCGCGTTCAGGCGCCGGGACGCGGCGACGGCGCACCGCCGCCGAGGCCTTGGGCTTGGCCCGGGCCTCACTCGCGCGCGCGGCAGGCATGGGTGCGGTCGTCATGCTGCCGGATGACGCCGCCTGGCCTGCGCACCTTCGCGACCTGCCCGACGCACCGCGCATCCTCTTTGCCCTGGGGCGCGTGGAGCTCATGCAGCGTCCCGGCGTGGCGATCGTCGGGAGCCGCGATCATTCTGCCGGTGGCATCGAGGCCTGTGCCCGTGTGGTGCTTGCCGCCGTGGCAGCCGGGGCTCCCGTCATCAGCGGACTGGCGCGGGGCATCGATGCAGCGGCCCACCGGGAGGCCCTCCTCCTCGAGGGCGACACGATCGCGGTGCTTGGCACTGGCATCGACGTCGCCTACCCGCGCTCCAATCGTGCGCTCTACGATGCCATTCACGCGCGCGGCCTGGTGCTCTCCGAGTATCCGCCAGGCATGCCGGCTGCGCGGTACACCTTCATTCGCCGGAATCGCATTATCGCCGCGCTCGCCGCCGTCACCGTGGTCGTGGAGGCCGGTGCACGGTCGGGCGCGCTCAGCACGGCGGAGGCCGCGCTGGAGCAGGGCCGCGACGTGATGGTGGTCCCGGGGCCCATTACGTCGGCGACCCATGAGGGAAGCAACCGGCTCCTGCGGGACGGCGCAGCACCCTTCCTGGAGTCCACCGACCTGTGGGGCCTCCTGTGCGTGGCGGCCCCCGCCGTGCTCCCGCGGCGGCCGATGGCGGCCACCCTCCCGGCCGACCTGACGCCGGCCGAGCGACGGGTGGCACTCGAACTGGGCGGCGGGGAGCAGGAGCTGGATGAGCTGGGGCGGCGGATTGGTGCACCGTCCCATGACCTGGCCAGCGCCCTCCTGGGCCTCGAGGTGCGCGGCATGGTCGAGGCGAGGCCCGGCCGGCGGTTTCGCCTGGCGGAGCCCTGGCAGGGATCATGAACCTGTACGTGCACGTGCCATTCTGCGCCCGCCGCTGCAGCTACTGCGACTTTGCCATCGCCGTACGCCGGGACGTTCCGGCCGCCGCCTTCGTCGATGCCATTGCCCGCGAATGGGAGGCGGCCCGTCGCCGCGAGCCCTGGGCCCAGGCCAATCAGCTCGACACCGTGTACCTGGGTGGCGGCACACCCTCGCGGCTCGGCGCAGGGGCGCTTCGTGACCTGGTCACGACGCTCGCCAGCGCCATGCCCGTGGCGGCTGGCGCCGAGGTGACCCTCGAGGCCAACCCCGACGACGTCACCGATGCGGCTGCGGCTGCCTGGCGGGCGGCGGGATTCAATCGTGTGTCGCTCGGGGTGCAGTCGTTCAACGACGGCGTGCTGTCGTGGATGCATCGCACCCATGATGCAGCGCGGGTGCCCGGGGCCATGGCGAGCCTGCGCCGGGCCGGCTTCGACAACGTGTCGGTCGACCTCATCTTCGCCTTGCCACCCTCACTCGGGCGCGACTGGTCGCTCGACCTTCGACAGGCGCTCGACCTGGGCCCGGAGCATGTCTCGCTCTATGGGCTCACGATCGAGCCGGGGACGCCCCTGGGCCGCTGGACGACGCGCGGCACTGTGCAGACCGCGCCCGACGACCAGTACGCCGAGGAGTACCTGGCAGCGCACGCCGCCCTGGCATCCGCCGGGTTTCACCACTATGAGGTCTCCAACGCTGCGCGCCCGGGCCGCGAGGCCATGCACAACACCGGGTACTGGCGCCGCACGCCCTTCCTGGGCCTCGGACCCTCGGCGCACTCCGGTGCGGGATCACGGCGCTGGTGGAACGTGCGGCACTGGGCAGCCTACCACGAACGCATGCTGGCCGGTGTTGACCCCGTTGAGCACGAGGAGCAACTCGACGCCGGTGCCGAGCGGCTCGAGTCCCTCTACCTCGGCCTTCGAACGACGGCAGGCGTTCCGGTGGCCCTGGCGGGCGCTGCCGCGCAGGGCTGGCGAGCGGCCGGATGGGCCCGCATCAATCGCGGCACGGTTTCCCTGACACCCGAAGGCTGGCTCAGGCTCGACGCCCTCGTGGCCCAGGCCGCATGAGCATGTCGCTTGCTCTCATGGGCGCACCCGATGGACGGGCTGTCGGGAAGGTGGCCTTTCCTGCCACCATGGCCGACCGGAGCGTTCCACGATGGGGCACCCCGACTAAATTCATGCCATGCCTGCACCTGACGAACTGACCGAGCGCGAGCTCAAGGTCCTGGAAGCGGTCATCCAGGCCTATGTCGAGACCGCGGAACCGGCCGGGAGCCAGGCCGTTGTCCGGCGTTCCCGGCTGGCGGTGTCGTCGGCGACGGTGCGTAGCACGATGAGCGACCTCGAGGAGAAGGGGTACCTCTATCACCCGCACACCTCGGCGGGGCGGATCCCCACGGATCGCGGGTACCGGACGTACGTCGATGGCCTGCTCCGGGTGAAGCCGCCGAGCGGTACGGAGCAGGCCCGCCTGCGGCGCGAGTTGGAGGCAGCCCCGGCCGCAAGTGCCATCGAGGACGTGCTCCGCCGGGCGGCGCAGGTGCTCGGGGTCCTGACGCAGGAGCTGGGTGTTGCCGTGGGGCCGGCACTCGATCGCGTGGTCCTCGAGCGGCTCGACCTCATGTCGGTGGCCTCGGACCGGATCCTGATCGTTTTCCACCTCCGGAGCGGCGCGGTTCGCACCATCTTCGTGCAGGTGCCGGTGGTGCTGCGTCCGGAGTCGGTGCAGGTGGTGGCGCAGGTCCTGAACCAGCGCCTGGCAGGATTGACCCTGCGGGAGATCCGGGCGACCCTGCCCGAGCGGTTGCGCGATGCCGGCCACCTCGACGGCGAGCGCGACCTGCTCAACATCTTCATTGCGCAGGGCGATTCACTCTTCGACCTGCGCGACGATGCGCCGGTGATGCTCGGGAGTGCGCGGCTCCTGGCCGGCCAGCCGGAGTTCAGCAGTAACGCGCGGATGCGCGACCTCCTCGAGCTGACCGAGGAACCGGACGCGCTGGCAGCAGCCATGGAGGCACGCCGGCGACTCGGTGTCAGCATCACCATCGGGGGTGAGCACGCCGACGCCCGCCTGGCGGGGTTCACGCTCATCACGTCGAGTTACCGCACGGGTGACTCGGTGGGCGTGATCGGGGTGATGGGCCCCACCCGCATGCCCTATGACAAGATCGTGAGCCTGGTGGACCACACCAGCCGCCTCGTGGAGGACTTGCTGACGTGAGCGACTTCTACGCCCTGCTGGGCGTGAGCCGTGATGCTTCCGACGCCGACATCAAGAAGGCCTACCGGAAGCTGGCCATGGACTGCCATCCCGACCGGAACCCCGCGCCCGATGCCGAGGCGCGCTTCAAGGAGATCACGGAGGCATACGAGGTCCTCCGTGACCCGCAGAAGCGCGCGGCCTACGATCGGTACGGCAAGGCGGGCCTGGGTGGCGCCGCGGGCGGGGCGTACGGGTTCCATCACGTGGACCTGGCCGAGGCCCTCAACATTTTCATGCGGGACATCGGCGGCTTCGAGTCGCTCTTCGGCGGCGGTGAGCGGCGTGCGCCGGGCGATGGGCGCCGGGGCCAGGATGTCCGTGTCACGGTGAGGCTCACCCTGGCTGAGGTGGCCACCGGGGTGAAGAAGACGGTGAAGCTCAAGGCGCTGGAGAAGTGCGGAACGTGCGGGGGGAGCGGTGCCCGGAAGGGCAGCCGGCCCGATCGCTGCCCCACCTGCAGTGGATCGGGGGAGGTGCGGCGCGCCGCCCGAAGCATGTTCGGGCAGTTCGTGTCGGTGAGTGCGTGCCCCACATGTGGGGGCGAGGGTGAGGTCATCAAGGATGCGTGCGAGGTCTGCCGCGGGGATGGCCGGGTGCGCGGTGACCGCAGCGTGACGGTGGAGATCCCGGCTGGCGTGTCGTCGAGCAACTACCTGACGCTCCGGGGCCAGGGCGCCGCCGGGGTGCGGGGCGGGCCGGCCGGCGACCTCCAGGTCCTCATCGAGGTCAAGGACGACGACCGGTTCCAGCGGGACGGCGACAACCTGGTGCTGGAGCTGCCGGTGTCGTTCTCGCAGGCGGCGCTCGGCATCGACGTGCCGGTGGAGACGCCCACCGAGCCGCTCCTGGTCCGGATCCCGGGCGGGACGCAGTCGGGCACGGTCATCAAGCTGCGAGGAAAGGGGCTTCCCCGGCTGGGTGACAATGGCTCGGGTGACCTCCTGGTGCAGGTCCAGGTCTGGACACCGGATCGCCTCAACGACGACCAGCTGCGCCTGTTCCGTGAGCTGGCGGCCCACGAAGGGGAGCCGCCCGGCAAGCAGAACCTCTGGCATCGCATCAAGGACGTGCTCGGCGCATGACATGGATCGCCCTGGAGGTGAGCGTTGACGACGCCGAGCGCGAGCGGGTGGGCGCCTGGCTGGTGGAGCGCACGGGGCACGCCATCGAGGAACGGCTCGACGGCACGCTCGTGGCCTTTGCCGGCGGGGCCGAGTCGGCCACCGAAATCGACAGCGAGCTGCGCCGGTTCCCTGGTGCGGTGTCGGTCGTGCACAAGGTCGTCCCCGAGGAAAACTGGAGTGTCTCGTGGCGTTCCGGCCTGACCCTTCGCCACTTTGGCCGGCTCACGGTGGCGCCAACCTGGCTGGCCGATGAGCCGGGCGCGGGGCCCCGTGTCGTGCTCGATCCCGAGACCGCATTCGGGAGCGGCGAGCACGGGTCGACGCGCGCGGCCCTCACGCTGCTCGAGCGGCACGTGCAGGCAGGCATGCGCGTGCTTGACCTGGGCAGCGGGTCGGGCATCCTCGCCATCGCCGCCGTGAAGCTGGGCGCCGCCACCGCGGCGGGCGTCGAGGTGGACGAGGAGGCCGTTCCGGTGGCGGTTCGCAATGCGGAGCGCAACGGGGTGGATGGCGCGGTGCAGTTCATCCAGGGTGATGCGGCGGTGCTGGCACCACTGCTCGGCCCCGCCGCGATCGTGCTCTCCAACATCCTGCGCGTGGTCAACGTGGCGCTCATGCCGGAGATTCGCCTCGCGATGGCGCCGGGTGGGCTCGCCATTTTCTCGGGCATGGAGGCATCCGAAGCCCAGCTGTTCCTGCCCGAGTTGCAACAGGCAGGCCTCGAGCCGGTGGATGAGGTGGTTGACGCGGGCTGGTGGGCCGTCGCGGCCCGCCAGGCGTGATCCGGATCCTCATCCCGGCCGGTGCTCCGCCCGGCCGGATCCGGCTCGACGACGACGAGGCCCATCACCTGCGGGTGCGCCGCGTGGAGGGCCCGGCCGAGGTCAGCTACACCGACGGCGCCGGATTGCGCGGCAGGGGTCACGTGATTCGGGCTGGCAACGGCTTCGAGCTCGACCCAGCCGAGCGCGAGTCCGTGCCACGTCCGGCGGCGCGAATACTCGCCGTGGGTGCCGGCGATCGCGACCGCTTCACCTGGCTCGCCGAGAAGGCCACGGAACTCGGTGCCACGCAGATCATCCCGCTCGACACCGAACTCACCCGGAGCGTGGCCACCAGGCTCCGCCGCGGGGGCGAGGAGCGGGTGGCGCGCCGGGCGCGTGAGGCGCTCAAGCAGTGCGGCGGGGCGTGGGCCCCCGAGATCCACGCGCCCATCCCGGTGGCCGAGTTCCTGGCCCAGCACCGCGGGTTCCGTGGGGCACGCTGGTTGGGCGATGCGGACGGGGCAGCGCCGGCACCGGTGCCGGGCCAGGCACCCGCGGTCGCGGTGGTGGGGCCCGAGGGGGGCCTGACGGGGCAGGAACGCCGCGAGTTCGTGGAGGCGGGTTTTGCCCCGGTGCGCTTCGGCCCGCACATTCTTCGCTTCGAGACGGCCGCCATCGCGGCGCTGGTCCTGTTACAGGCCCACGCAGGGGAGCCCTGACATGCCTTCGATCTTCACCCGCATCATCAACGGCGAGATCCCGGCCCGGGTGGTCCGGCGCACCGAGGACATGATTGCCTTCCACGACGTGAACCCGCAGGCCCCGGTGCACGTGCTCGTGGTCCCCGTCAGGGAGGGCAAGGCGGTGCGGGACTTCACCGGACCCGAGGGGCAGGCGCTCCTGGGGAAGCTCCTGCAGTTCGCTGCGTCGGTGGCCAGCGACCTGGGCCTGGATCGTGAGGGGTACCGCATCGTCACGAACACCGGAGCGCACGGCGGCCAGACGGTGGACCACCTGCACCTGCATGTCCTGGGCGGCCGGCACATGGGCTGGCCGCCGGGCTAGCGCAGGGAGCCCGGGAATTGTCTGCGGGCGGCGAACAGGGTATGTTTGCCATCTTGTTGCCAAACATGCCCTTACGGGCGCGAGAGGGGTGATAGTCAAGTTATGTCGGAAGTCATCATCCACGATGACGAGAACTTCGAGCGGGCGCTCAAGCGCTTCAAGAAGAAGTGCGAGAAGGCCGGGATCCTGTCGGACCTCCGCAAGCATCGGCACTATGAAAAGCCGAGCGAGCGCCGCAAGCGGAAGATGAATGCCGCGATCCGGAAGAATCGTCGCGGACCTCGTATCGCACGTGTCTGACCTCGCGGGACGCCTGCAGGCGGCGCTCACCACGTCGCGCAAGGCACAGCAGAAGGACCGGGTCCTGGTGCTGGGAACACTCCTGGCCCAGGTCCGGAACCGCGAGATCGAGCTCGCCCGCCCCCTCACCGATCCCGATGTCATCGAGGTGCTCCGGAAGGGTGTCAAGACCCGGCGGGAGTCCATCGAGTCCTTCGAGAAGGCAAGCCGTGCCGACCTCGCCCAGCAGGAGCGGGCGCAGGTGGCCATCGTGGAGGAGTTCCTGCCACCCGACGTGGACCCGGAGGAGATTCGCCTCGCGGTGCGCCACGCCATCAGCGGCGGGGCAGCAGACGTGGGGAAGGTCATGAGTGTCGTCATGCCGGCCTTCAGGGGCCGCGCCGACGGCAAGGTCATCAACCAGATCGTCCGCGACGAGCTCGCCAGGGTATAGGAACGGTGCAGGCGCAGTCACGATCCAGCGGGGTGCCTGGCCGGGCAGCGGCGGGCACCCCGTTTCACGTCCCCGGGCTCGAGACCGGCGCGCTCGATGACCTCGAGTTCGAGTCGGTGCTTCGCGTCGTTGCCGGCTTCGCGGCCGGGCCGGTCGGTGCCGCGGCCGTCCTGGCGCGCCGGCCAGGCACCGACCTGGCCGCGATCCGTGAAGACCTGGCGATGGTGGGCGAGGTCCTGGCGCTGTTCCGGCGCGGTGAGCGACTGGACGCAGCGCCGGTACCCGACGTGGCGCCTGCCCTCACACGCCTGCGGGTTGACGGCTCCGTGCTGGAGTCGCTGGCGCTTCGGGACATTGCCCGGCTGCTTGCCGCCTCGCGCGCGACCGCCGGGGAGCTGCTGCGCGTGCAGGCTGAGGCGCCCCGGGCCGCCGCGCTGCTGGTGACGCTCCCCGACCCGGCAATGGACCGGCGCCTGGCCCGGAGCATTGATGACGCCGGCGAGGTACTCGACTCGGCGAGCCCGGCCCTGGCGGCGGCGCGGCGCGAGGTGCAGGCCGCGCGCCAGCGGCTGGTGCGCCGGCTGGAGGGCATCATGCGGCAGCTCGATGCGTCGGGCGAGGCGTCCGTGACCGTCCGCGGGGGACGCTACGTGATCCCGGTGCGCCGGGACGCGCGCCACCGGCCGACGGGCATCGTGCACGATGAGTCTGCCAGCGCGGGGACGCTGTTCATCGAGCCCACCGAAGCGGTGGACCTGGGCAACGCCTGGCGCGAGGCGCAGTCCGACGTGGATCGCGAGGTCCAGCAGGTGCTGCGTGAGCTTGCGTCGTTGCTGCGCCCCGTCCATGCCGAGCTGGTGGCTGCCTTCGAGATGTGCGTGGCGGTGGATGACCTGGTCGCGCGCGCGCGATACGCCCTGGCCGTGCAGGGTGAGGTGCCCAACCTCGATGCACCGGGTTCCGCGCTGGTGCTGGTCGACGCGAGGCATCCCCTCCTCCTGGCGCAGGGCATCGCCGTGGTGCCCTTCACCCTGGCCCTCGATCGAGCGGAACGAACGCTCCTCCTGAGCGGGCCGAACACGGGCGGTAAGACCGTCCTCCTCAAGGCCGTGCCACTGCTCGCCCTCATGGCACAGTCCGGCATCGTGCCGCCGGTGGGCCCGGCATCACAGCTCCCGGTCCTGACCAGCGTGTTCACCGATATCGGCGACCGGCAGTCGCTGGAACAGAGCCTCTCCACGTTCAGCGGCCACCTGGCCTCGCTCCGGGCGATCCTCGCAGGGGCAGACCACGGCAGCCTGGTACTGCTCGATGAGGTGGGCAGCGGGACCGATCCCGCAGAGGGTGCAGCCCTCGCGTCGGCGATCCTGGTCGAGCTCACGCGACGTGGCGCGCGCACGCTGGCCACCACCCACCTGGGCGCGCTCAAGTCCCTGGCGGAGTCCACGCCGGGCATCGTGAACGGGTCGCTGCAGTTCGACACGGCCACCCTCTCCCCCACGTATCGCTTCAGGAAGGGTGTGCCGGGGCGCTCCTACGGGCTTGCGATTGCGCGGCAGCTCGGCCTCGATGGAGTGGTGCTGGCCGATGCGGAGTCGCGCGTGTCCACCGAGGAGCGCCGGTTGGACCAGTTGCTCGCCCGCGCCGAGGAGCGGGACCGCGACCTGGAGCAGCGGCAGGCGGCGCAGGCGGCGCGGGCACTGGAGCAGGAGTCTCATGCCGCCAGGCTCGCCCTGCAGGCCGAGGCACAGGCGGCGCGGGAGCAGGAGCTGCGCGCCCGTGAGAAGGACGCCGACCGTCGCGCGCGCAGCGAGGCGAAGCGATACCTCATGGAGGCCCGGCGGGAGGTGGAGGGTGCCATCGCGGCGGCCAGGGCGGCGCAATCGCCCG
>CAZWXD010000019.1:1523-37443 GCA_964638035.1 uncultured Gemmatimonadaceae bacterium | reverse complement strand
GCCCGGCGGGAGGTGGAGGGTGCCATCGCGGCGGCCAGGGCGGCGCAATCGCCCGACGAAGAGCGGGCCGCGAGGCGGCGCCTCGAGGATGCCGCGGGCGGCTTGCGTGACGACGCCGCGTCCGGGGCACACCATGCCACCCCAGCGGCCCTCGCCGCGGGAGCCCGGATACGGTTACCCTCCGGTATGCTCGGTGACCTGATCGAGGTGCGTGCCGACGGCAGGCTGGTGGTGGCCGTGGGCTCCATGCGGCTCGTGGCGGAGCCGGCCGGTGCCGAGGTGGTCGGGGCTCCCGCAGCGCACGCGCGTCGCGCCACGACCGCGCGGGCGACGGTGGCGAGCGACCTTGGCGGCACGACGGCACAGTCAGAGGTGGACCTGCGCGGCCTGACAGGCGACGAGGCCGAAGCGGCCGCCCTCGCGGCGCTCGATGCCGCGATCCTGGCGGAGCTCCCTTGGCTCCGCGTCATTCACGGCATGGGGACCGGCGTCGTGCGCGACCGGGTACGCCGCCTGCTCGAGCGCGACCGGCGGGTGGCCCGGTTTGCGTTTGCCCCCCGCAACCAGGGTGGGGTAGGTGTCACGGTGGTGGAGTTCGCCTCGTGAGCCTGATTCCCGAGGAGATCCTCGACCAGGTCCGTGACGCCACCGACATCATCGCCCTGGTGGGTGAGTCGGTGGACCTCAAGCGAACCGGGGCCGACTGGCGCGGCCCCTGCCCGTTCCATGGCGGCACCCATCGCAACTTCGCCGTGATCCCCAGGAAGGGCCTCTTCTACTGCTACGTCTGCCATGAAGCTGGTGATGCCTACAGCTACATGATGAAGCGCTTCGGGATGGATTACCCGACCGC
Source organism: uncultured Gemmatimonadaceae bacterium (assembly GCA_964638035.1). Taxonomy (GTDB): domain Bacteria; phylum Gemmatimonadota; class Gemmatimonadetes; order Gemmatimonadales; family GWC2-71-9; genus JAGGAG01. Next base: position 36,590 of record CAZWXD010000019.1, on the reverse strand, counting down.
GGTGCGTGAGCTGGCGCGACGCGCGGGCATCACGATCCCCGAACGCACTGAGCGGGCGGGTCCCGACCCCAACGAACCGCTGTATGGCGCCGTGGCCGCGGCCCAGGACTGGTTTGCCCGCCGCCTCCTCGAGGCACCGGAGGCCGCCGGGGCTCGCGCCTACCTGGAAAGGCGGGACATCACCCTGGAGGTGGCCGCACCGCACGGCCTGGGCTACGCCCCGCGCGACGGCGCCTTCCTCGATGCCATGAAGGCCCTTGGCATTCCGGAGCGGACCCTGGTGGAGTCGGGGCTTGCCGTCCAGCGCGACGATGGTCGGGTCCACGCGCGGTTCCGGGACCGGCTGCTCTTTCCCATCCACGACCTGCGGGGGAGGCCGGTGGGATTTGGTGGTCGCCTGCTGGGCCCCGGGGAGCCCAAGTACCTCAACTCTCCCGAGACGCCGATCTTCCACAAGGGCCGCCAACTCTACAACCTGCACCAGGCCCGGCAGGCCATCCGCCAGGAACAGGTGGTCATCATTGTCGAGGGATACTTCGACGTGCTCCGCCTGGTGCTTGCCGGCATCGACAACGTGGTGGCCCCCCTGGGCACCGCCCTGACGCCGGAACAGGCCGGGCTCCTCAAGCGCGTTGCCCCCGCCGCGATCCTGCTCTATGACAGCGACCAGGCCGGCCTCCGTGCCACCTTCCGGGCCGGCGACGAGCTGTTGCGGCACGGGGTACGGGTTCGCGTGACCACGCTCCCACCCGGCGAGGATCCCGACACTATTGTGCAGCGGGGTGGGCGTGAGGCGCTGGACCCCCTCCTGCGGGATGCGATCGATGTCCTGGAGCGCAAGGTGCAGCTCCTCGAGCGGAAGGGGTGGTTCGGCAGCGTGGAGCACCGCCGCGAGGCGCTCGACCGCCTGCTGCCGACGGTGCGGGCGGCGACCGACGCGATCACCCGCGACCTGTACCTGGCGCTGGTCTCCGAGCGGAGTGGCGTGAGCAGGGAGGTGCTGGAACAGGAGCTTCGTGCCGGTCCCCAGGCGGTGCCCGTCCCCGCGGTGCGGCCAACCCCCGAGGTCCTGGCCCCGCGCCTGCGTCGCCGCGGCTCGGCTGGCGAACGCACGTTGCTGCGATTGTTGCTGACCCAGGCGGGACTGGCGGAGCGGGCGCGCACCGAGGTCGACCCGGCCTGGTTCCGGAACAGTGTGGCCCGCGAGCTGTTCGGGGTCCTGGCCCGTGGCGTCTCGCCCGGCGATGCATTCGCCGAGGTGGGGCCTGAGGCCCGCGACCTCGCCCAGGAGCTGCTCGCCGCTGGCGACATGCCGGTGCCGGAAGCCGATGCCCTGTACGCCGAGGCGGTGCTCGACCTCGAGGCACAGCCGCTCCTGCTGGAATACCACCGCCTGCGCGCCTATCGGGCAGACGATGACGCCGCGGCCGCCGACCTCGCGGCGCGACGGCAGGCACTCAAGCAGGACCTGGCCACACGGTATCCACGGCAATGGAAGAAGTACGTCATGCGAACCCGCTCGCATCCCCGCGCGACCCCGCGGGCCTCCCGGAGATCGAATGCATCCTGACCTGGCAAAGCTGCTGGACCTGAAGGCGAAGGACGAATCCCTGGCGGTCGCAGATGCCGCCGTGGCCGAGGTGGTGGCGGCGGCCGCTGCCCTCGACACCCGGCTCGACCGGGTGCGCCGTGAGCGTGACATGCTCCAGGCAGCCGTGGCCGACCACGCGCGCCGACGCGATGAGCTGTTCCGCCGGGTCGAGGCGCACCGGGCCCAGCAGGACAAGCGGCAGCAGCGCCTGGGCCAGGTGAAGAACGTGAAGGAGGCCACGGCCGTCACCGCCGAGCTGGACCTGGGCCGACAGGTCCTGGCGCGCGAGGAGGGCGACTGGATGGCGCAGGCCGAGGAGGTCACCCGGCTGGAGGGCCAGCTCGCCGCCGCCGCGAACGCTGTCGCCGAGGCCGAGGCGGGTCAGGCGGGGGAGCGGGAACAACTGGCGACCCGGCGGGACGAGGCCGACCGCATGCGGGCCGCTGCGTGGACGGCGCGGGAGGCAAGCGCTGCCCAGCTCGAGAAGCCGCTCCGGACCCGGTACGAGCGGTTGCGATCCTCGCGTTCGGGCAATGCCGTGATGGCGCTGTCGGGCTTTGCCTGCAGTGCCTGCTTTACGCAGGTTCCCGTGAGCCGCCGCGGGCAGGTCAAGGGGGGCCTGCTGATCGAGGGGTGTGAGGTCTGCGGCGTGATCCTGTACCAGCCGGAGCGGCCCGATCCGGTGCCGGCCAACGGGGAGCAGGACGCGTGAACGTGGCCGCCGCCACCGTCGTCCCGGACCTGCCGCATGCGCGTTGGGTGGTGACACCGCCGCCCGACCCCGCGATGGTGGAGGCGCTGGCGCGCGACGCCGGCCTCCCCCGGCCGCTCTGCGCATTGCTGGTGCAGCGTGGGTTCGGCACCCTCGATGACGCGAAGCGGTTCCTGCGACCGGCCCTGGAGGGGCTGGCCGACCCGCATCGCCTGGCGGGACTCGACCAGGCTGTCGAGCTGGTTGCCCGGGCCGTGCGGGAGCAATGGATCATTGCGGTGAACGGCGACTACGACGTGGATGGCCAGTGCGCCACGGCGATCCTCGTGCGCACCCTGCAGCTGGCGGGCGCCACGGTGCACCCGTTCATCCCCCACCGGCTCCGGGACGGCTACGACTTCGGCGCCTCGGGCCTCGCGGCCGCGGTGGCGGTGGGCGCGCAGCTCATCATCACCTGCGATTGCGGCATCAACGCGCACGACACCGTGCGCGAGGCGGAGGCGCGCGGGATCCGCGTCGTGGTCACCGACCACCACCTGCCGGGCGATGCCCTGCCGCCAGCCAGCGCGGTGGTGAATCCGCAGCGCGCCGACGACACCTCCGGCCTGCGCATGCTCTGCGGCGCCGGCATCGCGCTGATGCTGGTGCGCGCGCTCGTGCCCGTCCTCGGCCTGCCAGCCAACCTGCCGCTCCACCTGCTCGACCTCGCCGCGCTGGCCACGGTCGCCGACGTGGTGCCCCTCGTCGACGACAACCGCATCATCGTGCGCCATGGCCTTCGGCTCATGGCGGAGACCCGCTGGCCCGGGCTCCGGGCCCTGCTGGCAGCCACCAGGCTCGAGGGTCGCGAGCTGCGGGCTGGCCAGATGGGGTTCATCATCGGGCCACGGCTGAATGCGGTCGGGCGCATCGGCGAGCCGATGGACGGGCTTCGCCTGCTGCTCACCAATGACCCGGCCGAGGCGCGCGTCCTCGCCACGCGGCTCGAGGTCCTCAACGCCGAGCGACAGGCGCTGGACCAGCGCATCCTTGACGAGGCCCTGGCGCAGGTTGAGGAGCAGGGGAGCGCGGTGGCATCGGGACTGGTGCTGTCCGGTGACGGGTGGCACCCGGGTGTCGTGGGGATCGTGGCCTCCCGCGTGGTCGAGCGATACGGCCGCCCCACCTTCCTGGTGGCACTGGATGGCGAGAGCGGGAAGGGAAGCGGCCGCAGCATCTCCCGGTTCAACCTCCATCACGCGCTGGTGGCATGCGGCGACCTGCTCGAACGGTTTGGCGGGCACCACATGGCGGCAGGGCTCAGCATCCAGCGGCTCCAGCTCGGCGCGTTCCGCGAGCGCTTCAACGCGCTGGTGGCGAGCGCCGTGGCCCCGGAAGACCTGGGCCCGGAGCAACGGGTCGATCTCGAACTGCCCCTCTCGGAGGCGACGCGTGAGCTGGAGCGCCTGGCGCGGCACCTCGAACCCACGGGACCAGCCAACCCCGCGCCGGTCTTCGGGGTGCGCAACGTGCGCTTCACCGACCGGCGGCGGGTGGGCAGTGGCCACCTGAAGGGGACCCTCCGGCAGGGGCGCGCCGCGCTGGCGTGCATCGGCTTCCAGTGGGCCGACCGGGTGCCGTGGCTGGGCGACGACCCGGTGGACGTGGCCTTCCGGCTGGAGAGCGATTCCTGGACGGGTGAGCCAGTCCTGCAGGCCCGCCTCGTGGCGCTGTCGCCGTCGGGGTCCCTGCGCTGAGGATCATCGCCGGCCGGTTTGGCGGGCGGCGCCTGGTGCCCCCGGGGGATCCCCGGGTCCGGCCCACGGCCGACCGTGTACGCGAAGCGTGGATGAGCATCCTGGGTGAGGCGCTCAATGGCGCCAGGGTGCTCGACCTCTTTGCCGGGAGCGGGGCCCTGGGGCTGGAGGCACTGTCGCGCGGGGCTGCGACGGTGGAGTTCGTGGAGATCGCTCCCCGGTCGCTCGAGGCGCTCCGGCGCAACATCGAGGCCCTCGGCGCGGCGTCGCAGGCCTCGGTGCGTCGCGCCGATGCCCTCCGCTATGTGGCACGATTGGCGCCGCACACGTACGATATCGCCCTGGCCGACCCGCCATACTCGCTCCCCGCAGCGGGGGAGCTGGTGCGGCAGTTTCGCGCCGTGCCATTCGCGCGGACGCTGGCCGTGGAGCACCCGTCCACCCTGTCCGTGGGCGGCGATGACATCCGCCGCTATGGCGACACCACCATCACCTTCTGCCACGCCCCATGAACCGTATCGCGATCTACCCTGGTTCGTTCGACCCCCCCACCCGGGGACACGAAGACCTGGTGCGCCGGAGCCTCACCCTCTGTGACACCCTTGTGGTCGCGGTGGCGCGGAACGCAAGCAAGCAGCCGCTCTTCACGATCGAGGAGCGCCTCGGCCTCCTGCGCACGGCCATCGGGGAGGATCCCCGGGTCCGGTACGAGACGTTCGATGGCCTGCTCGCCGACTTTGCGCGGCGCACGGGTGCACGCCTCGTCATCCGCGGCCTCCGGGCGGTGAGCGACTTCGAGTACGAGTTCCAGATGGCGCTCATGAACCGGCGGCTCTTCCAGGAACTCGAGACCGTCTTCCTCGTGCCATCAGTGGACATCACCTTCCTGAGTTCCAGCCTGGTGCGGGAAGTGGCGCGCCACGGCGGGAACCTGCACGGGCTGGTGCACCCCGCCGTGGAAGCGGCCCTGCGCCAGCGCTTCGCCGCCCCGGGTCCGGCTGTGTAGATTGCCGCGGTCGGGGTGCCTTTGGCCCGGCGTGAACTCCTGCGGAGGGTACATGGGCCTCACGGACGAAAAGGGTCCCAACGGTGTCACCGTAGTGCGGGTCGAGGGCCAGCTGGTGGTGGGGAACCGGGGTGAACTCAAGGAGTTCATCCAGAAGCTCCTCGAGCGGGGCGACCGGCGATTCGTGCTGGATTTCTCCGGCACGGGCTACATCGACTCGTCCGGCCTTGGTGCCCTGGTGTCGCTCGCCCGCAAGGTGCGCGAGGAAGGCGGCGACCTGCGCCTCTCCGCCCTCAACGAGGACCTGCGGTCGCTCTTCGAGCTGACCAAGCTCGACACCCTCTTCGCCATCAGCGATACGCCGGCCCAGGCCCTCGCCAGCTTCTGACGATGCCCTGGCCCGCCGTGCACCCGCTTCGCCTCTGCGTCCGCCGGACGCCGCCAGAGGGGGAGCTGGCCCGGGTGGAGCAGGTGGTGCTGCGCGTGCCGAGTGACGTGGGATGCATCGAGGAGGCGGTCAGCGTCCTCACGCGGCACTGCCTCTCGGGGGTGAGTGCCTCGCCCCGCACCCGGTTCCGCTTGCAGGTGGCGCTGTCGGACGCGCTCGCGAACGCGGTGATTCGCGGTAACGGGGAGGACGCAGCGAAGCATGTACTGGTCCGCATCGACCTCTGCCCCGAGTCCATCTGCATCCACGTGACCGACGAGGGCCATGGCTTCGACCCGGCGACCGTGGCCGATGCGCTGGCGCCCGGGGCACTGGAGCAGAGCCGCGGCCGCGGGCTCTTCCTCATCCGGCAGATGGTTGACCATATCCAGTTCAACGCCCAGGGCAACTCGATCTGCATGACGCTCCGCCGCCACTGAGGCGGCTCCAGCAGGTCCCGGAGGGCGCCACAGTCCCCAACCAGCAGCCCACCCACCGTGAGCTGGCGCTCGTGCTCCACCTCCAGCGCCGCCTCTTCCCCTCACCCCTTGTCCTTGCGGGCGAGGCGGAGGTGGCGGCCCGGTGCCGACCGGTGGAGGCCGTCGGCGGCGACTTCTACACCTTCCGGTGCCTGGGTGAGGGCAGGGTGGGGGTGCTGCTGGGCGACGTGTCGTCGCACGGGCCGGCCGCTGCGGCGGTGATGGTGCGCGTCCTCCACGCCGCCGACCAGCAGCTCGATGCCGATGCCTGTCCGGAGGCAGCACTGCGCGGCCTGCTCACTGGTGTCACGGCAGCACTGCAGCAGTCCGAGATGTTCTTCACCGCCTTCTATGGGGTGCTGGACCGGTCCCGTGGCGTGCTGCGCTACGCCAATGCTGGCCATGCCCACGCGTGGCGAGTGGCGCGCTCGGGGGAGGCCGAGCGACTGCAGGCCACCGTGCCGCCGCTGGGCCTGGTGCCCGGCTCGGCGATCACGGGGCGCGAGGTGCCCTGGGCACCGGGTTCGGACCTGCTCTGTCTCTGGACCGACGGGATGGTGGAGGCGGCCAATGCCCTGGGCGAGCGCTTCGGTGAAGGGCGATTGCTGGAGGTGCTCACCCGGTTGCGGGACCGTCCAGTGGACGAGGTTGTCGCGGCGGCGTTCGCCGCACAGGAAGCCTGGGCGGGCCCGCCGGTGGACGACCGTACGCTGCTGGTGCTACGGACCTGATCGGTGCGGCCGCGCCGCAGGTTCGGGCAGCACTTCCTCTCCGATCCCCGCATCCTGGGGCGCATCGCCGACGCGGTCGGCGCTGATCGCAGCAGCACGGTCCTCGAGATCGGCCCCGGTCCCGGAGGCCTGACGGAGCAGCTGCTGGACCGGGCTGGACGGGTGGTGGCGATCGAGAAGGACCGGGATCTCGCGGGTGCGCTGCGGGCGCGACTGCCGGCCGTTGACCTGGTCGAGGGCGACGCGCTTGACCAGGACTGGCTGGCGCTCGCGGGAGAGGGCGCCATCCTCACGGGCAACATTCCCTACAACATCACCACGCCCCTCATCGACCGCGCCCTCGCGCTGCGCGGCGTCGCGCGCATCGTCTTCCTCGTCCAGAAGGAGGTGGCACTCAGGGTGACCGCGGAACCGGGGTCGCATGCCTACGGTGCGCTCAGCATTGGCGTGCAGGCGGTGGCGCGCGCCGAGCGCCTCTTCGTCGTGCCGGCCGGCGCCTTCTTCCCGCCTCCCAAGGTGGATTCGGCCCTGCTCCGCCTCGAGCCTCGCGCGGATCCACTGGTCGCCTCGCCTGACATCCCGGCATTCCGCCGCCTGACGACGGGACTGTTCAGCTACCGGCGAAAGCAGTTGCTCCGGGCGCTGCGCGAGTTGACTGGTTGGCCCGAGGCACCGCTGCGGGCACTGCTGGACGCCGTGTCACTCGTACCCACGGTGCGCCCGGAGTCGCTCGCGCCGGCCGGCGTTGCCCGACTGTTTGCGGCCCTCGTTGACGCGGGTTGGGTCGCGTCGGCAGATTTGTGAATCATTTCACAAAAGGCCCGATGCGGAAGGTAGCGGACAGTACCGTACGGCGGCTCTCCCTGTACCTCCGGTTCCTGGACGAGTTCGAGGGGCAGGGCATCGAGACCGTGAGTTCCGAGGCGCTGGCCCAGCGTGGCGGGACCACGTCGGCGCAGGTGCGGAAGGACCTCTCGTTCTTCGGGTCGTTCGGGAAGCGCGGGCTGGGGTACTTCGTACCCGAGCTGGCGGGCCGGCTGCGGGAGATCCTGGGGCTGGGTCGCCGCTACCGGGTAGCCATGATCGGCGCGGGCAAGATCGGCAGCGCGCTGGTCCAGTACCGGGGGTTCCAGCAGCGGGGCTTCGACATCGTGGTGATCTTTGACAGTGACCAGGGGAAGATCGGGTCCCACTGGAACGGCCTCACGGTGCGGTCGATCGATGACCTGGAGCGGGAGCTCCGGGCCCATACGGTGGACATGGCGGTGCTGGTGACGCCGGCGGAGGCAGCGCAGGGGGTGACGGACCGGCTGGTGAAGCTCGGTATCAAGGCCATCCTGAACTTTGCCCCGGTGCAGCTTGCCGTTCCTGATGACGTGGTGGTAAAGACCGTGAACCTCGCCCTGGAGCTGGAGACCCTGAGCTACGCCCTGACGAACAGGTAGTCATGCTGTCCATGATCCGTACCACGCCGGCACCCTGCCGGGTTCCGTCATGAGCGGCCTCGCGCTCGTTCCCGAACTCACGCTGGTGGACCGGGCGCTTGCGCGGTTGCAGCGCGGCCCGATCCAGGCCCTCGACCTGTGTGGCGAGGTCCTGGGGCTCGCCGGGGCTCCACGTGCGGTTGCCGAGCGGATCGCCGTTGCCATCCTCGGGGCCGACCCGCGAGTCCGGCAACTGCCGGATGGCCGGTGGTGCGTCATCACCGACGCACAGGGGTCGCCGCGCACCGAGGACTGCGCGTTCGCGGTCGTGGACCTGGAGACCACCGGGATGCGTGCCCGGGGCGACGATCGCATCACCGAGATTGCGGTAGTGCTGGTCCATGGTGAGCGGCGCGAGCTGGTATACCAGCAGCTGGTGAACCCGGGTCGCCTCATTCCCGGGATGGTCAGCATGGTCACCGGCATCACGGATGCGATGGTGGCGCGGGCTCCGCGCTTTGCGGAGGTGGCCGACGAGGTGCTCGGCATCCTGGCCGGCCGCGTGTTCGTGGCCCACAATGCCCGCTTCGACTGGAACTTCCTGGACGCCGAGTTGCGGCGGGCACGCGGGCTCGCACTGCAGGGCCCCAGGCTCTGCACCGTGCGCCTGTCGCGCCGGCTGCTCTTCGGCGTCGGCTCCTGCGGGCTGGACAACCTGACCCACCACTTCGGGTTCGAGAACGCTGCCCGCCACCGGGCGGCGGGAGACGCCGAGGTGACCGCGCAACTGCTGGAGCGCCTGCTGCTCCTCGCACGCGGCGAGGGTGCCAGGACGCTGGGTGACCTTGAAGCCATCCAGCTCCGCCGCCGCCGGCGGGTGAAGGTGCCCACCGTCGCCCCAACTCCACCTGACGTCCCTGACGTCCTGACGTCCTGACGCCCTGACGAATGACACCCATGTCCCTCACCCGCTCGTTCACGGTTGGCACGCTCCGCTGCCACACCCTCGAGGCCGGCCTCCAGCAGCTCGATGGCGGGGCCATGTTCGGCGTCGTGCCGAAGCCGCTCTGGGAACGGCGCATTGCGCCGGATGCCCGGAACCGGATTCCGCTGGCCATGCGGTGCCTCCTGGTCGAGCATCCGGATGGCCTGGTCCTGGTGGACACGGGCGCGGGCAACAAGGACGAGGAGAAGTTCCGCGACATCTACGGACTGGAGAACGCGGGGCACGCCGGTCCCACGCAGCTCGAGGACGCCCTGGTCGCGCTGGGCCACCGGCCGGGGGACATCCGCCTCGTCATCAATACCCACCTGCACTTTGACCATGCAGGAGGGAACACGCGAGCGGCAGGGGCAGGGGGGCCAGGGCCGGCGGGGCCGCCGCAGCTCAGCTTTCCCAATGCGACGTACGTAGTCCAGCGGGGCGAGCTGGAGTTCGCCCGGCACACCAATGAGCGCACGCGGGCGAGTTACCTGCCGCCCAACTTCGAGCCGGTCGCGGAGGCCGGGCGGTGGCGGCTGCTGGATGGCGACGTCGAGGTGGTCCCGGGGATCTCCGTGCGGGTGACGCCCGGACACGTGCCGTTCCACCAGGCGGTGCTGGTATCGAGCGGCGGCGAGACGACGGTGTTCATGGCCGACCTCATCCCCACCGCGGCACACCTTCCGCTCCCCTGGATCATGGGGTACGACCTCGAGCCGCTCCGCACCCTGGAGACCAAGCGCCAGTTCCTGGCCGATGCCCTGGCAGGCCAGTGGCGGCTGGTGTTCGAGCACGACGCGGCGGTGGCGTGGGGATGGCTGGCGCGGGAAGGGAAGGGCGTGGTTCTCCGCGACCCGACGCCCTGATGCGCGGGGCCGGCATCGTCGCGGTGCTGCTCCTTGCGCGCCTGGCGCTGCCGCTCGTGCTCCGTCATCCGGCGTGGGAGTTCCATCGCGACGAGCTGCTGTACTTCGCCATGGGTGACCACCTCTCCCTGTGGAACATGCAGTTCCCGCCGCTCGTTCCCGCCATCGCCGCCCTTGGCAAGGCCGCCTTCGGTGAGTCGGTCCTGGCCGCGCGCGTCCCGGCGGCGGTGGGCGGCGTGCTCCTGCTGCTTCCCATGCTCCTTGCCGTGCGCTCCCTGGGCGGCGGGGCGTTCGCGCTCCTGCTCACGACCCTGGCGAGCGTGGCGGCACCGGTCTTCCTGCGATCATCGGTCCTGCTGCAGCCCGTCGTCTTCGACCAGGCCTGGGCCGCGTGGGCGTTGCTTGGTGTCATGCTCGCCTGCCGCCGCGACGAGCCACGCTGGTGGATGCTCACGGGCCTGGCGTTCGGGCTGGGACTCCTGACCAGGTTCAGCGCGCTGGTCCATGGCCTGGTGCTCCTGCTCGCGGCGCTCCTCGCACCGGCAACGAGGTCCCAGTTGCGCACACCGTGGCCGTGGATGGCGGGGGCGCTGGCCCTGGGCCTTGGTGCACCGAGCCTTGTCGGCCAGGTGGTGAACGGCTGGCCCTTCCTGGAGCAACTCCGCAGCCTGCGGGTGGGCCAGCTCGCCCGGGTCACGCCCGGGGAGTACTTCGGGGACCAGGTCCTCATGCTCGGCGCAGCCGTCGTACCGGCCCTTGCCGGGGTGGCCTGGGCGCTGCGTCCACGGACGGGGGACGCTGGCATCAGGGCGGCGCTCCAGGTCGTCCTCGGGTTCGCAGCCCTCCTGCTCGCGTTGTATGCGCTGGCCCGCGGCAAGGCCTACTATGCCGCCCCGGCCTGGCCGATGCTCGTCGCTGGGGGTGCTGCCTGGCTGGAAGGCGCCACGGGCCGGCTGGCGCAACGCACCATGGTGGCCGCCAGCCGGGCACTCCTTACGGCCCTGGTCCTCGGTGGTGCGGTGGGCCTGTTGCCGATGGGGGTTCCCTGCCTGGCGCCGGAACGCATGGCACGGTACGCGGCCGCACTTGGCGTGGGCACCAGCACCAACTACGGCACCGAACTCACCTTGCCGCAGGACTATGCCGACATGCTCGGGTGGCGAGACCAGGTTGATGCCATGGCCGCGGCCTGGCGCACGCTGCCGGACACAGTGCGCGCGACTGCGGCAGTGAGTGCGAGCAACTACGGCCAACTGGGGGCGATCGCCTTCTACGGGCCGCTGCGGGGGCTCCCGTATCCCATCAGCACCGAGAGCGACTTCTGGGCGTGGGGCACACGCGGATACAGTGGTGACGTTGTGCTGGTCGCCGTCACGGCGGGTGACGAGGCGGGCTACGCCGCGCTCTGGGCTTCGGTGACCGAGGTCGGGTCGGTGAGGAACCCCTGGCGGGTGGAGGAGGAGCGCGACGTGCGAATCTTCCTCCTCCGGGGCCTTCAGGTACCCCTGAAGCAGTTGTGGCGCGAGCGAGGCCCCGGGTGGACCTAGCCCCCGGTTGGCCCGGCGAGGTGTGTCCCAGCTTGCCCCGGACCCCGGACCCCGCTAAGTTCTCCGCCTCACAAGCGGGTCGGAAAAACCGGCCCCACCCCGAGCCGAAGTGCCGCCGGGAAGCGGACTTCACAGCGAACGGGTCCAGGTCGCGTCAATTGGGTACTGCATCGTTGCAGGCCTCCTGACATGATTGGGACACCCGGTCGCCTCGATCGGGTGTCTTTCGTTTCCTGAGCCGGAGGTTGTTCCACTGTCCACCAGCGATCGTGAGCGGCGGGTTCGTATCAACCGGATGATCCGCATCAGCCCGGTGCGGGTAATTGCCAATGACGGTGCCCAGCTGGGCGTGCTGCCGGTCGAGGAGGCCCTGGCCATCGCGCAGGAGCGCGGCCTGGACCTGGTGGAGGTGGCCCCGACGGCGCGGCCTCCCGTGGTCAAGATCATGGACTACGGGAAGTTCAAGTTCGAGGAGGCGAAGGCGGCGCGGGCGGCCAAGAAGAAGCAGCACGTGATCCAGCTGAAGGAAGTGAAGTTCCGGCCGGGGATCGAGGAGCACGACTTCGAGTTCAAGACCCGCCACGCGCGGGAGTTCCTGCTCGAGGGCAACAAGGTGAAGTGCACGCTGATGTACCGGGGGCGGCAGCTCGCCCACCTGGACCTCGGCAAGCAGGTGCTCGACCGGGTGGCCGTGGCGGTGGCCGACATCGGCAAGGTCGAGGCCGAGGCGCGGCTCGAGGGGCGCAACATGACGATGGTGCTGGCACCGAAATAGGTATCAGGGCGTCAAGGCGTCAGGTCGTCAGGGCCTGTCCCCGCCCGTGCGTGATGACCTGGAGTCCTGACGCGTTGACGACACGAGGGAACCGAGTAATGCCAAAGATGAAGACCAAGCGCGCGGCCACGAAGCGGTTGTCGCGCACCGGGACGGGGAAGTTGAAGCGGTGGCACGCCAACCACTCCCACATCCTGACCAAGAAGACGCGGAAGCGGAAGAACCGGCTCAAGAAGTCCGACCTGGTGAGCTCGGCGGACTTCCCGCGCGTGAACCGCCTGCTGCAGGCCTAGGGGAGGGACCATGCCTCGAGTGAAGAGCGGCGTCGCGCATCACGCGCGCAAGAAGAAGGTCATGGCGGCGGCCAAGGGAGCGTACGGCGGCCGCAGCAAGCTGTACAAGGCGGCCAAGGAGACGGTCGAGCGGGGCATGCGCTATGCCTACCGCGACCGGCGCAAGAAGAAGAGCGAGTTCCGGGCCCTCTGGATCACCCGCATCAATGCGGCGGCGCGGCTGCACGGTCTGAGCTACAGCCGGCTCATGGCTGGCCTCAAGGAGGCTGGTGTCGAGGTGAACCGGAAGATCCTCGCCGACCTGGCAGTGCGCGACGCGGATGCGTTCGCGAAGCTGGCCGAGTTGGCCGCCAAGTCCGCCAGGGCGTAGGTCCGTTCACGCGCACTTGTCCGTGGGCCGTCCCCTTCCCGGTGGGCGGCCCGCGGGACTTCCGGCAATGCCCGGAGACCCATGACTGTTCCCACCGGATATCCCGAGCTTGATGCCCTGCTGCCGCGGCTCGAGGGCCTGGCCGGCCTGGATGCCGGCGCCCTGGCGCGGGAGGAGATCGCCCTCCTGGGCCGCAAGGCGGGGGTCCTCACCGCACTCCTCAAGTCGGTGGCGACTCGCCCCGACTCGGACCGGCGGGCCTTCGGCGCGGCGGTGAATGCCGTGAAGCGGCGCGCCGAGGTGGCGATTGCCGCGCGGCAGGCGGAACTTGCCAGCGTCTCGGCCACCGCGAGCGACCTCGCCGTGGACCGCACCATGCCGGGCCGCCAGCGGTGGACCGGGATCCAGCACCCGGTCACTGCGGTGATCGACGAGATTGTCGAGATCTTCCGCGCGCTGGGCTTCAGCGTGGCGGTGGGGCCTGAAGTCGAGACCGAGTGGTACAACTTCCTGGCGCTCAACTTCCCCGCCGACCACCCGGCGATGGACCTGCACGACACGCTCTACCTCGATGTGCCGCCCGTGGCCGGCGAGGCCGCCGAGGGTGCGCGGCTCCTGCTGCGCACGCACACCTCGCCCGTGCAGGTTCGAGTCATGCACGAGGCCGCGCCCCCCATTCGCGTCGTGATGCCGGGGATGGTGTACCGGAGCGACCCGTTCGACCCATCGCACGCACCGGCCTTTGCCCAGGTTGAGGGGCTTGTGGTGGACGAGGGCATTTCCCTGGTGGACCTGAAGGCAACACTGACCCACTTTGCGCAGCGCTTCTTCTCGCCCAGCACGCGGGTGCGGTTCCGCCCGTCGTATTTCCCGTTCACGGAGCCTTCCGCCGAGATGGACGTCGAGTGCCAGCTTTGCCATGGCTCGGGGTGCGGCGCCTGCAAGGGGACCGGCTGGATGGAGATCCTGGGCTGCGGGATGGTGCATCCGCGCGTCCTGGTCGAGGGGCGGGTGGATCCCGAGCGCTACACCGGCTTTGCCTTCGGCATGGGGCCGGCTCGCATCACGATGCTGCGCCACGGCGTGAAGGACATCCGGCTGCTGTACGAGGGTGACATGCGGTTCCTGGCGCAGTTCGGCCCGGGGGACGGCAGGTGAACATCTCGCGGCGCTGGCTCGAGGCCTTCCTGCAGCGCACCCTCGCGAGCGACGATGCATCCCGGCGGCTGGGGGCGCTCGGTGCTGCGGTGGATGCGGTGGAGCCGATTCACCAGGGGCTCGAGGGCATCCTGGTGGCCGTGGTGGAGTCGGTGCGCCAGCATCCGAACGCCGACCGGTTGCGCGTGTGTGCGGTGAACGACGGGTCGGGGACGCTGCGCCAGGTGGTCTGCGGCGCCCCCAACGTGACGGCGGGGAAGCGCTATCCCTTCGCCCCGGTTGGCAGCAGCGTCCCCGTGGGCAGGGGCGGGACTCCCATGCGCATCGAGCGGGCGAAGCTGCGCGGCGAGCCGTCCGAGGGGATGCTCTGCTCCACCCGGGAGCTGGGTGTGGGGACCGATGCCGACGGCATCTGGGAGCTCGACCTCGACGTCCCGCCGGGCACACCCCTGCTGCAGGCGTTGCCGCTGGACGATGAGCGCCTGGTGGTGGACGTCACCCCGAACCGTCCCGACCTCCTCTGCCACAAGGGCGTTGCTCGCGAGCTGGCCGCGTCGCTCGGCGTGCCATTCCGACTTCCGGTCATCCCGTCACCCCCATCCGGCGCCCAGGTGGCAACCGACCTCCCCCGTGAGGTCCGCGTGCACGGGGCCGCGCAGGGTGAGACGGCAGGGGTCACCATCCGCATCGAGGACACCACCGGGTGCCGGCGCTTCCATGCCGCGGTGATCCGGGGCGTTCGGGTGGGACCGTCGCCCGCCTGGCTGCGCCAGCGCCTCGAGGCTGCCGGGGTCCGGTCCATCAGCAACATCGTGGACGTCACCAACTACGTCATGCTCGAGCTGAACCAGCCGATGCATGCCTACGACCTGGCGCTGGTGCAGGGGCCCGGGCTGGTGGTACGGCGCGCCGCCGAGGGCACCCGGGTGACGACACTCGACGGCACCGAGCGCACCCTGCAGGAGGGCATGACCGTCATTGCCGACGCCGCGCGCATCGTGGGCGTCGCGGGCGTCATGGGTGCGGCCAACACCGAGGTGTCGGCGGGCACGACCGATGTCCTGCTGGAGGCCGCGTTCTGGGCGCCGTCCGGCATCCGCCGCACGCGCCGGGCACTCGGCCTCTCGAGCGAGGCCAGTTACCGCTTCGAGCGCGGCATCGACCTCTGGGGTGGCGCCGCAGCCATGCGCCGGGCGATCGAGTTGGTGCTCGCCACGGCCGGCGGGAGGCTGGCAGGGGCGCCCCTCGACGTGTGGCCGGAGGTGACGCATCCGCCGCGGATCTTCCTCCGCCTGGCGCGCGTGGCACAGGTGGTGGGACTCGACCTCGACCAGTTCGAGGTCGAGCGCTGCCTCGTGGCGATCGGCGCCACCGTGGTCGCAAAGCCGGGCGATGGTCGCCTCGCGGTGGACGTGCCCGGCTGGCGTCCCGACCTGCGCGAGGAGATCGACCTCGTCGAAGAGGTGGCGCGCATCCACGGCTATGACCGCATTCCCACGGAGCTGCGGCCCTTCCGCGTGGGATCGCTGGCGGAAGCACCCGCCGCCGTGGCAGAGCGCCGCGTTCGGGAGGGCCTGCTCCGACTCGGCCTGGCGGAGGTGGTGAGCCTGCCCTTCGGCCCGCCTGGCACGGGCGATGTCTCCCTGCTGAACCCGCTTGCCGACACCGGGGCGCACCTGCGCGCCCGGCTCCTGCCTGCGCTGGTGCGGCACGTGGAGCACAACTGGAACAACCAGGTGAGGGACGTGCGGCTGTTCGAGGTGGGGACGGTGTTCGGTGCCGCCGAGCCTGGCACCCGACCGCACGAGGCCATGCACCTGGCGGCAGTCGTCACGGGACAGCGGGAACCAGCGCACTGGACCGAGGCACCGGCGCTCATCGATTTCTGGGACCTCAAGGCGCTCGCCGAGCGGATGCTGGCTCTGGCGCATCCGGGAGCGTCATGGCACGTTGAGGGGCATTCGCTCCGGGCGGTGGCGCCCGGAGGACAGGCCGCAGGGTGGGCGGGGCTGCTCGATGCCGATGCACCGCCCTGGGCGGGGCCGCTGTACGGCGTCGAAGTCCAGGTGGCGATGGCCATCCCCGACGCCGTTCGCGTCGTGCCGCTGCCCAGCACGCCAGCGTCGAGCCGGGATGTCTCGCTGGTGGTGCCTGATGAGACGACGAGCGCCAGCGTGCTGCAGGTGATCCGCGAGGCGGCCGGCCCGCTGCTCGAGTCGGCCGCCGCCGTCGGCGAGTTTCGTGGCGCGGCCGTTGGAACGGGACAGCGCAGCCTGACGTTGCGGCTCGGCTTCCGGGCGGCAGATCGCACGCTGCGTGATGCCGAGGTCGATGCTGCCCTGGCCGCGGTGCTTTCCGCGCTCGAGGCCCGGCTCGGGCTCCGGCGCCGAGGGGCGGCGGCGCCAGCATGAGTGCGCGAGGAGGGGAGATGCAGGCCTACCAGCGCCCCGACCAGGCGGCGGTGGCAGAGGTCGAGGCACTGGCGAGGCACCTGGTTGAGGAATTGGGGGCCTGGCGCCGGCGCTGCCTTCGCGCCGAGGCCGAGCTCACTGACCTGCGCTCACGGACGGGTCCGGCCACGGGGCCGGGACTGTCGGAGACACGCGCCCGTGCGGTGGACCTGGAGCAGGAGAACGTGGAACTGCGGCGTCGCCTGGAGGCGGCGCGCGAGCGGCTGGGTGCCTTGAGCGCGCGGCTGGCGTTCCTGGAGCGCGGGCTGTCGGAGCGGGTGTGACGATGCCCAAGCATGCAGTCCAGGTCACGATTGGCGGCGAGACCTACACGGTGCGCTCGGAGGCCCCTCCCGAGTACACCCAGGAAGTCGCGGCGTACGTGGCCGGGGCCATTGACCGGATCCGGCTCATGGTGCCGACGCTCGAGTCGCATCGAGCGGCCGTGCTCGCCGCGCTGTCCATCACGGACGAGCTGTTCCAGGCCCGGCGCGGCGATGCGGAGGTCGCAGCACGAATGCAGGCCCTGGCCGCCGACCTGGCGCCGCTGCTTCCACCCGGCAAGCGGGGACGCCGGGCCCAGGGAGCGGACACCGACTGACTGCACTGGGGCGCGCCAGCACGCCCCTGGAGATAGATCGCCATGAGTCCTGCCATGCTCATCCCCATGGTCGAGGGGCTGGTCGCCGGCCTTGTTGTCGCCGCGCTGTTCCTCTTCTTCTACAACCGCACGCAGCGCAAGGCCGCCGGGGCCATCCTCGAGGTTGCCCGCGCCGAGGCCGACCGGATCCGCGCGGCCGGCGCGGAGAGCGCGGAGCTTGCCCGGCACGAAGCCGTGCTCGCCGCCCGGCTCGAAGCGGTGAAGTTCCGGGAAGAAGCAGATCGTGAGCTGCAGGGTCGCCGCGACGAGGCCGCACGCGAGGAGCGCAAGGCGGAGGACCGCGCCCGGGCGGCAGAGCGCCGGGTGGCCGAGCTGGACCAGCTGCAGCGCGAGCTTGGCCGGCGGGGCCAGCAGCTCGATGCACGCGAGGTGTCGCTGGGGGCGCGGGAGGCGGGGCTGGCCACGAAGGAGGAGGCCGCCGCCCGGTTTGCGGAGGAGCAGCGCGCACGGCTGGAGCGCGTGGCCGGGCTCAGCTCGGAGGACGCGCGGCGGGAGCTGCTGCAGCGGGTTGAGGATGAGGCCCGGTCATCGGCCCAGGCGCTGGCCCGCGACATCCGGGAGCAGGCGCGCAAGGGAGCCGAGCGGGAGGGCCGGCGCATCGTGGCGATGGCGGCCCAGCGCATTGCCGCCGAGCACACGGCCGAGACCACGGTGTCGGCCGTGACGCTGCCCTCTGACGAGATGAAGGGCCGCATCATCGGCCGCGAGGGGCGGAACATCCGCGCCTTCGAGACGGTCACCGGCGTGGATGTCATCATCGACGACACGCCCGACACCGTGGTCATCTCCTGCTTTGACCCGATCCGCCGGGAGGTGGCGCGCCGCGCGCTCGAGCAGCTCATCTCGGATGGGCGCATCCACCCGGGACGCATCGAGGAGCTGGTGGCCAAGGTCCGCCGGGAGCTGGAGCAGCAGCTGGTGGAGCTGGGGGAACAGGCCGCCTACGAGGCCGGGGTGCCGGGGTTGCACCCGGAACTCATCAAGCTGGTGGGCCGGATGCGCTACCGCACCTCCTACGGACAGAACATCCTGGAGCACTCCAAGGAGGTCGCCTGGCTCGCGGGCATGATGGCGGCCGAGCTGCACCTCGATGTCGCGCTGGCGAAGCGGGGCGGGCTGCTGCACGACGTGGGCAAGGTCCTGACCCACGAGAACGAGGGGACGCACGTGGAGCTGGGGGTCGAGGTCGCACGCAAGTACGGCGAGGCAGCGGCGGTCGTCGGCTGCATCCACGCGCACCATGACGACGTTCCCCATGAGACCACCGAGTCGGTGCTGGTGCAGGCGGCGGATGCCATCAGCGGGGCGCGCCCCGGGGCGCGCCGCGAGGCCTACGAGAGCTACGTGAAGCGGCTTACCCGGCTGGAGGAGATCGCCAATGAGTTCAAGGGGGTCGAGAAGGCCAACGTCATCCAGGCGGGACGGGAGGTGCGAGTGGTGGTGACCCCCGACAAGGTAGACGACGCCGGCGCGGCAGACCTGAGCGAGCAGATCGCGAAGCGGATCGAGGGGGAACTGCAGTACCCCGGCCAGATTCGCGTGGTGGTGATCCGCGAGACGCGTGCGGTGGGCGTGGCCCGGTGAGCGCCCGCATCATCGACGGCGTGGCACTGGGCCACGCCATCCGGGCGGAGGTGGCTGCCGAGGTCGCGAAGCTGGCTGGTGCGGGCCGGCGCCCGGGCCTGGCGGTGGTGCTCATCGGCGAGGACCCGGCCAGCAAGGCCTACGTGGGATCCAAGGAGAAGGCCTGCCTCGAGGCGGGCATGCACTCGGTGAAGGTCACGCGCCCGGCGGAGACCCCCGAGGCCGACGTGCTGGCCATCGTGGACGGCCTCAATGCCGACCCGGCCATCCATGGCATCCTGGTGCAGCTCCCGCTGCCGAAGCACATCGACAGCAGCAAGGTCCTGAACCGTGTCAATCCGGCGAAGGACGTGGACGGGTTCCATCCGGTGAACGTGGGCAAGCTCGTGATCGGTGACCCGACAGCCCTCCGGCCGTGCACCCCATGGGGTGTGCAGCAGATGCTGCTCCGGTCGGGGATCGACACGAAGGGCGCCCATGCTGTCGTGATCGGTCGGAGCACCATCGTGGGCAAGCCCATGGCGAACCTGCTGATCCAGCCGGGCCCCGGGGGCGATGCTACCGTGACGGTGTGCCACTCCCGCACCCGCGACCTGCCGGCCGTGTGCCGCACCGCCGATATCCTGGTGGCGGCGATCGGGAAGGCCGAGTTCGTGACGCGCGAGTTCATCAATCCCGGGGCGGTGGTGATCGACGTCGGGATCAACCGGGTGGACGACGCATCCCGCCCGCGCGGGTACCGGCTCACCGGGGACGTGAAGTACGACGAGTGCGCCGCGGTGGCGTCGGCCATCACGCCGGTGCCGGGCGGTGTGGGCCCCATGACCATTGCGATGCTGATGCAGAACACCCTCCAGGCGATGCAGCAGGCCGGGGCGTGACGCTGCCGCTGCCGTTCGGTCCTGCCGGCCTCGCGGAGGCCGAGGTGTGGTCGGTGACCGACCTGAACGAGGCGGTGCGCGGGCTGATCGAGCAGGGGGGCGCCCCGGTGTGGGTGCGCGGCGAGGTGGCGAGCTTCAAGGCGTACAGCAGCGGGCACTGGTACTTCACCCTGCAGGATAAGGGCGCGCAAGTGAAGTGCGTCATGTGGCGCACCTGGGCCCAGCGGGCGCGAACGCGCCCGGAGCCTGGCGCCGAGGCGTACGTGTTCGGCACGCCGGGGCTGTGGGCGGAGCGGGGCGAGTTCCGGTTCACCGCCAGCATCCTGCTGCGCTCGGACCAACTCGGCGCCGGGCAGGCGGCCCTCGAGCGCACGCGCCAGCGCCTGGCGCAGGACGGCCTGCTCGACCCCGCCCGGAAGCGCCCGCTGCCGCGGTACCCGCGGACCGTGGCCGTGGTGACGAGCCTCGAAGGTGCGGCGCTCCGCGACATCGTGGCGGTGAGCCGTGCCCGGTGGGCTGCCGTGCGCCTCATCGTGGTCGGGAGCCGGGTGCAGGGCGGCGATGCCGTTCTGGGCCTGGTGCGGGCGCTCAACGCCGTGAACCAACTGGGCGCTGACGTGTGCATCGTGGGGCGGGGTGGCGGCGCCTCGGAAGACCTCGCCGCCTTCAATGACGAGCGGGTATGCCGTGCGCTCGCGGCCATCGCCGTGCCCACGATCTCGGCCGTGGGCCACGAGACGGACGTGACCCTCACCGACCTCGTGGCCGACATGCGGGCCGCCACGCCGTCGAACGCGGCCGAGCTGGCGGTGCCGGAGCGGCGCGAGGTGGCCGGCAGCGTGGATGGCCTGGCACGCCGGCTGGCCCTGGGGCTCACCCGGCGGACACGCCTGGTGCACGAGCGCCTGGCGCGCACCGGTGACCGGCTGGAGGCGGCGGTCACGACGCGCATGGCCGGCGAGCGCTTCCGGGTCGAGCACGCCGCCGGGCGACTGGATGCGTTGAGCCCGCTGCGCGTGCTGCAGCGCGGGTACGCCATGCCCCTCGACCTCGAGGGTGCCGTCCTGCGCAGCGCATCCCAGTTCACGCCCGGGCGGCCCTTCCAGCTTCGCCTGCAGGATGGCACGATCGGGGCCCGGGTGGACGGGCACGATGGCTGACCCGGCGCCGTCCCTCGCCGACGACCTGCGCGAGCTCGAGGAAATCGTGCGGCGGCTCGAGCAGGAAGACGTGGACCTCGACCTCGCCCTGCAGTGGTTCGAGGAAGGCGTTGCCCGCCTGCGCCGTGCGCGCGAGCGGCTCGCGGCGGCCGATGAGCGGGTGCGGGCCGTGCTGGCCGATGCCGATGGCGCCTTGCGACAGGTACGTGTCGACCTCTGACGCATTGCCAGTGGGCGCTGCCCGGTTGCTGGAGGAGGCCCGCGCGGAGACCGACCGCCGGCTCGAGGCCGTCGCCACGCGGCTCGAGCGCGAGATTGGCGGCGTGGGTGGCGCTGCCTTCGGCTACGCCCTGCGCAGCCCCGGCAAGCGGGTGCGTCCGGCCCTGCTCCTCGCCGCCTGGCGCGCGGCAGGAGGCCATGGAACGGGCATCGCCGGCGTGGCCGCGGCCGTGGAGATCGTGCATACGTATTCCCTGGTGCACGACGACCTGCCCTGCATGGACAATGATGACCTCCGGCGGGGCCGGCCCACGACCCACCGGCGGTTCGACGTGGGCGTGGCGACGCGCGCCGGGTTCTACCTGGTTCCGGTGGCGGCCCAGGTCCTGGCCGAAGCGGCAGGCGAGCTGGGCCTCGACACGGCGGTCCTTGGTGCGATGGCAGGGACCCTCTTCCAGGCGGGCGGGATCGAGGGCATGGTCGGGGGCCAGTGGCTCGACCTCGAGGCCGAGCAGCAGGTTCTCGGTGTCGCCGGCCTCACCGCGGTGCACCGGGGCAAGACGGGCGCGCTGATTCAGGCCTCCTGCGTCCTGGGGGCGCTCGCGGCGCGGGCCCCCGCCGGGTGGCGCTCGGCGATCGGGCACTACGGTGCCGACATCGGCCTCGCCTTCCAGGTGGCCGATGATGTCCTGGATGTCACCGGCACGAGCGACCAGCTCGGCAAGACCGCGGGGCGGGATGCACTCCTCCACAAGTCCACGTTCGCGCGGCTGCTGGGCGTCGAGGGCGCTCGCGCGGAGGCCAGTCGGCTCGCGCATCGCGCGGTGCAGCACCTGGATGAGGCCGGCGTGCCGCGAGCCGCACTGGGCGCCCTGGCGCACTATATTGTGACGAGGAGTTCCTGAACGCATGTCGCTACTCGAGTCCATCCACGGCCCTGCCGACGTCAAGCGCCTCCGGCGCGACCAGCTGCCCCAGCTGGCCGCGGAGATCCGTGCGCGCCTCATCGACTGCTGCTCCAACACCGGCGGCCATATCGGCGCGAGCCTGGGCGTGGTCGAGCTGGCGATCGCCCTGCTCCACGAGTTCGACTCGCCAACCGACCAGGTCCTCTGGGATGTCGGGCACCAGGCGTATGCCTGGAAGCTGCTTACCGGGCGGAACGAGGCCTTCCCGACGCTGCGCCAGGCGGGCGGGATCTCCGGCTTCCTCAAGCGGAGCGAGAGCGAGCATGACGCCTTCGGGGCGGGCCATGCCGGCACAGCCATGTCCGCGGCGCTCGGCATGGCGACCGCCCGCGACCTGAAGGGCGAGACCTTCAAGGTGGCCGCCGTGGTGGGTGACGGGGCCCTGACCTGCGGGCTCTCCTACGAGGGGATGAACAACGCCGGCCATTCGGAGCGTGACATCATCCTCATCGTCAATGACAACGGCATGTCCATCTCGCCCAACGTTGGCGCCATCAGCAAGATGCTGGGGACCATCGTGGCCGATCCCAAGACCAACCGCGTCCGGGAGAAGGTGAAGCAGCTCACCTTCGCGCTGGGTGGCGTGTTCGGGCAGGGCGTCGTGGACCTGGCACGCAACGTCGAGGAGAGCGTCAAGAACCTCTGGTCTCCCGGGATGCTCTTCGAGGAACTCGGGTTCCGGTACTTCGGGCCCATTGACGGGCACGACCTCGACAAGCTGTGCGAGACGCTGGCGTTCGTGCGCGGCATGACGGGGCCGCGGGTCCTCCATGTCCTCACCGAGAAGGGCAAGGGGTTCGGCTTTGCCGAGGCCAACCGCGAAAAATGGCACGGCCTCGCCGCCTACGACCCGGCGACGGGCGAATTCCGGAAGAAGGCGAGTGGGCCACCCACCTGGACCCAGGTGTTCGGCGACGCCATCACCGCGCTGGCGGAGGAAGACCCGGCGCTCGTGGCCATCACGGCGGCGATGCCGTCAGGCACCGGCACCGCCATCTTCGAGAAGCGCTGGCCCGGGCGCTTCTTCGACGTCGGCATCGCCGAGGGCCATGCCGTCACCTTCGCGGCGGGGCTGGCCACGCAGGGGCTCAAGCCGGTGTGCGCCATCTACAGCACGTTCCTCCAGCGGGCCTACGACAACATCATCCATGATGTCGCGGTGCAGCACCTGCCCGTGACCTTCTGCATGGATCGCGCGGGGCTGGTGGGCGAGGATGGGCAGACCCACATGGGCCTGTACGACATCGCCTACATGCTCGCCGTGCCGGGCATGACCGTCGCGGCCCCGCGCGACGCCGACGAACTGGCCGGCCTGCTGCGCACCGCACTGGCCCACACCGATGGGCCGTTCTGCCTGCGTTACCCGCGGGACAAGGTCCCTGCCGACCCCCGTCCCGTGCGCGAGGTGGCTGCAGTGCCGTACGGCACCTGGGAGCAACTCCGCCAGGGCCGCGACATTGCCGTGCTCGCCGTGGGCACCATGGTGGCACCGGCGATGGACGCCGCGGCCAGGCTGGCCACCGAGGGGATCGACGTCTCGGTGGTCAACTGCCGGTTCCTCAAGCCGCTCGATGCGAGCATGCTCGAGGCGGTGGCGCGCGAGCACCGCATCGTGGTGACGGTCGAGGAAGGCACCGTGGTGAACGGCTTCGGCGCCTTCCTCGCGGCGACGCTGCAGACCACCAGCCCGGAAACCCGCGTCATTGCCCTCGGCGTGCCGGACCGCCTGGTGGAGCAGGCGCCGCGTGCCGACCAGCTCGCGACCTTCGGGCTCACCGCGGATGGCATTGCCCGCCGGATCTCCGCGCTGGTGCGCGAGGAGAGCCTCGAAGCACGATGATCGTGGGCGTCGTCGGGAACCCGCGCTACGCGGACCTGGCGGCGGTCCTGCGAGACCTCCAGGGCCTGGCCCCACGGTGCGGCATCGAGCTCGCGAGCGAGCCACGGCTGGAACCGGCATGGGGCCATGCGATGCCCACCCTCAGCGCGCAGCCGCTCGACGCCCTCGTGACCTTCGGGGGTGACGGCACGCTCCTGCGTGGGGCCCGCCTCCTCAATGGCGCGGAAGTTCCCATCCTGGGCGTGAACCTCGGCCGGGTCGGCTTCCTGACCGGGGTGTCGCGGCAGGACCTGCCCGCCGCACTCGATGCGCTGGTGGCCCAGCAGTACCACATCGAGCGCCGCCTGGCGCTCAACGCCGTCGTGGCGCATGCCGACGGCACCGTCCTCTCCTCCCAGCGCGCGCTCAACGACGTGGCCATCCACAAGGGCGGCGTGGCGCGCGTGGTGCGCGTGCGGGTCCTGGTGGACGGTGAGGACGTCGGGCCGTTCAGCGCCGACGGCATCATCATCGCCACGCCCACCGGCTCGACGGCCTATTCGCTGAGCGCGGGCGGGCCGATCCTCCTGCCGGGCGTGGCGGCGCTCTGCGTCACCCCCATCTGTGCCCACACCCTCGCCGTGCGTCCCTTCGTGGCCGCTGCGAGCAGCACCATCACCGTGGAGCCCATCACCGGGTGGGCCGACGACCTGCTGGTGTCGTTCGACGGCCAGACCGGCTTCACCCTGGCGGAGGGCGCGCGGGTGGAAGTGCGGCGTGCGGACACGGCCGTGTGCCTGGTGCGGCTTGAGCGCCAGGGGTACTTCGCCCTCCTCCGGGACAAGCTCAACTGGGGCGACCTCACCGACCGGGAGGTGGAGCGGTGATCAGCGAGCTCCGGGTACGCGAGGTCGCCACCATCGCGGACGTGACCCTCGAGCTGGGGCCGGGCCTCAACGTCCTGAGTGGAGAGACCGGAGCCGGGAAGTCGATGCTGGTGGATGCCCTGGCGCTCCTGGCCGGGGCCCGCGCCGAGAGCGGGCTGGTGCGGCCGGGTGCGCAGCGCGCGGTGGTGGAGGGCAGCCTCGAGGTGGACGCGTCACTGGTGCGCGACCTCGAGGCGCTCGGGATCGAGGCCGACGAGGGGCGTGTGGTCGTGAAGCGGGAGCTTTCGGCGGAGGGCCGTTCGCGCGCGTGGATCAACGGGAGCCCGGTCACGGTGGCCACGCTGGCGGCACTGGGCGCCAGGCTGGTAGACCTGCACGGCCAGCACGAGGCGCTCTCCCTGCTGAGCCCATCCGCCCAGCGCGACCTCCTCGACGACTTCGCCGACGCCGCCGAGGAGCGCCGCCTGGTGGAAGCAGCGTACGAGGCCCGGGAAGCCCTCGTGCGCGATGAGGCATCGCTGGCGGCCCGGCGCGACGAGGTGCGCCGCCGGCAGGACTACCTGCGCCACGTGGTCGCCGAGATCGATCGTGCCCAGTTGCGGGACGGGGAGGACGCCACCCTCGATGTCGAGATCCGCCGCCTGGGCCAGGCGACGGACCTTGCAGCCCAGGCCGGGCACATCGCCGATGCGGTGGGCGATGGTGACGGGGGCGCGCTCGATGCCCTGGCCCGGGCCGACCGTGCGCTCACGGCCCTGGAGCGAGTCGAGCCGGCCGCACCGGTGTGGCGGGAGCTGCTCGACGCGGCCTGGGCCAACCTCGACGAGCTGGCACGCCTCGCATCCCGCTATGCCACGGAGGTCCAGGACGACCCGGCGCGCCTGGCCGAGCTGCAGCGACGGCGCGACCTGCTGTTCGGCCTCTTCCAGAAATATGGGGCCGATGTCGCGGCCGTCCTGCAGGCGCGCGCGGCGGCGGCAGGTGAGCTCGACCTCCTCGATACCGCCGACCTCGACCTCGCCTCACTCGGCAAGCGACGTGCGGCTGCCGACGTCGAGCTTGGCCGTGCGGCGGCGGCGCTCACGGCGCGCCGGGCCGCCGCAGCGGAACGGCTCTCGCGGGGCGTCACGCGGTGGCTTCCCCGGCTCGGGATGCCGGGTGCCACCTTCCGGGTCGGGCTGGTTCCGGAAGCGGTGTGCGGTCGCGATGGGGCGGAGTCGGTCACCTACCTGGTGCGGCTCAACAGCGGCATGGACGAGCGCCCGCTCGCCCGGGTGGCGTCGGGTGGCGAGCTCGCGCGCGTGATGCTGGCGCTCAAGGCGGTGCTTGCGCGCCACGATCGTGTTCCGACGCTCGTGTTCGACGAGGTGGACCAGGGGATCGGCGGCGAGGTGGGGGCACAGGTGGGCGAGGCGCTGGCAGAGGTGGCCCAGCGGCACCAGGTGTTCGTGGTCACCCACCTGCCGCAGGTGGCTGCCCGCGCAGCCAGGCACCTGGCGGTGTCGAAGGTGGCGCGTCGCGGGATCGCGACCAGCGATGTCGCCACGCTCCTGGGCGAGGACCGCGTGCTCGAGCTGGCGCGCATGCTGGGCGACGCCGACAGCGCCACCGCCCTCCGGCACGCCCGGGCCCTTCTCGATGAGGCGGGGCAGGGCACGAGCCGCCCGGCGCGCCGGTGAAGCGCCATCCCGTCGAACGAGAGGGGGCCGGTGGCCCCGAACCCGTCCGGCTGGACAAGTGGCTCTGGGCTGCGCGCTTCTTCAAGACGCGAGCCCTGGCCGCCGAGGCGATCGAGGGGGGCAAGGTCGAACTCAATGGCGACCACCCGCGCCGTTCGCGGAGCCTCAAGGCGGGAGATGAGCTGCGCATCCGGATCGCGCCCTACGAGCACGTGATCACGGTGCGGGTGTTGTCGGACCGGCGTGGCCCGGCCGCCGCGGCGCGCGAGCTGTACGAGGAATCAGCCGCCAGTCGGGAGGCCCGCGAACGGCTCGCCGAACGGCTCCGGAGCGCCCCGCCGCCCTTCTTCCATGACAAGGGTCGTCCCACCAAGCGCGATCGCCGCGACCTGCGGCGCCTCAAGGATGGCTGGGACGGCTGAGGGCCCGAACGCCTGAACGCCCGAACGTCCTACCAGAACTTCGCGTAGTACCTGAAGAAGAACTGCATCCCCGACCACCGGGTCTGGATCCCGCCGGACGACGCGACGATCGTGCGCCACATCCAGCCGGCATCGACCGCCCGGTAGGGCGTGCCATCCGGCCGCGTGCCCCCGGATGAATAGATGGCACCCACCCCCAACTCCAGGCGTGAGGCCCCGGTCCCCTCGGCGAGCAACGAGGCGGGTATCCCCGGGACGGAGTCGGCCGTGCTGGCGTAGGAGAACTCCCGCGCACTCCGCGTGGCCCAGCTCCCCGTGGCCTGGAGCCCGAAAAACTTCGCCACGCGCAGGTGCGGCGCCACGCTGACGCGCCACTCGTTGCCACCAGACTGGCGAACGGTTGCCAACCTCGCCACGGGCACCAGCGCCTCGGCTGGCGCACCGACCCGGCGCTCGAAGGTGCCGGCGAGGTGCGCCGTGTAGCCTGCCGCAAGCCGCGCACCCACCAGGCCGCCGCCGAGGTCCACGGCGCCAAGGGCCACCACGGTCGGCGTTCCAGGCCCGGTGGATGTTCCCAGGGCGTCATTGGCTGAAGCGGGCGTCCCCGTGGCCAGGCGGAGCGTACCCTGCAGGGCCACGCGCACCCCCGCGCCGCGGACAGGATCCCACCGGTCCACCGGTGTGAAGACGGCCCCGAGGCTCACGTCGCCCGGGAGGAACATCCGCTTCTCAGTGAATTCTTCGTAGGCGATCGGCCCGGCGGCGGCCGTGGCGTAGCGACGGATGTCGTCACTGGTGGCGGCATCGAGGGGGAGCGGCACCTGCTCCGTGAATCCCGCCACGCCCAGCGGCCCCGACAGCGTGCCCTGCATCGCAGTGACCCGGCCATTCAGCGTGGTGCCAGCGAAGCTCGACGCGAGGGGCAGGAACGCCGCAACCGTCGCCGGGTCCACGAGCACTGCCGCCAGGCTGTCCGACAGCTGCCTCCCGGACGCCAGCGTCTGCTCGGCGAGCGCACGCGTGGCGGGGTCGCCGTCATAGCTGCCGCTGGCGAGGCGGGTCTCGAGTTCAGCCATGGCATTGTTGAAGTTGGTCACGAATACCTGCGCCGCATCGGCGCCGGCACTGGTGCCCATGGCGGGATCGGCGGGGTTCACGCCGGCATCGCCTGTCTCCGCCGCGATCCCCAGGTCCTGGCGGTTCCACGAGTTCACGATCTCCATGCGACCGAAGAGCGCCAGCTGACGGAGCACGCCCAGGGCGAGGCCAACCTCCCCGGTCCCGCGCGACGACTGCCCGGAGCCGGTCGAGCGGCCCAGGTTCAACTGGTACCCTGTCACGCCGATCATCACTCCGATGCGGCGATCGGCATCGGCCAGCGTTGGAATGGCGGCCTCGCCGAGTGCTGGCGAGGTGAGGGGAGCGGCCAAGCTTTCGCGTGTGCCGTCCCGGTAGCGGTCGTTGGCCCAGGCAAAGTCACCGTACACCTCCATCCGGGCCACGCCCGATGGCACGCCGAGCGGCGCGAGTTGCGCCGTCAAGGTAGCGGGGATGCACAGCATCAGCGGAACGATCAGCCGCAGCACGGGCTCCAGGCAGTGGGGCGCCGCAAGATAGTGTGGCGACGATGGGATGACGCGCCTTCGCGTCGTGTCACCGGTAAGACAGCCATGGGCCATCTGACCCAGGTGCAACTTTTGAAGTGCTTGTGGGGTAATGCTTTACGATGGGGCGCCTGGTGGCACGCGGTACGCATGGGGTGGGGCAGCCTTCAAGGAGGGTAGACCAGTGTTTCTCTCGACGTTCACCTCGGGCTTCGCGGGCCAGGATGAGTACAGCGCCTGCGCGGTGCTGCCGGTCAAGGAGCAGTTGTACTGGATCACGAGCGGCGCCAAGGTCATCGAGGGTCGCGTCTGGCAGCACGCCGACATCGTGGTCGAGGCGAAGCGCCACCAGTGGGACCAGGAAAACGCCATGATCGCCGCCTGAGGGTATACTCCGGGCGCGCGCCTGCGCCCGGATGGCGAAACTGGTAGACGCACGGGACTTAAAATCCCCTGGGGCGAGAGCCCTGTGCAGGTTCGAGTCCTGCTCCGGGCACTTCCGCCGCCTCGGTTATCCTCCAGCCATGTCCCTGGACAACCCTTCCACGCAGCCACCCGGTGCCCACTGGGATGGCGCTGCGACCACCTTCCGCGTCCTCTCCGCTGGCGCCACTGCGGTCGAGCTGCAACTCGAGTCATCGGCGGGGGCGTCGCGCGTGCCATTGGCGCGAGCCGCGGACGGCGCCTGGGAAGCGCGGGTGGCCGGGGCCTCGCCCGGGACCCGCTACGGCTACCGGGTGGGTGGCCCGTGGGCCCCGGCCGAAGGCCACCTGTTCAATCCCAACAAGCTGCTCCTCGATCCCTGGGCCCGCATGATTGACGGGCAGGTGCGCTGGCACCCGGCACTGCAATGCGCCACCCGGGTTGGCAGCGACCTGCTGCCATCGGCCGATGATTCTGCTCCCATGATGCCCCGGGCCGTGGTGGCCGATGCGCCGCGGCCCGCGAGCCGCCTCGCCCCGCACGGCACCAGTCGCGACACCATCATCTACGAATGCCACGTGAAGGGGATGACGGCGCTGCATCCCGGCGTGCCCGCCTCCCTGCGGGGCACCTACCTCGGGCTCGCATCTGATCCCGTGATCGAGCACTTCCACCGGCTTGGCGTGACGGCGGTGGAACTCATGCCGATCCACCCGGCGAGCGCCAGTGCCCGGCTGGTTCGTGAGGGCCTGGTCAACTACTGGGGGTACGACAGCCTGGCGTTCTTCGCACCCGACCAGCGCTTTGCGGCGGTGCCAGGCCGCGAACGCGCCGAGTTCCGCGAGATGGTGGAACGCCTGCATCACGCCGGCCTCGAGGTCATCCTCGACGTGGTCTTCAACCATTCGGGCGAGGGTGGCCTCGACGGGTGCACGGCGACGTTTCGCGGCTTCGACAATGCGCACTGGTACCGGCTGCAGCCTGATGGTGGTTACGAAGACTTCACCGGCTGCGGCAATACCCTCGACTTCCGCCGCGTGCTGGTGCAGGACATGGCGCGGGAGGCCCTTCGCCACTGGGTCACCGACATGGGCGTGGATGGCTTCCGGTTCGACCTGGCCCCCACGCTGGGCAGGAACCGGGACGACGATCCTGCCATGCCATTCCTCGAGGCGCTGGCCGCCGACCCGGTGCTCGCCGGGGTGCGCCTGATTGCCGAGCCGTGGGACCTGGGGCCGGACGGCTACCGGCAGGGCCGCTTTCCGGGGGGGTGGGCAGAATGGAATGGGCGCTACCGGGACACGGTGCGCCGTTTCTGGAAGGGGACGGGGTCGGTGGCCGAGCTGGCCACGCGACTCGCCGGGTCGAGCGACCTCTTCGCCGGGTCAGGCCGGCTGCCCACGGCCAGCGTCAACTTCATCACCTGCCACGACGGGTTCACGCTGCACGACCTCGTGTCGTACAACCACAAGCACAACGCCGCCAATGGGGAAGGGAACCGCGACGGGTCGGATCACTCGGACAGCTGGAACCATGGCGTCGAGGGCCCCACGGACGATGCGCTCGTCAGCCAGCGGCGCGAGCGTGCGATGCGGAACCTGCTAGCCACCCTGGCACTCTCACTGGGCACCCCCATGCTGTCGCATGGCGACGAACATGCCCGCACGCAGTCGGGCAACAACAACCCCTGGTGCCAGGACAACGCCGTGTCGTGGATGCCGTGGGTCGGCGATGCGCGGGCGGCACGGATGGAACGGTTTGTCGCCGAGGTCCTGGCCCTCCGGCAGCGCTACGGGGTGTTCCGGCGGACCAACTTCCTCCATGTGATGGATCACCACGACGCCCGGAGCATCTGGCTCACGCGCCACGGCACCGAGATGTCCCAGGAGGATTGGAAGGATGGGATGAACCCGCTGCTGGTGGTGGCGCTGCAGACCGGCATCGGGGGCGGCCCGGTCTCGCATGGATGGGTGCTGCTGGTCCTGAATGCAGGGGAGGATGCGGCGGTCAGGTTGCCGGCCCTGCTCGAGGGAGCCGACTGGCGCATGGTGCTCGACACCGCCTCGTGGCCGGACACGGTGCCCGTGGGAAACCAGGTTGGGGTGGTGGCGGGGAGCTTCGTGGTACTCGAGGCGGTGGGCGCCTGAACCCGCCTACATGTCGATGCCCGGCAGCTTGATCACATACATCACGTCATCGCCCGCAGGGATGAACGGGTTGCCGTAGACGAGCCGCTGGCGGAGCTTCGCGGCCAGCCCCGGGCGGTCGCTTACCACGAGGACGCCAATCGGCATGCCACCCGGGTTCATCCATTGGAGCCGGTAGGCTGGGGTGGTGAACTCGACGGACGCCGACAGGAGGTCGTTGAACTCGGGGGGCCGGATGCCGCTCGTCCCGTCCGGCGGGAACGACTCGTGGTCGGCGTAGTAGGCAATGGCCGCCACGCGAATCTGCTGCATCTCCGCGCCCACCTTGGCGGCAAGGGCGTCGTTCTGCAGGTCGATATAGCGCAGGACGGCGATGGACGACAGCACCCCGATCACGACCATGACCGTGATCAACTCGATCAGGGTGAACCCCCGGCGATTGGCTGACATCATCGCCCCCTTGGCAGCACGCGTGCGACAGGCCCCACGAACGCGTCGAGCGAGTCACGGGAGGTGAGGAGCAGGATCTGGCCCCCGCGCTCGAACCGCATTTCATAGCCCCCGTCGGCCGTGCGCCGGTACTGGATGCCGGGCACCACATCGCCGGCTTCCTCGAGCTTGTCAGGGTACGCCCCGTGCTGGTCGTGATAGAGCTTGAGCCGCCTCCCGGCGACGTACAGTCCCAGGCGGATGCTGGCCTCACGCTCCACCGCGGTCTCGGGCACCGGCCTGAGGCCGAACCACTCGGGCTTGAGTATGAGCAGGGCACTGCCGGCGAGCGTGACGAGCCAGCCTGCCGCGAGGAACAGGCGGCGTACCTGCGACTTCTTCGCCAGCACGGCCGCCCTGGCGCGCTTCTCGCCCTCGGCCTTGACCGCCTGTTCGTACGCATCGGCCAGCGCGCGCCGTGAGGCGGCCTGCGGCGACATGCCCCGGTCCGTCACGGGGTGGCCGCCTCTCGTGCAATTCCGTGCGTTGTGCCCATTATCCACGATAGCTACAATGCTCCGGGCATCGCGGCAACTGGCATGCCCAAGGGTGAACCGGCGCCGAACCATACTCCATCGCGGACCACACATCCTTCCCGCTTCCCTCGGCATCATCGGACTCGGCGCGATCGGCGGCTCGATCGCCTGGCGTGCACGCGACGCCGGCGTGCGGCGTGTGGTGGGATACTCGCGCTCCCCGGCCGACATGATCGAGGCACTCAAGCGCGGGGCGATCACGGAGGCCGCCGACACGCCCAGGGCGGCGGCCCGGCGAGCTGACCTGGTGGTGCTTGCCGCGCCGCCGGCGGCGATCCGCCAGCTGCTGGGGCAGCTGGCAGGGTGGCTCGAGCCGGGTGCACTGGTGACCGACGTGGCGAGCGTCAAGCACGCCATCCTCGGCGCTGCCGTGCAGCACGGCCTCGGGGACCGGTTTGCCGGTTCACACCCCCTGGCAGGGACGCACGGCGGGGGCTTCGAGGCCGCCTCACCCACGATGCTGCAGGGGGTCGTGGTGTACGTGTGCCCCACGGGGAGCGCTGCAGGGGAACAGGTGGCACGCGCCGTGGCGGGGTTCTGGGAGCGCATCGCCGGTGCCGCCACCGTACGCATCGATGCAGGCGACCACGATGCGCAGCTCGCCTGGACCAGCCACCTCCCGCACGCGGTCGCCTCGGTCCTCGGTTCGGTGATTGCCGCGCGCGGGCTGGCCGGCGTGTCGTTCGGCAGTGGGGCGCGGGACGCCACGCGCCTCGCGGCCAGCGACCCCGACCTCTGGGTGGACATCCTGCTGGCCAATGCCGGACCGGTGGCCGAGGCGCTCACTGCCACGGGGCGCGAGATCCTGGACCTGCGGAACGCGATCGCATCGGGCGACGCGGCGGCCGTCCGCGCCGTGCTGGACCGGGGCGCCACCTTCCGCCGTGGCATTGGCGCGTGAAGGTCGGTGGCGTGGTCCGGGTCCCGGGTGACAAGAGCATCACGCACCGGGCGCTCCTCTTCGCCGCGCTGGCACGTGGCACGAGTCATTTGGGCGGCGCACTGACCTCCCTGGACGCCAGGTCGTCGGCCCGGGTCCTGCGGCAGCTTGGTGCCGACATCGGGCCACTCCGGCCCGATGCGGTAGTTCGGGTGACCGGTCATGGCCGCCTGCGCCGGAGTCGGTCCACCCTGGACTGCGGCAACTCGGGCACGACCACGCGCCTGCTGCTGGGCATGCTGGCGGGACACCGGTTTGCGGCGACGCTCACTGGCGACGGATCGCTTCGGCGCCGGCCCATGCGCCGCGTCACCGCACCGCTGGCGCTGATGGGCGCACGGTTCAGCAACATGCCGGGCGACGGCCTGCCGCTGACGATTCGAGGGGGCGCCCTCGCCCCCCTTCGCTGGGAGCAGCCCGTCTCGAGTGCACAGGTCAAGGGCTGCCTCCTCCTCGCTGGCGCCACCGGCCGGGTCAGCGTCGCGGTGCGTGAGCCTGCCGGCCGCTCGCGCGACCACACCGAGCGCATGCTCCGCGCGTTCGGGTACGACGTTGCCGGGACGAGCGAGGGGTGGGTCGAGTTCACGCCCAACGGCCGCATCGAGCCGTTCGAGATGCAGGTGCCCGGCGATCCCTCGTCGGCCGCCTTCCTCGCGGGATCCGCCTCCCTCGCCGAGGGTGGGGAGCTTGCCATCACGGGCGTGGGCGTGAACCCGACGCGCGCGGGCTTCCTGGAGGTCATGCGACGCATGGGGGCCGACGTGCAGGTCCTGGAACGTGACGAATCGTTCGGCGAGCCGGTGGCGACGCTGGTGTGCGCCCCGGCCTCCCTGGTGGCCACGGACGTGGCGCCGGCGGAGGTGCCTGGGCTTATTGACGAGATCCCGCTGCTCGCGGTGCTGGCGTCCCGCGCGCGGGGCACCACGACGTTCCGCGGCGTGGGCGAGTTGCGCGTGAAGGAGAGCGACCGCCTGTCCCTCATGGCGGAGAACCTGCGGGCGGTGGGGGTGGCCGCGACCGTGCAAGGCGACGACCTGCTGGTGGATGGCGGCAACCGGCCGCCGCGGGGCCGTGTCCGCGCCGCAGGGGACCACCGGATCGCCATGGCGTTCGCGGTGCTGGGGACGGTGCCAGGGGCGGCGGTACGGGTGGACGACATGGCCTGCGCGGCGGTCAGTTTTCCGCGCTTCACCGACACCCTTCGATCCATCAGGGTGCGGTGATGCGGCCGGGGATCATCGCGATCGATGGCCCGTCGGCGTCGGGCAAGTCGAGCACGGCGCGGGCCGTGGCCGAGGCCATCGGCTTCAACCACCTCGACTCCGGCGCGCTCTACCGGGCCATCACGGCCGTGGCGCTGGACGAGGCCGTTGCGGCGGGCCTGGACAATCCGCTGGCACTGCCGCCCGAGTCGGTGCTCCGTGCCGCCGAGGACCGGGGCCTCATGCTGCAACCGGACGGTGCCGCCTTTGCAGCCTACCTCGATGGCGAGCCTGCCGAGGGGCGGCTGCGCAGCGCGGCGGTGACGGCCCATGTGTCGGCGGTGTCGGCGGTGCCGGTGGTGCGCGAGTGGGTGAATGCGCGACTGCGCGACCTGGCCCGGGCCGGGGTCGGCGTGGTGGTTGACGGGCGGGACATCGGCACGGTGGTCTTTCCCGAGGCCGACCTCAAAGTGTTCCTGACGGCCAGCCCCGAGGCGCGCGCGCGCCGCCGGCTGGAGCAACGGGGCACTGTCGTGGAGCCGGAGGAACTCCGGCGCGAGGCCGAGCGGCTCGCCGCCCGGGACCGGGCCGACTCCTCCCGCGCCGTGGCGCCCCTGCGGCCGGCAGAGGATGCGGTGGCCCTCGACACCACCCAGCTCACACTGGGGCAGCAGGTGCATCAGATCGTGACCTGGGCCGGGAGCCATCTCGGCGCCTGACCCGTCGTTCCCGTCCCGCCGTCCCGCCGTCCCGCCGTCCCGCCGTTCCTCGTCTTCGCCGTCCCGCCGTCCCGCCGTCCCGCCGTCCCGCCGTCCTCGTCTTCGCCGTCCCGCCGTCCCTCCGTGTCTTGCCCAACCCCCCTTCCGCGCCTATCTTTCTTGGCTCCCCAAGTCGCATTC
>CAZWXD010000019.1:0-1423 GCA_964638035.1 uncultured Gemmatimonadaceae bacterium | reverse complement strand
GTCTTGCCCAACCCCCCTTCCGCGCCTATCTTTCTTGGCTCCCCAAGTCGCATTCCGCGGCCGGGGATCACCCTCAACCCGCGGCCCCGCCGGCGCGGCTGCCAAGGAAGCCACTCCCCATGATCGACCAGGACACCCCCGCCATCACCAAGTCCACCAGCACCGGCCTCCGCGTCCGGCAGGACCTGTACGACGAGGAGTACTCGGACCAGGACTACGAGGAGATGCTCTCGCTCTACGAAGGGACCATGGCGTCCATCGTGGAGGGCGAGATCGTCAAGTCGAAGGTGCTGCGGGTGACCGACAATGCCGTCATCCTCGACGTCGGGTTCAAGTCGGAGGGCTCGGTGCCCCTCGACGAGTTCAACAACCCGCAGGAGCTGAAGGAGGGCGACGAGGTCGAGGTCTTCCTCGAGCACCTCGAGGACCAGGAGGGCGCGGTGGTGCTCTCCAAGAAGAAGGCCGACTTCATGCGGGTGTGGGAGAAGATCCGCGTGGCCTACGAGAGCGACCAGCCGGTGCAGGGCACGCTCAAGAAGAAGATCAAGGGCGGCGTGGTGGTGGACCTCATGGGCGTGGACGCGTTCCTGCCCGGGAGCCAGATCGCGCTCCGGCGGGTGCCCAACATCGACGACCTGCTCGGGCAGTCGTTCGAGTTCAAGATCATCAAGCTCAACAAGCGCCGCCGGAACATCGTGGTGAGCCGCCGCGTGATCCTGGAGAACGAGCGGGCCCACAAGCGCGAGTTCCTGATGAAGGAACTGGCCACCGGCCAGGTGCGGAAGGGCGTCGTCAAGAACATCACCGACTTCGGGGCGTTCATCGACCTGGGCGGGGTGGACGGCCTGCTGCACATCACCGACATGTCCTACGGCCGGGTGTCGCACCCCACCGAGATGGTGCAGATCGGCGCCGAGGTCGAGGTCAAGGTGCTCGACATCGACTGGCAGCGGGAGCGCATCTCGCTGGGCATGAAGCAGCTGCAGAACTACCCGTGGCAGAATGTCGCCGCCAAGTACCCCATCGGCACGCGGGTGCAGGGCAAGGTGGTGTCCATCACCAACTACGGCGCGTTCGTGGAGCTCGAGCCCGGCATCGAGGGCCTGGTGCACATCTCCGAGATGAGCTGGACCCGGAACGTGCGCCACCCGTCGAAGATCGTGAGCATCGGCGAGACCATCGAGGCGGTGGTGCTCAAGGTCGATGAGGGCGAGGAGAAGATTTCCCTCGGCATGAAGCAGACCGAGCAGGACCCCTGGATGGTCCTGCCGCTCAAGTACCCGGTGGGGACCCGCCTGCAGGGCAAGGTGCGGAACCTGACCAGCTTCGGCGCCTTCGTCGAGATCGAGCCGGGGATCGACGGCCTCATCCACATCTCCGACATGTCCTGGACCAAGCGGGTGCAGCACCCGTCCGAGGTGGT
>CAZWXD010000018.1:45259-67342 GCA_964638035.1 uncultured Gemmatimonadaceae bacterium | reverse complement strand
CTCGAACACCCTCGGGCTCATCTTCCACGCCGCCGAGCATGCGTCCCGCCACGCGGGGCAGGTCGTGACGCTCGGGCCGATCGTCCGCAGCGAAGCAGGACGCTTGTAGCGGAGCGTCGATGGTGGCGGCGCTGGTGCCGCCACCCACTTGTGCACGAGTTGACCGGCACCGCACCGTGGACTACGATGCAATCTCCGGTTTGTGCGCCGACGATGATGCATGTCGCGCAGGCGCGGGAGGTGCAGGAGCATGCAGGTCGGGATGATCGGGCTCGGGCGCATGGGGACCAACATGGTCCGGCGCCTGGTGCGTGGCGACCACGAATGCGTGGTGTATGACGTGTCACCAGCGGCGGTGCACGGCGTGAGCGGCGAACGGGTGCGGGGCACCGCGACGCTCGACGAGTTCGTGGCCCTCCTGGCAGCTCCGCGCCTCGTGTGGCTGATGGTTCCTGCTGCCGTCGTTGATTCCACCCTTGACACCCTGCTGCCACGGCTCGCCCCCGGCGACATCGTCGTCGATGGCGGCAACTCGTGGTATCGCGATTCCATCACCCGGGCGCAGCGACTGGCGGGCCTGGGGCTGCACTACGTTGACTGCGGCACCAGTGGCGGCATCGCCGGCCTGGAGCGCGGGTACTGCCTGATGATTGGTGGCGAGGCCGCCACCGTGCGCCGGCTCGATCCCATCTTCGCCACCCTCGCTCCCGGTCCCGGAGGCACCGCCACGCCGGGGCGGCAGCAGCGTCGCGGCACGGCGGAGCAGGGCTACCTCCACTGTGGCCCTGCGGGCGCCGGTCACTTCGTCAAGATGGTGCACAACGGCATCGAGTACGGCATGATGGGGGCGCTGGCCGAGGGGCTCAACATCCTGAAGCATGCGAACGCCGGCAGCAGCGCGCGCGCGGCGGATGCCGAGACGACGCCGCTCCGCGACCCGGCAGCGTACCAGTACGACCTGGACCTGGCCGACATCAGCGAGGTCTGGCGCCACGGCAGCGTGATCTCGTCCTGGTTGCTCGACCTCACCGCGGCGGCGCTGGCCGCCGACCCCGGCCTCGATGGCTACGTGGGGCACGTGGCCGACTCGGGTGAGGGACGCTGGACGCTGGCGGCAGCCATTGATGAGGGTGTCCCCGCCACGGGCATTGCATCGGCACTCTTCAACCGCTTCGCATCGCGTGGCGCCACCGGCTTCCAGGATCGCGTGCTCTCGGCGATGCGGGCCGGGTTCGGCGGGCACCGGGAGTTGCCGGGCACGCGCTGATGGCCGACCGTGATCCATCCCATGCACCAGGCTGGCCCGGCACGGCGCCGCGCTGGACGTCGAGTGCCAAGAGCGGCGTTGGCACGGCACTTGGCATCAACGGGCCGGTGTGGTTCACGATCAGCCATGGCATCCTGAACGAGGTGTACTACCCACGGCTCGACCAGGCCTGCATACGGGACCTGGGCCTCCTGGTGACAGGTGGCGACGGCTTCTTCTCGGAGGAGAAGCGCCATGCCCACCACGAGACCGTGCCCTTCGCGGAGGGAGTGCCGGCCTTCCGCATCACCAGCACCTGCGACCAGCGGCGCTACCGGATCGAGAAGGAGGTCCTCTCCGACCCGCGCCGCGAGGTCGTGCTGCAGCGGGTGCGGTTCACGGCCCTGGCCGGCACCGTGGCCGACTACCGGCTCTTCGCGATCCTTGCCCCACACCTCGGCAACCACGGCGCGGGCAACACCGCGTGGGTGGGCGAGGTGAACGGCGTGCCGATGCTCTTCGCCGAGCGTGCGGGGACGGCGCTGGCCCTGGCGTGCTCGGTCCCGTGGACCCAGCGATCGGCGGGATTCGTGGGCGTGTCGGACGGGTGGCAGGACCTGTCCCGTCGCCGGCACGGGCTGCTGGAGTGGACCTACACGCGGGCGGCGCACGGTAATGTGGCACTCACCGGCGGGATCGACCTCGTTGCCGGTGGCGGCGAGTTCGTGCTGGCGCTCGGGTTCGGGCGTACCCATCGCGAGGCGGCACACCGCGCCGCCGCGAGCCTCTGGGACGGGTTTGACCGGGCATCGGCGGACTACTGCCAGGCATGGGAGTCGTGGCAGCAGGGCCTGCGCCCGCCGCCGGTGCAGGCCGCGGGTCCCGGCTCGCGCGACCTCTATCGCCGCTCC
This sequence comes from uncultured Gemmatimonadaceae bacterium, assembly GCA_964638035.1. GTDB lineage: Bacteria > Gemmatimonadota > Gemmatimonadetes > Gemmatimonadales > GWC2-71-9 > JAGGAG01. Next base: position 65,185 of record CAZWXD010000018.1, on the reverse strand, counting down.
ATGGCGGTGCTGCGCACGCACGAGTCGGCACGGTTCCCCGGCGGGATCATCGCGAGCCTCTCGCTCCCGTGGGGCATGGCCCAGGGTGACGGGGACCTCGGCGGCTACCACCTCGTGTGGCCCCGGGACCTGGTTGAGAGTGCCGGCGGGTTGCTGGCGGGCGGGGCCCTCGACGACGTCAATCGCGTGCTTCGCTACCTCGCCGTCACCCAGGCGGCCGATGGCCACTGGCCGCAGAACATGTGGCTCGACGGCACGCCCTTCTGGAACGGTATCCAGATGGACGAGACCGGCCTCCCGATCCTCCTGGTTGACCTCGCGTACCGGGAGGGCGCGATCAACGAGACCGAGCTGGCGCTGCTCTGGCCCACGGTGCGGCGCGCCGCGGGCTACGTCGCACGGAACGGCCCGGTCACCCCGCAGGACCGGTGGGAGGAAGACCCGGGCTACTCGCCCTTCACCCTGGCGGTGGAGGTGTCGGCCCTGGTGTGCGCCGCGCACCTTGCGCAGCGCTACGAGCCCGCCCTGGTGGATTACCTGCTCGAACTCGCTGATGCGTGGAACGCGTCCATCGAGCGCTGGACCTACGTCACGGGGACCGACCTGGCGCGCGCCACGGGGGTGGATGGCTACTACGTGCGCATCGCATCGCCCGACGACGCCGATGCGGCCTCACCCGCGGGCGACCTCATCCCGATCAGGAACCGTCCACCGGGCGAGGCACGCGAACCCGCCGCCCAGGTCCTGAGCCCGGACGCGCTGGCGCTTGTCCGCTTCGGCCTGCGCGCCGCGGACGACCCCCGCATCGTGAACACGATCAAGGTGATCGACGCCCAGCTCAGGGTCAACACGCCCAATGGGCCGCTCTGGCACCGCTACAGTGGTGACGGGTATGGCGAGCACGCGGACGGGACGCCCTTCGACGGCACCGGCATCGGCCGCCTCTGGCCGCTCCTGACCGGCGAGCGGGCGCACTGCGACCTGGCGGCGGGCCGCCTGCAGGAGGCGTCGGCCCTGCGCGACACGCTCGCACGTTGCGCCAATGCCGGCGGGCTCCTGCCGGAACAGGTGTGGGACGCGCCCGACTTGCCCGAGAAGGAGCTCATCTTTGGCAGGCCGTCGGGGGCCGCGATGCCACTGGCCTGGGCGCACGCAGAGTACGTGAAGCTGTGCCGCTCGCTGGCCGATGGGCAGGTATTCGACATGCCGCCACAGGCCGCGAGGCGCTATGGCATGGCCCCGCGCACGTCGCCCCACAGCATCTGGCGATTCAGCCACCGCTGCCGCACGATCCCGGCCGGGCAGGTGCTCCGGATCGAGGTGCGCGCCCCGGCCACGATCCACTGGAGCGCCGATGGCTGGCGCACCACGACCGACAGCGCCACGCGCGACACCGGCCTCGGGCTGCACGTCGTTGACCTGGCAACGGCCGCACTGCCCGCCGGCACGCGCATCGACTTCACCTTCCACTGGCCGCACGCCGGCCGCTGGGAGGGCCGCGACTTCTCGGTCACCATCACGGCGCCGGCGCCGCCCGACGGGAGGCACTGACGTCCACCACGCTGCCACCTGCGGACGCGTTCGTCTTCTTCGGGGCCACGGGCGACCTGGCGTACAGGAAGATCTTCCCTGCGCTGCAGGCCATGACCCGGGCCGGCCGGCTGGAGGTGCCGGTGATCGGCGTGGCCCGGTCGGGCTGGACGATCGAGCGACTGCGGGAGCACGTGCGGGCGAGCCTGGAGGAGCACGGGGGCGGCGTGGATGCCGCGGCCTTCAACCGGCTCGTCCAGCGCCTGCGCTACGTCGACGGCGATTACCGGGAGCGCGCCACCTTCGAGTCGCTCCGACGCGAACTGGCCGGCACCGCCCATCCTGCACACTACCTCGCGATCCCGCCCAGCATGTTCCCCGTCGTGATCGAGCACCTGGGCCAGTCGGGCTGTTCCAGGGGGGCAAGGGTCATCGTCGAGAAGCCGTTCGGCCGCGACCTCGCGTCGGCGCGGAGCCTCAACGCGACCATCCACACCGTGTTCGGTGAACCCGACGTCTTCCGGATTGACCACTACCTTGGCAAGGAGACGGTCCAGAACCTGGTGGTGTTCCGCTTCGCCAACACCTTCCTGGAACCGGTCTGGAACCGCCACTACGTGGAGAGTGTCCAGCTCACCATGGCGGAGGCATTCGGGGTGCAGGGGCGTGGTGCCTTCTACGAGGAGGCGGGCGCCATCCGGGATGTCGTCCAGAATCACCTGATGCAGGTGGTGGGCTTCCTGGCGATGGAGCCACCGGCCACGACCTACACCGAGTCCATCCGCGACGAGCTGGTGAAGGTGTTCCGCCAGGTCCGCCCACTGGCGCCGGAGGACGTGGTGCGGGGCCAGTTTCGCGGCTACCGCAAGGAGCCGGGCGTGGCGCCAGAGTCGGGAGTCGAGACCTTTGCCGCCCTCGAGTTGCGCGTGGACTCGTGGCGGTGGGATGGCGTGCCGTTCTTCATCCGGGCCGGCAAGTGCCTGCCGGTGACGGCGACCGAGGTGCGGGTCCAGTTCAAGCGACCGCCGGTGACGCACCTGGCCACAGGTGCAGGCAACTACTGGCGGCTGCGCCTCAACCCCGAGCTGGGCATCACGCTGGGCGCGCTGGTCAAGAAGCCGGGACCGGCAATGATCGGTGAGCCGAGCGAGCTGTCGCTCCTGCAGCGCCCCGCGGGTGACGAGATGAGCGCGTACGAGAGGCTCCTCGGTGACGCCCTGGCGGGCGATCCCTCGCTCTTCGCGCGGCAGGACGCCGTCGAGGCAACATGGGCGGTCGTGGATGCCGTGCTCGGCAAGGGACCGCCGGTCGAGCCCTATGACCCGGGCACCTGGGGGCCGGCATCGGCGGACCGGCTCACCGCTGGGATCGGCGGCTGGGCGGCGCCCCGGGGGGCGCCGTGAAGGTGCTCGTCCTCGACGTGGGGGGGACGTCGGTCAAGCTCCTCGCCACGGGCCAGGAGGAACCGCGCCACTTCGCGTCCGGTCCGTCCCTCACGCCCGCCCGCCTCGTCACACAGGTCAAACGGCTGACGACCGACTGGCCGCACCACGTGGTCTCGATCGGGTATCCGGGGCTGGTGGTGCATGGTCGCATCGTGGCCGAGCCCTGGAACCTCGGCCGCGGATGGGTGGGCTTCGCGTTCCGCAAGGCCCTTCGCCGTCCGGTGCGCGTCATGAATGATGCGGCGATGCAGGCGCTCGGTTCCTACGAGGGCGGCCGGATGCTCTTCCTGTCGCTTGGTACGGGGCTCGGGTCGGCCATGATCGTCAATGGAATCGTGGCGCCGATGGAGCTGGCTCACCTGCCGTACCGGCGCGGCCGCACGTACGAGGAGTATGTCGGTGAGGCTGGGCGGCGCCGCATGGGCAGCACCCGGTGGCGCGAGCACGTCCGGACGGTGGTCGGGATGCTCCGCGCCGCGCTGGAGCCCGACTACGTGGTGCTGGGCGGCGGCAATGTGGCCCGGCTCCGCCGGTTGCCGGCGGGCGTGCGCCGGGGAAGCAACGCGAACGCGTTCATCGGCGGGTTCCGGCTCTGGGACCCGGCGTACGTGAAGCGATGATGGTGGAGGTGCTGGGGTCGGCGGGCGCCGCCGCGCGCCGCGCGGCGGCCATCATTGCGCAGGTGGCACGGGCCGCCGTGGACGCGCGCGGCCGCGCCGTCCTTGCGCTGAGCGGCGGCACCACGCCGACCCCGATGCTGGAGCAGCTGGCGACCGAGGCGGTGCCCTGGTCGCGCGTCCACCTCTTCCAGGTGGACGAGCGCATCGTCCCCGCGCCGGATCCTGCGCGCAACCTGTCCCGGTTGCGTGCCCACCTGCTCACCCGCATCCAGGTGCCAACCGACCAGGTGCACCCGATGCCGGTCGAGGACCGCGACCTCGCGGCGGCCGCCGCACGGTACGCGGCGACGTTGCGCCGGGTTGCCGGGACGCCGCCCGTCCTGGACCTCATTCACCTGGGGCTGGGCGCCGATGGACACACGGCGTCACTGGTGCCGGGCGACCCGGCACTCCTGGAAATGGCCCGTGAGGTGACGGTGACAGGACCGTACCGCGGGTTGCGCCGGATGACGCTCACCCTCCCGGTGCTGTCCCGTGGACGCGAGGTACTCTGGCTCGTGACTGGCGCGGGGAAGGCGTGGGCCGTCCAGCGCCTGCGCCAGGGCGACCATGGCATCCCGGCCGGTCGCGTGCCGGGCACGCACGCGTTGCTGCTCATGGATGCCGCCGCAGGACATTGACAATCGTGGTACGGCGGGGAAACATAGACCCATCCTCGAGACATCACGGGTGGACGGCATGACACTACAGGATGCTGTCTGGCGGATTGCGCTGGCGGCAATCGGGTTGATCGCGCTCGGCTTCATCTATGTCATCTCCCAGGCAGGCAAGCCCGCGGACGAGGCCGCGACCCGTCAGGCCACGAACGCCTTCTACCGGCTGCGCCGGTGGCTCTTTGCCATCCTGCTGGTCGGGTTCCTTGCGGGCACGTGGGCCACGCTGCGGCACTTCCCGATCCCGCGGCAGGGCGGGGACCTCGGGGCGAAGCAGGTCGTGGACGTGACCGCCCGCATGTGGTCGTGGCAGGTCACGCCGGCGACGGTGCAGGCAGGCAGTACCGTGGAGTTCCGCGTCACCAGCGGGGACGTCAACCACGGGTTTGCCATCTACACCCCTGATGGGCGCATCCTCACCCAGACCCAGGCCATGCCGGGCTACACCAACAAGCTCCTCTACACCTTCGACCAGCCCGGTACCTATACGCTGCAGTGCCTCGAGTTCTGCGGGGTCGGGCACGCTCACATGACGACCACCCTCGAGGTGGTCGCGGCCAGGGGGGAGTGACCATGGCTCCACTCACCTTGTACCCGGACAACGAGCGGCTCGTGGGCGGCGAGCGCACGGCGTTCAACCTGTACATCATCACCTCCATGGCCGTGTTCCTGCTGATGATGGTGGTCGGGCTGACCATGCGGATGACGCAGGCGACGTGGCTGCGCCTGCAGCCCGACCTCTTCTACCGGCTGCTGTCACTCCACGGCGCGGGCATGGTCGGCACCATGTCGCTGGTGACCACCGGGGTCATGTGGTTCTTCCTGCGCAAGTACGTGCGCCTGCACCTGTGGGCCTTCGTCGCGAACTACGTGCTGTTCATGCTCGGCGTCGTGTGCGTGATCTACTCGGTCGTCGTCGGGGGCTACGGCGCCCTGTGGACCTTCCTGTACCCGCTGCCGGTCCAGGCCATGGGGCTCTGGTCGACGGGCACCGCGGCCCTCTTCATGGTGGGCTACCTGTTCATCGGCGTGGGGTCGCTGCTCTTCTACCTCGACGCGGCGGCAGCCATCATCAAGGTGCACGGCAACCTGGGGCGGGCGCTGGGACTGCAGTGGCTGCTCGGGGGCGAGATCGACCCCAACCACCCCAAGACCGTGGTGGCCAGCACCATGGTGATCATCGCGAACTCGCTGGGCATCCTGGCGGGTGCGGTGGTGCTGGTGATGGGCCTCATCAACATCCTCTACCCCACCGTGGTGCTCGACGCCCTGCTCGCCAAGAACCTGATCTACTGGTTCGGGCACATGTACATCAACGCCACCATCTACATGGCGGTGATCGCGGTGTACGAGCTGCTGCCGCGCTACTCGGGGAAGCCGTATCCCATCTCCCGGCCGTTCCTCTGGTCGTGGGCCGTGAGCACCGTGTTCGTGATCATCGTGTTCCCGCACCACCTGCTGATGGACTTCGCGCAGCCACGCTGGCTGGCAATCACGGGGCAGGTCATCTCGTGGGGCGCCGGGTTCCCGGTGTTCCTCGTGACCTCGTACGGGGCGCTCACCAACATCTACCGGTCGGGGATGCGCTGGACCACCACGTCCAGGCTGCTGGTGCTGTCCATGTTCGGGTGGGCCGCTGGCATCGTGCCGGCCATCCTCGACGGCACCATCCGCAACAACCTGGTGATGCACAACACGCAGTGGGTGCCGGGGCACTTCCACTTCTACCTGCTGCTCGGCGTGCTGGCCATGGCGCTGGCGCTGATGTTCCACGTGATCGGCAGCCGGCAGCACGCACCGCCCGACTCGGGGGGTGACAGGGTGGGCTTCCCCGTCTTCCTGGTGGGCGGGCTCATCTTCGTCTTCGCCTTCCTTGATGCGGGCCGCCTGAGCGTGCCGCGGCGCATGGCCCAGCACCTGGAGGCCTGGACCGCCACCGACAAGCTCGGCTCCATCGGGGCGATGCTGCTGGTGGCGGCGATGCTGTACTTCACGATCCGGATCACCGTGGGCCTGCTGAAGGCCCCGGCGACCGGGGGGGCCGGTGTCGGCGCTTCGAACGTCACTGGCTAGCATCGCGATCCTGGCGGCGGGGGGCGCCGTGCTCTCCGCTGCCACGGACAGGTTCCAGGCCTTCACCACCGAATCCGCGCGCCGCCTCGAGGTGCGCGCGCATCCCCGCGCGCTCCCCCCTGTTCCACTCGAGACCGCGGCCGGCCAGGTGACCAGCCTGGCCAGCCTGCAGGGTCGCTGGATCCTCGCGGACTTCGTCTACACACGCTGCCTGACCTTCTGCTCGGTGCAGGGAAGCGCGTTCGCCGGGCTGCAGGATCGCCTGGCAGGGCCCATTGCCGACGGGCAGGTGGTGCTGCTCAGCATCAGCTTCGACCCGGCACACGACGGACCCGACGAGCTGGCCGCCTACCAGGCGCGGTCGAGGGACCGTGGTGCGGGATGGATCGCGGCCCGGCCCACCAGTGACGAGGGCCTCGCCGCCCTGATGCGCGCGTTCGGCGTGACGGCCGTTCCCGACGGGATGGGCGGGTACGTGCACAACGCCGCCATCGCGGCGGTGGATCCTGCCGGGCGCCTGGTGGCGATCATGGACTGGGATGCCACGGAAGAGGCCGCACGGTACGTCCTGGGGCGGCTGGGGCAATGAGCACCCCGGGTCGCAGGACCGTGCCCGGCCTGGCGATCTGGCTGCTGCTCCTGCTCGCCCCGGTGCGCCACGTCCTCGAGGGGACGATGGTGCTGCACATGCTGGTGCAGGTTCCCCTGCTGGCCCTGGCTGGCTGGTGGCTGGGCCCGCTCGTGCCCCGGCGCGCGGCGCTGGCGCTGGCGCCATGGAACCGGGCCGGCATCAGCGGGCTCCTGCTCGCATCGCTGGTGGCCATGGTGTGGATGCTGCCGCGCGCGCTGGACGCGGCGCTCACCGTGTCCTGGGTCGAGGCGGCGAAGTTCACCAGCGTGCCACTGCTGGTGGGCCTTCCCCTGGCGCTCAGCTGGCCGGTCGCGGGGTTCGTGGTGCGCGGCGTGCTCCTCGTCGAGGCCACGGCGACGGCGTTCCGGCTCGGCTGGGTCTACCTCGTGTCGCCCGAGCGACTCTGCGCCAACTACCTTCTGGGTGACCAGCAGCAGGTGGGCAGGGCCCTGCTGGCGATCGGCGTGGTGCTCTGCCTGTTCCTGGGTTGGAAGCTGGTGTGGGGCCACGTCGCGGTGGATGGGGGCATGCAGCCGCGGCAAGCGCTCCCGCATGACGTGCCGGGGGAATCCTTTCGCTGAGCGGGGGCACCATGGGCAGGAACCGGCTCGAGGCATTCAGTGACGGGGTCCTCGCCATCATCATCACGATCATGGTGCTCGAGTTGCGGGCGCCGCACGGGGACAGCCTGGCGACACTCGCCCCGCTCGCCCCAAAGCTCATGACCTACGTGCTGAGCTTCGTGTATGTCGGCATCTACTGGAACAACCACCACCACCTGCTCCACGCGGTCACCCGCGTGACCGGCGGCATGCTCTGGGCCAACCTGCACCTGCTCTTCTGGCTGTCGCTGTTCCCCTTCGTGACCGCGTGGATGGGGGAGAACCATTTCGCGGCCGTCCCCTCCGCACTGTACGGCGCAGTCCTCATGGCGGCCGCCGTTGCGTGGATGATCCTCCAGCAGGTCATCGTCCGCTCGCAGGGCCCGGCCTCACGACTCCAGGCTGCGCTCGGCGCTGACTGGAAGGGCGTGCTCTCCCCGGTGCTGTATGCGACCGCCATCCTCCTCTCGTTCTGGCGACCCTGGGTGGCGCAGGCACTGTACGCTGCCGTCGCCCTCATGTGGCTGGTCCCCGACCGGCGCATCGAGTCGTCATTGCAGGATCGGCACGGCTGACAGCGGCCGCGCACCACATCACCTCTCCTGACACCCGAGGGAACTCCATGCCTTTCCGAACGGCCGTCGCCGTCCTGTGCGCTGCGCTCATGGCCTGTGCGCGACCCGCACCGCCGGCCGCGAAGCCCACGCAGCAGGTGGTGAAGCAGCCGCCTGCGACCCCGGCATCGGACGTGTCCCACGGGGAGGCGGCCATCGGCAAGGTCCCGACGGCCTACGATCGCGCCGCGGACGCCCCACCCCCTCCGGCGGTGCGCCACCAGCGGGTGCGCTTCGTGGCGGCACACGTGCCCCACGAGGTGGCGCCGGGCGTCATCTATGATGCATGGACATTCGACTCGATGGTGCCGGGCCCCACCCTGCGGCTCCGGGTGGGCGACACGCTCGACTTCACCCTGGTGAACGGCTCGTCCATGCCCCACTCCATGGACTTCCATGCGGCGGAGATCGCACCGGACCGCGCCTACCGGAACGTGATGCCGGGTGACAGCATCCAGTTCCGCTTCATCGCGCGGGTGCCCGGGGCCTTCATGTACCACTGCGGGACGGCACCGGTGGCCGCCCACATCGGCAATGGCATGTATGGGGCACTGATTGTCGACCCGCGCACGCCGCGCCCCAGGGCGCGCGAGTTCGTCATCGTACAGAGCGAGTACTACATGGCGCCCGCGACAGGCCCTGACTCCATCCACATGATGGACTGGGGCAAGCTGCTCAACGCATCCCCAGACTATGTCGTCTTCAACGGGTATGCCGCCCGCTACTCGACGCACCCGATCGCGGTGTCCCCCGGGGAGCCGCTGCGGATCTTCCTGGTCAATGCGGGGCCCAACCGCAACAGTTCCTTCCACGTCGTGGGTGGGGTGTTCGACCGGGTCCTCCCCGACGGGTTTGGCGCCGGGTTCACCGGGATGCAGACCTGGGACGTTCCGGTGGGCGGCGGCGCCGTCTTCGAGCTGCGCCTGGTGGAGCAGGGCCTCTACCCCTTCGTGTCGCATGCATTCGCCGATGCGACCAAGGGAGCCGTGGGGGTCTTCCAGGCCGGTGCGGTCACCGGCACGATGAGCCACTGACAGTGAGCGGGGCATGAAGACCCAGTACTACACCGCCGTGAGCCTGGACGGGTTCATCGCCACGACCGATGACTCGCTTGACTGGCTCCACGCGCTGAAGGCGCCGACGGAGCCGAGCTACGCCGGGTTCATCAGGGACGTCGGTGCCATCGCGATGGGCTCGGCCACCTATGAATGGGTGGTGCGGAATGCCGTTGGTCCCGAGGCCCGGGACCCGCAGCCCTGGCCCTACGAGCAGCCCACGTGGGTCTTCACGTCACGTACCCTTCCCGCAGTGCCGGGCGCCGACATCCGCTGGGCCAGGGGCGACGTGCGGCCCGTGCACGAAGCGATGGTTCGAGCGGCTGGAGGCCGCAACGTGTGGCTCGTGGGCGGCGGGGACCTCGTGGGCCAGTTCCACGACCAGGGCCTGCTGGACGAGATCATCGTGCAGGTCGGTTCCGTCACCCTCGGTGCGGGAAAGCCCCTCCTCCCGCGGGCCATTGTCCAGCCTTCCCTCCGGCTCGTGTCAGCGAGGCCCCTGGGAGGAGACTTCGCGGAGTTGCGGTACGAGGTGCCGGTCGTGGGGCACCCCTCATCGGGCCAGGCGGGAACGGGTCCGGTGTAGCCTGGCGTGGGGACCAGCGGAAGGATGGAGTACTGATGGCAGGACACGTGACTGACACTGCACACGACGTGGCGCGACTGGAGCGCGCGGCGGCCGCCAACCTCCTGGAATACGTGGGCACATGGCGGCGCGTGGTGCCGGGAGCCTCCGCGGACTCGATCCCCTTCGCCGGAGGCACGGCCGCGTTCACTGGTGTGGGCTCACCCCTCACGACGGCGAAGGGCGCCGGACCGGTGATCACGTCGAGTGAACTCGACCGCGTCGAGGGATTCTTCGACTCGCACGGCGTGGCGGAGGTGACGATTGAGGCGGCGCCGTGGCTCACGCCGGCCACCACGGCACTCCTGCTGGATCGCGGCTACCGGGTCGCTGGCGGCGAGGACGTGGTGACGCAGGAGGCGGGACACGTCCGGGCTGCTGCCGGGGGCCTGCCGGTGGAGAAGGTGCCCGCTGAGGAATGGCCGGAACTCATGCGCCAGGCCTTCGAGTTGCCGGACGATGCCACGTGGCGCATGCTCTGCCTCGTGTCGGCACACCTGTCGGGTGCCCAGCTGCTCGGCGTGCGCGATGCGGCGGGCGCGTGGATCGCCGGCGCCCAGCGTGTGCCCGCCGCGGGGATCCAGGTGCTCGGGGGAGACGGGACGCTTGCGCACGCACGGGGCCGGGGCGCACAGGCAGCGCTCATCGCCGCGCGGAGCGTGGGTGTGCCGCCAGCGATGCTCCTCGCGGCCGAGGTGGAGCCCGGTGGCACGTCGCAGCGGAACTATTTCCGGGCGGGATTCCGCCTGGCCTACCATCGCGCACACTACCGGAGGGTGCCGTGAGCGTGCCGTCGCCCGGGCCGGGACATGCTCCCGTGGACGGGATGCTGTCGCGTCGCGAGGTCGTGCTGTGGACGGGCTGCTTCCTCGCCCTGTCGCTCGTGCTCGTGGTGACGGGGTTCACCAGCCGCGACCCCGACTCCGCACTCTACGCGGCGCTCGCGGCCCGCCTCGCCGATGGCCCCGTGGCGCACTGGATCGCCCCGGAGTGGTGGGGCCACTGGGGGCACCAGGGCCTGTTCCGGGAGCATCCTGTCGGCATCCTCCTTCCCGCCACGGTGCTGGGCGCCCTCGGCATTCCGGCGTCACAGGCTGCCTACGTCATCGGCCTGGCTGCCGGACTCGCGTCGATCCTCCTGGTCGCCTGGCTTGTGGCCCGCCTCACCGGGCCCTCCGATGCACGTGCGGCGCTGGTCCTCCTGCAGTTCATCCCGCTGGCGTTCATCTTCCGCGTCAGGTCCAACCACGAGTACCCGATGCTGGTGTGCCTGCTCGTGGCGCTCATCGGCATCGATGCTGCCCGCCGGTCATGGCACTGGGTCTGGGTGACGCCGCTTGCGCTCTGTGCTGCCGTGCTGGTGAAGGGCGTGTTCGTGGCGATCCCGCTGCTGGCCGTCGGCTGGTGGATCGTGCTCAACCCGCGCGGCGTGAAGGGATCGGCCGCCCGCGTGGTCGCCGTCGTCGTGGCGAGTGCTGCGGCCGTTTTCTTGATGTGCTGGGCCTATGAGGTCGCCTACCGGCACGTCACCGGCGAGAGCTTCTGGGGTGGCTACTGGGCACGGCAGCTCGGGCCGCTCAAGCTGGGCGGCACGACCCCCCGGGACCAGTCGGTCATCCTGCACCACCTGGGCTTCTACACCCTGCGGATGCTGTGGCATCCCGCCCCCTGGACCATCGCCCTCGTGGCCGTGGCCGTGCGCGTTCGACGGACCTGGCGCACACAGTGGGACTCACTGCCCGGAACCGCGCGCCGCGGGCTGCTGTTCGTGCTCGCCTTCGCAGCCTCGACGGTGCTGATGCTGGCGCCGGCCAGCCGGTACGCCGAGCGTTACCTGTTCTCGCCCAACTACGCGCTGGCGGCACTGGGCATCGTCGTGTCCCTCCGTGCCTGGCCACGCCTGCGCGAGCTGGTGGCGGAGGCCGACCGCCGGGTTCCTGCGTTGCCGGTGCTCTGCTGGACGGTGCTGGTCCTCGCCAGGCTCCTCACGGGCCAGTACCTGCCGCGCATTACCTGAGCGGATCCAGGCGGCATCCCGGGCGCTGATGCCCTGGCCCGATGTCCGCTTTCGGCCACATCTCGCGCACTCCTCCTCGAGAGCCTATTTCCCAAGGACCCTGCACCCGGGAGGCCATGTGCCAACCCTCCGCCCAGACCCGACGTTCTATCCCTCGCCCTCCCTGGCCATGGAGGCCCCCCGCGAGGACCTGGCGTATGTCGCCATCATCGACCCCAGCGCGACCAGGCCCGATGCGATGGGCGTGGTGGACCTCAAGCCGGGGTCCACGACTTACGGCCAGCTCCTGGGACGGGTGGACATGCCGAACCGGGGTGACGAGTTGCACCACTTTGGCTGGAATGCGTGCAGTTCGCACCTCTGCGGCCACCAGGCCAACCCGCATGTGGAGCGACGCTACCTGCTGGTTCCCGGCATCCATTCCTCCCGCATCCACGTCCTGGACACGAAGCCCGATCCGCGCCGGCCCAGGATCGTGAAGGTGATCGAGGGCAGCACCCTCGCCGAGCGTACCGGATATGCGGCACCGCACACGACCCACTGCGGCACCGATGCCATCTACATGAACGCGCTCGGTGCGCCGGACGGTGGCGGCCCCGGTGGCATCTTCCGCCTGGATCACGAGACGTTCGAGATCCTGGGGAAGTGGGAGGCCGATCGCGGTCCCCAGGAGCTGGCCTATGACTTCTGGTGGCACCTGGGCCACGACACCGTGGTCACCAGCGAGTGGGGCACGCCGAGCATGGTGACCCAGGGCCTCAACCCCGAACTGCTCCTCGCCGGGAAGTACGGCCACCACCTGCACGTCTGGGACCTCAACACCGGCAAGCACCGCCAGGCCATCGACCTGGGCGCCGAGCAGCAGATGGTGCTCGAGCTGCGGCCGGCACACGATCCGCGCAAGGCGTACGGGTTCGCCGGCGTGGTGATCTCGCTCAAGGACCTCTCGGCCTCGATCTGGACCTGGTACCTGGAGCCCGGCAACGGGAAGGGCCGCGAGTGGAAGGCCAGGAAGGTGATCGAGATCCCGGCGGTACCTGCGGACCCCGCGCTGCTGCCGCCCCTGCTCAAGGGTTTTGGCGCGGTGCCGCCGCTGGTCAGCGACATCAACCTGAGCCTCGACGACAGGTACCTCTACGTGTCGTGCTGGGGCACCGGGGAGCTGCTGCAGTACGACGTGAGCGACCCGCTCGCGCCGGTGCTGGCCGGGAAGGTGCAGGTTGGCGGCATCGTCGCGCGGACGGCCCACCCGGGCACGCCGACGGTGGCGAGGAACGGCGGGCCCCAGATGGTGGAACTGAGCCGGGACGGAACGCGCATCTACTTCACCAACTCGCTCTATTCACCGTGGGATGCGCAGTTCTACCCTGATGGCATCAAGGGCTGGATGGTGAAGGCCGACCTGCAACCGGGCGGCGGGATCGCCCTGGACCCCGACTTCCTGGTCGATTTCACCGACGGCATGCGCCCGCACCAGGTGCGACTGCAGGGAGGGGACGCGTCGTCCGACTCGTTCTGCTTCTCGTGAACGGCGCGCTGCCGGTCGAGGCCATCCCCTGGATTGCGCTCCTCGGCCTGGGCGCGCTGCACGGGCTCAATCCAGCGATGGGCTGGCTCTTCGCCGTGGCGCTCGGGTTCCAGGAAGGAGGGGCGCGTGCGGTGTGGCGCGCCCTGCCGCCCCTCGCCGCGGGGCATGCGCTCGCCGTGCTCCTCGCCCTCGCGGTGCTGGCGGTGCTCGGGAATGCGTTGCCGCACGACGTCGTGAAGGTGGTGCTCGGTGTCGCACTGGTCGGGCTTGGCGCGTGGCGGCTCAGGAGCCATCGCCATTCACGCCGTACCGGGATGCGTGCGACGCCGGGCCAGCTCACGGCGTGGTCGTTCCTGATGGCATCGGGGCATGGCGCCGGGCTCATGGTGCTCCCGCTGGTTGCCGGCGTCGAGGCGGGTGGGGCGCACGGGGCGCATGGGATGGCGCAGGCTTCGGCCGCACCGATGCAGGCGGCGTCGTGGCTGGCGGCGGGGACACATACGCTGGGCTACCTGCTGGTGACCGGGCTCATCGCGTGGCTGGTCTGCGAGCGACTGGGGCTCCGGCACCTCACGCGGGTGTGGTTCAACGTTGACCTGGTGTGGGCCCTGGCGCTGGTGGGAACTGGGGTGGCCGTGATGGTGGGTGGGTAGGCGCGTTGAGGCCCGGCAACGCCGGGAGGGATGTGCCGGGGACGGCTGGTGGCGCATGGAGATCCCGGCTAGCCTGCTACCGGGTGCCGGATTCGGCCGCAAGCCGCGGAGTGCCGCGGCGGCCCCGGCCGCCGAGCTTTGGGCATCACATTCTGGGGCGGGCGATGGGCGGGACAGCGAGGCAGGCGATGCAGCATACCAGCGTGGCGACACCGGATGATCCGCGGCATGCAGCACGCGAGCAGCGGGACCGGGCAGCCGACGGGAGCTTCGTCTATGGCGTCACCACGACGGGCGTGTTCTGCAAGCCATCGTGCGGGGCGCGCCGGGCGCGGCGGGAACATGTGGCCTTCTTCGACACGCCCGCCCTGGCGCGGGCGGCAGGGTTCCGTGCGTGCCGGCGCTGTCGTCCTGATGAAGCCGACAACCTGCATGCCGACGTGGTGACGGCCGCCTGCCGGCTGGTCGAGGATGCCGTGCGCGAGGATCGCGCCCTCCCGTCGCTGGACGACCTGGCCCATCGCACGGGGTACTCCCCGTTCCACCTGCACCGGATCTTCAAGCGCGCCACCGGGATCACGCCCCGCGCCTACGCGGCGGCACTGCGCGCCGGCACCCTGCACGAGGTGCTGCCGGCGAGCAGCAGCGTCAGCCGGGCCATCGTCGATGCGGGGTATTCGTCGTCCAGCCGCTTCTACGAGGTATCGTCCCGTCGCCTGGGCATGCGCCCGTCGCGCGCACGGCAGGGAGGGCGGGGAGAGACGATGCGCTTCGCGGTGGGCCAGACCTCGCTCGGCGCCATCCTGGTTGCCTCGACGGCACTCGGTGTCTGTGCGATCGAGTTCGGGGACGATCCGCTGGCTTTGGTGCGCGGGCTGGAGGACCGGTTCCCGGAGGCCAACCTCGTGGGCGACGACGAGTCGTTCCTTGCAGTGATCGCGCAGGTCGTGGGGATGGTGGAACACCCCGAGGTGCGACTCGACCTCCCGCTCGACATCCGCGGCACGGCATTCCAGGAGCGTGTCTGGCGGGCGCTGACTGCGGTGACGCCGGGCGAGACGATCACCTACCAGGAGCTGGCCCGGCGGATCGGGAGGCCTGGTGCGGTGCGCGCCGTGGGGCAGGCGGTGGGGGCCAATCACCTGGCCGTGGCCATCCCCTGCCACCGCGTGGTGCGGACGTCGGGTGAACTGTCCGGCTATCGTTGGGGCGTGGAACGGAAGGCGGCACTCCTGGCGCGCGAGGCCGGGCAGGCACGCAAGCCACGACAGGCGGGAGCATGAGATGACCTTCAAGCCCAGGCTATGGTACCCGATCGCCGCCGTCCTGGCGGTGGCCAACGTGGCCAGCGTGTACGTCGCTGCACAGCCCGCCGAGCCGGTGCACGCTACCGTGCATGCAGCCCTGGCGGTGCTCTTCGCCCTCTGGGCCCAGCGCCTCAAGCAGCGCCGCGACGGCGGCACCATCACGGGGTCGGTGGCGGCGCCAGTGCTGCACGGCATCGAGTCGGAGATGGACCAGATGCGGCAGGAGCTGAGCGACGCTCAGGAGCGACTCGACTTCGCCGAGCGGCTGCTGGCGCAGCAGCGCGAGAAGCAGCAGTGATGCATCCACGCCTCGGGAGGATCCCCATGCGCATGCTCGCCGGCCTGGTCCTGGTGCCCCTCGCCGTGCCTGCCCTCGGGGCTCAGGTCCCCCAGGTGATCAGCGCCGATCCGCCGCGCGACAGCGCCAACCCGGCCCGCATGGAGGTCCTGCACATTCCCTCGGGAGGGGTCGCCATCAACGGTGTTGCGTACATCGCCGCGGGCGCGGGCAGGCACCCCACCCTCATCCTCTTTCATGGGCTTCCCGGCAACGAGAAGAACATGGACGTGGCACAGGCCGTCCGGCGCGCCGGATGGAACGTCATTGCCGCGAGCTACCGCGGATCGTGGGGTAACCCGGGCGTGTTTCGCTTCGGCGGCAACCTCGAGGACGCGGAGGCGATACTCGCCTTCGCACGCGACTCGGCGAACGCCCGGCGCCTGGGCATCGACCCGGCGCGCATCGTCCTCGCGGGGCACAGCATGGGCGGCTGGGTCACGGCGCTCACGGCGTCCAGGCACCCGGATCTGCTGGGGGCCATCATGGTGTCCGCCGCGGACATCGGGAAGGCCGGGGCCATACCACTCGAGCGCCGGGTGGCGCTCATGAGCCGCAACATGGAGTCGCTCGCCGGCGTCACGGCACAGGGCATGGCCGAGGAGCTCGGTGAGGGGGCACCACGCTGGCGCCTCGAGCTGGCCGCCCCGGGCCTGGCTCACCTGCCGATGCTGGTGCTGACCTCGAACGACGGGCTTGCCCGCGACGTCGAGCCGCTGGTGCGGCGGTTGCGCGAGCTGGGGAACGCCAACGTCACCACGGCGCACCAGGCCACGGATCACTCCTGGTCGGACAGCCGTATTGCACTGCAGGTTTCCATCGTGGAGTGGCTGGCGCAGCGCCGGGGCGCAGGAGCACCGGCCCGGGCAGGGGCGTCGCCATCGGGCCAGTGAACGAGGCTGCGGCCACGCTCGAGCGCACCGTGGCCATCCTCGAGCGCACTCCCGGTGCTTTCCGCGCACTGCTGAGTGGCCTGCCGCTGGAGTGGACCACGCCCAACGAGGGCCCCAACACCTTCAGTCCGTTCGACATCATCGGTCACCTGGTCCACGGGGAACGCACCGACTGGGTGCCCCGGGCGCGCATTGTCCTGGCCCAGGTGCCGGGCCAGGCGTTCGAACCCTATGACCGGTTCGCGCAGGTCGAGGAGAGCAGGGGCAAGACGATGGGCCAGCTGCTGGATGAGTTCACGACGCTGCGCACGGAGAACCTCGCCACGCTCCGCGAGTGGAACCTCGGTGCACGCGAGCTTGGCCTCATGGGTCGGCATCCCGAGCTGGGGCCGGTCTCCCTGGCACAACTCCTCGCCACGTGGGCGGCGCACGACCTCTCGCACCTGGCGCAGGCGGCGCGCGTGATGGCGAAGCAGTACCGCGACGCCGTGGGCCCGTGGCGGGCCTACCTCCCCATCATGGATCGCTGATTGCGCGACGCGCGCACACGGCACTGCGCGTCCCGCCTGCACAAACCCCTAGCCCGCAGGTGGCACCGGCCTTACGTTCGAAAGGTTCCCCCCCCTCCGCTCCGCCCCCTGGAGGACCAGTGCCCGACGCCCAGCGCCTGCGACCCCATCCCGAGGACCGCTTCGCGGCCCCGGTACAGCAGTTCGACCTCCCGGCCACGCTCGCGGCCCTGCGCCTGGAACCGCACCACGCCGTGGCCGGGCACCGGCAGATCGCCATCTTCCGCCGGGGTCCGGTGACGGTGCTGGCCTTCGACTTCGAGGCGCGCGGGTTCCTCAAGGAGCACCGCGCGGACGGCGTCGTGATCATCCAGGCGCTCTCGGGACAGCTGCTCGTGACCGCGGGCGACGCCAGCCACGACCTCCCCGAGGGCCACCTCGTGGCGCTGGAACCCGGTGTACTGCATTCGGTGCACGCGCTCACGGCCAGCTCGATGCTGCTCACTGTCTGCAAGGGTCCCGGGAGCGGCAGCCACGCGGGCTGACGCATTGCCGCTGCCTGCCGTGCCCTGACCCCGGCGTTCCCCGGCACCGTCATCGGTGCCGCCACCCGGAATTGCCGGTTTCCCCAAGGAGGAGTGGTTCATGTCCGATATCTGGCTGACTTCACTGATCACTGACACCCCGCAGGCCGGGTTCGAGCTCGCCATTACGCTGAGCCGTCGCGGCGTCAAGTACACCCAGCCCGACACGACCATCCTCAATAAGCTCCGCCCGGCCTACGCCGAGAGCGCGGAAGCGCTCACCGCGGCGTCGCAGGTCGTGGCCATCAACTTCCAGACGGTCGCCGCCGCCAACAACTACTGGCGCAAGTAGGAGCCGATGCCGCAGGAGGAAGGAGGACTGGCGGGCCCCGGCCGGGCCCGGCCCGGCGACTTGGACGGCCTCGCCGTATCGCCATCGCTGGACCTCGTGGTAGATGCCGCCCAGGTGCCTGGCTCGCGCTCGCCGATCGACCAGCGCACCCTGCGCATCTGTGTACTGGCGAGCGTGCTGGGCCTGGGGTCGGCCGTCATCGCCCTGCTGCTGATGTGGCTGATTGCCTTCGTCACCAACCTGGCCTTCTTTGGCCGCCTCTCGCTGGAAAACCGGGCGCCAGCCCATGCCGTCCCGGCACTCGGACCGTGGGTGATCCTGGTGCCCGTGGTGGGCGGCCTGCTGGTTGGGCTCATGGCGCGCTACGGGTCGCGGGCGATTCGCGGGCACGGCATTCCCGAGGCGATGGAGCAGATCCTCACCAACCAGAGCCGCATGCCCGCCAGGGTCACGGTGCTGAAGCCGCTCTCCTCCGCCGTCGCGATCGGCACCGGCGGGCCGTTCGGCGCCGAGGGCCCGATCATCGCCACCGGTGGTGCGCTGGGCTCGCTCCTCGGCCAGTTCACCCGCTGCAGTCCCGCCGAGCGGAAGACCCTGCTCGGCGCGGGTGCTGCCGCCGGCATGGCCGCCACCTTCGGCAGCCCCGTCTCCGCCGTGCTCCTCGCTGTCGAGCTGCTGCTGTTCGAGTATCGCCCCCGCTCCATCATCCCGGTGGCGCTGGCCGCGACCGTGGCCACCGGGATGCGCATTGCGTTCGAGGGACCGCAACCCGCGTTCGGGATGCCGGACGTGGGGCCGGCGCCCCTGGGCGCACTCGCCTTCTACGTGGCCCTCGGCGCCCTGATGGGATTGCTGGCCGCCGCCGTGACACGGGCCGTGTATGCGGTCGAGGATCGCTTCGAGCGGCTGCCCATCCACTGGATGTGGTGGCCCGCCCTGGGCGCCGTGGCCGTGGGCGTGATCGGCTATGTCGCACCCGACACGCTCGGGGTGGGTTACTACAACATCTCGGCGATCCTCTCCAACGACCTGCCGCTCAAGGCGGTCGCCTTCCTCTGCATCATGAAGTTCCTGTCCTGGTCGATCGCGCTGGGGAGCGGCACGTCTGGCGGGACGCTGGCGCCGTTGTTCACGATCGGCGGCGGGGCCGGCGTCCTGGCCGGGGGCGGCATGGCGGCACTCCTGCCCCGTGCGGGCATCGACGTGCGCATCGCGGGGCTGGTGGGCATGGCGGCACTCTTTGCGGGTGCATCCCGCGCGATGCTGGCGTCCGCCATCTTCGCGTTCGAGACGACGCTGCAGCCGGCGGCGCTGCTGCCGCTCCTGGGCGGGTGTGCGGCGGCGTACCTCGTCTCCTCGCTCACGATGCGCAACACCATCATGACCGAGAAGATCGCGCGCCGCGGCGTCCAGGCGCCGAGCGAATATGCGACCGACCCGCTCGACCTCGTCCTCGTTCGCGACGTCGCCTCCAGCCCGGTCACGGTGCTGCGCACGGCCCAGCGCGTGGGCGAGGTGCAGGACTGGATTGCCTCGGGCGCGCCGGGAAGCTCGCACCAGGGGTTCCCGGTCGTGGACGACGAGGATCACCTGGTCGGCGTCCTCACCCGGCGCGACCTCCTCTCCACCGATGCGAAGGGCGACGGCGTGGCGAGCCTGCTCCGGCAACTGCCACGGTTCGTGTACGATGACTGCACCGTCCGCCAGGCGACCGACCACATGGTCAACCACGACATCGGGCGGCTGCCGGTGGTGAACCGCGTGGGGGAGCCGCGCGTCATCGGCATGCTCACGCGGAGCGACGTGCTCTCCTGCTACCGGGCGCGCATCGCCGAGTACCAACCCGAGGCCCCCTCCCGGAACCTTCCCTTCTTCCGCCGCGACGACCAGGAATGACC
>CAZWXD010000018.1:42912-45159 GCA_964638035.1 uncultured Gemmatimonadaceae bacterium | reverse complement strand
CTCAAGTACACCGATGGCTTCACCCGGCTGGGGCCGTCGCTCCTCACCATCGCGGCGATGGGCGCGAGCTTCTTCCTGCTCAGCCTGGCACTCCGGACCATCCCGCTCGGCACGGCCTACGCCACCTGGGTTGGCATCGGGGCGGTGGGGACGGCCATTGCCGGCATCCTCATCTTTGGCGAGTCGGCAACACCAATCAAGATGGCCAGCATCGTCCTCGTGGTAGCGGGGATCGTCGGGCTGAAGCTGTCCAGCGCGGGCTGAGCGGCTTCGGGGGCCGTGGGAATGGGGCGGTCTTGCCCACCCTCGATCTTCGGGTTTTATTCGGTATATGTCCCTCGCCCAACTCAAGGCGCGCCTCGCCCAGGTGGTCCCTGCTCCCACACCGCAGGTGGATGCGGTGCCAACGGGAATCACCGCCCTCGACGCAGCGCTGGGCGGGGGCCTGCCGAGGGGACGGCTCACCGAGCTGATGGGTCCATTGGGCAGTGGCACCCTGGCCATTACCCAGGTGGTGGTGGCCGCAGCACTGGCACGCACCGATGGCGTGGCGTGCGTCGATGCGTCGCGCACCTTCGACCCGTCGGAATGGGCCTGGCTCGACTGCGACCACTTCCGCCTGGTGCGCCCGCGCGATGCGGCGCGCGGGGCGTGGTGTGCCGACGTGCTGCTCCGGAGCGGGGCGTTCGCCCTGGTGGTGCTGGATGGCGCACCGGCACTCTCCCGCCAGGCGGCGCTCCGCCTGGTGGGACTCGCGCGCGACAAGGACGCGACGCTGCTGGTGGTGGGTGAGGGGCCGGTCTCGCAACTCGGGGGAGCCGTCCGGCTGGAGGTGAAGCGCCGATGGGGCACGGGAAGGCATGCCGGGCGGCGCACGGGAGGCATCGCGCCGCCGCAGGCATCCCTGCACCTGCAGGTTGTCCACGGCGGCCCCCGTTCCAGCATCGAGATCGAGCATGTCATCCATCGTCCGCGTCGCCTGCTTGCGCATCCCGAGGTTCCCGATCGGCGCGGTGCTGGCGGGCGACGGGAAGCAACGCAGCGACAGGGAGGCCGGCAGCGCAGCACTGCACTGGGATGACCTTCCCCTCGCACTGTCCCATCCCGACATGCCCGGCCGCATCGCCCTGGCCACCCGTCATGCGGCATCGCTTGGCGTGCTGCAGGGCATGTCGGTCTCGGCGGCACAGGCGGTGTGTGCCGGGCTCGAGGTGCGCCCCTGGGACATCCAGCGCGTCCGCCACGCCGTACACCGGGTCAGTGCCGACCTCCTTGCCCTGAGCCCGCAGGTGACACCGGAGCATCCCGGCACCTGGTGGATCGGTGCAGGCGGCCTTCCGGGTGCGGCACGGAAGCATGCAGGGCAGCCCGGTCCCGCCGAGGTGCGGATGGTGGCTGCGGTGCGCGCGGTGGGTGTGCGGTGGCATCCGGGCGCACGGGCCGGCCTGGCCTCGAGCTGCGTGGCCGCGCAGGCGGCGACATGGCTCCAGCGCCCGACCCATGTCGTGGCTGGGGGCGACCAGCGCTTCCTGCAGCGGGTGCCGCTTTGCCTCATTCCCATGGACGCCGGGCTGCGCGAGACACTGGGTGCGCTCGGGCTCACGGTGGCTGGCGAACTCGCGTCACTCGATCCCGGCGACGTGGAGCAGCGCTTCGGGCCGCCGGGACTGGCGGCGTGGCGCCTGGCGCGAGGTGAGGATCATCGCCGGGCCCGGCTGCTGGTTCCCGTGCCCGACGACACGGTCGAGCTCGGGCTTCCGGTGCCCGCCGACACCCTCGAGCCGGTGCTCTTCCTGGTGCGTGCGGCCCTGGGGCGCCTGGTTGACCTGGCACGCGCCGAGGGACGGGCCATCGCGCGGCTGGACGTGGCGCTGCGCCTCGACGTGGCGGCGCTCGCATTGCAGGAGGGAGCAGTGCAGGGGACGCCCGTCGCCATCACCGTCGTGATGGCGCGCCCCCTGGCCCGGCTCGAGCCGCTCTACGAGCAGTGTCGCGCGGCGCTGGAGGGCGTGGCGATGCCGGCGCCAGTGACGGGCCTCATGGTGCGGGTGGTGGAGCGCGTGCCGGCCGCGGGCGAACAGGGCGACCTGCTGCACACGGGATGGCGCGACCCGGCAGCGGCGGATGCTGCCTTCGCGCGGCTTCGCGCGGCGCTCGGGCCCGGCACGGTGGTGCGACCGGTCATGCAGGACAGGTTCGCACCGGAACGGCGGGGAC
Organism: uncultured Gemmatimonadaceae bacterium; assembly: GCA_964638035.1. Taxonomy (GTDB): domain Bacteria; phylum Gemmatimonadota; class Gemmatimonadetes; order Gemmatimonadales; family GWC2-71-9; genus JAGGAG01. The sequence goes on along the minus strand of CAZWXD010000018.1, from coordinate 42,942 downwards.
AGTGGGACGACCGCGCGGGCAGGGCGAATG
>CAZWXD010000018.1:25292-42812 GCA_964638035.1 uncultured Gemmatimonadaceae bacterium | reverse complement strand
GCGGAGTCCATCACCCGCGATGGCGCCACGTTCACCTGGCGCGGGCGTGCGTGGCCGATCACCGGGCAATCGGGGCTGGAGCGGTTGTCGGGCGACTGGTGGTGCGATCCGTATGCACGGGACTACTGCAGCTGGGACAGCGACGGGGTGCGGTTCCTGGCCTACCGGAGCAACGCGGACTGGTTCCTCCAGGGATGGTGGGACTGAGTGCACAACCCTCCGTCCTCCTACGCCGAGCTCCACTGCCACTCCTGCTTCTCCCTCCTCGACGGGGCGTCCACTCCCGAGGCCCTGGTGGAGCGGGCCGCCGACCTGGGCCTTCCCGCGCTCGCCCTCACCGACCGGCACGACCTGGGCGGCATCGTGCGCTTCGCCGAGGCGGGGCGAGAGCGGAAGGTGGGCGCGATCGTGGGTGCGGAGGTGGATGTGGATCCCGCGTATCGTGCCCCGCTGGTGCTGCTGGCCACGTCGCCCGCCGGGTACGGCAACCTGTGCACGCTCATCACCCGCGCCCGCATGGACGCACCCCGGGGCGAGCCGGTCGTGTCGCTGGAGCTGCTCGCCCGCCATGCCGACGGGCTCATCGCCCTCACCGGCGGCCCCCGGGGCCTGGTGGCCGCGCGCCTCGCCACCGGCGATGCGGCCGGCGCACGGGCGCATGCCACCCGCCTGCACGACATCTTCGGCGACCGGCTGGTCATCGAGTGCTGGGACCATGGCCTTCCCGAGGAGCGGGAGGTGGTGGCCGGCCTGGTGCACCTGGCCCGGTACCTCGGCGTGCCGTGGATCGTGAGCAACGAGGTGCTGTACCTGCAGCGCCGGGACCGCCGGATCCACGACGTCCTCACCGCGCTGCGGCATGGGTTGCCGCTGGACCGGATGGGCACCCGCCTCCGGCCCAGTGACGAGTGGTACCTCAAGTCGCCCGCCGAACTGCAGGCCCGATGGCGCCATGCACCCGAAGGACTCGCGGCCACCCTCGCCGTGGCGGAGCGGTGCACCTTCCGGCTGGAGGAACTGCGGCCCTCGCTGCCTGATTTTCCCCTCCCGCCCGGCGTGAGCGCCGACGAGTACCTGGCCCGGCTGGTGATGCAGGGTGCAGGGGAGCGACTGGCCGGCGCCCTGTCGGGGGCACACCGCACGCAGCTCGCGCACGAGCTGGGCGTCATCGCCCGGCTCGGGCTCGCGGGGTTCTTCCTCATCGTCTGGGACATCGTCCGCTTCGCGGCCCGGAACGGGATCCTCTGCCAGGGACGGGGGAGTGCCGCCAACTCTGCCGTGTGCTATTGCCTGGGCATCACCGCGGTGGACCCGGTGCGCATGACGCTGCTGTTCGAGCGCTTCCTGAGCGAGGGCCGGCGCGAGCCGCCCGACATCGACCTCGACATTGCGCACCGGGAGCGCGAGCGGGTGATCCAGTACGTGTACGACCGCTACGGGCGGGAGCACGCGGCCATGGTGTGCGAGCAGATCACCTGGCGCGGCCGCAGCGCCGTGCGCGACACGGCGCGGGCCCTGGGGTTCACGGTGGAGCAGGCCGGTGCGCTGGCGGCCTTCAGCGACCGGTTCAGCGCCCGCGCCACCGCCGGGGCACTGCGGGGCGGGGGGCAACATGCCGGCTACACCGACCCCCACACCGTTCCCGACCACGTCGAGCGGCGGAACCCGGCCACCTCCATGCTGGGCTCGACTGGCGAGGTGCCCATCCTGGTGAAGGCGGGGCTCGATCCCGCCGACCCGCGGGTGGCACTGCTGCCCGACCTGGTGGAGGGGCTGCACCAGCTGCCGCGGCACCGGTCCATCCACGTGGGCGGGTTCATCCTCACGCGCGAGCCACTCTCGCGGGTGGTGCCGATCGAGCCCGCCTCGATGCCCGGCCGCACCGTCATCCAGTGGGAGAAGGACGACCTCGACCCGGTGGGCCTCATCAAGATCGACCTGCTGGGCCTCGGGATGCTGACGCTGCTGCAGGACTGCCTGCTCTACATCCGCCAGGCGCGCGGCGTGTCGCTCACCCTGGCGTCGCTGCCACCCGACGACCCGGCGGTGTACGACGACCTCTGCCGCGCCGACACGATCGGGCTCTTCCAGGTGGAGAGCCGGGCACAGCAGAACACGCTGCCGCGGATGCGGCCACGCTGCTTCTACGACCTGGTGGTGGAGGTGGCGCTGATCCGCCCGGGGCCGATCCAGGGCGACATGGTGCACCCCTACCTCCGCCGTCGCGCGGGCGAGGAGGAGGTGACCTATCCCCACCCGATGCTCGAGCCAGTGCTCCGGCGCACGCTCGGCATCCCGCTCTTCCAGGAGCAGGGCATGCAGGTGGCGATCACCGCGGCAGGCTTCACCCCGCGGCAGGCGGACGAGCTGCGCCGCGCGATGGGACACAAGCGGTCGCGCGAGCGGATGGCCCAGGTCGCCGGTGAGCTCGTGCAGGGGATGGCGCAGAACGGCATCGATGCCGACACCGCCAGGCGGATCTACCAGCAGATCAATGCCTTTGCCGACTATGGCTTCCCCGAGTCGCACGCGGCGAGCTTCGCCCTGCTGGTCTACGCCTCGGCGTACCTCCGGCACTACTACGCGCCGGAGTACACCGCCGCGATCCTCAACGCCCAGCCGATGGGGTTCTACTCGCCGGGCACCCTCATCGAGGACGCGCGGCGGCACGGGGTGGCGGTGCGGCCAGTGGACGTGACCCGGAGCCGGTGGGATGCGTCGCTGGAACGGGAGCCGGCCCAGGCGACCGGGCGAGCCGGGGCGCCGGCCGTGCGCCTGGGCCTCCGCTCCATTCGTGGCCTGGGCGGCGCCGCGAGGGAGAAGTACGAATCCGCCCTCGCGGCGGGGCCGTTCACCTCCATCGCCGACGTGGTGGCACGCACGGGGCTCGACCGCGGATCGCTCCGCGCGCTGGCGGAGTCAGGCGCACTCGATGCCCTGGTGCCGCACGAGCCGGTGGATCGCCGCCGGCGCGCGGCGCTCTGGGAGGTGCTCGCTGCGGCGCGAGGCCGCGCGGGACCACTGGATCCGGGGAAACACCCACGACCGGGGCCACCGTGCGCCCTGCCGGCGATGAGCCCGTACGAGCTCACCGAGGCCGACTACCGGATGACGGCGCTCTCGCTCAATGGCCACCCGATGGCGCACCTGCGGACGGAGATGCGGCGGCTGGGCGTGCTGACAGCGGCGGAGCTGCGCGCCCCGGGATCCCCGACCGGGTCGGGCAACGGGCCGGGGGCGTCGTGCAGGAACGGGGGCACGGTGCTGGTTGCCGGCCTCGTCATCTGTCGCCAGCGGCCGGGCACGGCGAAGGGATTCGTCTTCCTCACCCTGGAGGACGAAACAGGGCACGTCAACGTGGTGGTCACGCCGAAGCGCTACGAGCCGCAGGCGCTGCTGATCGCACGGAGCCCGCTGCTGCTGGTGCGGGGAGCGTTGCAGGTGGAAGGGGGCGTGGTGAACGTGCGGGGGAAGGAGTTCCAGGTGCTGGACGCCCCGCTGGGCGCGGAACACGCCCGGCGGCACGACTTCCACTGACCTCGCTCAGGGCAACCGTGGTGCGTTGGCCTGCACCAGCTCGGCGCGCCCGTCGGTGACCTGCACGACGCTCGCGTGGGCGTGGTCGCAGGCGAACTCGAAGGCCCGGTGCGGCGGCCGCTGGAAGACCTCCACCAGGAGCGCGCGGAGCGAGCCCCCATGGCCCACGATGCACGTGGTGCCCTCGAGCGCAGCACCTTCCTCCCGCCACCACGCTCCCACCCGATGGCACACATCCATGAAGCCCTCGCCGCCCGGCACGCGCGCCGTGCTCCACGCGGCGGCCCAGTCCCGGAACCCGCTGCCACTCGCCATGAGCGCCTCGGCGAAGGTCATCCCCTCCCAGTCGCCAAAGCTCATCTCCCGGAGGCGCTGGTCATGCACCACCGGAAGGCCCCACCCATCGGCCAGGAGCGCCGCGCTCGACCGGGCGCGTGCGAGGTCGCTGCTGATGATGCGCGCGGGCCGCTCGCCCCCGGGCCGCACGAGGTGGCGTATGGCTGCCTCGCCCTCTGGCGAGATGGGCAGGTCGAGGTGACCGATGAGGCGGCCATCCTGGCCGCTCGCCACGCCGTGCCGCACCAGCCAGAGGGTCGTCACCCGCGCCGGCCGGCCTCAGTCATGGGAGAAATCAAGCACCTGCAGGCCCGCGGGACCGAGGGGGACCGGGATGCTGTCCTGGAGCGCAAAGGTGCTGCCATCATACACGAAATAGTAGGCGGGTTGCGACGCGGCCGCCGAGCCGAAGAAGCTCTGGTAGAACCTGCCGTTCGGTGCGAACGCGCCGTCACTCGCGGCGCGGCAGCCGCTCGCTGCGGGAGCGCAGACAGGGTTGTCGGCGCCGCGCACGAAGGTGCCGGTCTGCGCATCCCACACCACGCTGCCGAAGCTGAAGCTCGATACCGCCAACCGTCCGTCGCTGTCGAAGGCAACCGGCCCGGGGAAGTCACCAAAGCCGGTGACCTCCTCCTCGACCACGTTGCTGCCAAGGTTGATGATGCTCACCGACCCGTTGGCCATGCCCCAGTCGCCGCTGTTCACGACGTAGAGCCTGCCATCACTGCCGATGCCGCCGTACTGGGGGTTGGTGCCGACGGTGAAGGTGCGGACCACGTCGAGGCTGGCCGGATCGAGCTCGCTGACCACCCCGGGGCCGGCCGGCATGTAGGAGTCATCCAGGTTGGCGGAGACCACGAACACCCGGCCAGCCGACGCGACCACCGCCGTGGGGAAGGGCGCAAGCGCCTCCGTGAGGTCCATCGCGTCACCGGCCTGGGTCGTGGTGAAGCGGCCGCACAGGTCGGCGAGCTGGTTGCAGGCGATGACGGTCTCGTCATCCACCCAGGCCGATCCCGTGGCGTTGCCGCTGGGGAAGGTGAAGTACCCCTCGATGGTTGCCGTCTCGAGGTTCACCAGGGCAACGCTCGCGGTATTGCCCAGCGGGACGGCTGCCATGCGGTTCCGCACCGAGAAGCCGACGGCGGTGATGTCGCTGCTCGTGCCCAGGGGGATCTCGACGCGCTGGTCGGGGTTCCCGGTCTGGAGCATCAGCAGGGTGGTCCCGATGGAGCCCACCGAGATCGCGATGCCCGGGTCGGACTCCGTCCCGTCGAGGAAGGTGCGGTCGGGGGTGTCATCATCGCTGCAGCCGGCAAGGAGGATGGCGGCAACGAGCAGGCGGTCAATGCGGGGCAACATCAGGGGCAGTCTCCTGGTTTCGGGCATGGGTAAGGCCAAGCGACAGCCGGAACATCCGGCCGGGGAGGGGAAAGTCCGGCAGCATGCCGGTTGTGGCATTGAGCACGTTCTCCAGGACGGCTCGCACCTCGAGCCCCATGGGGCCGAGGGCCAGGGCGCGCGTGATCCGCAGGTCGAGAAGGTGGAGCGGGGCCAGGGCGTTGAGGTCGGTGCCGACGCTGGTGCGGCGCTCGCCCAGGTAGCGCCATGAGGCCCCGGCCACGAAGCCCAGCACCGGGGCGTCGGCGTTGGCCACGGCACTCCACCGCGGGCGGTAGATCACCTGGCCCTGCAGCACGGGCCCGCGGTACTGCACGTCGGACAGGGCGATGGCCCCCGAGAGGCGCAGGCCACCGCGCCGTGGCGCGAGCCGGAGGCCCAGCTCGCCGCCCCGGCGGCGCACGTCGAAGTTCGCGGGGCTCCAGATGAACTGGAAATCGGGGGACCAGAGGATCATCCCGTCGATGTCACCCTGGAAGAGGTCGAGGCTGGCCTCGCCGGTGAGCGGCCCCAGGGGGATGTCATGGGCCGCGAGCGCGACGGTCCACTCTCCCGGCACGCGCTCCGGTGCGAGAGCCGGGTTGGGCTCGACCCGCACGCCCTCCTGGAAGTAGAGGTCGGCAAGGGAGGGCGGGCTGAAGGCGCGCGCCCAGCGCACCTGCGCCTGCCACCAGTCGTGCCGGAGCGCCACGCCCGCCTCGGGCGACAGGAAGGTGCCTGAGCCAACCGGATTGCGGTCAATGCGCGCCCCCGTCGTGAAGCGCAGGTCGGTGCTCGCCGTCGCCACCAGGGGCACGGCCAGCGTGGCCCATGCGCCGGCGTAGGTCGTGGCCTCGGGTGCGCCGGGGGCGAGTGTCGTCGCGGTGATCGCCACGCGGCGCACCTCGCCGCCCACCGCCAGCATGCCGGGTCCGGCCCGGCGGGATGCGTCGGCCAGGGCCTGCACCGTGGTGGCGCGGTTGCGTTCGTCGTATGGCCGGGTGAGCGGCGGCGCTGGATCGCTGAAGTGCGCCTGCTGCCGCTGCACCACGAGGCTCGCCGTGCCGGCGGTCGCGCCACGGGACCAGTGCCCGTCGAGCCCCACGCTGAAGCGCTGCTGCTGCTGCCGTGCGGTGAGCGAGGGCTGCATCACCGTGCCGGGCATGCCACGGTCCATGTCGAAGAACTCGCCGCGGAGGCGCACGCCGGAACCGGTCGCGTTCCATGCGAGCGATGCGTCGGCGGCGATGTCGGTGGCATCGGTGTTGAGCCGGGTGGCGCTGCCGCCACCGCGCTCGGGTGGCACCGCATAGGGAAAATCACCGCCAAAGCGGCTCCATTCGCCCCCCGCAGCAGCAGACCAGGCGCCCGTGCCGCCCGTGCCCAGGCGGGCATCGACCGCCCGGGTGCCGTAGCTCCCGGCCGTGCCGCCCACGCGGGCCTGTGTCGAGGAAGGGCGGCGGGTCTCGATCGCGATGGCGCCGCCCAGCGCCCGGGCGCCGTACCGTGCCGACTGTGCTCCCCGCAGGATGGTCACCCGCTCCACCTGGTCGAGCCGCACCTGCGAGAGGTCGGTGCCGCCGGTCGTGGCCTGGTTGAGGGGCACGCCATCCTGGAGGACGAGCACCTGGTTGCTGCTGGAGCCACGGAGCGAGATCGTGGCCGGTGAGCCAGGCCCGCCGGTGCGGACGACGACGGCGCCGGCCTCACGCTGCAGCAGCTCGCCCAGGTCGAGCGCGGCGCTCGCCTCGATCGCGTCGCGCTCGATGCGCGTGACTCCCGCAGCCGGCAGGTCCGCGTCGGCTCGCACCGCAATCGGAGCCAGTTCCACCGGCACCGGCACCAGGGCAAGCGTCACCATGCTGGTGGTCCCGTTCGCCAGGTCGAGCGGCTCGTGCGCCGGCGCGTAGCCGATCGCGCGTGCCTCGAGCACCACGGTACCGGGCTGGAGTGCCCGCAGGATGAAGCTGCCGTCCGCGCCGCTCCGGATGCGCGCTCCATTCCCGAGCCGGAGGTCGGCGCCCTCGACGGCGAGCCCGCTGACGGCGTCCACCACCCGCCCGCGCACCTCGGGCGCGTACTGCGCATGGAGGGACCCGTGGGCACCGAGCAGGGCCGCTGCGAGGATCGCGGCCCTCATGCCGCACTCCCCCCCGGAAGGTCGAGCCGTGGAAGGATCACGGGACGCATGGCGCCGGTGGCATCGGGCGCCAGGGTCACGTCGATGGGCCACCCGTAGACCTGCGTGAGCCGTTCCGCAGTGAGGACGTCGGCGGGGGAGCCGGCGCCAGCAAGGTGTCCCCGGTCCAGCAGCAGTACCTGGTCTGCCGTGCGCGCCGCGAGGAGCAGGTTGTGCGTCACGAGCACGACGGTGCGGTCGCCGCGTCCCAGCCGCCGCAGCAGGGTGAACAGCTCGATCTCGTGGCGCACGTCGAGCCCCGCCGTGGGCTCGTCGAGGAGCATGGCCCGGCCCTGCTGTGCCAGGGCACGGGCGATGCGGACGCGCTGCTGCTCGCCACCGCTCAGCGTGGCGAAGGGGCGGTCGCGGAACTCGAGGGCCTGTACTGCGGCGAGCGCCCCATCAACGATGGCGCGGTCGGATGCGGCCTCGGCACGCCATGGACCAAGGTGCGGGTAGCGCCCCATGGCGGCGACCTCGCGCACGCGCATCGGGAACACCACCTCTTCGCCTTGCGGCACGTAGCCGACCCTCCGGGCGAGGTCGGCCCGTGGCCACGCGCTGGCGGGGCGGCCGTGGAACAGCACGCTCCCGGCACCCGGGCGGTGCAACCCGGCGAGGAGGCGCATGAGCGTGGACTTGCCCGCGCCATTCGGGCCCAGGATGGCGGTGACGCCACCCGACGGGACCTCGCAGGTCACGCCATCCACCGCGTGGGCCGTGGCGCCGGGGTGGCGGAAGTACGCCTCGCGGACCTCCCACACCGGCTCAGGCACTGGACCGCCTGAGGAGCACAATGAAGAGCGGCACGCCCAGGATGGCAGTGAGCGCCCCGATGGGCAGCTCGATGGGCGCGGCGATGGTGCGGGCGACCGCGTCAGCGAGCACCAGGAAGGTGGCGCCCAGCAGTGCCGCTCCGGGCAGGAGGTGGCGGTGCGCGCTGCCCCACGCCAGCCGGATGGCATGGGGCACGACCAGGCCCACGAACCCGATGACGCCGCTCACCGACACCGTCAACGCCGCGAGCAGCGAGGCCAGCCCGAAGGCGAGGTACTTCACGCGCTCGACCGGCACGCCGAGGGCAAGCGCCGTGGGCTCGCCGATGCTCAGGGCATCGAGGGCCCGTGCCAGGCCGAAGAGGGCGACGCCGCAGAGGAGGAGCGGCACCCCGAGCAGCAGCACGCGCGGCCAGGTGGCCCCGGAGAGGCTCCCCATCATCCAGAACACGGCGGCGCGGAACGAGTCGGCGTCCGAGTAGGTGAGGAAGAGGAGGATGATGGCGTTGGCAAAGGCACCGACCACGACACCGGCGAGGAGGAGGGTGCGGCGGTCCAGGACCTGGCCGGCCACGCGTGCCACGCGAAGCACGAGGAGCATGGCCGCAATGCTCCCGGCAAACGCGCTGGCGGGCACGACCCAGGGGCCGAAGGCGCGTGGCCCGAAGATGGTCGCGGCCACGGCGCCGATCGCCGCCCCGCTGGAGATGCCGAGGATCCAGGGTTCGGCGAGCGCGTTGCGGAGGAGCGCCTGGTAGGTGGTGCCGCTGAGTGCCAGGGCAGCGCCACAGGCGGCGGCCAGTGCTACGCGCGGAAGCCGGAGGCCGCTGACGATCGCACGCGCGGTCGGGTCGCCAGTGCCCAGCAGGGCGGCGATGACGTCGCGTGTGCCGAGCCCCACCGAGCCCAGTCGGATGCCGGCCACCACCGCTGCCGCGAGGAGCAGCAGCAGGATGGTGTAACGAAGCGGCGTCGCCCAGGTGGATGCGGGGTGCGTCACCGGGCGCTCCCGGCACAGCGGGTGCGCAGCGACTCGAGTCCCCGGGCCAGGGTGGCGGCAGCCTCTCCCATGAGCGGGCCGGGCCGGCTGGCGAGGTCGGCATCGATGCGCAGCACGCACCCGCGCGCGAGCGCCGGCAGGTTGCGCCAGCCGGGGAGTGCGCGCAGGGGCTCGGCGGCCTCGGGCGTCCCCGGCCCGGGGAGGACGACGACGTCGGGATGGCGTGCCAGCACCTGCTCCACCGAGACCGTGGGCCAGCGGGTGCTCGCGTCGGCGAAGACGTTCGTGGCGCCAGCCACGCCGAGCAGCTGGTCAATGAACGTGCCCGGGCCCACCGTGAGCGGCGGCTCCGCTCCCACCACGAACAGGGCCCGCAACGGGCGCGCGTCCTTCGTGGCGTGCCGCACCGAGTCGAGCGTGGCGTGAATGGCTGCCACCAGGCTGTCAGCGCGCGCCTCGAGGCCCAGGACCGTCCCCAGCGTCCTGATGCTGCGGATGGCGTCGGTGGTGTCTTCCACGGCGAGCCCGATGGTGGCAATGCCAACCGCGCCGAGCTGCCGCCTGAGGTCGTTCCGCTTGTCGCCGGCCCAGAGCACCACGAGGTCCGGCCGGGCGGCGACGACCTGCTCGACGCTGGGGATCAGGGCATCGCCGACGATGGGCAGGTGCTCGAGGCCGGCAGGGACGCGGTCCGTGGTGGAGCGGCCCACGAGGCGGTCGCCGGCACCGAGGGCGAGGATCCCGTCGGTGACGCTCGGAATGAGGGAGATGACGCGGGCGGCGGGCTGGGCGAGCGTCGTGGCGACGCCCGCATCGTCGGTGATGACGATGGCCGCACGGCGCGCGTCCCGGGTGCTGCGACCGGTGCAACCGGCCAGTGCGACCACGAGGCCCAGCAACAGGAAGCCCACCGATCCCATGCTCCGGGGACGGGGGGCGTGAAGGCCGGGCAGCCGGGGCGGCGCCGCTCATGCCCCGCGTCCCTCCCTCGAGAGACGATTGCGGGTGCAGGCGGGCCAGTCTCCTGGCTCGAGGCAGCGTGGCCGGCCTTCCCAGGGAACGAGTCCCCAGTGGCTTGCGTGGCGACGCCGGAACCGCGATGAACTGCGGGCCTCTTACAGTGGCGGGGCCGCGCCGGTCTTGCACCGGCTTCCTGAAGGCACCGCCTGCGTTGGTTTATCCGACGGGGGGAGTGTACCGTGTTGCGATGCGGATCGCAAACGCACGGCTCCTCCCACTCTTCCTGGCCCTTCACGTCGCACCGCTCGCAGCGCAGGCGGTGGACTCCGTGGCCCCTGCGCCAGCACGGCCGTTTCCCGGGTGGCAGGCGGCCGCGGTCGCGGGGATCGGCGTGCTCACCATCGCGGTGGCCGACGTGCCTGTCGCCGAGTGGTCGCAGGATCCGGCGCACCGGAGCGCGACCCTCGACGACCTGGCGAACGTGACCGATGCCTTTGGTGAGGCGATCGTCATCGCGCCGGTCACGGTGGGGCTCCTCGCCGCCGGGCTGGTGGCCGACGAGCCGAAGCTCCTGCATGCGGGCCTGCGGGTGGGTGCCTCGGTGCTGCTCACGAGTGTCATCACCCAGGCGGTGAAGTACACGCTGGGACGCGAGCGGCCGTCGGATACCGACGACCCGTGGGCCTTCGACCCCTTCGGCGGGGCCCACTCGATGTGGTCGGGACACACCTCGACGGCCTTTGCCTTCGCCACCGCACTCTCGCAGGAGATCAACCGTCCGTGGGCCACGGTGGGCCTGTACACCCTCGCCACCGGCACGGCGTGGTCGCGGGTGTATGGCAACCACCACTGGGCGAGTGACGTGCTGGTGGGTGCCGCGGCGGGGATCGCCGGGGCCAAGCTTGCCACGGGACGATGGACGATCTTCGGGCTCCGGGCGCCGGTGCCGCTGGCCAGGCCGGGTGGGATGGGGCTCATGTGGAGCGGGACCTTCTGATGTTCACGCCACCCGGCTGAAGCAGACTGCATCCCTGCGCCGCGGACCTGGGTCAGCGCGCCCCCGCTGGCCGGATGCGTCCCCCATGGGTGTACACCACGAAGCCCGAGCCTCGTGCAAACCCGCAGAGCGTGAGTCCCGCCTGGTGGGCCATCCGCACCGCCAGCGCCGTGGCACCCGACACCGTCACCAGCATGCTCGCGCCGAGCATGGCTGTCTTGTGCACCATTTCGAAGCTCGCCCGGCTGGTCACCACCACGAAGCCTGATTGCGGGTCAATGGCGCCGGTGAGTGCCGCGCCCACGAGCTTGTCCAGCGCGTTGTGCCGGCCCACATCCTCGCGCACCAGCTGCACGTCACCATCGGCGCTGGCCCAGCCCGCTGCGTGCACCGATCCCGCCGAGCGGTTCAGCACCTGGCCCGCCTCGAGCCCCTCGAGAGCCCGCGCAATCGCGGGGGGGCGCACGACCGGCCCGGGGCCCGCCGGCGGCACCGGGCGGATCACCGCATCCACGCTGTCGGCGCCGCAGACACCGCACCCGGTGCGGCCCACGAGGCGCCGGCTGCGTCCTTCCACCACCTCCATCCAGCGTTCAGGGATCCTCACCTGCATTTCCATGCCGCGGCTGTGCGGGATGCACGCTACCTCGTGCACGTCGGCCGCGGAGCCCACCAGGCCTTCGGTCACGCTGAAGCCCACCGTGAAGTCCACCAGGTTGCTGGGCGTGGCCATCATCACCACGTGCGGGATGCCGTTGTACACCAGCGTCACCGGCGCCTCCTCGGCCACCAGCTCCTCGCGCTCCGTGGCCACGCCGCCGTCCCACCGTGTCACGCGATGGCGGAGCAGCGGCTCGGCCGTGCCAAGGCGGTTCAGCGCATCGGGTTGGGTCAGCCAGCCAGCGGGGGCAGTCATGCCGGAACCTCCATGGGTGCTGCACGGAATCTAGGAAGGTCGGCGGGCATGGGCTGTGTGGCCCCATTGCGTGGGACGCCATGCGGCCTTATGCCTGAGTGTGCTCAGGCACACTCACGGGGAAGGCGGTGCCGTGCCGCGGTCAGCCTACAGGCCCACCATCATCGAGGGACGCACCGCGACGGCCTACGCCGGCTTCTGGCGGCGCGCGCTGGCCGTCGTCATCGACGGCGCGCTGGTCCTCGGGGTGATCGTCACGCTCACGTCGTTGTTCGGCGCCCCGCGGCGGGCAGGGGACAGCGAGGCGCCGTTGCTCCCTGCCCCTGGTGCGTTGCTGGCGGAACTGGCGCTGCCCGCCGTGGCGGCCGTCGCATGCTGGCGGATGTGGGGCGCCACGCCGGGGAAGATGATCGTGGGGGCGCGCATCGTGGATGAGCGCACCCATGCGCGCCCGTCAGTGTCCCAGTGCCTGGTGCGCCTCGCTGGCTATGTTCCCGCGGGCCTGGTCCTCGGCCTCGGCTTCCTCGCCGTGGCCGTCGACCGCCACAAGCAGGGCTGGCACGACCGCATGGCCCGCACCATCGTCATCGCGACGCGCGACTGACGGGCCGTCGAGCTACTTCGACAGCACCTTCTTCGTCACGAGCCACTTGAGGCTCCCCGAGGGACGGTCGCCCAGCTCGTCGAGCTCGACGCATGCCATGGTGCCCTTCCCGAACCTGACGCGCCCCCCGCCAATCAGGGCACTCGCCACGATCTCCATGTCGGGGTTGTGGCCCACCAGCATGAGCTCGGCGGCAGCCGCCTGCTCCCGCAGGATGGTGGCGAGCAGGTCGATCGAGAAGCCGGGCGCCAGGCGCGGCTCCTCCCGCACCCGCTGGGCGGCGTCGAGCGCCGTGGCCACCAGGGTCGCGGTCTGGCCCGCCCGAACGTACGGGCTCGTGAGGATGAGTCCCGGCTCGAGCTTCAGCCGGTCCAGCCGCTTCCCCGCCTTCTGGAGTGACTCGATCCCCAGGGCGTTGAGCGGTCGCTCGGAGTCGGGCCCGGACCAGTCGGGGTGGTCTGCAATGCCATGCCGGACGAGGTAGAGTCTCACGGGCCACCCGATGTTGGAGGTTCGGCGGAACCTGCCGCCAGCATTAACTTACCTCCCCATGAACAGCACCGTCGCCGTCCGGCAGGAGCAGCCCGCCCTCCGGTTCCTCCGGCGGGGCGCCAAGCGGCTGGTGCCCTTCCTGCTCCTGCTGTGGTTCCTTCCCCGCGTCCTCGCCGCCTACCTCGTCCTGGGCGCACTCGACGTGCGGCGGAACCGGCCCCTGCAGTGGTCCACGATCGAGCGCTACTTCACCGGGAACGGCGTCCTTACCTGGATCCTGTCGCCGTTCAACCTGCTGCTCGACCTGCTGGCGCTGCCGTACACGAACCGCGGCGTGTTCAAGCTGGCCGACCTCCCCCCGGGACACCAGGAGGAGATCCGCACGCTCATCGAGGCCACCAGGACGCGTGAGGTCATCCGGTTGCTCGATGCGAAGCTGGGCGACCAGAAGCGCGGGATGATCTTCTTCAAGTGGTACGGGGCCAACATCCCGGTGGCGGTGGACGTGCCGGAGTTCCACCAGGAATACCGGTACATCCGCACGATCGGGGTCTCGATCTTCAACAAGCGGGCCTCCACCGGCCTCCATTTCGGCCCGGTGCGCGCCTCGTTCCGGGTGCTCTACAACATCAACCCGATCGACAACCCCGACGTCTACATCGAGGTCGGCGGGACGAAGTACCGGTGGAAGGACGACCAGCTCTTCATCTTCGACGACACCCTGGAGCACCAGTCGGTCAACCAGTCCGACAACGTGCGCTACTGCCTCTTCGTGGACATCCTCCGGCCGTCCGGCATGCCCGCGGTGATGAGCGGGATCCTGGCTGGTATCGGCCTCCTGCTCCAGCCCTTCAAGTCGGTCTTCTACAAGAACTGGACGTTCCTGAAGTAGGCCGCCAGCGGGCGCGCGAGCGCGCCGGCCATTCCCATGCGACGCCATCCACTCAAGCAGAAGGTCGAAGGTGCCCTGGTTGAGGGCTGGACCAGCCTGGCGCGCGCGATGCCCCTTGCCCGGGCACAGGGCCTGGGGGCGCGCGTCGGCCGCCTGGCTGCCGCGCTGGGGATTCGCCGGCAGGTGGCGCTCGACAACCTGAGCCATGCCTTCCCGGACCTGGAGCCGGCCGCGCGTGAGGCCATCCTGCTCGAGAACTACCGGGAGATGGGCCGGGTGCTCGCCGACTACAGTCGCCTGGGGATCGTCGGGACCCTGCCGCGAGAGGCATTGCTCACCCGGGTGGACGGGATGGAGCACGTCGAGGCGGCGCGCGCTCGCGGCCGGGGCATCCTCGTGCTCAGCGGCCACTTCTCGAGCTTCGAACTCGGCATCCGTGCCGCGGCGGGCCGATTCCCCCTCACCTTCATCGCGAAGCGGGTCCGCAACCCGCACGTGCAGGCGTGGGTCAACCGCCAGCGCCACGATGCGGGCATTCACACCATTGACGCCAACCGGGACGTGCGCCCGGTCTATGCAGCGCTCCGGGAAGGCGGGGTGGTGGCAATGCTCGCCGACCAGGACGCCGGGCGCCGGGGCATCTTCGTCCCCTTCCTGGGCCGGCCGGCCAGCACCTTCCTCGGGCCCGCACGGATGGCCCTGGCGACCGGCGCGACGCTGCTCATGGGCGTCACGCTGCGGGAACCGGATGGCCGCCTGCGCCTGGAGATGTGCGCGCCGCTCGACCCTGCGGATCCGGCGGCACCGGACGCGGCGGAGCAACTCACGGTACGGCACGTGGCGCAGCTCGAGGCCTGGGTGCGACAGTACCCGGCGATGTGGTTCTGGGTGCATCGTCGCTGGAAGACGAAGCCAGCCAGCCAGCAGGCTTGAATATCTGTGAATATTATGATATCATTTTAGCAGTCTTGTAATACTATTATGGCTGTTAGATATCGTTTCTGATATTCTACGTGATGGCTTGTGGTGACGGAAGGAGCGCACATGCGGACCATCACGACCCACCTGACCGATCATGAAGTGCTCGAAGAGTTGGGCGAGCGGCTTCGCGGCTTTCGCCTGCAGCAGAACCTGATCCAGGGCGACCTGGCCAGGCGCGCGGGGCTCGGGTGGGCTACGGTCCAGCGTGCGGAGCAGGCGGGGCGTTGTTCGCTCGCGACCCTGGTCGCCATCCTCCGCGGCCTGGGGCGGCTGGATGCCTTGGAGAGCTTCCTGCCTCGCCCGCTCACCTCCCCCATCCAGCTCGCAAAGCTCCGGGGGAAGCCCAGGGTGCGGGCCCGCGCCGCCACGACGAGGAAGGTCACGCCGAAACGCCCCTCCTCGTGAGCGCGCGCCGTCGCGGGGGCCGGGCTGCCGATGCGGTGGTCGCGACCGTGAAGCTCTGGGGCCGGGAGGTCGGGGCGGTGGCGGAGCTGCCGGGGGAGAACCCGGTCTTCGAGTATGCGGAGGCGTTCCGCACGTCGGGGCTGGAGATCTCGCCGCTGCGGCTCCCACTCGCCCTGCGCGGACCCCAGGCGTTTCCCAACCTCCGTCGGAGCGAGGTCTTCCAGGGGCTGCCCGGTGTCCTGGCCGACAGCTTGCCCGACACCTTCGGCAATGCCGTGATTCGGCGGTACTTCGAGGAGCGCGGCGATCCGCAGGCGTCGCTCAGCCCGGTGCAGCGACTCCTCTACGTGGGGCGTCGCGGCATGGGGGCCCTCGAGTTCTCGCCCGCGATCGCGCGCGGATCTGCGACGACCGATGAAGCGCTCGAGGTGGCCGACCTGGTCAGCCAGGCCCGGCACATCATCGAGGGGGACACCGCCGTCGCCGTTCCGGAAATGATGCAACTCGGTGCTTCCGCTGGCGGGGTGCGCGCGAAGGCCCTTGTCCTCTGGAACGCCAGCGCGAACCGGATCCGGTCCGGGTTCGCCCCTCCGCTCGCGGGCGACGAGCCGTGGCTCATCAAGTTTGATGGCGTGACGAGTGCGACCGGAGGCCACGAGATCGCCCGGGACTTCACGCCCGGTCCCTGGGGCCGCATCGAGTTCGCCTTTTCACAACTCGTCCGGCGGGCAGGCATCACCATGGCGCCCACCCACCTCCTCCGGGACGGGGAGTTCGCCCACTTCATGACCCGGCGCTTCGATCGGGCGAACGGGGAGCGCCTCCACCTGCACTCCCTCGGCGGCATGCTCCACCTCGACTACAACGACCGCCACGCGCTGGACTATGGGGGCTTGTTCCGGACCGTCCAGGACCTGCGCCTCGACGCGCCCACGATGCACGAAGCCTTTCGGCGCATGGTCTTCAACGTGGCTGCCAGGAACCAGGACGATCATGTGAAGAACATCGCGTTCCTCATGGATCCCGGCGGAACCTGGCGCCTCGCTCCTGCGTACGATGTCCTCTTCTCCGCAGGCAGCGAGTGGACGCGCACCCACCAGATGCGCGTCAACGGGAAGGACGACCACATCACGCGGGATGACCTGCTCACGGTCGGTGCCAGGTTCGGAATCACCCGGGATGGCGCGGACATCATCGGGGCAGTGGCCGATGCCCTCGGCCACTGGGAGGAGGAAGCCCGGGCGTCCGGGGTGCCCGGGGATTACGTACGGCGCATCGGGGAGATGTTCCGCTCGATCGGCTGAACGCGGGCGGCGTTCAGTTCCATAGGTCGCAATTGAGGGTTAGTTTCGGGGCTGATTGCGGGCGCAATCGCTGGCGCCGTAGCCAAGTGGTAAGGCAGAGGTCTGCAAAACCTCCATGCGGCGGTTCAAATCCGCCCGGCGCCTCTCGGTGTTCCCTCATTTCCCCAGCAAGGCCTGGCCATGGCGGTACGCACAGCTTCAGCCCGGTGGCTCGGTGGTCTCCAGTCGGGAACCGGCACGGTGTCCACCCAGAGCGGCATCCTGACCGATGCGCCCTACTCCTTCAAGTCCCGCATGCAGGACGGCCCCGGCAGCAACCCCGAGGAACTGCTCGGGGCGGCGCACGCCGGGTGCTTCTCCATGGCGTTCGCCGCTGCCCTGGAGGGTGCCGGGCACCCCCCGGAGGAGGTGCGCACTTCGGCGAAGGTGCACTTCGAGAAGCGGGAGGGCGGGTTCGAGATCCCGCTGGTCGAGCTCGACACCACGGTGAAGGTGGCCGGCATCAGCGAGGCCGACTTCCAGCGGATTGCGGCGGGGGCACGCACCGGCTGCCCGGTCTCGAAGCTCCTTGCCGGCGCCGAGATCCGGTTGGTGGCGCGCAGGAGCTGAGCGGCTGACGCCCGAAGGGACGCAACGTCCCGCTTCGACGCGCCGGCCCCGTTCGCGGGAGCTGACGGCGTGACCAGGTTCGAGAAGGGGCTCCTCGGTGCCGCGGGCGGCACGGCCGTCCTGAAGATCATCACCTACTACGTCGGCGTGGT
>CAZWXD010000018.1:0-25192 GCA_964638035.1 uncultured Gemmatimonadaceae bacterium | reverse complement strand
GTGCCGCGGGCGGCACGGCCGTCCTGAAGATCATCACCTACTACGTCGGCGTGGTCGTCGCCCTGCTGCTGCTGCGCGACTACCTGCCCGACCTCTACTTCCTCCTCAATGCCGAGAACTACGGTGCGGCCGCGGGCCGGTCGCTCACCGACACGGCACTGCCGACCGAGTCCACCAACCTGGTGGGGCTCGTGGTGGTGATGGTGGCCGCCGTGCTGCTGGCGTTCCCGGTGGCCTGGCTCGGCTCGCTGAGCCGCTCCAAGCAGGGCTACCGCCAGTCACTGGTGCACACCCTCATCGTGCTCCCGATCATCGTGTCCGGGATCGTGACGCTGGTGCGGAACAGCACGGCCCTCGCGTTCGGCCTCACGGGCATCGTGGCGGCCGTGGCGTTCCGGAACCGGCTCGAGGACAGCAAGGATGCCGTGTTCCTCTTCCTCGCCATCACCGTGGGCGTGGCCTGCGGGGTCCAGGCCGTGAACGTGGCAGCAACCATCTCGGCCACCTTCAGCCTGGTGGTGCTGGTCCTCTGGCGCACCGACTTCGGCCGCGTGCCGGGTGCGTTGGAGGGAGGGCTGGCGGAGCATCGCCTCCAGCGCGCCATGGCCCTCGCCAACCGGACGCACCGCTTCGTGGCCATGGTGGACGAGCAGATCCTGAAGTCGCTGAGCCCGGACCAGCTCCGCCAGGTCGCGAACCGCATTGCCGACCGGCAGCAGCAGGGCCAGACCCTGGGGGTCGTCGAGGCACCCCGCCCGCCGCGCCGGCTCATGGTGACGGCGACGGACGCCTCGGTGCGGGGCCCGCTGGAGGAGGTGCTCGAGGACGCCACGAAGCGCTGGGTGTTCCTGGCGCAGTCCTCGGGGAGCGAACCGGGAACCCCCGTGACGCTGCGCTACGAGGTACGCCTCCGCAGGAAGGTGCCTGAGGCGCTGCTCCTGCGGCGGCTCCGGGACGCGGGTGGGGAGCGGGTCAGCGACGTGAGCGTCGAGGCCGGCAGCGCCGCATGACGATGGAGCCGGGCCAGGATCCAGCGACGCGATACCGCGAGGAGTTGCAGGCCGCGCTCGGTGACCGCTATGTCATCGAGCGGGAGATTGCGCGGGGCGGGATGGCCATCGTCTACCTGGCCCGTGACCGTGACCTCGGGCGCCTCGTGGCCGTGAAGCTCCTCGACCCCGAACGCTCGTCGCAGATCAGCGCCGAGCGGTTCCTCCGCGAGGTGCGGATCACGGCGCAACTGCAGCACCCCAACATCCTCCCCCTGATCGACTCGGGACGCGTGGGGACTGTCGCCTACGCCGTGATGCCGTATGTGGAGGGCGAGTCGCTCCGGGACCTGCTTCGGCGATCCACCCGGGTGCCGGTGGCCAGCGCGCTCCTCTGGACCCGGGAAATCGCCGAGGCCCTGGACTATGCCCACCAGCGCGGGATCGTCCATCGCGACATCAAGCCCGAGAACATCCTGCTGTCGAACGGGCAGGCCGTCATCAGTGATTTCGGCGTGGCACACGCCCGCCACCTCGCGAGCCAGGGCGTCCTGACCGGCGTCGGCGAGACGCTGGGCACGCCGGCATACATGAGCCCCGAGCAGGTCCGGGGCGAGGCCGTGGATGGCCGGAGCGACCTCTACAGCCTGGGCTGCATGCTGTACGAGATGCTCGCAGGCCGCCAGCCCTTCGACGGGCCGTCGGTCCGGCGCGTGCTGAACGCCCACCTGCACGAGAGGCCCGAGCCGCTTGCGGCGCTGGCACCGGACACGCCCGAGCGGGTGGTGCACCTGGTGCAGCGGGCCCTGGCCAAGGCGCCCGGGGAGCGCTTCGAGTCGGCGGGCGCGATGGCGGCGGCGTTGCGGCGCGCGCTGGGCGAGCCACCCCGCAGCGCCACGTCGACCAGTTCCGACGCCACGTCTCCAGAAGGGCAGCCGACGTCGTTCCTCAAGCGGCAGCTACGCGGCCTGGGCTCCTGGGGTTGGGTGGTGCTCCTGGGGGTGGGTGTCGTGGTGCTGGCGGTGTTGCTCCTGCGGCGGGCGCCGAAGGGCTCACCTGGCGCGGCCGCTGGCGCCGTGGCCGTGCTGGCGCCCGTCTCGGAGCCTGCGGGCTCGGTGCCACCCTACCTCACGGAGGGACTCGGCGGCGAGGTCGTCGCCGAACTCGCGCGCTATCGCGGCCTCCGCGTCATTCCACAAGCCTCGTCGTTCTCCGCGGGACTGGCCGCGCTGCCCCCGATGGCGGTGGGCGAGTCGCTCGGCGCGGCGCACCTGGTGGGCATCGCGGTGGTTCCGGGTGACGAACGGTACAGCGCCACGGTCCGCCTCATCCGCACCGCCGATGGCAGTCCCACCTGGCAACGCACCTACACCTTCAACGAGGGCAACCTGGGCCGCATCGCTGTCCAGATGGGCGATGACGTGCTGGCGGAACTGGTGGGTGGCGCGGCGGTACGTAGTGGCCACCGGTCGCGGGCTGCTCGCCAGCTCCTGGCGCCCATCCTCGTGGGGCGCTACTGGATTGTCCGGGGCACCCCGGAGGCAATGACGCGCGCTCGCGAAGCCTATGCGGAGGCCGTCACGCTTGACTCCACCTCGGTCGAGGCGCTGGCGGGCCTTGCCAATGCGCGCATCCGTGCGGCGCAGTACGGGTTCCCGGGGGCCGAGGACTTCTACACTTCGCTCGCGCGCGCGGTGCGTGAGGCGGAACGGGCCCTGGCGCTCGACCCTGATGGTGCCGAGGCACGCTTCATTGCGGCGCGGGCAGGACACCTTGCGGGGTGGCCGCGTGACTCGGTGATGCACCTGCTCGAGTCCGCGTTGGCCCTGGCGCCCAACTTGACCGACGCCATGGTGGACCTGGCCCACCTGCAGGGTGAGGCCGGCCACGCGGACAGCGCCATTGCGCTCGCCCCGCCGCGGTGCGGCTCAACCCGCTCTCGGCCGCGACGAGGCATGGCGCCATCACCGCGGCGCTCCGCGTGCGCCGGTATGACGTGGCGATCGAGCAGGCGCGCGCCAGGCTGGCGCAGGATCCGGGCGACCTGGTGGCGCTGGCGCTCGAGGGCCTGGCCCTCACGGCGGCGGGGCGAAGCCAGGAGTGCGCGGGCCGCGCCTTCGGCCCCTGGCTCGCCTCGGAAGCCACCTGCCTCCATGCCGCCGGACGCACTGCCCAGGCGCAAGCGGCGGCGGATTCCCTGCGGACGCTGCTGGACCAGGGGACGTTCGTGACCGTGCACCAGTTCGCCGACCTCGGCACCTATCACGCGTGGATCGGGGACGGGCCCGGTGCCCTCAAGTGGGTCGGCGAGGCGGCCGAGCGCACGCCCCTCCTGATCGACTGGGTCTTCACCTCGGGCCTGTATGACCGCGTGCTCCGGGATCGGGGCTTCGCGGAACGACTGGCAAGGATCCGTACGACCGTGCGGGACCGGCTGCTCCAGCGCATCGCCGCGCTCGGCCCCGCGCCGCAGCCGGCGGTCGCGTACACCTGCGAGGGCGGCGGGAGGGTGACGGTCGAGTACCGCAACGACAGCGCCTTCGCCACGCTGCCAGGCGGCCTGGTGGCGCTGCCGCTGGCCGTGAGTGCCTCGGGGGCGCGGTTCACCGACGGGACCCACCAGGTCTGGAACAAGGGGCGGGAGGTCACGGTGTTCCAGGGGGACAGCGTGACGATGCGCTGCCGCGAGGAGCGGACCCGCTAGGTCGCGAGCAGGTGCCTCACGGCGTACATGCCACCGAACATCGCCGCCAGCGAGCAGGCCACCGACGACACGGCGTAGGCTGCGGCAGCCACCGTATCGCCCCGCTCATGCAGCAGGCCCACGTCGAGCGAGAAGGTGGAGAAGGTGGTGAAGCCACCCAGGAGACCGGTAACGAGGAAGAGCCGAAGATTTCCCGGCAAGTGGCTCCGCAGGGCGAAGTACTCGGCGAGGAGGCCAATGAGCAGGGAGCCGGTCACGTTGACGGCGAAGGTGCCAGCGGGATAGCGGGGGCCAGCCAGGTGGGTTGAGAGCTGGTTCACGCCGTGGCGGGCGACGGAACCGAGGCCGCCCCCAAGGAACACCAGGATGACGCCGTGCATGGTACCTCCAGGGTGGCCCGGGGGTGATTCGCCCCGCCGTGGCTCCCGGGGTACATTAGGGGCAGCGAGTCCGGTGCACCATGCCCTCCAGGCCGGCCGCCCCAGGCCGGGCATATCCGCCACGCAGCACGAGCGGATGCGCAGCCCGGGACCTGATCCCTTCTCCAAGGCTCCCCATTGCGAAAGCTCCGAGTCGGCATTGTCGACCTTGTGGCGCGTGCACCGACCACGGCCCTCTACTCGCGGGTCATGAATGCCAACCTGGCCGGCATCATGCCGCAGGTGGTGGCGGTGTGGTGCGAGCAGGCGGGGCATGAGGTTCACCTCGTCTGCTACACCGGGTTCGAGGACCTCACCGCCGAGCTGCCGAAGGACGTGGACGTCATCTTCATCAGTGCGTTCTCGCAGTCGGCGCAGCTGGCCTACGCGATGAGCCACATGCTCCGGCAGCGGGGTGCGGTGACGGTGATCGGCGGCCCGCACGCGCGGTGCTACCCGGAAGACTCCGCCCGGTTCTTCGACTACGTGCTGGGCTTCACCGACCGCAGCACGGTGGACGAAGTCCTGCGCGAGTGCGCCCGGCACCGGCCCATGGGGCGGCAGCTGGCGGCGCCGGCACAGCCCACCGACCTGCCCACCCTGCCCGAGCGCTGGAAGTACCTGGCGCCCACGCTCGCGAAGGCCCCCGCCATCAAGATCGTTCCGATGCTGGGGAGCCTGGGCTGCCCCTACACCTGCAGCTTCTGCATCGACTCGACGGTGGAATACCAGCCGCTGGGATTCGAGCAGCTCAAGGACGACCTCCGCTTCCTGCTCACGAAGTTCAAGCGGCCCATTGTCGGGTGGCACGACCCCAACTTCGGGATCCGGTTCGAGGATTACATGCACGCGGTGGAGGAGGCCGATCCCGGCGTCCGGATCCGGCACATCGCGGAGAGCAGCCTGTCGATCCTCTCGGAGCCGCACCTCAGGCGGCTGCGGCAGAACGGCTTCAAGGCGATCCTGCCGGGCATCGAGTCGTGGTTCGACCTGGGGAACAAGTCGAAGACGCGGCGCACCGGCATGGACAAGGTGCAGCAGGTGGCGGAGCAGGTGAACATGATCCTCCGCTACATCCCCTACATCCAGACCAACTTCGTGCTGGGCCTGGACGGCGACCAGGGTGCCGAGCCGTTCGAGCTGACCAAGCGCTTCCTCGACCTGGCGCCGGGGTCGTTCCCGGCGTACTCGCTGCTCTCCGCCTTCGGGCGCGCAGCGCCGCTCAACCTGGAGTACCAGCGGGCTGGCCGGGTGCTGCCGTTCCCGCACCACTTCCTGAACAACAACCACGCGATGAACGTGAAGCCGCTCAACTACGCGTGGAAGGAGTTCTATACCAACCTGGTGGACCTTACCCGGTACTCCTTCTCGTCCCGGATGATCGCGCGCCGGCTCGGGGGCACGGCGGAGTTCATCCCGAAGTGGATGAACGTGGTGCGCGGCGTGTCATCGGAGGGGTGGGGGCGCATCAAGTACCACACCCAGGTTCGCCAGCTGCTGGACCATGACCGGTCGGTCCAGGCGTACCTGGACGGCGCGTCCACGGTGCTCCCCGAGTTCTACCGCGCGCGGATCGCGCGGGAACTCGGGCCGTTCTACCAGTGGCTGCCGGAAGGCGCGCTGGAGCACGACCCCAACGCGTACATGAAGTCGTCGGATTCGCTGGTGCCGCTGGTCGCGCGCCCGGGGCGCGGACATGCGGTCGGCGCTGGGGCCGCGCGCGAGGTCATGGGCTGAGGCGGGGGACAGCGAAGAACCACTGGCTTCCACCCTCGATTTCGGGCACCACCCCGACCTGGCTGTCGCAGTAGATGTCCAGGCCGGCGCCCTGGATGCAGCTGGTGTCGTCAGCGGAGACTGCGACCACCGGAAACCCGACCGTCATCGGCGCCGCGACGCCAGCCGGTGTCGGACTTGCCCGGATGACATCTGTACCAAGGGCAATGATGCAGGAGTAGCTGCAGGCGACCGTCTCGGCGCGGTATCCCGGGAGTCGCCGCGGGACCGGGGATCCGGGATCCTCGACGCACACGAGGGTTCGTTCCTCCGTGGCGCCACACGCGAAGCTCCGTCCAGCCGAGAAGGTCCGGAAGGCAACGCCCTCGACGCGCCGCGGGGTGGTCGGGGCACTGTCCGGGGGCGCACGCCAGCACCATGCGGCGGCAGCAGCATCAAGACCGCACGCAAAACGGGGGTCCCCACCGGCGGTGACGCTCACCAGCCGGAGGAAGCCCGGCACCTGGTGCACATCCTCCGCCTCGGCGCTTCCCCAGGACGTGCTCCAGCACCACGCCGTGGAATCGGCAGCGGCGATCCCGCAGAAGTATTCGTCACCGCTCGAGATCGAGCGAAGGGGAGGCACCGGGGGCCGCCCGAGGGGCGGTTGCCCGCTGGGCTCAAAGCCATAGAGCGGGAAGCAGACGGGTTGTCCCGACAGCTCCAGGGCACAGATGTTTACGTCACCGGCTGCGAAGTCCCTGACCTGCATGCCTGGCAGCAGGCGCTTCGGTTCTCGTTCCCGGCCCGGGCTGGCAGGTCCGGCTGCCCAGTCAATGGCGTTGCCAGCGCACCAGAGTTCATGGGTGATGATCCCGCAGACGTACCCGCTTCCCGCGTCCATCCTGGTGGCCCGGAATGCCCTCCCGTCCGCGGCAACCCTGAGGGCCGACTCCCCCGGTACTGACACGGCGAGCTGCTGCCGGCCCGGCCAGGGCCCGAGCACCCAGCGCGTCGTTGCCACCCCACCGGGTCCCGTCGCGCTGCGCGTCTCCAGCAACTGGCCGCCGCCTGCTTCAACGCCCCATACGAGCGGCACGTCGGACCGGCCCTCGCCATCGGCATCCACCACTCGCACTGCGACAATGTCCGGCAGGCGCTGGCCCGGCGTCACGACCTCGGGGACCGGGCGGAGGAGTTCGATGCTGGTGGCGGGAAGGGGCGGCGCGTCCGGGTTACCGCAGGCCAGCAGGGCCAGGGCCAGGGCGGACAGCACTGTGCAGGCGTGCATGGCCATGGCGTCTCCAGTGGCTGCGGGAGGATAAGGGTGACGAACAGGCTTCCCGCAACCACACATTGCAGACGGGAGGCCCGCATGTCCATGCCGCGCACCGTCTCGCTGGCGTTGGCCCTGTTCCTCCCCGCGTGCGTCGATGGCGGGATTGAGGAGGGCTCGCTCCGCATGGCGACGCTGCAGGCCAGCTCGGCGGCGTGTGGCGCGGACAGCCGGGGCACCCTTCGCTGCTGGGGTGGCCTCAGCGCCCCGCTGGGCCAGCCCGGCCTGGCCGCACCGGTCGTCGTTCCCACCGGAGGCCAGCCGCACCTGGTGACGCTCCAGGACCGGTGGGGCGATCACGGATGCGCCCTCGACGCAGGGGGAGGCGCATGGTGCTGGGGGGCGAACTACGAGGGGCAAGTTGGCGTCGGCCGCCGCTCGGACAAGGAACCGCTCTCTCCAGTCGCCACGGACCTGCGCTTCACGGCGGTTGCGGCTGCGTATGCCACCTCCTGCGGGCTCGCGACCGACCAGGTGGTTTACTGCTGGGGCGATATCCTCCGCGCCGGGCAACCCATCGAACACGATACCTGCACGACGGACGACGGCCGCACCTATCCGTGCCTCCTCACTCCGCGACCGGTGAACTCGCCGGAGCAGTTCACCTCCTTGTCGTCGGGGTCCGAGTATTCGTGCGCCCTCACGGGGAGCACGCCGCATTGCTGGTCCTGGGACGAGGCCCCCCTGCCGGTCCAGGGCCTGCCCGCCATGATGTCCGTGCAGGCGGGCTCGTCCTGGGCGTGCGGGCAGTCGCAGGATGGCGAGGTCTTGTGCTGGAGCGCCTGGCAGCCAGCGCCCGCCGTGGTCTCATTCCCCGATGGTGTCGTTCCCACCGGCCTCACCGTGGGCGGCAGTCACGCTTGCGTGCGGGATGCCGTGGGCGCCGCCTGGTGCTGGGGGTACGGGCTTGGCGTGGGGAACGCATCCATCAACGGCAGCCCAGTCCCGGTGGAAGTGATCGGCGGGCTGCGCTTCACGCGCCTCGCCGCGGGCGACGGGTTCACCTGCGGGATCCGGGAAGACGGGGCATGGTGCTGGGGGAGCCTTGTTGGCGATGGCAGCGGCATTCCGAGTGCCGTGCCAGCGTGTGGCGGGGCAGGGCGACCCGGAGTAGCCGTCCCTGTCCGCTCCGCTGTCCCCCGGCTGGCGCACGCGCTTCGCGCCAGCGCCCACCGGCTACCTCCACCTGGGCCACGTGGCCAACGCCGCGTGTGTGTGGGGCATGGCGCGGACCCGCGGCGGCCAGGTGCTGCTCCGCATCGAAAACCACGATCGCACCCGCTGCCGGGCGGAGTACGAGTCGGCCCTGCTCGACGACCTCGACTGGCTGGGCTTCGTGCCGGACACGGGGCGCACCGACGAGTTCCGTCGCGGCCCGCACCCGCTGCGCCAATCTGACAACTCACCACGCTACAGCGCGGCCCTCGCGCGACTCGAGGCTGGCGGACGCACCTACTCCTGTCGGTGCTCCCGGAAGGACATCGCGGGCGTGGCGGGCGATGCTGCCAATGAGGAGACCTGCTATCCCGGCACCTGCCGCCACCTGGGCCTCCCCCCGGGCCCAGGCACGGTGCTGCGAGTGGCCCTGGACCCGGGTACCGAGGCGTTCACCGACCTTCGCCTCGGGCCGCAGGTGCAGGAGCCGGCACGCCAGTGCGGCGACCTGGTGGTGCGCGACCGGAACGGGAACTGGACCTACCAGTTCGCCGTGACGGTGGATGACATGGAGCAGGACGTTGACTTGGTGATCCGGGGGGAAGACCTGCTGGCATCCACGGGCCGCCAGCTCGCCCTCGCGCGGCTGCTGGGCCGCACGCAAGCGCCGCAGTTCCTGCATCACCCGCTCATCCGGAAGCCGACGGGTGAGAAGCTCAGCAAGTCAGCCGGCGACACCGGCGTGCGCGCCCTGCGCCTGGCCGGATGGTCCGCCGCCCGGGTGATCGGCCGGGCGGCGCACCTCGCAGGACTCACCCCCGTTGAACATCCCATCGACGCAGGGCAGGTGGCCGCCCTCTTCTCACCGGGAGAGGGGGGAGCCTAGCGCTGTGCCTTCCCGGTGAGGATGCCCTCGCGGATCCGCACCGCCTTCTCGCCGGCCTGCGGATCGGCGGCGACCCGGACCCCGGCCAGCTCCACCTTCGACTGCACGGTCAGCGTCTCGGTGCCGCGCCGCACCACGATCGCGAGCGGCGCACCGGCCTTGCCGGCATAGAGCTGCCGGAATTCCTCGCCGAAGTTCGGGTCCTTCACCTCCACGTCACCGACCTTGAGCAGGTAGTCGCCCGCCCGGAGCCCCGCTGCCGCCGCGGCGCCACCCGGGAAGACCGTCTCCAGCCGGATGCCGTTGCTGTCCGGCATGGTCTGCACGCCGAGTCGCGGGTCACGCACCAGGCGCATCCCGGCAAGCGGGAGCACCTGCTCCCACGGGTACGCCTCGCGGCCATCAATGTAGCGGCGGTTCACGTCCTCGAACGACTTCCCGCCCGCCGCCTTGCTCACCGCCGCCCACCACTCCGCCCCGGTGAACCCGCGGCCGCGCTGGTACGCGCTGGCGTACACGCTCCGCATCACGTCATCGAGCGACTGCCGGTTGTTGCTGGCGTCCCGGATCATGATGTCGAGCAGCAATCCCGCCAGCGAGCCCTTGTCGTAGTACAGGTACCCGGTGCCGTCGGTGGGATGGATCCAGGTGGACAGCGAGGCATCCTCCAGCGCCACCGGCGGGTTGGCGTCCACGTTCTGGACCTTCCCGGTGGTCGTGGCATAGAAGGCCTCCGGCGACACCAGGCCCGACCGCACCAGGGTGAGGTCGGCGTAGTAGTCGGTGATCCCCTCGCTCACCCAGAGCCAGGTCGTGGGCTGCGGGCGGTCGTAGCGGTAGGGCCAGAGGTCGTCCGGCCGGAGCCGCTTCACGTTCCAGGCGTGGATGATCTCGTGGGCGTAGAGCCCGTCGAGGAACGGGTTGCCCAGGGCCAGGGGCGTGATGACGTCCATGTGCGAGTTCTGGTGCTCCAGCCCGCTGGCGCCCTGGTAGCTCGAGTCGGCCACCTGCAGGATGTCGTAGTGCTGGAACGGCCGGTCACGGAAGACCGCCAGCATCGGCGGCCACATCCGCCGGATCCGCTCCCAGGTGTCGGTGCGGGCCTGGCCCGCCAGGCTGCCCGCCGGGTAGGTGGCGAAGCGGACGTTGATCCCCTCCACCGTGCTGCTGTCGTAGTCGAACCGTCCCACGAAGAACGGCATGTCCACCAGGTCGTGGAAGTTCCCC
Source organism: uncultured Gemmatimonadaceae bacterium (assembly GCA_964638035.1). Classification (GTDB taxonomy): domain Bacteria; phylum Gemmatimonadota; class Gemmatimonadetes; order Gemmatimonadales; family GWC2-71-9; genus JAGGAG01. The sequence continues at coordinate 14,760 of CAZWXD010000018.1, read as the reverse complement.
TCGCGGTACGTGCGGCGCCCTGCCGGCGTCATGCCGGTGGCGACCAGCCAGTCGTCCTCGGTCCGGATCGTCACCGTCGCCGGGAAGGTGAGCGGCTGTCCCTCGGCGTACAGGAAGAGGTTGGTGCCGTTGAAGAAGGCGAAGTCGTCGCGCGACCAGCTCATCGCGTTGTCCAGGCTGTCAGCCCGGACGTCGAAGGTCACCGACACCGGTCCCGGCCCGCCGGTGCGGACCCGCCAGGTGTCGTAGTCGAGCTTGTCCCACGACAGGGGCTGCCCGTTGCGGGTGGGCGTGAAGGCCGACACCCACTTGGCGAAGTCGGTGATCTCGTAGGCCCCCGGCGTCCAGGCCGGCAGCGAGAGGAGCACCGGCGTGGCGCCGGTGGCGGTGAAGGTCATCGTCACCTTGAGGCGGCGCGCGTGGGCCGTCTCGCGGTTGAAGGTGACCTCGTAGCGGATGTCACTGATTGGAGCCGAGCGCGGCGCGGGCACCTGCGCCGCGGCCGGCGTGGCCAGGAGGACCATCCCCATCACCCATCGTGCGTTCACGCCGCTGCCCTTTCCTCGATTGGCCTGTCCCAGTATGCCTCGCCCTCCCACCGGGCCATCACGGCCGTGGCGAGGCAGTTGCCCACCAGGTTCACCATGGTCCGTGCCATGTCCATCAGCTCGTCCACCCCCAGGATCACCGCCACGCCCTCGAGCGGGAGGCCGTAGGCGGAGAGCACGCTGGTCAGCACCACGAGCGAGGCCCGCGGCACCGCCGCAATGCCCTTGCTGGTGATGAGGAGCGTCAGCATCATCGACAGCTGCGTCGTGAGCGTCAGCTCGATGCCGGCGGCCTGCGCCACGAAGAGCGAGGCCACGCCCAGGTAGAGCGTGGACCCGTCCAGGTTGAACGAGTAGCCCAGCGGCATCACGAAGGAGACGATCTTCTTCGGCACCCCGAACTCCGTCATCCGCTGCATGGCGAGCGGGAGGGCGGCGTCGGACGACGTGGTGGTGAAGGCGATGAGCGCGGGGTCCTTGACGGACCGGAAGAACCGCTTGATCGGCACCCGCGCAATGAGCAGGGCGGGGAGCAGCGCCACCAGGGCGAACACGATGAGGGCGCCATACAGCGTGAGCACCAGGCTGGCCAGGTTGCCCAGCACGCCGATCCCGCTGTGGCTCACCGTCACCGCCATCGCCGCGCCGATGCCGATGGGGGCGTACTTCATGATGATGGAGACCAGCTTGAAGGTCACCTCCATCAACCCCTCGGTGAACTGCATGATCGCCTCCCGCGGGCGCCCATGCACCCGGGTGAGGGCGATGCCGAAGAGGGTGGACCAGAACACCACCTGGAGCACCTCATTGTGTGCCGCGGCCTCGACGAAGCTCTGGGGCACCACGTGCTCCAGGAAGCCGCCCAGGGTGGTGGGGGCCGCCTTCACGGCGGCGTTGGGGTCGGGCGGGGGCAGCACCACGCCCACGCCGGGTTCCACCAGGTTGCCCGCCGCGAGGCCGATGACGAGCGCCACGCCGGTCATGAGCCAGAAGTAGCCGAACGACTTGATGGCAAGGCGGCCCAGCTTGCCAAGGTCGCTGCCGTGGCTCGCGATGCCGACCACGAGGGTGCTGAAGATGATGGGCACCACGATCGACTTGATCATCCGGAGGAAGATCGTGGAGAAGGGCTTGAGCTTGGCCGCGAACTCCGGTGTGAGCCAGCCCAGCAGGGCGCCCACCCCCATCCCGATGAAGATCCAGTGGGTGAGGGTGAGGCGGCGCAGCAGGGCCCACATCAGCGTGCGGCCAGGGCGCGGGACTTGGCCTCGATGCCGTCGAGGAGGGCCTGGTAGGACTCGGCGAACTTCGTCACACCGTCCTCCTCGAGGTCCCGCGTGATCGCGTCGAGGTCGATGCCGAACTCCCTCAGGTGGCCAAGCCGCTCCGGCGCCTGGGCCAGCTCCTCGTCGAGCCGCACCCGCAGGCTCCCATGGTCGCGGAAGGCGTCGAAGGTGTGGGGCGGCAGGGTGTTCACGGTGTGCGGGGCGAGCAGCGCCTCCACGTAGTACGTGTCGGGCAGGCGCGGGTCCTTGGTGCTGGTGGAGGCCCACAGCGGCCGCTGCACGTGCGCCCCGCGCGCGGCGAGGCGCTGCCAGTCCGGCCGGGCGAGGCTGGCCTGGAAGCGCTGGTAGGCGGTGACCGCGTTGGCCACCCCGATCGTCCCGCGGAGCTGCGACGCAAAGACGTGGCCCGAGGCCGCGGCCCGCTCCAGCAACGGGTCCACCTTGCCGTCGATCCGGCTCACGAAGAAGCTGGCCACGCTGAACGGGGCCGGCTGGCTGGCGGCGCGGGGACTGGCGAAGAACCGCTCGAGGCCATCGAGGAAGGCCTGGATCACCTGCTCGTAGCGCGCCACCGAGAAGAGGAGTGTCACGTTCACGTTGATCCCGAGCGCCAGCGACTGGGTGATGGCCCCGAGTCCCGCCTCGGTTCCCGGGATCTTGATCATCACGTTGGGACGGTCCACGGCGTGCCAGAGCCGCTCGGCCTCGTGCACGGTGCCGTCCGTGTCGTGCGCCAGCCTGGGCGACACTTCCATGGAGACGGTGCCGTCCCCGTTCCCGGCCTGGGTGTGGACCTCGCGGAAGGCGTCACATGCCATGCGCACGTCCTGCACTGCCAGCGCCTCGAAGATGGCGGCGGGCGCCAGGCCCTCACCTGCAAGGCGCTGGATGTCGTCGTCGTAGAGCGTGCTGCTGGAGACGGCCTTCTCGAAGATCGTGGGGTTGGAGGTCATGCCCCGGAGGCAGTCCTCCCGGATGAGCCGCGCCAGCTCGCCCGAGACCACGAGGTCGCGCGTGATGAAGTCGTACCACGGGCTCTGGCCCAGGCGCGCCATGCCGCAGAGTGGGTTCGCCGTCGCGGACGGGTTGTCGTGATGCGTCACGCGTGCCTCGCAGTGAGAAGGTCCCTGACCTGGGCCGCGACGTGCGCCGCCGTGAACCCGAATTCGCGGAAGAGCCGCTCGGCGGGTGCCGAAGCCCCGAACGACGGCATGGCGACGATGCGTCCCTCGCTGCCCACCCAGCGCTCCCAGCCCATGGGGCTGGCGGCCTCGACGGCCACGCGCACGGCGATGCCTGGCGGGAGCACCTCGTCGCGGTAGGACGCCGGCTGCGCCGCGAAGAGCTCCCACGAGGGAAGCGACACGACCCGCACCGGCGTGCGCTCCGTGGCCAGCAACTCCGCGGCTTCGAGTGCCACGGCGAGTTCCGACCCGGTCGCGACCAGGATCGCACGCGCCGCGCCCGCCGGGTCGTGGATCACGTACCCGCCGCGCGCCACGCCGCTGGCTGGTGCGTACTTCGTGCGGTCCACCGTGGGCACACCCTGCCGGGTGAGGATGAGGGCCGTGGGGCCCTCCCGCCGCGCCACGGCCACCTTCCATGCCTCACGCGTCTCGTTGGCATCACCCGGTCGCAGGGTCACGAGGTTGGGGATCGCGCGCAGCATGGCGAGCTGGTCGATCGGCTGGTGGGTGGGCCCGTCCTCGCCCACGCCGATGGAATCGTGCGTGCCCACGTACGTCACCGGCAAGCCCATCAGCGCCGCCAGCCGGATCGATGGCTTCATGTAGTCGAAGAACACCACGAAGGTGCTCCCCACGGCACGAATGCCGCCATGCGCCGCGAGCCCGTTCATCGTGGCGCCCATGCCGTGCTCGCGCACGCCCCAGTGCACGGCATTCCCCGACGCATCGGGGCCGAACACCGGGGCGCCCTTCTGCTGGATGCCGGTGCTCCCCGCCAGGTCGGCCGAGCCGCCGACGAAGTTGCCCAGGCGGGTGGCCAGCACCTGGAACACGGCCGCCGACGCCTTCCGCGTCTCTACCGCCTTCCCGGGCGGGAAGGTGGGCAGGTCCTGGTCCCATCCCGGGGGCAACTCGCCCGCCATCCAGCGCTGGTACTCGGCGGCCTGGTCGGGGTGCCGCTCGCGGTAATGGGCGAACGCCGCACGCCAGGCCGACTCGAGCACCGCGCCCTGCGCCCGGCGATCCATGTCGAGCCGAGCCGCCTCGGGCACCAGGAACGTCGAGTCTTCCGGCCAGCCCAGGATCGCCTTGGTCTTGCGCACCTCCTCGGCGCCCAGCGGCGCGCCGTGCGCCGCCGAGGTGTTGCGCTTGGTGGGGGCGGGGTCGGCGATGATGGTGCGGAGGACGATGAGGGTGGGGCGCTCGGTCTCGGCCGATGCGGCGGTGAGGGCGCCGTCCAGCGCCTCGAGGTCGTTGCCGTCGTCCACCCGGATCACCCGCCAGCCATAGGCCTCGAAGCGGCGTCCCACGTCCTCCGTGAAGGCCAGGCTGGTCGTGCCGTCGATGGTGATGTGGTTGTCGTCGTAGATCAGGGTGAGCTTGCCGAGCTTGAGGTGGCCGGCCAGGCTCGCGGCCTCGCTGGACACGCCCTCCATCATGTCGCCGTCGCTCACGATGGCCCAGGTCCGGTGGTCCACGATCGTGGCGTCCGGGCGATTGAAGTGGCTCGCGAGGAACCGCTCGGCCATCGCCATGCCCACGGCGTTGCCCACGCCCTGTCCCAGGGGGCCGGTGGTGGTCTCGACCCCGGCCGTGTGCCCGCGCTCGGGGTGGCCGGGCGTCTTCGAGCCCCACTGGCGGAACTGACGGATCTCGTCGAGGGGCAGGTCGTAGCCGGTGAGGTGCAGGAGCGAGTACAGCAGCATCGAGGCGTGGCCGCAGGAGAGCACGAAGCGGTCGCGATTGTCCCAGCCCGGGTGGGCAGGGCTGTGCCTCAGGTGCCGGGTCCAGAGCAGGTAGGCCACGGGGGCCAGCGCCATGGGGGTGCCCGGGTGGCCCGACCTGGCCTGCTCCACGGCATCCATGGCCAGGACGCGGATGGTGTTGATGCTGACCCAGGGCGGGCTCATGGCGCCGCCCTGGGCCCGGGCACTACCGGAAGGGGCTGCTTCCACCGACAGGGGCCGCTCCTTGGGGAGTATCCCCGGATGTCCAGGGGCTACCGGCCGAAGGTGTGGCCGGCGGCCAAAGATAATGGGCGGGACGCCGGTGCGGGGTGCCGTGCGGGGTGGCTTGCGCTCAGGATCCGGGTGCGCGGATCGCTGCTTTCGCCTGCCTCCATTTCCGACGGCGTCGTGTTCCAGATGTCTGCGGCGACGCGCCAGGCGCCATCGGTGTGGGTGAGGGCGAGCACGAACTTGCCGGAGTCGGGCGGGGCCTCGTCGGAGCCGGCCAGGTAGTACCGACCGGCCACCCAACCGGCATCGCCGTCCAGCACCATGCGCAGCGTGTCCATCACCAGGCCCCGCTCCAGGCCCTCGGACCAGAACTGGTGAATCTGGTCCTGTCCCTGCACGACACCGCCGTCGGGCGGCAACAGGAAGGCGTCGGCCGAGTAGAGAGCGGCGAGTTGGTCGGCGTCCTCCGCATTGGTGGCGGCCTGGTAGCGGTCCACGATGGCTGCCGCCTCCTGCCGGCCCAACCCGTTGTCATTGCGTGACTTGGGTGCCTGACAAGCGCCCTGGAGCAGCGCCGCCGCGAGGGCGAGCGTGGCGGGAACGGGCCTGACTGTCATTCTGGCCGGCATGGAACTAGCTTTCGTGGTTGAAGTGAGCGCCGCCATGGGGGCGACGTCTCAACACTAACCAGTAGTTGAAGGATCCTGTGGCACGTCGTTCAAGTCGCCGGCGCAATCCAGCCGGCCCCGCTGCTTCCACCGCATTTCGTCGTTCCGAAGGTCGCAGCCAGCAGTCTCACCGAGAGTGGCTCCTCGCCCAGCACGGCGCCGTCTGCGCCTACTGCGGCACCGAAGTCTCCCCCGATGCCATCACCCTCGACCATGTGCGCCCGCGGCGCGGCCAGACGGCCTACGACCGCGCGGACAACCTGGTGCTCGCCTGCCGCGACTGCAACGCGGCCAAGGCGGACACGCCGCTCATGGCCTTCCTCCTGGCCAAGCGCGCGCGCGGCGTGTTCCTGCTGCACTATGGCGCGCACCTCTCGGAGCCGCTGCAGGAGCTGGCCCGGAAGGCGTCGGAGCGCCCGCTGCTGGAGAGGGCGTAGGGTAGGGGACGTCCGGGCGCACTGACGCACGGACGTCCTGGCGTTGGGGTGGCGATGACATTGGATCCCCGCGTGGACATCGGCCACGTCCACCTCAAGGTGGCCGACCTCGAACGCGCCATCGCGTCCTGCCGGGACGTGCCGGGTCTTGACCTCGCTCCTCGCGGAACGAACGCCACGAGGGCGCGTGTGGGCCGTTCCCATGCTTCGGGATCACTCCCGTGCCGGGAGGCAATCAGGGAGCTGCCTGCGGCGCATTTCCCGACGCTGAATGTGGTGACCGTGGAATCGGGTCGCGATCCGGCTCGACGAAGGATGTGCGAGCATCGGGCGAGAACAGAACGGTCGCTGAATAGTGCGTCAGCATGATCCTGGTATCGAGTAGCTCGGGGTTCCTGGCGATGAACTCGGACGCGGACGAACTCGATGACTTGTTCATGAAGTGCCGCACCGCAAGGACCCATGCACGTGTGAGTGTCTCGTGGAACTTCGACTGCGGGATGCGGTTGTGCTCGAGGAACTTCAGCAGCGCGTCGCGCATCCTCCGGGCAGCCGGGTCAACGTCCAGCTCGGCGAGGTAGGTGTAAGCCAATCGCACGTGAGCCTCGTGATTGAACTCCGCTGGAGCCACGGCGAAGGACTCGAAGGCTGTGCGAAAGGAGCGATCGCTGTCCGAGGGGGAATGTGCATGCATTGATGTCACCGACGCCTCCTGGGCAAGCTGACCCGGACGCTGTACCAGCCGAGCCAGTCAGCAGCAGTACGCCTACGGTCCGCTCGGGGACCAGCCTGCAGAGTCACGCATCACACCCATTGCCAGGGCGATCGGGTCGGCAACGGATTCCCAGCGCACCCGGATCTCGGGCTCTATCCCGGTGCCGCGAATGCCGCCTTCCGGTAGCCTGGCGTTGGCGGCAATGGTGGGGTAGCCCAGCAACCAGCGGGGCTCGTCGGGATGGAAGCGCACGATGTTCACGCTCTGGTAATCCAGCGCGCCCGCAGTGGGTTCGCCAATGACCGTCGCTCGACGTGACTCGAGCGCCAGCTTCACCAGTACCTCCGCGGCGCTTACCGTGCCCCGGTCAACCAGTACCGCCACCCGTCCCGGGCCCGGGACGGGTGCCGGGAGGAAACTGCGCGGCAGCGGCATCGCCGGATCGAAGAGTCCGACGAGCTCCCCTGGGGATTGCTCCAGGGCGCCGACCAGCCTTCGAACGAACACAGAAGTATCCGGCCCGAATGCCCGCCTGGCATAGGCTACCTGGTCCGGCGATGACAGCAGCACGGCCTCGGTGAACCCTGCGCTGGCATCGATCGAGTCCCGGTCCAGCAGCCACGGCAGGAGACCGGCAGTGGTCCGCGAACCGCCACCTTCATTGCCACGCAAGTCAACCACGAGCAGGGGCGCGGTTCCGAGACGCTCGGCATTCTCGCGAAGCAGTGCATCCAGCCTGGCGCGCTGGCTGCCGTCGTGTGAAGGCACGGAGACGATTGCGACGCTGTCGCGCCAGGTGAATGTGGGCCGATGCACGTCCGCCGTGTCGAGGAGTGCCAGTTCCGCTGCCGGACCCGGAAAGAGCTTTCCCCACATACCCGGTGACAGGCGCAGCAGCGTGCCGCCCCGGTGGAGCGACACTTCAGGATGCGTGATCGCGAGGGAACGCCACCGAAGCTCGGTGTCATAACCGCCATCGGCGCGGCGATCGAATACGGCGTGGACGGTGCCCACCGGGAGTGTCTCAGCGTCGCTCTCGAGCACCACCGCGAGGTAACGATCCGGAGTGCCGTCCGGGTCCGGCACCACTGCCAGCCGCATCGCGCCGTCGTGCCAGATCCCCTCGATCGGATCGATGCTTCCATCGAGTGAGGCGAGCCGCTGTCTCGTCGACACCTCGTCGACTGCTGCTCGCGGGACGGTCGCCATTCGCCTGCGCGTCTCCGCTGAATCCAGCCGAGCGCTCTGGAAGATAAAGAGGTGCGGATCGTCGAACCAGGCGAGGTAGCTGGTCAGGACGTCGAGGCAGGCGTCGGCTGACGACCGACGGGCCGCTGATTGCAGCCTTGCAACCATCACATCATACCGCGTGCGGTCCCGCCGCAGTACCTCGAGCACGAAGCCGGCGTAGTTGCGTTCAGTGCTTGCCACCAGGCCCTGCAGCAGCTCACCGCAGTCTGGGATCGGAGCGGCCGCTTGCGGCGAGGCCGCTGCCAGCAGGGCGATCGTGGTGAGCGAGGCAAGGTGCACAGTCTGCTGTCCGAAGGTTGCGGTGTGCAGTGGTTTGTACATGGCCGACGTAGGTCCCGACCGACAGGTTTCAGGCCTGCGTCGCTTGGACCATGCGGTCGGTTCACCGAAACCCCTGATGGGCCTCCATCGGTTGCGGGATCAAGACCCCTCCGTTCTCGTCGGCCGCACGGATGGAAGGTTGGGCTCTTGCTGCGCCAACTGCAACGAGGGGCCAAAGTGGGCTCCCGCTTTCGCGGCCGATGCCGAGGATTGGACCTCGGTGCCACGAGCGCCTGCTGCTCGACGAGACCGCCACTTGGCGGATCGTCTATCGCCTCGACGGCGATCCCGTCGTGGTTGCGGAGGTCTTCAGCAAGAAGACCGCCCGGACACCCAAGCACGTGATCGACAACTGTCAGCGCCGGCTCCGGTCGCTTCTGGCCGAGGCGCCCGGCCCCATCCGCAGCAAGCGCGGGTTAGTCAGCGCCCGAGCGCTATGTCAGTTGCGGACCCCATAAAGCACTCGAAGCGTGCGGGCGACCATTGCAGGCCCCACCGATGTGTGGGATTCGCCAGCGAAGATGACGGTGTCCAGTACCAATCCCTGGTAGCCTCGACTGCCGAGTAGCCTGGCGAACCGCTCCATCGGAGGGACCATCGTCGTTCCCTCGTTCGCGCCGATGGTGAACAAGACTCGCTTCGGAAGAGCGGTATGGGTGGCGGCGAAGCTGCTTTCTGCCACGAACATCTCGCTGTCGTTCCACCAAAGTGATGGGCTGTTGATTCCGTAGCGCTGAAACAGGTCGGGGGCAGTGAGAAGCGCATAGGCCGTGAACAGTCCACCGAGGGAGTGTCCAGAGAGTCCGCGATCGCTGGTGGTGCGGTACGTCCTCTCGACGAAGGGAATCAGGTCGGTGCGCAACACCTGCAGAAAGGCAGGTCCGCCACCGGATCGCACGTCCTTCGCAGGCATGTTGAACTGCCGGGCATAGGATGTGTCGATGGTCGTGTTACCGGAGGGCGTATAGTCGCGCCAACGGTGAGCGAACCACGAAGGGAGTGTGTATTCCCCGTTGCCGATCCCGACAATGATCACACGCTCGAGGGTCCCGACGAGACCCATGTAGTCCCGCGCCGCTACGGCAGCGGGGAATGCGAAGTGACCGTCAAGCAGGTACAAGACTGGGTAGTGCGTGGTATCCCCTGCCGAGTAGCCCGCAGGAGGAGCCACATAGAGCCGGTACTCCTGCCCGTTCACGCTGGACTTGACGTCGTATTGCTGGGTGCCCGGGAGCGTAACCGCCGATGCGGTTTGGGCAGCAGTTCGTGCAGTCATGAAGAGGGAGAGGATGCACAGCGCGGATACTCGGGGCATAGAGGTCCTGTTGGTTCAGGCCGTTAGACGCCGCCTTCGATCTCAAGTCAAATCGGCTCACGTCGACTGTACGTCCCCCCGAGCAGGCTCACCGAACTGAAGCAGGTAGCCATTGTTGTCGTAAACCGCGAACTCGCGCATTCCATAGTCAAAGGTCTCGATTGGGTAGCGCACACGAGCCCGGTCCCGGAGGCGTGCCCAGACCTCATCGACATTTCTCACTCGGAAGTAGATGGACCCCGTGAAAGCCGGCGCTCGGTCGCCCTCGTGGTCGTTTGGGGCAGACAACATGACAGTTGCTGGGCCGCATGTCATGGATGCCCAGCCCAGTTCAGGTTCATGGGCAGCGCACTCGAATCCGAGCACGCGACAGTAGAACTCGATACTTCCAGCCACATCCCACGTCCGAAGCATGGGCGTGAGCCTCTCAATGTCCATCGGATCTCCTGTACCGATTCGTGCGGCTAACGCCTTGGCGGCAAGCTGCCGGGGAAGCCGGTCACCTTCATCGGCTGGTTAGAGAGCAGCGCTCGTCGCGGCCCCGACTCTCCTGGAAGCAACGCCACCGTGAGGCAAAGCAGCACGGCCACGGCCAGCTCCATCGTGCCGAGCGTCCCACCGGTGCCAACCCTAAGGCCCCGGAGATCATGCAATGCCGTACCGAACGAGCTTGCGAAAAGAATGACCGCGAGGACCGAAGTGAGCGCGGCTCCCGCCGCGAACGGAACCACGACGCGTCGACGATACCGCGCCGATGCCATAGATAGGATGGCCCCCAGGAGGCAGCACGCCGTCGCAGCGATCACCAATGGATACACGGCCCGCAACTGTCGGAACGCGGCTTCTCCCTCGGCAGCCACCGTGCATGACGCCGCATATCCCGAGATGGCGTACCACCCGCAGTCGATCGTCTTCGAGACGGGCTGATGCGGAGCGAGAACGTGTGACAGGCCCACCGGCGACACCTTGTACCGGGTTCCATCCGGTGCATCAGCCGCACCCCAGCCAAGTGTCGACGCTGAGTACAGGGCCAGTCCCGCCAAGAGCAAGGCGACGCCAGCTGCAGAACGAGGAACAAGGTGAGCCAATGTAGCAAGGACGAGAACAAGCCCAAGGCCGACGCTCATAAACAACAGCAGACCGCGAAACGCAAACATCCAGAACCCTAAGCAGGCTCCGGCGAGGGCGACCGATGCAGCAGCGGCGATTGTCCCCCTTGCTTCGAAGCCCATTCTGCCTCTCCAGTGTGGTGATGCCACGATAGTTGCTCTCTAACGCTCTGCAAATGAGTTGCGCTGACAGCTCACTTCTGCTTGCTTACAGCGGCAACGCCATCAGGCAGCGTACTTGTTCTCGCGATGCCAAGCCAGGTACTCCGCGAGCGGCTGGTGCTGCGGGACTGGTGGCAGAGTCAACGGCTTGCCGTGGTACGGATAGTAGCTGTGGCCATTAGCGAACTCAGTCTTCAGCCTTGAGCTGACCTCGAGCCGGAGATCGCCTGAGACGGTGACGTAACCGGTGTCGAAGAGACGGTGAATGTCGGCGCGAAGGAGCAGGCCGTTACGCACGTCGTGCGGCCCATCCTCCCCGTACCCACGAATGTGTGCTGCCTCGAGGGCAGGAAGGGAGTGCTCCCCACTAACGCTGCACCTCCAACCGTACGCTTCCATTACGGCAATGCGAAAGGTTCCTTGGCCAAGCCTAGGCGCCACCAGGATAGGCGCACCATAGCGAGGGCTGGGTGGTTGAGCTGCTGCCGCACCAGCAAGGGTCGGTGAGGGCTGGGCCCTCGCTCGTGCCAGGCACTCAGCCCAGATGCGGGCGCCTTCCCCAGCGGCAAGGTCATAGCGCTTGTCGGACACCGTCCTCGCGCGCCAGTCTGCGGGTTGGGCGATCCAGTCGGCCTCGGTGAAGAACGTCGGCTGAACGAGCAGAATGCAGCCGATCGGTGAAGAAGGTGGTCCGGAGAAGGAGATGCGCTCCCGGATGACACCGATCCGTTGCCGCATCTCAGCAAGCGAATCGCACCCGTTCCCGATACCGAAGCTGTCCCACGCAAGCCAGTCCGGAAGAGAGGCATAGCGAGCAAAGAAGCCAAACCCGCAGATAGCGTTGTAGGGAGCCTTCAGCTTGAACAGAAACGGCGAGAACTCGCGGGCGGAGAAGGCACGATATGCGGAGGGCTTCCAGAAGTTGACCTCCTCCAGCTCTGGATGCGAGCGGAGGTGACTGTACCAGCCGAAGTCGGTTACCGCAACGGTGCCTTCCATGCACCTCCAAGAAGCCGCTGTATAACGCTCTGCAAATGAGCTGCAGCGCCGGTCGCGGCAGGGGCGCCGCGACCTCCAGGCTGTCAGCCCCAAGCGGCGCCCCTGCCGCATCAAGGCCCGGCGCTGACAGCTCGATTTGCTGGTTATACAGCACGGCGATCAAAGGTCGGTCGGCTTCAGCCCGGTATGGCGCGCGATCCGCGCAAGCATGCGGGGACCGATCTCCTCCGTATCGTGAAATGCGAACACGAAGTCCGGCCAGCCTGCACGCGCCAAGGTCCGAATGGGAGCCCGACTCACGCTTGATGGCCCAGCCGATCCGGAGGAGCGCCGCGAGCACCCGCTTTGCCTTGGCGGCTCCCCAACTGCTCATGCAGCCAGGACGACACCGTGAGGAGCTCAGGCACGGCTTCGCCATGCTCCAAGGCGCTCGGCCAGCACGCGCAACGCGAGGGCCTGAATCTTCGCTGTGGCGTCGGACTTGGTGACGCCGTAGGTGAGGGTCCCCGGAAGTTCGGGGACCTCCGCAAGCCAGCGGCCGTCCGGTTCCTGCTCGATCTCAATGCTGAAGGTCATCAGCACCTCGGAGGTAATTCCCGGTCGGAATCTAGTGCGCTCCGACGCCTCGTGCTGTGTAACGCGGTGCAAATGAGCTGCGGCGACGGTGACGGCGGGGGCGCCGCGGCCTCCAGGCAGTTAGCCGGGCGGCGCCCCTGCCGTATCCAAGTCCGGCGCCGCCAGCTCAACTTGCTTGTTATGCCGTCAGCGCCGCGATTGCCAGCGGCGTGGTTCACGGCGGCCATGCATCACCGCGATAACGCTCACTGCCTCTGGTAACACGACGTAGTAGACGAGATAGGGAAACCGCCCAAGCTGGGCCCGGCGGATGTCGTCCATTGCGACGGGGAAGCGACCAGGCGCTCGCTCAATGGCCGCCAACGCCACACGCACCGCCCGGAGGAACTCTAAGCCCAGCCCGGCACTACGTTGGTCGTACCAACGGCGTGCTTCGGCGATATCGGCCCGCGCTGCTGGCCGAAGGAACAACGGCGGCGTCAAGCGCCGCGTTCTTCGATATCATCGAGCGCCTGACCCCATGGCTCCCCGGGATCCGAGGCCTCCCGGAGCTCCTGACGTCGACGCCGGAGCTCGTCCTCCTGAGCCGACGAGATCTGCAGGGCGGCCGGCTCCAGGCTGTCCCAGAGCTGCTCAGCCAACTCAATGCGCTCAGCGGGCGTCAGGTGACTGAAGTCAAAGATGGGGGCTGACATAAGCGAAATGTGCTGAAGATCGATGGCCTCGGCAAGGGACCTGAAGTCTGACGCCTAACGCTCAGCATCAGCGGCGGCGCGCAGCGCCGTCCGCTGCATGCTGTTGTTAGGCGGCCTCAGCCCCCCGAACCCGATGACGGATAGTCCCACCAAGCCATAGGCCAACGCGTTACCCCAGCCTCGCTGAGACGCACTCGCACCCTCGTTTACGAGGATCAAAGTGTTCACAGCGCCGTGGAAAAGGGTCGCGATGACGACACTTCCTGCCGTATGCAGCGCTAGGAACGTCAAAATAGTGGACAAGGCAATCGTGTAGATCACGTAGGCGGCAAAAGGGCTTTGATACTGTGGCATGCCACTCATGAAGAAGAGGGGGAAGTGCCAGGCAGCCCAGATAATGCCAACCGCAATACTGGCGCCCAATGGGCCAAATCTGGCCTGAAGTGTGGGCAACGCAAAGCCGCGCCAGCCGATCTCCTCGCCGAGCACCATCACGAACACGACTACGCCCAACCAACTGAGCGGCGCAGCGGAGATCGGTCCTTCGGCACCCCAACTCCGCTCCACGGCGGCTGCCAATAGGCTTATCGGGAGCGGGAGAGCGAGAGAAAACAGATACCAACGTGGAGCAACGCGCCATCTCGATACTCGCGCCTGCAAGCTTCGCGGTTCATGACCGCCGGATACTAGAACGGTGATGATGGCGGCTACAGCTGGGCACAACAGCGCAATGACGCCAAGCGGCGTGTAGTGATGCACGAGGGGCAGCAGTGCCCATGTAAGGCCGTATGCGAGGGCGACAAACAGTGCGATCGGGTGCTGCCTAGCCCACCTATCGATCGGAGGCACCTGGCCCTGGCTACCACTGATTGGAGGCACCGGGTACTCCACGTCGGCCAAGCAGGGAGGCGCCCATCCCGATCAGCGCAACATTCCGAACGACCGTCCCGGCGATCTGGCTAATCGGCGGCAGTGCGCCCAGGGCAAGAAGCAGGTTTACGAAGACTCCAACGACAAGGGTGATGCCGGTCCATGCCGGCAGGACGCGAGCACGAACGACTGCGACACCAAACAGCACTCCACCTACGACCATGAGCGCGCCGTGGACGGTGTACTGCCCGCCCAACTCTCTGAGCAGAGTGGCGTAGTCCGGCGTGCCTCGGACCAAGGCGTACGTGGCGGTGCCGGCAAAGTATTCGAATGACACTCCATAGAGGAGTGCGCCGATCAGGGAAAGGGCTCCAGCGCGCGGCCGCTGAACCGCGTGCAACCCGATCACAGCGAAGGGGATCGCAAGGAATGCCATGTAGTTCAGCGTCAGCTGAACCGTCGAAAAGCCGCTGGCGATCTCCAAAAGATCTGTAGCAGAGTGAATTGCCGGGGCAACAATTGCACCTGCGGCAACCACCATCTTCGTCTGATCGTTGGTCATCGAGACCCCAGATACGCAACGGGCCGCCTAACGCCCCGCAAATGAGCTGCCGCATCATAGACCGGCGCTGCCAGCTCAATTTGCTTGTTATGTGGCGCTAA
>CAZWXD010000017.1:0-76013 GCA_964638035.1 uncultured Gemmatimonadaceae bacterium | reverse complement strand
CGTCAGGGCGTCAGGGCGTCAGGGCGTCAGGGCGTCAGGGCGTCAGGGCGTCAGGAAGGTGGCCTACCAGCCCTGTCCGAGTTGCCCTAGCTTTCCCCCCTTGGCACCAGACAACCCCTCATGAGAGGTTATTGATGCAGGCAGGAATTCTGGCGGTCGGAGCGATGGTGGTGGCCGGGCTCGTCGTGCCGGCCCACCGGGCCACCTCCGTCACCCGCTACAAGGTGGAACAGCACATCCGCCAGGAAGCTGACGCCGCAGCGCTGGGTGGTGGCAAGCAGGTCATGGCCCTGAAGCTGACCTCGTTCATCACGCTCACGCTGACGGATTCGGCCAATGGGCGCGCGGTGAGGATGGTCATCGATTCCGTCCATGGCGACTCGCTACCCCAGGGGGTCACGCCTGATGCCCTGCAGAAGGTTCGCGGCGCCGAGGTGACGGCGTTCGCCTCGGGTGCCGGCAAGGTGACGGCGGTGAAGGCCCCGGCCGAGAGTGTTGCCGGACTCGGCCTCGCCACCCTGGTGAACCAGCTCGTGCTGCGGCCACGGAAGGCGTACACGATGGGCGAGACCTGGACCGACACCACCGAGACCACGAACCCGGTGGGGGGCGGTTCGCTCGAGCAGCGCACGGTCACCAACTGGAAGGTCGCGGGTACGGAGAACCGCGCAGGCGTGACGGCGACCAAGCTGGACGGCGCCTCCGCGTCGTCCGTTGCCGGGGCCCAGGAGACACCGGGCGGCGCCGTGGACATCGATGGCACCGGTACCGGTACCAGCAACATCTTCATCGGTCCGGATGGCCGCCACCTGGGCGGAGTGACCAGCTCCACCATGAACATGAACGCGACGCTCGCCGCACAAGGCGTGACGCTGCCGATCATCGTGCAGTCGTCCGCGACGATCTCCGTCCTGCCTTGATGGCCGTTTCCCCGATACGCAGGGACGAACCCACCGGGATGCGGAGCCTGCTCGGCTCCGTGCCCCGGTGGCTCGTCGTGCTGGGCATTGCGGCCTGCTCCTCGAGCCAGCCGGGCAAGCCTGCGTCACCCGCACCCAGCGGCGTCCGGCCCGATGAGCCCACGACCATCACCGTGCAGCCCCGGCTCACGATGACCGTGGCGCAATACGCCACAGGCGAGAGCCGCTATGCCGTGAACCGCGCCGACACACTCACGGTGCAGTACCCCAACTCGGCGCAGACCCAGGTCGTGGAGTGGAGTGCCTGGGTGCGGCTCAGCGTGGCTCCCGGCCCGTCACCCGCCCGTGTCGTGATGACACTCGACTCCGTGCGGGCCGGGACGCTTCCTCGCGATTCGCTCGTGCTCGCGGACGGCACCCGCTGGACCGGGAGCCTGGTGGACGGCCGGCGCCTGGAAGGACTGGAGCCGGCAAGTCCCGGCACGGCCGGGGCCCAGTTGGTGAGCGGTTCGCTGGCGGAACTCCTCACCCCGCTCCCAGCGGGTGGGGCCCGCGGGGGATTCAGCTGGCGCGATACCGTGCAGGTGATGGAGCGCGTGGCCGGCGCTGCCATCCCCGTCACGGCCATGCGTGACGTCACGGCCGATGTGGTCCAGCAGCCCGCCGCGGCCCTTCGGATCGGCAGCCGGGCCGCCCTGGACGGCAAGGGGATCGCGACGCGCTTCGGCGGCGATATCGGCGTCAGCCTCACGGGTTCGCGGTACCGGACCAGGCTCCTCACGCAGGCCGGTCAGGTGCTCTCGGTGGATGGCCGTGATTCCGTGTCCCTGACGCTCGACGTCTCCTCGGTTGGCCAGACCGTACCCGCCATCCAGACCGGCCACCTGACCATCGAGCGCATCGCGGGGCCACGCTAGCGCAGATGGCGCCCCGACGCCGTTGGTGGCTTGTGGTCCTGGTTCCTCCCTTCGCGTTCATGGCGTGGCTCCTGGCCGTGTGGCCGCCACCGCTGTGGTATCGCACGCACTTTCCCCGCCGTACCGCCTTCATGCAGATGCGCCAGCTGCAAGCCCTCGGCGCGCCGGGGAGGAGCGGGCAGGCACAGGAACGCGGCGGGCCGCGCTATGTCCCGGTGCCCCTCGACTCCATCGCCCCGGCGGCGGCCATCGCGGCCATCACCGGTGAGGACAACAACTTCTGGGAGCACGACGGGATCGACTACATGGCGATCCTGAAGGCGCTTGGCTATCGCCGCGAGCAGTTCGACTGGCAGGCCGAGCGCGATCGTGCCGCGCTGTATCGCGCCCTGGGTCGGGCCTGGGGAAGACGCGACCAGTTGCGCGGCGCCAGCACCATCTCGCAGCAGCTCGCGAAGAACCTGTACCTCTCGCCCTCCCGGAACCCGCTTCGCAAGGTCAAGGAGGCCGTGACCACCTGGCGGCTCGAGGCGGCCCTCGGCAAGCGGCGCATCCTGGAGCTGTACCTCAACATTGTGGAGATGGGCCCGGGGATCTGGGGTGTCGAAGCGGCCAGCCAGGAGTACTTCCGAAAGCCGGCCGCACGCCTCAACCGCGCGGAGGCGGCCGCCCTGGCGGGCCTGTTGCCGTTCCCGCTGCGGTCCAATCCGGCGCATCGACCCGGCCGCATGCGCTGGCGGCAGAACCTCATCCTGCGCCGGATGGCGGGGGAGCGACTGGAGATTCCCAGGACCGAGGCGGAGGTACCGGACAGCGAATGACGGGCACAACCCTCACAGGTCGCACGGCCTTCCTTGCCTGCGCCCTGTCCCTGCACGCCACGATCGCGGCAGGCCAGGATCGCTGGGTGGATCGCATCGAGCTGGGATACTCCACCAGTACCAACAACAACGCCGGCGGGCTGGGAGGCGGATCCATCGGCGGAAGTGCGCTGGTCGGGCGCGAGCTCAACCACTGGCTGGCGCTGGGGCTCGAGGTGGGGTACTACCAGGTCCGCAAGGAGCAAACGGTCACCCAGGTGGCCTGCAGTGCGCCCGGCGTCCCGGGGTCCGTGGAGTGCACCTCGGTCCGGGACGACAAGAACCGATGGATCCAGGTGGGGGCCACGCTGCTCATGAGCCCGAACCGCGGCACCTGGCGACCCTGGGGTTCAGCCGGTCTCGGTGCCTGGTTCGCCAAGGGATCGAACACCATCGACGTGTCCAGCAACACGACGGGTGCCTCCGAGCCGGGCTATCCCACCGGGTCGTCGTCCACGGCGTTTGCACTGGGGTTGAGCCTCGGGGCCGGGCTGGATTGGAGCCCGGGCGATGGGCCTTGGAGCGTCGGTGCCGGTGCCCGCGTCCACCTCCTGGAAGGTGGCAACAGCTTCGGCGACTACGGTGGCGACCGGGTGGTCACCTTCATGCTGGGAGGCCGATATGCGTGGCGGTGAGGGGAGCACGCTCCCGTCACCTTCCGTGGTGCGGCAGTGCGCTCGTCGCGCCGCTGGTCAGTCAACCAGGCGCAGCGGCATCACCAGGGCGAGGAAGCTTGCAGGGTCGTCCCAGCCCACTGGCTCGACAGTAGCGGCACGCTCGGGGGCCTTGAAGGTCATCCGGACCTCATCGGTGGGGATGTACTTCAGCACCTCGAGCAGGTACGCCGCGTTGAAGCCGATCTCGAGGGCATCGCCCTCGTATGTGACCGTCATCTCTTCCTGCGCCTCGCCCAGGTCGGGAGTCTGAACCGACAGCTTGCATGATCCGTTGGCGTAGGCCATCCGGATGCGGTGCGTCTGGTCGCTCGCCACAATGCTCATGCGGCGGATGGCGGCAGTCAGGGCGCCCCTGTCAGAGGTCATCACCTTGTCATTCTCCCGGGGGATGACCTGCTCGTAGTTCGGGTAGGGCCCCTCGATCAGCCGGGTATAGACGTGGGTCGTGGCCGAACGGAAGCCCAGGTGGTTCTCGTTCCGTGCTACGTCGATCTCGTCCTCGGCACTGAACAGCTTCCGGATCTGCTCCAGCGCCTTGGGCGGGACGATGAGGTCGGCCTGGGTGCCGCCCGGGGTGACGGTCGGGACGTCCATGCGTGCCAGCCGGTGGCCGTTGGTGGCCACCATGCGCATCCGGTCGGGGCGAAGCTCCCAGAGCACGCCGTTCAGGATGGGACGGCTCTCCTCGGTGCTCGCGGCGAAGGCGACGTGCGTGACCAGCTTTTGCAGGTTCCCCGCCGTGGCCTTCCAGCCGCCATCGAACTTGATGGCCGGGAAGGCCGGGAATTCGTCCTTGGGAAGCCCCAGGAGCTTGAACTTCGATCGCCCACACTCGATGGTGACGCGCTGCTCTCCGCTCGCCGTGAGCCGGATGGAGGCGTTGGGCAGCTCGCGCACAATCTCGCTCAGCTTCCGGGCAGGAACGGTGATGGATCCTTCCTGGTCAACCTGCGCAGGTACCACTGTACTGACAGCAATGTCGAGATCGGTGCCGGAGAGCCGGACTCCGTCCCTGGTTGCCTCCACGAGGATGTTGGACAACACGGGGAGCGTGGTCTTGGTCGGCACACTGGCTGCGACAGCCTGCAGGCCTTCCTGGAACTGCTCCCTGGTGATGGTGAACTTCATCCCGATCCTCGTTGGTCAGCGGAGAACTACCTGCTGTTCCTATATAGATAACTACCTAGTAGTCGTAGTAGAGGGCTGGAGGGTGTGGAGAGCGACGGCATCTTCCACTCCCGGCAGCGCTTCCCTTCACCCACCTGATGTCAGTTCCGTGTCGTGTTTCTTGGAAGGCGCCAGTTTTCCCACTGCGCCGACCCACCATTCCATACTCTCCACGGCAACCAACTGACAATCGGGACAACAATCGGGAAAACTCGGCACCCAACCCTAATGCGGCGTGAGTTCCATCCGTGCGAGCTCTACCTTCTCGCGAAAACCGCGATCGCGCGTCATCAGGCGCGCCACCTTATCGACACTGTGGATGACAGTGCTGTGATCACGGCCACCGAAGGCCTGACCAATCTCCACCAGCTGCATCTGCAGGAGGTCGCGCGCCAGGAACATTGCGATCTGGCGCGGTACCGTCAGTGTCTTGATACGGGCCTTGGACCGCAGCCCCTCGGGCGTGACACCCCAGCGACGCGCCACCACCTCCTGCACCTTGGTGATCGTGGGAAGCGCCCGTGAGGGTGCTGCCCCGTCATTGTCCGGTCGGATCCGGTCGGCCAGGGCCTCGCGGGCCAGGTCGATGCTGCACTCCTTGTGCTTCAAGGAGGCGTACAGCAACAACTTGATGATGCAGCCCTCGAGCTCACGGACATTGGACCGCACGTGCTCCGCGATGAACCGGAGGACGTCGTCGGGGATCGCCATCTCCAGGTGGTCCTGCTCCGCCTTCTTGCGGAGGATGGCGATCCGGTGCTCCAGGTCTGGCTGGCCGATGTCGGCCACCATCCCCCACTCGAAGCGACTGACCAGCCGGGCCTCGAGGCCGGGAATCTCCTTGGGCGCCCGGTCGGAGGTCAGGACGATCTGCTTGTTGCCCTCGTAGAGGGCGTTGAAGGTGTGAAAGAACTCTTCCTGCGTCATTTCCTTGCCTTCAAGGAAATGCACGTCGTCAACGAGGAAGAGGTCGACATCTGCCCGGTAGCGCCGGCGGAACTCCGGCATCGTCCGGCTGTGGATGCTCTCGATGACCTCGTTGATGAACTGCTCGGCGCCGACATACAGGACCCGGGTTTCCGGCTGCCTGGCGATCACGGCGTGCGCAATCGCCTGCATCAGGTGCGTCTTTCCGAGCCCCGTCGCCCCGTAAATGAAGAGCGGGTTGTAGGTCTTGCCGGGCGACTCGGCCGCTGCGTGCGCGGCGGCGGCGGCGAGCTCGTTCGACTTGCCGATGACGAAGGTGTCGAAGCTGTACCGCTCATTGAGTGGCTGCGTACCCGGATTGCCCTTGCCCTGCGCAGGTGCGAGCGTTGCCGTGGGTGGTGGGGCCACGAAGAGGTCCATCTGGGGCCGCTTCTGCTGTTCCTCCTGGACGCGAAACACCACGGCGACCGGGTGCCCGACGGCCTTCTCGGCGAGCCGGGAGAGGAGGCTGGCGTGCTTCGACTCGTTCCAGTCCACCGCAAACTGGTCGGGTGCCCCGATGACCAGCGTCTCTCCGTCGTGGGAGATGGGGTCGGCGGGTTCGAGCCAGGTTCGGACGGTCTGTTCCGGAAGTTCACGGACGGCGTCTTCGAGGAGGCGCGCCCAGAGATCTTTCGCGGAAGAAGGCATTTCGACTCGTTTGGACCGGCGGAGGGTTGAGCAAGGGCGCGAGATATTACGGGTGGGGTGTGGATAAGTCAACCTTGACCCTCGGGTGCCGGGCCCGCTATTTTGGCGGGCTCATTGGAGGGGCACCTGACATGCAGCCGACCTATCGTCCGCGGAACAAGAAGCGGATCAACAAGCACGGATTCCGCGCCCGTATGGCCGACCGCTGGGGACGAGAAGTGCTCTCGCGTCGTCGCAAGAAGGGGCGCAAGCGCCTGACCGTTTCCCTCCCGTCCAAGCACGGGCGGGCCTGACGAAGGGCGAAGGCTTCCCGCGGTCGCGCCGATTGGCGCGAGCTGCCGACATCCGGCGGTGCCAGGCCAGGGGCCGGCGCCGCCGGTCCGCGTTTCTCGAGTTCACCTGGATCGACAACACCGTGGGCCATCCGCGCATGGGCTTGATCGTTCCCCGATTCCGGGCCACCGCAGTGGAACGGAACCGGCTCCGGCGCCGCCTCAAGGAAACGTGGCGCCGTGAGGTGCAAGCGGTCCAGCCGGCGTGGGACCTCCTGGTGCGTGCGCGGCACAAG
This sequence comes from uncultured Gemmatimonadaceae bacterium, assembly GCA_964638035.1. Taxonomy (GTDB): domain Bacteria; phylum Gemmatimonadota; class Gemmatimonadetes; order Gemmatimonadales; family GWC2-71-9; genus JAGGAG01. Next base: position 69,287 of record CAZWXD010000017.1, on the reverse strand, counting down.
GCCTACGAGGCCTCCCACAGTGCGCTCCGCGCCGAAGTCCTCGCGTGGCGTGATGCCACCTGCCCCAAGCCGTGACCCATGAACGTGGTCCTCTGGCCCCGGCAGCTCCTGGGCGGGTTGGTGCGGCTGTACCAACTTGCGATCTCGCCGTTGCTGCCACCCAGTTGCCGCTTCACGCCCTCATGCTCCGCCTACGCACGCGAGGCGCTCGCGACGCACGGCGCCCTCCGCGGGACGTGGCTCGCACTCCGACGCCTCGCCCGCTGCCATCCCTGGAACCCCGGTGGGTACGATCCGGTACCGGGCACGGATCCGGGCGCACGGGACAAGGACACCTGAATGGATAGACGCACCGTCTGGGCGGTTGCCCTCATGTTCGTGATTGCGACCGTACCGACCTTCTTCCTGAAGAAGCCGGCACCCAGGCAATCCACGACTGTCGCGCCAGTGGACACTGTCGCGACCAGCCCCGACTCGGCCACGACGGCTGCGCTGCCCCGTGCGCGGGTACAGGCCCCGCCCACGGTGGCGAGGGCTGCGACCGACACGGTCGTGGCCGATACCATCGCGGTCACCACGCCCCTCGCGCAGTATGGCGTGAGCACCCAGGGCGGGACGCTCGTGTCCCTCGCCCTCACGCACTACACCTCCCAGGTGCGCGAGACGCTGGGGCGGCCGGCCGAGCTGGTTCGCCCCGGATTGCCATTGCTCGGCTTCTACGTGCTCCAGGGCAATGACACGATCCGCGTGGATCGCTGGCACTTCGCCGCCGAGCCTGGCGCGCTGGACGTCGCCACCGAGCCAAGGGCGCTGGTGCTCCGTGGCAGTGAGGGCGAGGTCTCGGTCGAACTCACGTACACGTTCTCGCCGGTGGACTACCAGGTGGGTGTCAGGGGCCGTATCGAGGGCCTGGGGCCCCAGGGTGGGCAGGTTCGCCTGGCCCTCGGGAGCGGGATCAACAACACCGAGGCCGACTCGGTCGACAACTTCCGCCTGGCGTCCCTGGTGACGCACCAGGACGGCACCAAGCGCCACGACTTTGCCGGCTTCGATCCGGGCCAGCCGATGTCGTTCCCCGGTCCCATCGACTGGGCGGCGGTGAAGTCCAAGTACTTCGTGGCGGGCATCCTCGCCTTTGATTCCACGGGGGGGAGGCTGAGCGAGGTGTCGGCCACGGCGCCGGTGAATGCGGGCAAGCGGCCTACCCAGGTCAGGGTCGTGCTGGGCATGCCGGTGACTGCGTCGGGCGAGTTCGCGTACACGCTGTATGCCGGCCCGATGGAGTACGAGCGGCTGAGCCGGCTGGGCCGGGACTTCGACGACGTGAACCCGTATGGCTGGCCCGGGTTCCGGACGCTGGTCCGGTTCTTTGCCACGCCGGTGCGCTGGCTGCTGGTATGGATGCACCAGACGCTGCACCTCCACTATGGCGTGGTGCTGATCCTGTTCGGCCTGCTGGTGCGCCTGCTGCTCTGGCCGCTCAACCAGAAGGCGATGCGCGCCAGTACGGCGCTGCAGGCGGTCCAGCCCCAGCTCCAGGCCCTGCAGGAGCGGTACAAGAACGACCCGCAGCAGCTGCAGAAGGAGATGTTTGCGCTCTACAAGGAGCACAACGTCAACCCCCTGGGTGGCTGCTGGCCGATGCTGCTCCCCATGCCGGTGCTGTTTGCGCTCTTCTTTGTGCTGGGGAACTCGATCGAGCTGCGCGGGGTGCCGTTCCTCTGGTTCCCCGACCTCTCGCGGCCCGACCCGCTGTACATCATCCCGGTGCTGAGCGGCATCTCGATGTTCGCGCTCAGCAAGGTGGGGCAGATGGGCATCCAGCACACGCCGCAGACGAAGCTGCAGGCGCAGATGATGCTCTACATGATGCCGGTGATGATCACCATCTTCGGCTTCCAGTTCGCCTCGGGCCTGAACCTCTACTGGACCGTGAGCAACCTGGCCAGCATCCCGCAGCAGTGGATGATCGGGCGGGAGCGGATGAAGCTGAAGAAGGCCGAGGTGAAGGAGTTCGTGGCGATCAAGACGGGCGAGCCCGAGGCGAAGCCGTCGAAGGTGGAGTCACGGGCGGAGCGGAGGCGGAGGAACAAGTAGGGCGCCCGGCCGCCCTACCTCTTGTGCGACCCGTCGCAGAAGGGCCGGTTCAGCGAACGACCGCAGCCGCACAGCTTCACCTGGCCCGGCACCTTGGCCGGGGGCGGCTCGACGACGGTGCCCGCATTGTCGAGGATGACCACCGGTCCCTCGACCACCATCGGTCCCGCCGGCTTCCAGGTGATGGTGACTGGTACCTGCTCGTTCATGCGGTCCGGATCCCGGCGGCGCGCTCCTCGGCGGCCCGGATCTCGTCGGTACCCGCCCGCAGCGCGTCCGCAATGCCCCGCTCGGCGATGATTGCCTCGGTCATGCGGTAGCCCAGGTAGTAACCCGTTCGCTCGGGGATGACGCGGCCGGACACGAGCCGCGCACTGGGGCTCATGCCGCCGGAGAGGTACCGGAGGCGGAGCCCCAGGCCCTGGCGCTCGAGGTCGTGCGCCACGGCGCGGCGGAGGAAGGCCTCGAGTTCGCGCAGCCGCACGAACTGCCGGCGGGGATAGCCCAGGTAGTCGGCCGCCCGGAACCCCGGCGCCACCGCCTCGGCGGCATGCACCGCCAGCCCCTCGTTGACCAGCAACTCGCGCAACGTGGCCCGGCTCCCCACTTCCCAGTAGTCGTAGTACCCGCGGGCCTCCTGCACCAGCCGGGCGATCTCGCTCCGGGAGCCGGGCGAGGCATACCGCACTGCATGCGCCAGCTCATGCCCGATCCAGAGGGGAATGAGGTCGGGGTTGAGGCCCAGGCCATAGGTCTCGGCGTTGACCCGCCCCGTGAAGTGCTCGAGGCAGATGAACGCCACACCCTTGCCATTCACCACCAGCTCACCGGCGTTGGCGGCACCCATGCCGACCATGAGCACCACGTCGGTGGGCTGGTCCACCCGCAGCACCTGGACGGCACGGGCGATCGCCTCTTCAGCGATGGCGACGAGGTCAACCGACTCGGCCAGGGCGTGCAGGTCGCGCCGGTCGGCCCGGAGCGCCGCCCGGATCACCGGGATCGCAGGCGGCGTGTCAGGGTCGAGGACGTAGTTGCGCCAGTAGGCGTCGAGGATGGGGCGGTGGGCGTCGTGGTACCTGCGATAGGCTGCTTCGGCGTCGGGCGCGCGAAGCACATCGAGGAATTCTGGAAGGAGGTTGAGCAGCACAGGTCACGATACATGAAGTCGCTGGGAACGTAAAGAGTGCCTGCACGGCTCAACCACGACGCTCCTCATTGGAGCGCCGTTGTCATTCATCCACGACGTCGAAATCAGCGAACCGTCCATCGGCATCGAGGTGCACCAGGACGAACCGGCCCTCGGTGGGCGGGTCCAGCCGGTAGTGCGACACCGTGGCCACCGGACTCCCGTGGCGCTCGATGCCACGGCCCCGGACGTCCTCGTCCAGCAGCCAGGTCATCCCGGAGTAGCCATGCAGCGAGCGAACCGGCTCGGTGCCGAGGCCGGTCCGCGTCCCGGGGGCGACGTCGGGGGCCTGTGCCACGGCATCGCCACCCTGGGCGAAGGCGCGGAGCGCCGCCTCGAGCCGGGCCGTGCGGGCGGGATCGGGATCCTGCCGCGGTGCGGCATTGCCCAGGAGCGGCCCGATGCGGGGGGCGGTGAGCGTGGTGCTGTTGACCTCGCGGGTGAACCCCGTGACATGGCCTGACGCATCGCGGACGAAGGTGAAGCGCCGGTCGCCGTCGGCACTGGTGACCTGGAGCGGCCCCGTCGGGACCCAGGTGCGGTCGGTGAGCCCGTCGGCCAGGGTGACGAACTGGTCGCCCGACATGGCGAAGGTGATCATGCTGTTGTTGCCGATCTCGTAGCGGCCAGCCAGGGAAGGCAGGGTGCCTGCCGGGACCGGCACCCGCTCCACCGCGAACGCCGGCTCGCTGCCGGGCCACCCGTACTGCCGACCCACGAAGGCCAGGATGCGGCGCATCATTCCCGAGTTGTCATTCGCGTTGATCATGATCACGAGGCCGCGGCCCCCCGTGGTGAACGCGCCCAGGTAGGTGTCGAAGCCCTCGTCGCGGCCACCGTGGTAGAACATCTTCGACGGCCCCGCGCCGTCCAGGAACACGCCCAGCCCGTCATTGTTCCTCACGTTGGTGAGCATCCGCGCCGTCATGGCCTGCGAGATGACGGGGTTGCTGCTGCCGGCGTACGACTGCTGGACGCCCATGGCGAAGCGAGCCAGGTCGCTCGCCGTGGTCCAGAGGCCGGCTGCCGCCATCTCCGGGTAGACGTGCCATCCACCCTGCACTGGCCCGGTGCGATAGGTGCCCGAAGCGGCCCGGCCCCACCATGCCTGCGGCAGGGGATTGTCGAAGGTGGACGTGGCCATGCCGAAGGGGGCCAGGACGTTGGTGTCCATCCAGCGGGCGAATGGCTGGCCCGTGGCGTCCTCCATCAGCAACTGCATGATGGTGTAGCCCCCACCCGAGTACTTCCAGCGGGTGCCGGGCACGGCGTCGACCCGCACCGGCGGGCTGTTGGCAGGGGGCGCACCATCCAGGACCTGCGTGACGGTGGGGACGGACGCGGTACGGCTGTAGCCGGCGAAGCCGTGTACGGTGAGGCCGGCGGTATGGCTCAGGATGCGGGAGACCGTGACCTTTTCGGTGGCCGTGAACCGGTTGTCGGGCACCTTCCAAGTGGTGAGCCGGTCGTTCACGTTGTCGTCCAGGGTGAGGGTGCCCGCCTCGACCAGCCGGAGCGCGCCCACGGCCGCTACGCTCTTGCTCACGGATCCGGCGAGGAAGAGGGTGGACGGGGTCACCGCCTCACGGCCGCCCGGTGCCGTGACCCCGTACCCCTTCGCATACACGATCCGGCCGCTGTCGATGATCGCCAGCGAGAGTCCCGGCACCTTGCGCTGGGCGACCTGCTCCAGGATAAAGGCGTCGAGGGAATCGGTCGCCGTGCGGGACGCCTGGGCGGAGACAGCGCCGGGGACGAGCAGGAGGGCGATGGCAAGGGCCCGGAAGCGCATGGTGCGTGTTCTCGCAAAATGGGGTGGCAGGCGGGCACGGACCGCGCTCGCACGGTGTGGGTGCGAAACGGGTCCGGCACCTGGAATGTTTCGGGAGGCCCTGGAGGGCGCCGCCGGGGTTGCCGACGGACACAGGAGGTCAGTGGCGCTGGTCGCGCTTCAGGCGGGCAATCTCGTCGAGGAAGCGGCGCTCACTCGCCGTGAGGCTCGCCATGCCCTGGGCACTGATCTTGTCGAGCACGCGGTCCATTTCGCGGGCGGTCGGATCGGGCTCGGGGTGCCGGGACTGCCGTGGCGATGCCGCCGGCGTGGCGCCCTCGGGCCGTTCCATCTCGGCCGCGCCGGGCTGGACCATCACCGGGCGCTGGGCGGCGCGGCGAGGCGGGGGCACCGGCTCGGGGCGGAACTGCTGCAGCCGGAAATACAGGTAGCCGGCCAGGGCCCCGCCCACATGCGCCTCGTAGGCGATGCCGGAGCGGAACGGCAGGAACGGCAGTGCCATGACCACGTTGAAGCCGACGATCCACGCCGCCAGGGTGCGCGCGTTGATGCCGCCCACTACCTCCGCCTCGGGCGCCACCATGGCGAGCCCCACCATCACGCCCAGCACGGCACCAGACGCGCCCACGAAGGGGTGCACCGGCGCCACCCGGTGGAAGAGCAGCGTGAAGATCGCCGCCCCGATGCCGCAGTAGAGGTAGAGGAGCGGGAATCGCGCCGGGTAGCGGCCGTCCTGCGAGAGCCGCGCCTCCAGCTGGCAGCCGAACAGGTAGAGCATGCCCACGTTCAGCAGCAGGTGGAGCAGGTCGGCGTGCACGAACATGTAGGTGAGGATCGTCCACGGTGCCCGGCCCGCCGTGGCGGGGTCGAATGCGAGCGACTGGTGGAGCGTGGGCGAGATGAAGACCGTCTCGAGCAGCAGCAGCGCGACCACGTTGGCGAGGCCGATCCGGAGCACCCATGGTGTCACGCGCGGGTGGGTCAATGCCTGCATGGCCCCTTCCTGCTGCTTACGTGGTACGCTGCGTCCCGCCCGGTGCGAGCGCGGCCTGGCAGATCCGCTCGCACAACAGCGGGAACTCGATGCCCGCGGCACGTGCCGACTGGGGCAGGAGGCTGGTGGCCGTCATCCCCGGGAGGGTGTTCACCTCTAAACAGGAGAGGTGGCCCGAAGGTGTCAAGCGAAAGTCGGCCCGCGAGTATCCCCCCAGCTTCAGGGCCCGGTGTGCCGCCACACCGAGCGTCCTGCACTCCTCCATGATGCTGCCGGGAAGGTCGGCGGGGAAGATCTCCTCGGACATGCCCGGCGTGTACTTGCATTCGTAGTCGAAAATCTCGTGCCGGGGGATGATTTCCCCCACTGCAAGGGCCTGCCCGTCGAGGATCCCGACAGTCAACTCCCGTCCCGGGACGAAGGCCTCGACCATCACCTCGTCATCGTGTCGAAAGGCCTCCTCGACCGCCCGGTCGAAGTCGGCGGGTTGCCGCACCACCGTGAGCCCCACGGTCGATCCCTGCTTGGAGGGCTTGACCACCAGGGGCCATCCCAGCCGGTCGCCCGCCTCGCGAGCGCTGGCGGGGGCCATGAGCCAGTCGGCCGTCGGCACGTTGGCCTGGCGGAAGAGGTGCTTGGAGATGTCCTTGTCCATGGCCATCCCGCTGCCGAGGGGGCCGCTCCCCGTGTAGGGGACCCCGATCATGTCGAGGATGGTCTGGATGGTGCCGTCTTCGCCCTGGCCGCCGTGCAGGGCGAGGAAGAGGACCTCGGCTTCCCGCACCGCCTCCAGGCTGGCCAGGGCCGTGAGCTGCAGGCCGTGCCGCAGCGCCGCCAGGGAGTCACCCGAGGGGGGTGCCACACCGACAGCGGCCGACAGGAGGCGGGCCTCGTCGGCCTCGGGAATGAAGCCCCGCGCCGTATCCACGGCGGCGACCTGGTGTCCACAACTGCGCAGGGCCGCAATAACCTGCACGGCGGAGGCCAGGGCGACATCGCGCTCGGAGGAGGTGCCGCCGGTCAGGACGGTGATGCGCATGGGGAACCCTGCTCTCCTGCCTATCGCGTTCCAATCAGCTGCTGCAGCACGTCGTACCGGCTCACGATCCCGATCAGCTCCCCATCCTTTCGCACCAGGGCCGCGGGATTCTCCCGCGTGAGCATCGGCGCCAGGCGATCGGTGGGGAAGTTGTGCTCCACGACGGGGAACGGCGCCTCCATGACCTCGCGAACCGGCCGGTCGAGCAGGGCGGGTTGGGCCAGGGCCCGCGTCATCAGGCTGCTCTCCACCAGCGAGCCGACGGCCTCACCTTCGTCGATGACGGGGATCTGGCTCACTTCATAGCTGCCCATGAGGTTCAGCGCCTGGCGCACCGCCGCGGCCGGCGCCACCTGCACGAGCGATGGCGCGGTCGCCTGCCGGCGCCGGAGGAGAAGTTGCTCCACCGTGGCCTGGGGCCGCTCGAGGAGCTGGTTCTCCTGCATCCAGTCGTCGTCAAACACCTTGGAGAGGTAGCGCTCGCCGGTGTCGCAGAGGATGGTGACGACACACGCCGCAGGGTCGTCGAGCTCGCGGGCGACCTCGAGCGCCACCGCCACGTTGAGGCCCGCCGACCCGCCCACGAGGATGCCCTCCTCCCGCGCCAGGCGCCGCGCCATCATCATCGCCGCGCGGTCGCTCACCTGCCGCCACTCGTCGATCACGTCGAACCAGGTGGTAGTCGAGACCTTGTCGCCGCCCACGCCTTCCACCTTGTACGGCGCACCGGCGCCGGCTTCCATCACGCCGGTTCGCGCGTAGTCGGTGAGGAGCGAGCCGACCGGGTCGCCGGCGATGATGCGGATGCCCGCCCGCCGCTCCTTCAGGTACTTGCCGGCTCCGCTGATCGTGCCGCCGGTCCCGGCACCCGCCACGAAATGGGTGACCCTGCCACCGGTCTGCTGCCAGACCTCGGGCCCCGTGGTGGCGTAGTGCGCCTCGGGGTTGACCTGGTTGTAGTGCTGGTTGGCGAGGATCGCACCGGGCGTGTCGTGCACGATCTGCTTCGCCTTCATGATGTAGTTGTCGGGATGGTCCGGCGGCACCGCCGTGGGCGTGATGACCACCTCGGCGCCGTACGCCCGGAGGAGGCGCACCTTCTCCTGCGACATCTTGTCGGGCATGGTGAAGATGCAGCGGTAGCCCCGGAGGGCGGCGGCCATCGCGAGGCCCACGCCGGTGTTGCCGCTCGTGCCCTCGACGATGGTGCCGCCGGGCCTGAGCTCGCCGGCGCGCTCCGCGGCCTCGATCATCGCGAGGCCGATGCGGTCCTTCACCGAGCCACCGGGATTGGCATACTCCGCCTTGCCGTAGACGGGGGTGCGGATCCCGGCGCCGATGCGGGCGAGCCGGATGAGCGGGGTCCAGCCAACGGTCTCGAGGACGTCGGCGTACGGCTCGAGGTGCTGGGGCTTCATGGGGTGGCTCCGACGCCGTGTGGGGTACGGAAGTGGACTGGCTGGAGGAAGGCCATGGGCACGCGGACGCCCGCGCGTTCTCCCGGTGCAAACCAGAGTTGCGGCACGCCCGCCAGGGCAGCGCTGTCGAGGGCAGGATACCCACTCGACTCCGCCACCCGGGTGGATTCGGCCACGGCGCGACCCGTCGTATCCACGAAGAGGTGCAGCAGGACGGTTCCCTCCAGCCCCTGCAGGGCCACGGCGGGCGGGTAGGAGACCGGGGTGTTCGGGTTGAGCGCCACCGGCGGCAGCTCGGTGGCGATCGGGGCCTCGACCGGGCGCGACGGGAGGTTCACGGTGGCGTCGTTGCCCCGGTTGCAGGCCGCAACCAGGAACAGGGCAGGGACGATGATGCGCATGGGGGAAGTCTAGCGTCAGGGCGTCAGGGCGTCAGGGCGTCAGGGCATGAGGGCGCTCGGCCTACATTTGAGGGGTGACACTTCCTGTTGACGAGGTGCTCCCTGCCCTCAAGCGCGCGCTGGAAGCACACCCGTGCGCGGTGCTGCAGGCGCCCCCGGGTGCGGGCAAGACCACGCGGGTGCCCCTGGCGCTCCTCGATGCGCCGTGGCTCGGCGACCTCAGGATCATCATGCTGGAGCCCAGGCGCGTGGCAGCGCGCGCGGCGGCGGGCTTCATGGCGCGATCCATGAACGACGTTGCCGGCGGGGTGGTTGGCTACCGGACCCGGCGTGACACGCGCGTCGGACCGCGCACCCGGATCGAGGTGGTGACCGAGGGCGTCCTCACCCGGATGCTCGGCGCCGACCCTGCCCTCGAGGGGTACGGGCTCGTGGTGTTCGACGAGTTCCACGAACGAAGCCTGCACGCCGACACCGGCCTCGCCCTCGCCCTCGAGACCCAGTCACTCCTCCAGCCGGCACTCCGGATCCTGGTCATGTCGGCGACGCTCGATGGCGCCAGGGTGGCCGCCCTGATGGGCGGTGCACCGATCGTGACGAGTGAGGGCCGGAGCCACCCGGTGAGCATGACGTGGCTGCCGCGCCCGCCCGATCGCCCACTCGAGGGGGCCGTGGCCGGCGCCGTGCTGCAGGCGCTCGACGAGGGCGAGGGCGATGTCCTGGTGTTCTTGCCGGGGCAGCGGGAGATCAACCGGATGGCGCGGACCCTGGCCGAGCGCGCGAAGCATGCGAGCATTGTTCCGCTGCATGGCATGCTGCCGCCCGGCGCCCAGGACCGGGCGCTCGTCCCCGATCCCGCCGGGCGCCGAAAGGTGATCCTCGCCACATCGATCGCCGAGACGAGCCTCACCATCGACGGCGTGCGGGCCGTGGTGGACAGCGGGCTGGCGCGGGTGCCGCGCTACTCGCCTCGCACGGGACTCACCCGACTTGCCACGGTGCGGGCGTCACGCGCCGCCACGGAGCAACGTGCCGGACGCGCCGGCCGGCAGGCACCGGGCCGGTGCTACCGCGTCTGGGCGGCACATGAACAGCTGGCGCTGGTGCCGTACTCGACGCCGGAAATCGAAGAGGCCGACCTGGCACCTATGCTCATGGCCCTGAGTGCTGCCGGGGCACTCGATCCCGGTGCGATGCGTTGGCTGGACCCCCCGCCACCCGCGCACCTGGCCCTGGCATCGGCACTCCTCGCCGCACTCGGCATGCGCGATGCGCGCGGCGCACTCACCCGGCATGGCAAGGCGTGCGCAGCCCTGGCGATGCACCCGCGCCTGGCCCACATGGTGGTCACGGCAACTGCCCGCGGGGAGGGCACGCTGGCACGCGCCATGGCCACGCTGCTGGAGGAGCGCGATGCCGCCGGGTTGGGTGTGCCCGATGCGCGTGCGCTGCTGCTGGGCAAGGCAGGCGAGGCCGACGTCAGTCGGGCTGGTGCGGTGGCGGCGCTGGCGTTTCCCGACCGCGTGGCGTGGCGGCGCCCCGGCACCAACCGCTTCCTCCTGCGCAATGGCCGCGGGGCAACGCTCGAGCCGCCGCATGCCCTCGCCGGGGCGGAGTTCATCGTGGCCCTCGACCTCGATGACCGGGGGGCAGAGGGCAGGATCTTCCTGGCGGCGCCGATCGACCGGACCGAGGTGGAGGAAGAGTTTGCGGGGGAGGTGACCCGGCACGATGTCGTCGAGATCGAGGACGGTGTGGTGCGCGCCCGCCGGGAGGTGCGGCTTGGCGCCATCACGCTCGGCGCACAAGCGGTGCGCGACCCCGATCCCCGGGTCATCGCGGCCACCGTGGTGGAGCACGAGGCCAGGAGTGGGCTGCGCTCGCTGTTGCGGAACGAGGGATTCCAGCGGCTGCGCCAGCGGATGGCATTCCTGCATGCACTCGATGGGACGTGGCCGGGCGTCACGGATCCGGTCATCCTCGAGCAGCTCGGCGCCTGGCTCCCGATGCACAACACGCGCCTGATGCGGCTGGACGACCTGGCACACGCAGACCTCGCCGGCATGCTGCTGGCGATGCTCGACTGGGAGAAGCGGCACGCGCTGGAGGAGCTGGCGCCCACGCACTACACGCTGCCACGAGGGGCGCGCGTGCCGATCGACTACGCGGAACCGTCCGCGCCCGTGCTCGCGGTGAAGCTGCAGGAGCTGTTCGGGGTGCGGCAGACGCCCACGGTGGCCGGGGGGCGCGTGCGACTGACCCTGCACCTGCTCTCACCGGCGCGCCGCCCGGTGCAGGTCACGACCGACCTCGCGGGGTTCTGGCGCGGGAGCTATGCCGAGGTGCGCAAGGACCTTCGCGGACGGTACCCCCGGCACGCATGGCCGGAAGACCCGCTGGGCAGCTGAACGTCCCCACGTCCGGACGCCCTCACGTCCAAACACCCGTTGTCCCCTTCCGGTGGCGGTTTCGCTGCCGCTAATCGGTGTCGCCGCCCTGCCGAAGCCTGCGCAAGTCATGGTGAGGCCGGGAGATGCCACGCGTGACGGCGGGTCGCTGCACTGCTGGCAGGGATCGTGCTTTCGCGCGCCGCGACCTCAACCGAAACGGAAGCGCGGGCGCCCGGCGTGCCGCGTGGGAAAGAACGGCATGCGAGCGAACCGTATCCTGGCCATTGGCACGACGACCTGGCGTGTCCTGGCCGCCTTCGATTTCGTGGTGCAGGACCTCTCCGGGCGCGCCGCGCTGGTCGAGGGGGCGACACTCCTCCTGCTCCGCCCCGACACCCTGCTGGAAGGGGTGCCACTGCTCGAGATTGCGGAGATCTCGGACGGCGAGCCGCAGGACGACGAGGCCACGCTGCGCTCGATGGTGACCCTCCGGGATGGCCGATCAATCCAGTTGAGTGGCGAGCTGGCCGACCTGGACCTCCTGCAGCGCTGGGTGGGCTACCTGCGGACGCGGCAGCAGCGAGGCAGCCGGGTCCGCTGAGCGCCGTCAGGCGTCACGCGCGCGACGCTGCAGTTCTGCGAGGCGGTTGAGCGCCTCGAGTGGCGTCATGGCATCGACATCGAGGTCGCGCAGCAGGTCGAGTGCGGGATGCGGCGCCGGTTCGGCGAAGAGTCCCAGTTGTCCGGGGTCGTCCGGGGTGGGTGGCGCACCCGATGCCACGCGGTGCTCGCCCTCGAGGGTTCCCAGGACCTGCCGCGCCCGGTCCACCACGCTGCGCGGCAGGCCCGCCAGCTCGGCGACGTGCACGCCGTAGGAACGGTCGGTCCCGCCGGCCTCCAGCCGGTGCAGGAAGACCACCCGGTCACCGGCCTCACGCACGGCCACGTTCAGGTTGCGCGCATGGGCAAGCTGCTCCGGCAGCTGCATGAGCTCGTGGTAGTGCGTGGCGAACATGGCCTTGCAGCCCGTGTGGTCGTGCAGGTGCTCCGAGACGGCCCACGCGATCGCCACGCCGTCGTAGGTTGAGGTGCCGCGGCCGACCTCGTCGAGGAGCACGAGGCTCCGGGCCGTGGCGTTGTGCAGGATCGCGCTCGTCTCGCTCATCTCCACCATGAAGGTCGACTGCCCGCGCGCCAGGTTGTCGCTGGCCCCCACGCGGGTGAAGAGCCGGTCCACCAGGCCCACGCGCGCCCGCCGTGCCGGCACGAAGCTCCCCATCTGTGCCAGCACCACCGCGAGGCCGATCTGCCGCAGGATGGTGGACTTGCCGGCCATGTTGGGCCCCGTGACGAGCAGGAACCGCTCGCTGGTGGTGAAGCGCACGTCGTTGGGCATGAACTGCTCGCGCGGCATGAGGCGCTCGATCACCGGGTGGCGCGCCTGCACCAGCTCCAGGTCGAAGCCGTCCTCAACCTGCGGCCGCACGTAGCCGGAGGCCTCCGCCACGTGCGCCAGCGCGCCCCAGAGGTCGAGCCGGGCAAGCACCCGGGCCGTGCGCTGCACCCGGTCCACCGCGGCGCCCACGCGGGTGCGCAGTGCCAGGAAGATGGCGGCTTCCCGTGCCGCGACCTGCTCCTCGGCGCCGAGCACGCGCGCCTCGTACTCCTTGAGCTCGGGCGTCACGTACCGCTCGGCGCCGGTCAGGGTCTGCCGCCGCTCGTAGTCGGCCGGCACCCGGGTCCGGTGCGCGTGGGTCACCTCGATGTAGTAGCCGAAGACCTTGTTGAACCCGACCTTGAGCGAGCTGATGCCGGTGCGGTCGCGCTCCCGCTGCTGGATGGCGGCAATGGTCTGGCGTCCGCCGTCGCGCAGCGCGATGAGCTCGTCGAGGACCGGGTCATGGCCCGGGCGCACCACGCCGCCATCGGTGAGCACCTGGGGCGGCCGGTCGGTGAGCGCTGCCGCCAGCTCGGTGGCAATGTCGTGCAGCAGGTCCAGCTCGCGCAGTGCCCGGTCCAGCTCGCCGGCAGCGCGCGCCGCGCCACCTGCGATCGCGGTGAGTGCCTCGAGCACGTCGGGCAGGCGGAGGAACGAGTCACGCAGGGCGCCCAGTTCACGAGGCGAGGCGCGCCCCGCCGCCGCGCGGCCCGCAAGCCGCTCGAGGTCGCGCACGCCATCCAGTGCCTCGCGGAGGCGGCCTCGCCCGCGGGCATCGCACAGCAGCACCTCCACCGCGTCGAGCCGGGCCTCGATGGCAGCGACGTCGCACAGTGGGGCCAGGATGGACTGCCGCAGCAGGCGTGCGCCCATCGGCGTCAGCGTGCGGTCGAGCGCCTCGAGGAGCGTCGCGTTCCGCGTGCCCGGCAGCATCGGCTCCACCAGCTCGAGGTTCCGCCGCGTCATCTCGTCGAGCCAGAGGGTGCCGTCGCGCCGGTGGACCACGGGGCGCTGCAGGTGCGGCAGGCCACCGGGCTGCAGTTCGCCGAGGTAGCGGACCAGGGCGGCGGCAGCGCCCACCGCGGGAGCATCGGCGGCACCGATGCCCAGGCCGTCGAGCGAGGCGATCTCGAAGCGGCGGAGCAGGTCATCGCGCCCGAGCGCCGCATCGAACTCCCAGCGCTCACGTGGGGTGCGGAGGATGCGCTCGGGAATGGCGGGCGCTGCATCGACCGGCAGGACCACCTCGGCCGGTGCGTAGCGCTCCAGGGCGTCGGTGGCCGCCCCGCCATCGTCATGCTCGAGGACGAACTCGCCAGTGGAGAGGTCGATCGCGGCGAGCCCGCCATCGGCGAGTGCGACGATCCAGTTGTTGCGGGAGCCAGCCAGCCAGTCGTCCTGCAGCAGGGCGCCCGGCGTCACGGTCTCGACCACCTCGCGGCGCACGATGCCGCGGGCTGCCTTGGGATCCTCCACCTGCTCGCAGATGGCCACCCGGTGGCCCGCGCCGACGAGCTGTCGCAGGTAGTCGGCGGCCGCCTTCACCGGCACGCCGGCGAGGGGCACGCCATCGCCGCGGCTGGTGAGGGTGATGCCCAGCGTGCGCGCGCCCAGCTCGGCATCGTCGTAGAACATCTCGTAGAAATCGCCCATCCGGAAAAACAGGATGGCATCCTGGTGCCGCGCCTTGATCTCGCGGTACTGCGCCATGAGTGGCGAGTCGGCGCCGGCCTTCCCGCTCACGGTGCCACCACGAACGGTGCGCCGCCCAGGCGCGCCTTCACCCCGGCGAGCGCAGCACCGGCATCGGCCCGCGAGGCATAGGAGCCGACCCGCACCTTGTGGTAGCCGCCCTCTTCCACGATGACGCCCGGGTAGCCGGCCGACGTTGCGCGCTGGAGCACCTTCTCCGCGGCGTCCTGCGTGGGGAGGGCGGCGAGCTGGATGCGCCATGGGGCAGCATCAGCCGGTGCTGGCGAGGGGGCGGCAGGCGTGGCCGGGACAGCGGGGGGCGGTGTGGCGGGGCCTGGAGTGCTGCAGCGCTGCGAGAGTGCCATCAACTCGCTGCGCGCCGCCCCATCGGGGTTCCGCGAGAGGCCCTCTGCCACCCACTGGCACGCCGACGCGGCGTCCTTCAGCTCGAACCCGATGCGTGCACCCCAGACGGCCGCCACCGGATAGAGCGGGGAGGCCGCGTGGTCGCTCCGGAACCGCTCGAGCTGCCTGGCCGCGGCGGCAGGATCGCCCGATGCGAAGTCGAGCTGGCCCAGCCGGATGGTGGCCTCGCCGGCCCATGGCGACACCGGGTACTCGATCACCACACGCTGCAACCGGCGCCGCGCCTCCACGGCATCGGGGGCGACGAGCGCCGAGCCGTAGAGGATCCCGGGGAAGAGGGAGTCCGTTGGCGGCGTGGAGGCCTCGAGCTGCCGCAGGAGGGCGCGGGCGGAATCGGCGCGGCCCTCCTGCGCCAGGGCCAGCGCACTCGCGAGGACCGGCGGGGCGGCCTGCGCCGCGAGCGTGGAGAAGGCGGAACAGGCGACCAGCGTGAGGAGCGCCGTGACGGCCCTCCGTGCGGCTGCCGCCCGGCCACCCGGGGCGCCTTGCACCCCGGGACCACACAACCGCAGCACCAGTTCGGCCAGCAGGGCGCGGTCATCGCTCAGGGTGGTGTTCTTGAGGGCGATGTCGGTGTCCAGCGCGACACGCGTAGCGGCCGCGAGGCGGGCCGGTGGCCAGGTGCCCACCCATCGGGCCCAGCGCGCAGACTCACCCTTCCAGTCGGGAAGGCCATAGGCACGGGCCTGCCGAAGTGCCTGGAAGATGGTGCGCTCCAGCGCGCTGCCCTGTTGCCCCCGGTCATGGTGTGCCCGCGCCAGTGCCAGGCCCACGAGCGTGTTCCCGACCAGCGACACGAGCTTCACGCCCGACACACCAGCCTGGTCGAGCACGGGACCGAGCAGGGCCAGCGCCCGCGGGGCGTCGCCCTCGAAGAGTGCGTCACGCCAGTCGAAGATCGTCTCGCCATGCCGGACGCCCACCAGGGACCCGACCAGGTCGCGGGTGATCCCGGTGCCCTCGGGGAGGGCGGCCAGCTTGGCGAGTTCGGCCTCGAGGGTGCCGAGGTCACCACCCGTGACGCGGAGGAGGTGCTCGGCAGCGTCCTGTGGCAGGGCCAGGCCGGCGGCCGCGGCGCGCTTCTCCAGCCAACGCAGGGCCCTGGCGGGCTCGAGCGCGTTGCAGGGTACCACCACCGATGCGCGTGCGAGGTCATCGTCGGGGTCGGGATCGCCAGCGCCATGCACCAGGATCAGCACGGTCTCCGGCGAGGGACGCTCCAGGTAGCGGAGCAGGGCCGCGCGCCCCCGGGAGCGCTTCTGCCAGCCCTCCACGTCGCGCAGGATCACCACGCGCCGGTCGGCCATCATCGGCAGGGTGTTGAGCAGGGTGCCCAGGGACTCGGGGTCGAGGGCGGTCGCCGTGCGCTGGTCGAGGTTGAAGTCGCGCATGGCGGGATCGAGGACCTTCGCGACCACCGCCTTGATGAGTTCATCCTTGAGGAGGTCCTCGCGGCCAACCAGGTACCAGACCGGCGGGACCTCGCCCTTCAGCGCCGCGCGAAAGGCGGATTCGTACGCGTGCTCCTTCACGGGCGGAACGTACTCAGGCGGCGGCTCGCCTGAAACACTGCACGTACATGAGCGTCACGAGGGTCTTGCCATCCACCACCTCGCCCCGGGCCAGGAGGCGGCCCACCTCCGACCACCGGAGTTCATGCACTTCCACGAACTCGTCCGGTTCGCGAGCCGTGGGCACCGGCTTAAGTTCCCATGCCATGAAGAGATGGATCTGCTCGTCGGTGAACCCCGGGGTGGTCAGGATGGGAAGGAGCGGGCGGACCTGGCGTGCCTTCACGCCCGCTTCTTCCTGCATTTCGCGGAGGGCGCAGGCTTCGGGGTCTTCCCCGGGCTCGAGGCGCCCTGCCGGGACCTCCCAGAGGGGCCGCCCGGCGGCGTGACGGAACTGGCGCAGGAGCAGGACACGGGGATCGGGTGCGCCAGGCGGGTCCACGAACGGCACCACGGCGGCCGCACCGGGGTGGCGGATCATCTCCAGTTGCCCGATGCTTCCATCGGGGAACCGCACGGTATCGAGATCGACATCGAGGATGCGACCGGTGTACTTGCGTTCGTGCGTCACGAGGGTCATCACCTGCATCCGGGAGTTGGGGTGCTGAAGTCTAGCGCGTCATGAACGACATGCCGTCCGCGCGGGCGCGCGCGCGCGCACTCTGGCCCGTCGTGGTGGTTGCCCTGGCGGCGTGTGCGGTGGGCTGGTGGTATGCGGGCGCCGCGAGCCCGGGGCTCAAGGGCGAGGCGCGCCATGCGATCCTCGTGGTGCCGGCCGGCATTGCGGTGGCGTGGTGCGTGCTGGCGGCGTTCCTGGCGCTTCGACCCGGGTTCCCGCACACGCCAGTGCGCTGGGGCTTCGTGGCGCTGGCGGGCGCGGCGCAGGCGGCGGGCTACGCCCTGCTGCTCCGAATCGACCAGTCGCTGGCACTGCGCCTCCCCGGTCCGGTCGGCGATGAACTCCGGCTGGTGATGCAGCTGTGCTTCGTGCTGGTGCCGCCGCTCCTGCTCGCCGGCTTCGCGGCCTTCCCCGACACCGACATCGGCCGCTCGGCACGGCGCCGCTTCCTGCTCGACGCCGCGGTGGTCGGCCTGAGCGGTGCCCTGGTCCTCTGGGCCGTCGCGAGCCAGCGCGGTGCCGTCGTGGGGAGCGAGCGGCCCTCGGTGATCCAGGTGCTCCTCGCGGTGGGCGACCTGCTCGTGCTGTTCGCCCTGGTGACCCACCTCTTCCGCATCTCGCCGCGGCAGGTGGCATGGGGTGGGTTCTTCCTCCTGGCCCTGGCCGCGGGCTTCTTCCTGCTCACCGACAGCTGGGTGCCCAACCAGCCGGCGACGGCGGCGCTTCGCGGCGGCCTGCCGCACGAGCGCACGGTGTTTGCGCAGCTCACCTTCGTGACCGGCCTGGCGTACCTCGCGGCCTGTTCCGCGCGCCCGGAGGCGCTGCTGCCGGAGCGGCGCGTGCCTGGCGTGGGCCTGGTGTCGTGGGGGGCGCTCGCGGCGGGCTATGTGCTCCTGGCCGTGGTGGCGATGCGCAGCGAGTCGCCCCTGGTGATGGGGCTCACCATGGGCGCGGCCCTCCTCACGGCCATCGTGGTGGTGCGCCAGGTGGTGACGGTGCGGGAGAACCTCCACCATGAGGCCCAGCGTGCGCGCCGCAGCGTGGAGGAGCGCTTCGAGTCGCTCGTGGCGAACGCCACGGAGGTCATCGTGGTGGTGGACGCGGAGGGCACCGTGCTCTACGCCAGCCCCTCGGTGCAGCGCCTCCTCGGGCACCAGCCGGAACAGGTGATTGGCCACCCCCTCGACGTGCTCCTGCATCCCGACGAGGCGGTGGCGGCACGGGGCTTCCTGCACGAGCTGCTCGCCCGGCCCTGGGGGAGCAGCGTGCGCTCCTGGCGGCTCCGGCGCGCCGATGGCGGCTGGGCCTGGGGCGAGACCACCGCCACGAACCTGATGTCCGATTCCAACGTGCGCGGCGTGGTGCTCAACACCCGCGACATCACCGAGCGACGTGACCTGGAGGAACGCCTCACCCACCAGGCCACGCACGACGGCCTGACGGGGCTGGCCAACCGCGTGATGCTGCGCGCCCGCATGGAGCAGATCCTCCGCGGCCCGCGGCAGGCGTTCGGGCCGGCGCTGCTCTTCCTCGACCTCGACAACTTCAAGGGCGTCAACGACACCTTCGGCCATGCGCAGGGTGATGCGCTCCTGATTGCGGCGGCCTCCCGGCTCCGGGAGCAGGTGGGAAGCCAGGACATCGTGGCCCGCCTGGGGGGCGACGAGTTTGCCGTGCTGCTCGAGGCGCCACGCGACCGGCAGGCCGTGCTCGACGTCACGCACCGCATCACCTCGGCGCTCAAGGTCCCGTTCCGGGTGTTCGGGCGGGAGATGGCCGTGGCGGCCAGCGTGGGCGTCGCCATCGCCGAGCTGGCCGACACCGCGGGCGACGTGCTGCGCCATGCTGACATCGCGATGTACCTGGCGAAGTCGAACGGCCGCGGCCGGTTCGAGGTATTCGAGCCCCGGATGCTGGAGGCGGTGGTGGGGCGGCTGGGGCTCCAGGCCGACCTGCGCCGGGCGCTGGACGATCCCGCATCACGCGAGTTCCTGCTCGACTACCAGCCCATCGTGGAACTCGAGTCGGGCCGGGTGGTCGGGCTCGAGGCCCTCATCCGGTGGGACCATCCGGTGCAGGGTCGCATCACGCCGGCCGTGTTCGTGCCCCTCGCCGAGGAGACCGGGCTCATCATTCCCCTGGGCCGCCGTGCCCTGCGCCTCGCCTGCCGCGATGCCGCACCGTGGGTGCGCGACTATCCGGGCATGCACGTGACGGTGAACCTGTCGGCACGACAGATCCCCGATCCGGCGCTCACCGCCGAAGTCGCGGCTGCACTCACGGCGTCCGGGCTCCCGCCCGCGGCCCTGGTGCTCGAGCTGACCGAGAGCGCCATCATGCAGCAGCCGGAGCGCTCCGCCCAGATGTTCCGTGAACTGGGCGGGCTCGGCGTGCGGCTCGCCATCGATGACTTCGGGACGGGCTACTCCTCGCTCAGCTACCTGCAGCAACTGCCGGCCAGCATCCTCAAGATCGACCGCTCATTCCTGACCCCGCTCGACCGGGCCAAACCCGATGGCTCGACCCTCATTCGCGGCATCATTGGCCTGGCGCGGGGGCTCGGCCTCACTACCGTCGCCGAGGGGATCGAGACCGGGGAGCAGGCCGAGCTGCTCGAGGCGCTGGGCTGCGCCTATGGCCAGGGGTTGCTGTTTGCCCCTCCACTCGCGGCAGCCAATGTGCGCGAGTGGATCGAGGCCCGGGGAAGCGTCGCGGCGCAGTTCGCCTGATCGCGCGCCGCCGCCGGTGCGCGTGTCAAGGCAGCAGGTTGCCCTCGGCGTCACGCAGCTCGAGGGGCCCGAGCCCGAGCGCCTCGATGCCGGGACGGATCACCTTCGCATCGCCCACCACCACCACCGTCAGGTGCGACGGGTCGAGGTAGCGCTGCGCCACGCGCTGCACCTCGGCCGCGTTCACCTTGCCGATCGCATCGCGCTCCCGCTGCACCGACGAGAGCGGCAGGCCGAAGGCATGGAGTGACGCGAGCTGGTAGGCGACATCGCCGGTGGTCTCCCATCCCGCCAGCGCGCCCAATGCGAGGTACGCCCGGGCCCGGTCCAGCTCGGCGTTCGGCACCGGCTCGTCCCGGATGCGGCGGAACTCGTCGAAGAAGACCTTGAGCGAGCTGTCGGTGACGTCGGTTCGCACTGCCGCCTGCGCCACAAATGGTCCCGGCAGGGGCCGCCAGGCGAAGTCGGAGAATGCCCCGTAGGTATATCCCTTCTGCTCCCGCAGCACGTCATTGAGCCGCGCCGAGTAGGATCCCCCCAGGATGGTGTTCATGAGGACGAGGGCTGGGTAGTCGATCGAGCTGCGCGGCACGCCCGCACCGCCAATGAGGATCTCGGACTGGGGCGCGCCGGGCTTGTCCACCAGCACCACGCGCGTGGGTGCCGGGGCCGGGGTGGCGGGCCGGGTCACGGCGGGCGCCCCCGGGCGTGGTGATCGCCAGGTCCCGAAGGCGTCCTGCACCAGCTTGCGGCCATCGGCCAGCGAGACGTCGCCAGTGAGGAACATGGTTGAGCGGCGTGGGTCGGCGAGCGACGTCCAGGTGGTGCGAAGCAGTGTCGAATCGACCTGCGCCACCGCGGCTGAATCGCCGGAGAGGGGCGCGTGATAGGGGTGCCCCTCGGGATAGAAGGCGCGTCCAAGCGCCACCGTGGCCACCGCCGACGGCCGCACCCGCCGCTGGGCAATCCGCGCGAGCTGCAGGTCCCGTTCCCTGGTCACGTCGGCGGAGGCGAACCGCGGTTCCCGGACCACGCTCGCCAGCAGCGCCAACGCCGCCGGAAACGTGCGGCGCGGGGCACGGAGCACCAGGGTCGTGGCATCCCACGAAGCGCCGGCGCTCAGGGTCGCACCGAGGTGTTCGAGTTCTTCATCCAGGGCCAGGGCAGTGCGCCCGCCGGCGCCCTGCTTGAGCATCCCCGCGGTGAACGCAGCCAGCCCCGGGAGTGGTCCATCCAGCCGGCCGCCGCCGTCAATGACGAGCGTGGCCTGGACCAGCGGCACCTCGCGCATCGGCACGATGTCGAGCCGGAGCCCATTGGGGAGGAGGCTGCTTCGCACCGTCGGGAGCACGAGCTTCGGCGGCGGTGCAAGCGCCGGTGCCTGGCTGGGCAGTTGTGCCGTGGCCGGCGCCGCAGCAGCGACCAGGGCGAAAAGCGCGATGGCAAGGCGGTTCATGGCGTGACACTCCGCGTCGGGGCTGCGAGCGCCTGCCTGCCCGCCGGCACCACCGAGATGGCCGCACGTGGCCCGAGCAGGTACTGGCGCACGACCCGCTGCACGTCCGCGGCACTCACGCGGCTCACCCGGTCCAGGTCACGCTGGAAGGCATCGGGTGTCCCGGTGGCGTAGTCATACTCGTTCAGCTGGTCGGCCTTGTTGTCGAGGCGCTCGATCGCGTTCAGGAAGCGCGCCTCGATGGCGTTGCGTGCGGTCTCGAGCTCGCGGGCCGTCGGACCCTCCCCGGCCAGCCGCTGCAGCTCCGAGTCGATGGATGCCAGGATCGGCCCGAGCGCCTGCTCGGGGCGCGCAGTGGCAACGATCCCGAACTCGCCATTGAACCGGCGGCCGTCCTGGAACGCCGAGACGCTGCTGGCCGTGCGCTCCTCGTGCAGGAGGCGCCGGTCCAGCCGGCTGCTGGTGGCGCCCGAGAGCACATAGGCCGTCACCGCCAGCGCGGCATCGTCGCCTTCCCACGCAGCGGGGGAGAGCCAGTAGAGGTAGAGCCGCGGCAGCTCGACCCGGTCCTCCAGCACCAGCACGGTGTCGCGGGCAAGTGTGGGCCGCACCGGGCGGGTCCGCTCGATGGCGGGCCCGCGCGGGATGCCGCCGAAGTACCGCCGCACCAGCGCGCGCACGTCGGCAGCCTTCACGTTCCCGGCCACCACCAGCACGGCGTTGTTGGGCGCGTACCAGGTTGCGAAGAAGCTGCGCACGTCCGCCAGGGAGGCCGCGGTGAGGTCTGCCATCGAGCCGATGGTGGGCCAGGAATAGGGATGGCCCGGCGGGTACAGCATGCGGGGCTTGTGGTCGGCGACCAGGCCGTAGGGCTGGTTCTCGTAGTTCTGCCGGCGCTCGTTCTTCACCACGTCACGCTGGACGTCGAGCTTGGTGGAGTCGATGACCAGGTGCGCCATGCGATCGGCCTCGAGCCAGAGCATGAGCGGCAGGGCATTCGAGGGGCCCGACTCGTAGTAATTGGTGCGGTCACCGGTGGTGCTGCCGTTGTTGTTGGCACCCGCGGCCTCGAGCAACCGGTCGAACTGCGGGTAGGGCGCATGCTCCGACCCGGTGAACATCAGGTGCTCGAAGAGGTGCGCAAAGCCGGTGCGCCCGGGCTTCTCATCGCCCGACCCCACATGGTACCACAGGTTCACCGCCACGAGCGGCGCCGAAGCGTCCTCATGCACGATGAGTGTGAGGCCGTTGGTGAGGGTGTCCACGGTCACCGGCACCGTGAGCTGGGCCCCCGCCGTACCCGCCCAGGCCATGGCGAGGGCGGCGAGGGGCACTGCCCGCCGGATGGTACGCTGCAACATGATCGTCTTTCACACCTTTCGTGTTCGTGTCAGCCTGCTCCGCCGCCTGTACGCCCCTACGCCGTTCCCGCCACCGGGTTCCAGCGCAGGAGGCTCCGGAGCCATGCAAGCGGAACCTTCCAGGCCTCGGCCAGGAGGTACTCCAGCTCGATCCCGGCGTTGCTGGAGATCGGGCTGGTGCTGGTGGGTGAGAGCCAGGCGGTGATCCCGGTACGCCGCGCCTCGGCGCGGAGCCGCGCCATGTGGAACGGGTCGCTCACCAGCAGCACGGTGTCACGCTTCGCGTCGCGGAGGTAGCGGGCCACTGCCGACATCGACGCCGCCGTGGACCTGCCCGCCGGCTCGGACACCAGGGCGGCGCGGGGGACGCCGTGGGCCATGAGGTAGCGACGTCCCACCGAGGCCTCGCTCTCCCGGTCGCCCTGTGCGCGACCCCCGGTCACGATGATGCGTGGGGCCAGGCTGTCGCGGTAGAGGGACAGGGCGTGGTCGAGGCGAGCCTGGAACACGGGAGATGGGCGCCCGTTGTACTGCGCGGCACCCAGGACGACGATGGCGTGTGCGGGACGGCGCTCGTCCACCTGCGCCGTGAGCAGCACGACCACGAAGGCTGCGGCAAAGACCAGCAGGAGCAGGATCGCCAGCCCCACCAGCACCCGGCCCAGCCGCCGGATCACCTTCATGGAGCGCCTGCCATTGTGCACCCGGGCTCCACGATCGGCCTAGAGATCGTAGACGTCACCCTGCTCGGGGACGTGCACCTCGCGCACACCTTCCTCCCGCAGCAGGTCGGCCATGGCGCCGAGGGCGGCCGGCTCGCCATGCACCACGAAGGCGCGACGGATCGGCCCCCCGAGCTGGCGCACCCAGGCCCGCAACTCGTTCCGGTCGGCGTGTGCCGAATAGCCGTCGATCGTCTCCACCTCGGCGCGACGATCGACCATCTCGCCGTACACCTTGATGGGGGTCTGGCCCGACTGGATGCGGCGCCCCAGGGTGTGCTCGGCCTGGAAGCCGACGAAGAGGATGCAATTGCGGTGGTCCCCGCCGTGGTTCACGATGTGGTGGAGGATGCGGCCCGACTCCACCATCCCCGAAGCCGCGATGATCACGGCCGGACCCTGGCGGGTGTTGAGTTGCTTCGATTCCGACGCCTCGCGCACGTAGCGAACCAGCGGGAAGTCGAAGAGGGGGAACCCCCGCGACACGAGGTGCTCCCGCCGGTCGAAGACATCGGGGTGCAGGCGGAAGACGTCGGTGGCATCCACGGCCAGCGGGCTGTCCACGAAGATCGGCACCTCGGGGATCTCCCCGCGGCGCCAGAGCTGGTGCAGCGCGTAGACCAGTTCCTGCGTGCGCCCCACGGCGAAGGACGGGATCAGCACCTTGCCGCCGCGGGCGGCGACGCGGGCCACCACGGCGCCGAGGCGCCGCTCGGCGTCCGCCACGCTCTCATGCACCCGGTTGGCATAGGTGGACTCGATGATGAGCGTGTCCACCGGACCCGTGGGCGGGCGCGGGTCGCGGATGATGGGGAGCCCGCTGCGGCCAATGTCCCCCGAGAACACGATGCGCTGGGGCGATCCCTCGGTGCAGCGGAGGTCCACCGAGGCGGAGCCCAGGATGTGGCCGGCATCGGTGAACTCGGCGGTCAGGAACTTCCGGAGGTGCATGGGGCGCCGGTAGGGGAGGCCCACCATGAGGTCCTGCACCGCCAGGGCATCGGCAATGGTGTAGAGCGGCTCGCTCTCCGGGCCGGGCTTCCCGCGCCGGGCGAGGAACTCGGCGTCCTTCTCCTGGATCTCCGCGGAATCCGGGAGCATGACGGCGCAGAGGTCGCGCGTGGCCGGTGTGCAGTACACCGGTCCATGGAACCCCTGCCGCACGAGGAGCGGCAGGCGCCCGGTGTGGTCGATGTGGGCGTGGCTCGCGACGACCATGTCCAGCCGGCGGGCGTCGAACGGCAACTCGGCGTTGAGGCGGCGGGCTTCCGCGCGGTGGCCCTGGAAGAGGCCGGCATCGAGCAGGATGCGTGCACCGGCGGCCTCGAGGAGGAACATCGACCCGGTGACCTGGCCGGCCGCGCCAAAGAACGAGAGGCGTATGCTCATTGCGTTGCGAATATGCTGGGGGAAGGCGCCATGGGGCTACCGGGTGCCGAAGAGGCGGTCACCGGCGTCTCCCAGGCCCGGCAGGATGTAGCCCTTCTCATTCAGCTCCCGGTCGAGCCCCGCGGCATAGATGCGAACGTCGGGGTGGGCTTCGCTGAGCCGTGCCACGCCCTCCGGCGCTGCGACCAGGCAGAGGAACCGGATCCGGCGCGCGCCGGCATTGCGGAGCGCCGTGATGGCCGCGACCGCCGACCCGCCTGTTGCCAGCATGGGATCCAGCACCAGGAACTCGCGCGACTCGGCGATCGGGGGGAGCTTGAAGTAGTAGTCGTGCGGCTGGAGCGTATCGTGGTCCCGCGCCAGGCCAATATGGCCCACCCGAGCCGACGGGATGAGCTGCATGAGCCCGTCCACCATGCCAAGCCCGGCGCGGAGGATGGGCACCAGCACCACCTCCTTGCCCACCACCTGCCGGCCCTCCATGCGCTCGAGGGGCGTCTCGACCACGTGCGGCACGGTGGGCAGGTCACGCGTCACCTCGTAGCCCATGAGGATGGCGAGTTCGCCCACCAGCTCCTTGAAGTCACGGGTGCTGGTGTGCCGGTCCCGGAGCAGGGTCATCTTGTGCTGGATGAGCGGGTGATCGAGGACGACGAGGTTGGAGAGGCCGTGGCTCGCGGCGGCAGTCATGGCGGGAATATAAGGTCGTACGTGGAGCAGATCGGCCAGG
The DNA here is from genome assembly GCA_964638035.1 of uncultured Gemmatimonadaceae bacterium. Classification (GTDB taxonomy): domain Bacteria; phylum Gemmatimonadota; class Gemmatimonadetes; order Gemmatimonadales; family GWC2-71-9; genus JAGGAG01. Next base: position 43,894 of record CAZWXD010000017.1, on the reverse strand, counting down.
GAGGCAGCCCGTTCCGGCTGGGGGGCGGCTCCCTTATATTCGCCCGCCCGGGCTAGGTAGCTCAGTTGGTAGAGCAGCGGACTGAAAATCCGCGTGTCGGGGGTTCGATTCCCTCCCTAGCCATCAGGCGGCGCCTTGTGGCGCCGCCTGATGCCTCGTGAGGGGTACTGCGCCGCCTGCGGCGGCTCCGTTTCCCTCCCAGCCACGATCGCACCAACTGGCGCCGCCTGATGCCGCTCCCTCCCAGACCCTTCGTGCCTGTGACCATGGTCGCCGGTTGGCGCCAGGCGCTGTAATCTGGGGAATGAGGCGGCCGGGGTCCCCGGCCGGCGAGCCCCAGACGCGGAGGCGGGACATGTCGAGGATGATGCAGGGTGTGGCGGCGGCATTGCTGGTGCTGCCTGGTGTTCCCGCGTTCGCGACGGCGCAGGCTGCCGCGACCCAGGCTGCGCAGATGCACGCCCTCCATGTCAATGATGCGCCCGAACCCTCGGCGGCGGTGGGCCGGCCGGTGCGCGGAGCGATCGATACCCAGACCGTCAGGTATGCCGAGATACACGGGAAGCCTGTGTACGGGTTCCTGGCCCGCCCTGCCGGGGCGCGGAACGACGTGCCCGGCATTGTCGTGATCCACGAATGGTGGGGCCTCAACGACAACATTCGTGCGGTGACACGGCAGCTTGCCGGCGAAGGCTATGCGGCGCTGGCGGTGGACCTCATGGGTGGCGGTGTGGCGACCACGCCGGACAGTGCCAGGCAGCTGGCGCAGTTCGCGTCAGACCAGGCCCCGGCGACAACCGCGAACCTGTCGGCCGCCATCGGCTTCCTGCGGAAGGGCGGTGCCACACGCATCGGCACCATCGGCTGGTGCTTCGGCGGATACTGGAGCCTCCAGGCGGGCATCGTAGGTGGGCAGGAGGTGAATGCGGTGGTGATGTACTATGGCCGACCTGTCACCGATCCGGCCACGCTCTCGGGGCTCAGGGCCCCGCTGCTCGGCATCTTCGGCACGCAGGACCGCGGTATTCCCGCCGACAGCGTGCGCGCCATGGCCGCTTCGCTCCAGAGGCTGGGCAAGTCCCAGGTGGTGGAGTTCTTCGAGGCGGGCCACGGGTTCGCGAACCCGTCGGGCCGCGCCTACAGCCAGGCGGCGGCGGACTCGGCGTGGACCAGGACCACCGCCTTCTTCCGGGCACACCTCACCCCATAGCGGTCACTGGTCGCCTGGTGCGGGAATGCCCACGTGCACCCGCACGGCATCCAGGTACGACGGCCGGGTGAGCACGCTTTCGTGATCGGTAGCGGGCAGGGTGAGGAGTTGCGCACCGGGCCAGGCATCGGCCAGTGCCAGGGAGTTCCCGAAGAGCGGGTCCTCCTGCCCCACGATGATGAGGGCACGCACGCCGCCGAGGCGGCCGGGCTCATCCACGGTGAGGTCGGGCAGGGCCTCCAGGACGGCGACCGTGGCGCTGCGATCATTCACTGCCATCACCGAGTCACACACGGCCGCCAGCACGGAGTCGCTCCACGCGGGGAAGACCCACCGGAGGAATGCCTGGAAGCCGCGGCCGCCCTGGCGCATCTGCTCGACGAACGGGGCAACGAACGCGCGGGCGGCGGCGGTGTCGGCAAACCAGGGCACCCCAAGGAGCGTCACCGACAGCACGCGGTCGGGGTGGTGCGCGGCCAGGTTGGTGGCCATGAGCGCACCCATGGAGTATCCCACGAGGTGCGCTCGCCGGACTCCACGCGCATCCATGAGGCGCAGCACGTCCCCGGCCATTGCCGCGCCGTAGCGCGCTGGGTCGGAGTACTTCGTGCTCCCGCCGAACCCGCGGATGTCCATGGCGATGATGCGGTGGGCCGGCGCCAGCGAATCCGCGAGCGCCTGCATGGTCTCGAGCCGGTCGGTGTAGCCATGCAGCAGGACCACGGCGGTGCCGGCCGAATAGTCGCGGAACCGGAGCCGTGCCGACTGGGTGGCAAGCTCCTGGTCGGCCACGAGGGCAAAGGGCGGCGGCATGCCTTCCCGGGTCGCGGCGGGCCGTGCGCCGGTACACGCGGCGAGCCCCAGGATCATGGCAGCAGGCAGGAGGGTACGGTGCACAGGTCACCTCAGGGTGAGGGGCCCCGGGGTTGGGGTCCCTGCCGTACCTGCGCTGAACGCTGCACCGGGGCGACAAGCCGGGGGGGGGGCGGCTCAGTTGGTGGAGGCCGGGAGTCCTGCCCGCAGGGAGAAGGGGAGACGGGCCCGGTCGGGCCCCAGTTCGAGGAGGTCGCGTGCTGCAGAAGCGTGCAACCAGGGGAGGCCCTCGATCCCCAGGCCCACGGCCTCGACGAACAGGAGCCTGGCCCGCTCGCGGTCCTTCAGCGCTGCGGCAATCCGGCCACGGGTGAAGAGGTCACTGCTCCGGGCCCAGGGCTTCGGGTCCTGGAAGCGCGACGAGAGGTCCACGCCGGTGGTGCGCGCCGTTGCGGCCGCGGCTCGCCGCGCGTACCCGGGTCGGTCGGGATAGTCGCGGGCGAGCGCGGCAAGGACGTCATGGGCCTCGCGCCACCGGCCCACGTCGTACAGGGCTGCACCGAGCCATTCACGGTGCGCGCGCGACGACGGGTCCATGGCGAGCTGGGTGCGGCACCAGCCGATGGCCCGCTCGAAGTAGCGGCCGGCCGATGCGGGGTAGCCGTGCGCCAGGAGCTCCTCTCCCGCGACCACGAGAGCTGCACCCTGCGACCAGTAGGTGTTCGGCGGGAGCGACATGGCCGCGGCGAGCACGCTGTCTGCGGCCGCCGTGTCACGCACGGCAGCGAGGGCGCGAACCTCGAGGACGAGGGCCACGCGCCGGTCGGGGAAGCGGCGGGCGAGGGTACGGGCGGCAGCCAGCTCACGCTCGTGGTCGCCGGTGAGGTGCAGTGCGTGCGTGAGCTGGGTCCAGTAGGACGACCAGTCCCTGAGCTGGCCGCTCGTGGGATCGAGTCCCTCGAGGATCCGGAGGGCTTCCTCGGGCCGGTCAATGGAGAGCGCGGTCAGTGCCAGGTTGTAGCCCGCGTGCGAGTCAGGTGCGAGCCGCGAGGCCTCGGCGAGGGCGGCATACGCCGATGCGAGGTCGCCGCGGTGCCACGCGCTGAGCGACTCGAACCAGAGGCGCTGGTAGGGCGTGAGGAACGCCTCACGCAGGCGCACCTGTTCGAGCACGGCCGCCACGCTGTCCATCTGGCCCATGTTCCACCAGCTGGTCGCCATCGACATGAGCGGACTCACGAACAGCGTGTCCAGGGCGGCGGCCTTGCGGTACTCCGGGATGGAGCCGGCGTAGTCCTGCCGGGCGAAGCGGCGGGCCCCGACGTCGAAGGCGCGATACGCCTCGTAGGTGGGTGGCCGCTGCGAGATGCCGCCAGCCCGTGGCAGCCGCTGGTCCATCAGCACCGCGTACGTGCCCATCACGCGCTGCTGCAGCTCGGCCAGCGCCTGCTCCGGGGCGGCCCGTGGCGCGTTCACTGCCGGCAGCGCCACGAGGAGCCGTCCGCTCGCGGCGTCCATCACCTGGGTGCGGAACTGCAGCGAGTCGCCGACCAGGTAGTAGGAGCCGGCGACGAGGGTGCCGGCCTCGAGCAGGCGTGCCAGGCGGCTGGCGACAGGCACTGAGCTGTCCACCGTACTGTCGTTGCCGCCAAGCTCGTCGGCGCGCACCACGGCGGCCCAGGGTACCACGCTGCCGAGCGCGGTCTGCTGCAGGCCCTGCGTCATCCAGTCGCCCGCAAGCCGTCCCCACGTGGCGAGGGAGGTGTCACCGGTCTCGTTCCGCAGGACGGTGACGGCAATGGGCAGGGCCAGGCTCCCACCGGGCGCCGGGGTGCGGGTGCGCCAGGCCCACACGCCGAGTGCCGCGAGGGCCGCGAGTGCGAGCCACGCGGCAGCGCGCCTGGCCCTGGTGCGGGTGCGCCCGGGAGTGATGCTGCCACCGGGCGGGGGCAGCGACTCCAGGCGCTGCAGCAGGTCGCCGCCGTTCGGCGGCCGCGCGGCCGGGTCGGTTGCAAGGGTGGTGTCGACCAGTGCGACCAGCGCTGATGGAGCGTCGCCCATTGCGGCGCCGCCCGTCACGGCCCGGCGGATCGCGGGCGCGCCGGTGAGCATCTCCCACGCGATGAGGCCCCAGGCATAGACGTCGGCACGCTCGTCGAGCCGGGTCTTCGCCTCCCGCTGCTCCGGGGCCATGTAGGCCGGTGTCCCGACCCGCTGGCCCTGCATCGTGAGCTGGATGGCAGGGCGCGCCTCGGCGATGTACGTGGCCACCCCGAAGTCCATCAGGAACGCGTGGTCGCCGCTCAGCAGGACGTTCTCGGGCTTGAGGTCGCGGTGCAGCACGCGGGCGGCATGGGCGTGGGCCAGGGCAGCGGCGATGTCGCGCAGGATCGGAAGCGCCACGGCGCTGGGGAGCCGCCCGGACCGGTCGAGGCGGTCACGCAGGGTCTCGCCTTCCACGTACGGCATCACGTAGTAGAGCAGTCCGCCGGCCTCGCCCGAGTCGATCAGGGCGAGGATGTGCGGGTGGGCGAGTGACGCCGCGATGCGCACTTCCTGGCGAAACCGCTCGGTGCCGCAGGCGGCCGCAATGACGGGATCGAGCACCTTGATGACGACCTGGCGGTCGTGCTTGCGCTCTCGTGCCAGAAAGACAACGGCCGAGCCACCGCGCCCGAGTTGCTGGTCGATGGTGTAGCGGTCGGAGAGGGCGGCACCAACCAGGGCGGCGACATCAGGTTCGGGTGCGTGGGGCGAGCGGTCGAGGATGCCGGCGGCGTCGTGACCCCGGAAGAGGCGCTCGAGTTCGCGGCGGAGGACGGGGCTGCCCGCCGCCACCTGCTGCAGCCAGGCCTCGCGGCCAGCCGGCGGCACCTCGAGTCCCTGCTCGAACAACTCGAAGAGCCGGGGCCATTCATGCCCGCTCATGGGGACGGCGGTGCGCCGGGCGAGAGCTCGCCATGCAGCCACGCCCGGGCGCGCTGCCAGTCACGCTGCACCGTACGCTCGGTCACGCCCAGGAGGGCGGCGATCTCCTGGTCGGTAAGCCCGCCGAAATAGCGGTACTGCACGACGTCATGCAGTCGCTGGTCGTGGGTGCCGAGCCGGGTGAGTGCATCGTCGAGCGCAATCAGCTCCTCGGGCGAGACCCCGGCCGGGCTCGCAACATCGCCCAGGGTGGTGCGTTCCCATGCGCCGCCGCGCTTGAGCGCCTGCCGGCGGCGGGCGCGGTCCACCAGCACCTGGCGCATGGCGCGGGAGGCGAGCCCCAGGAAGTGCGAGCGATTCTCGAAGTCGGGTGCGTTCCCCAGGAGGCGAAGGAGCGCGTCGTGCACCAGCTCGGTGGGTTGCATCGAGAAGGCGTTGCGCTCGCGCCGGAGCAGCGCCGCCGCGGAACGGCGGAGCTCGGAGTGCAGCAGGGGATAGAGTCGGTCGAGCGCCGCCTCGTCGCCAGCACGCAAGCGCGCCAGCAACTGCGTCACCTGACCGCCCGGCGCGCCATTCATTGGGCCATTCCGCACGGCGGTTGGGGTGGAGCAAATATACGTGGCAATGCCGGCGGTATCTTGCGCGCCATGGAGCCCCAGTACTTCGCAGTGGCCGCGCCTGGGCTGGAAGGCCTCGTGGCCGCCGAACTCGGCCGGGCCGGACTGGCGGCAGCCACCCCGGAATCCGGGGGCGTGAGCTTCGGGGGAGGGGCGGACGCACTCTACCGGGCGTCGCTCCACCTGCGCACGGCCAGTCGCATCACGATGCGGCTGGGCGGGTTCGAGGCACGCACCTGGTTCGAGCTCGAGCGACATGGGGCGAGGCTCGAGTGGGACCGGGTCCTCCCGGCAGGGATGCCGGTGGCGTTCGAGGTGACCAGCCGGAAGTCGCGGCTCTACCACCAGAAGGGGATTGCCGAGCGGCTGGCACGCGTGGTTGGCGCGCCCACGGCGCACGATGGCGGGCCGCTGCAGCAGGTGGTCGTGCGGGTGGTACGCGATCGCTTCCTCATCAGCGCCGATGCCTCGGGTGAGTTGCTGCACCGCAGGGGCTATCGCCTCGAGACGGCGAAGGCGCCGCTGCGGGAAACACTGGCCGCCGCCATGCTGCAGGCGAGCGGCTGGGACGGCACCACCCCGTTGCTGGACCCGTTCACCGGCTCGGGGACGATCCCCATCGAGGCTGCCCTGCTGGCGCGTCGCATGGCGCCGGGGCTCGGTCGGCGCTTTGCCTTCGAGGCCTGGCCCTCGTTCGAACCGGCCATGTGGGAGCGCGAAGTGGCCGCGGCGCGCGCCGAAGTGCTGCCCTGCGCCGGCGTGGCCATCGCGGGCAGCGATCGTGATGCCGGAGCCATTCAGGCCGCCCTGGCGAACGCCGCGCGCGCCGGCGTCGGGGACGACGTGACCTTCCGGCAGGCACCGCTCTCGGCGCTCGAGGCGCCGCCGGGACCGGGACTCCTCCTGGCGAACCCGCCATGGGGAGCCAGGGTGAGTGGCAGCACCGACCTCCGGAACCTCTACGCCCAGCTCGGCAACGTGGCGCGGCGCACGCTGCGCGGCTGGCGCGTCGGCCTGCTCGTGGCAGGTCGGTCCCTTGCGCCACATGCCGGCCTCGCGTGGGAAGAGCAGTTCACCACCACCAGCGGCGGCATCAGGGTCACGCTCGTGACGGCAACTGTTGCGTAGCACGGGACGCGCGGCCGTCCCGGCGTTTCACGGGGCGTGCGGCTGCATTATGTTCCCGCCCCATGGCACGCCCACATCCTCCTGTTGCCCCGACCGGCCTGGCCCTCCGCCTGCGCGAAGCCACCGCCGAGGCCCACACCGCCGCCGAGCGCACGGCCTTCGTCCGGCACCTGTTCAAGGGCACGTTGCCGCGCGATGGCTACGTGGCATTCATCCGGGCGCTGTACCCGGTGTATGAGGCGCTGGAGGAGGCGATGGCCGCTGCGAGCGCCGACCCCGCCGTGCGCATGGCCTACGATCCCACGCTGAACCGGACGGCCGCGCTGGCGAAGGACCTGGCCTGGTTTGCAGGCCCCGACTGGGCCTCGCTCCCCGTCGCGGCGCCTGCGGCCGCGTACGCCGCGCACCTGCGGACCCTGGCGTCGCGCGCACCCGCGGGCCTCACGGCGCATGCGTACGTGCGCTACCTTGGCGACCTCTCCGGTGGCCAGCTCATGGGGAAGCGGGTGGCCACGCGCTACGACGCGGGTGAGGCCGGAACCAACTTCTATGCGTTCCCCGGGATCGGCGACATCGATGCCCGGAAGCACCAGTACCGGGGAATGCTGGCGGCACTGCCGCTCGACGCGGCCCAGCAGGACCTGGTCGTGCAGGAGGCCATCACCGGGTTCGACTTTGCCCGGGCGATCTTCGAAACGCTCGATCGCGAACATCCGTCGGAGTAGGGCAGGGAGCCGGTCAGCGCTCGACCAACCCCTCCTCCACGGAGGGGTTTTTCATCGGGAGGCATCCATGCGACGTGCATCCGCTGTGACCCTCGCCGCCGTCATGCTGGGAGCCGCCACCGACCTTGTGGGTCAGGTGGCGACCCCGACCCGCTTCAGGGCCCTGGTGCGCGAGTGGCAGGTGCCCTGGCCCGATTCCCGGCCGCGCGACCCGATGGCCGACGACCAGGGCCGGGTCTGGTTCGTGGGCCAGGAAGGCAACTTCGTGGCGCGGCTCGACCCGAACACCGGGAAGTTCACGAAGTACACCATCGACGAGGGGACCCATCCCCACAACGTGATCGTCGACTGGGTGGGTCGCGCCTGGTACGCCGGGAACCGGAACGCGATGATCGGCCGCATCGACCCGTCATCGGGCCAGGTGACGCGCTTTCCCCTCACCGACCCGCGCCTTGCCGATCCGCACACCATGGCGTTCGACCGCCGGGGGAACCTCTGGTTCACCGCGCAGCAGGGGAACGCCGTCGCGCGCCTCGAGACAGCCAACAGCCGCGTGCGCACGGTGCCGGTGCCAACGCCGCGGGCGCGACCGTACGGCCTCGTGATCGACACGCTCACCGACCGGCCGTGGTTCGTGGAGTTCGGGACCAACCGGATCGGCACCATTGACCCGAACACCTTCCAGCTCCGGGAGTACACCCTGCCCGATTCGGGGAGCCGGCCCAGGCGCATCGCCCTGGCGAACGGCCGCATCTGGGCCGGGGACTACGTGCGCGGCGCGCTCCTGGAGCTCGACCCGGCAAGCGGCCGGGTGACCAGCTGGCCGCTCCCTGGTGGACGGCAGAGCCTGCCGTATGCCATGGCGAGCGACGACCGCGGGCGCGTGTGGGTGGCGGAAACGGGGATCCAGCCCAACCGCATCGTGGCCGTCGAGTCCGGCACGGGGCGCGTGATCGGGGAGGCTGTCGTCGCGGAGAGCGGTGGCGGGACGATCCGCCACATGACCTTCGACCCCCGCACGCGCTTCATCTGGTTCGGCACCGACCGGAACACCATCGGACGGGTCGAGGTTCCCTGAAGGGAGCGGCATGACGGAGTCGGTGGCGCAGCCAGGGTCGCACGGCCTCTGGCAGGAACTGAAGGACGCCGTTCGCGGCACCGACACCGACTTCACGGAGGCGCCCCTCCGGCGCGCCGTGATCCTGCTGGCCGTGCCGATGGTGCTCGAGGTGGTCCTCGAGTCGCTGTTCGCGCTGGTGGACATCTTCTGGGTGGCACGCCTCGGTGCGAATGCCACGGCCGCGGTGGGCCTCACGGAGTCGCTGCTCGCGCTGGTGTACGCCCTGGCGATGGGCCTGAGCGTCGGGGTCACCGCCATCGTCGCGCGCCGCATGGGCGAGAAGCACCCTGACCAGGCCGCCCGCACGGCGGTACAGGCGATCTACCTCGGCGTCGTCATCGCGGCCATCCTGGGCACGGCCGGTGCGATCCTGGCCCCGCGGCTCCTGGTGCTCATGGGCGGGAGTGACGCCGTCGTGGCGACCGGGACGGGCTATGCCCGCGTCATCCTGGGTGGCGAAGCGACGGTCATCCTCCTCTTCCTCATCAACGCCGCGTTCCGTGGCGCAGGTGACCCGACCATCGCCATGCGGGTCCTCTGGGTGGCGAACACCTTCAACATCATCCTGGACCCGCTCCTCATCTTCGGGTGGGGCCCCTTTCCGGAACTGGGTGTCACTGGTGCCGCGGTGGCCACCACGATCGGCCGGGGCATCGGCGTGCTGGTGCAGGTGGGCGTGCTCATCTCCGGGCGCGGTCGCCTGCGCGTGGTGCGCGCACACCTGCGTCCCGACCTTCGCCTGATGGGCTCGGTGCTCCGGCTCTCCGCCACGGCCACGTTCCAGATGGCCGTTGGCATGGTGAGCTGGATCGGGCTGGTGCGGATCCTGGCGACATTCGGGAGTGCGGCCCTGGCCGGCTACACCATCGCCATCCGCATCGTGATCTTCGCGCTCATGCCCTCCTGGGGCCTGAGCAACGCGGCAGCGACGATGGTGGGGCAGGGCCTGGGGGCGCAGAAGCCGGAGCGCGCCGAGGCGGCGGTGTGGGTCGCCGCGCGCTACAACGCCGTGTTCCTCACGGTGCTGGGGACGGTCTTCTTCGTGGCGGCCGATCCCCTCATCCGGCTCTTCACGGCCGAGCCCCTGGTGGTGCGGAACGCCACCCTCTGCCTCCGCATCGTGAGCCTCGGCTTCCCGCTCTATGCGTACGGCATGGTGCTGACGCAGTCGTTCAACGGCGCCGGCGATGCGTGGACCCCAACCTGGCTCAACCTCTTCTGCTTCTGGATCTGGGAGCTGCCATTGGCCTGGTTCCTGGCCCACACCATCGGCATGGGCCCGGCTGGTGGCTTCATCGCCATTGCCGTCAGCTACGCCACCCTCGCGCTCGCCAGCGCGGTAGTCTTCCGGCGCGGGCGGTGGAAACTGCGGACCGTGTGACGCGTCAGGTCACTGTGCGCAGGTAGCGGTACAGGGCTCCCAGTTCCTCGTCGCTGAGTTCCCCGGTGAGCGCCCAGGGCATGAACGGGTCGAGGGTCGTGCCGTCGGGCCGGATGCCCGTGCGGAGCACCTTGATGAAGTCGGCTTCGGACCACCCCGGCATGCCGGTGGCGCCGATGTTCGGTGCAAGCGGCGCGGTGGGCGGCCCGCCAGGAACGGGGCCGCCAGCCAGCCGTATCCCGTGGCAGGCATGACAGCCGCCGGTGTAGGCGAGGTACTCACCCAGCGGTTGCGTCCGCACCCCCACGCTGTCGTGCCGCACGACTTCCGCGGCGAAGAGCGGCAGCTTGCCGGCGACGTACAGCGCCCGGCCCAGGGGCCCGACCTCAGTGCGCTCCGCAACCTTCTGCTCCACCGGCGGGAGCGAGCGGAGGTATGCCACCAGGGCCATGAGGTCCTGGTCGGTGAGGTACTGGTAGGCCTCCGACGGCATGAACGCGAGCATGTGGCCGTCCGGGCGCACCCCGTGCCGGATCGCGGCGTCCCACATTGCCGGCGTGAACGACGCCACCGGGCTGCCGGTGCCCTGTGTGAGGTTGGGGGCAATGAACGTCCCGAGCGCCCTGTCCTGGATGAACACCCTGCCGCCGTAGTCCTGGCCGTGGCAGTCCTGGCACTTGCCAATGGCCGTGGCCAGCGTGCGGCCGCGTGCCAGGGTGGCGCTGTCGGCCGCCACCCCAAGGCTGCGCTCCTGCACCCGGATGGCCCGGTTCATCTTGAGCACCGAGGCACCCCACACACCACCCACCGCGAGGCCCAGGACCAGCACCAGCGTCAGTACCAGCTTGCCGGCGAACTTCATCACTTCACCCCGAGGGTCTCGACGTGGAGGTTGAGGTTGTGGTTCACGCGGAGCCCGACGATGCCGTCCACCGCCATGCCGGTGCGCGGCCGGCTTGCCACCGTCGTGCCGTTGATGGCGAAGTCCACCGACTTGTCCCCTGCGGTGACCGTCAGCGTATTGTCAATGTTCTCCACCTTGCCATCGTGCAGCTTGATGGCACTGCTTGCCGTCCACGGCACGATGTCCTTCGTGGCCGTGCCGGTGCGCTCCTTGATGAGGTACTTCCCGTCGTTCCGCACCAGGAAGTAGGTGTAGCGCTGGGCGGCCCCGTCGAGGTCAGCTCCCCCGATGAGCAACCCGAATCCCTCCGCATGGGACGCCAGGGGCTTGAAGAGCCAGATCTTCGAGCTCACCGAGAACGTCCCCTTGCCCACCCGGGACGGGTCCCACAGTGTCACGCTCGGGCCAGTGGTGATGTGCCAGCCTGGCGCCATGTCCACGAACTCGAGCTTGGAGAGATCGGCACCGTCGCGGTCAGCCCGGACCTTCCACCCCGGCGGGGCCTTGGACTGCGCGGCGAGGGGGAGGCTCAGGGCCACCAGGGCCAGGGAGGAAACAAGGACTCGACGGAACATGGGACGCCTCGGGGACAGGGGACTGGGCCGGCTACTGGTGCGAGTGAAAGCTACTTCCTTCGCGCGTACTCCATGGCGGGCAGGCCAGCCTGGCGCCGCAACAACCCGAGCTGCCCGATGTGGTAGCCCTCATGCTGTGCCAGGAACGCGATCGCGCCAAGGTTCGTGTCACCAGCAATGGGATAGCGCCGTGGGGGCGACTCACCAAGAAAGCCGGCCGGCACCGCGGCGAGGACCGTGGCGAGGTGCGCACTCGCCGCGAGCCAGTGACGGCGCAGGTCATCGAGCGGCGGCAGCGGCCCGGCATCCTCGATGCCCGCGGCATCCTGCAGTGAGGCCGCGAGGGGATTCTCGAGCGGCTGGCCGACCCACGCGGCAAGGTAGTGGCGTGTGTCGGTGAGGTGGGCGAGCAGGAAGGCCATGCTGTTCTGCCCGGGCTCGTGCCGGTTCGCCGTGGCCTGGTCCACCCCCTCGAGGCAGTTGAGGGCGAGGTCGGTGTTCAGGTCGAACAGTGCGGCCAGGGGCTCGAGTCGAGCATCCATGCAGGGCCTCGTGAGGACATCAGGGCAGGTCGCTGCATCGCCGGGCGGGAAAGGCCTGTGAGGTCGCGGCCAGCAGTAACGCCTGCATCTTTCGCGTGGTATGTTCTCCCACCCTCCCACTGGAGAAGACCATACCAGCGACAGCCACGCGATGGGAGTGGCGAATCTTCGGGGCTCGACTGCGGGCTGCAGAAGACTGGCTCTCGCACCACGAGAGCACCGGAACGCAGGAGAGCGACGAGACCTACGTCCTGGGCGGGCCCGGCACCATTGCCAAGCTCCGGTTTGCCCTCCTCGACCTCAAGCTGCTCCGGGAGGTGGACGAGCACGGCCTGGAGCGCTGGGAGCCGGTGATGAAGGCCGAGTTCCCGCTGTCGGGCGATGAGCTGGCGGCGGCATGCTCGGCGCTCGCGATCCCGTTACCGGGCATCCGGCGCGACCGGAGCACGCTCGAGGAGTTCACGCGCGACCTTGCCGGCCCGGGTGGTCCACTCATTCCGGTCGGCGTCCATAAACGGCGCGTGCGCTACGCGATGGATGGATGCACCCTCGAGTTGACGGACGTGACCGCCAACGGCACGCCCATTCGGACGCTCGCCCTGGAGTCCGCTGATGCCGCTGCCGTGGTGGCGCTGGTCCGTCGCATGGGTTTCGGGGGGTGGGTCAACGTCAACTACGGACGGGAGCTGGGGGCGCTGGTGCGGGGCGAGCGCCCCTCGTTTGCCGTCATCGATGTCGGCACCAACTCGGTGAAGTTCCACGATGGGCTGCCGTGATGCCGGCGGCACCTGGCGGGCGATCGCCGACCGCGCCGAGGTCACCCGGCTGGGCGAGGGCCTCGAGGCAGGGGGAGCGATCCAGCCGGCGGCCCTGGAGCGCACCGTGCGGGCGCTTCGATCCATGGTGGAAGAGGCGCGCGCGCGCGGCGTGCGGGCTGTTGCTGCCGTGGGAACGGCGGGTCTCCGGCAGGCGTCGAACCAGGCCGACGTGCTGGCGACCTTCGCGCGTGTGGCGGGCGTCGCGGTCGAGGTGATCTCCGGCGCCGAGGAGGCGCGCCTCGCCTACCTCGCGGTCGTGACGTGGCTCGGCCTGCAGGTGGACCGGGTGGTCGTGTTCGACACCGGGGGAGGAAGCTCCCAGTTCACCTTCGGCGAGGGCACGCGGGTGGCGGAACGCTTCAGCCTCGACGTGGGCGCGGTCCGCTACACCGAACGCTTCGGCCTGGCGCGGGCGGTGGGGCGCGACGTGGTTGCGGCGGTGCAGGGGACACTCGATGCCGACCTTTCCCGGCTGGACGGGCGCCCGGTGCCCCATGCCCTGGTTGGCATGGGCGGAGCCACTACCAATGTGGCTGCTGTCATGCACGGCCTGGCCACGTACGATGCGGACGTGATCCAGGGCTCCCGCCTCACCATGGCGGAGGTAGACCGGCAGGTTGGCCTGTATGCCGGCCTGGATGCGGAGGCCCGGCGCGCCATTCCCGGACTGCAGCCCGGGCGGGCCGAAGTCATCCTGGCGGGAGCGTGCATCATCCGGACGGTGATGGCGAAGCTCGGCGTGGATGCGCTCACGGTGAGCGACCGCGGCCTCCGGCACGGTGTGCTGGTCGAGCGATTCGGGTCATAGGACGACCTCGCGCATCATCGCGCGGGATGCGGAGCCACGGGAGGAGCAGATGGCCAGGACCAGGAAGGCAACGACGAAGGGCTCAAGTGCGGGCGACGACCGGCTCAGCACGGACGAGATGGCCGAACTCATGGAGGTGGTGAGCCAGGTGGACAGCCTGGAGATCAAGGTGACGATCCCGGCCGACGCACACCGGGCCACCATTCGCGGGCTGCCGCTCGACCCGGTGGAGGCCGAGCCCCGCCAGGTGTTCTTCTTCGACACGCCGGGGCTGGACCTCTACCAGGCGGGCATCGTGCTGCGGGCACGCCGGATCCGTGGCGGTGCCGGCGACACCGTGATCAAGCTGCGCCCGGTGGTGCCTGCCGAGCTGTCCGACGAGTTGCGACACTCGGGCAGTTTCAGCATCGAGGTGGACATCATGCCGGGGAAGTTCGTGTGCTCCGGGTCGCTCAAGGGCAAGGCCACCGGCGAGGAGGTGCTCGAGGCCGCTGCCGGGGAGCGATCGCTTCGCAAGCTCTTCAGCAAGGAGCAGCGCGCCTTCTTCCGGGACCGTGCACCTGCGGATGTCGACCTGGATGCCACGGCCACCCTTGGGCCCACCTTCTCGCTCAAGAGCGTGTTCTGGCCCAGGAGCCTCGACCGCAAGTTGGTCGCCGAGTACTGGCTCTACCCCGACGGCTCGAGGCTGCTCGAAGTCTCGACCAAGTGCGCTCCGGGTGAGGCACTGTCGGTGGCGGGACAGGTGCGGGGGTACTTCGCGAAGAAGGGCATCCCGGTGGTCGGAGGGCAGGAAACGAAGACCAGGCTCGCCCTGGAGTTCCACGCACGGGACCTCACCGGCGGCAACGGAACGGCGCCACACTGACGCAAGGCCGGAGAGCTCAGGGCCGGAGCAGGCCCACCAGGAAGCTCACGATCACCCAGGTAAGCCAGAACGAGAATGCGACGAGGACCAGGAACAGCATCGCAATGACCACAAGGGTCCAGGTGCTGCGCCGTTCGGTGCGCGCCGGGTTGGCCAGCCAGGCGTCGAGCAGCTTCCGGTTCTTCGTGTTCGCCTTCCATGCGGCATCGAAGAGGTCGCCCAGCAACGGGACGGCGCCGACAATGGTGTCGATGGCGAGGTTTGCGAGCATCCGCACCAGGATGGATGCGGGCGCCTTCAGCTTGAAGGCCAGCAGGAGCGCGTAGGCGCCCAGTCCCGACACGGCGAGGTCGCCCGCACCAGGAACGAGCCCGACCAGGCTGTCCAGCCCGAACCTGAGGTTGGTGCCCGGGATCCGGAAGGCCTCGTCGAAGTAGTAGGCCATGGTACGGTAGGCGCCGAGCGCCTGGTCCGGCGTCACCGACTCCGCACCCGCCGGCGCCTGCCCCCCAGGTGCCCGGTCCAGTACCTTGCGCATGCTCCAGAATACAGGATCCTGACCGAGCCCGTAACGCCGGCCTGCAACCTCCCGAGCCCATGAAGAACCTCGAGCGCCTGACCGCTGCCCTCGCCGATCGGTATCACATTGAACGGGAGCTGGGCCAGGGGGGCATGGCCACGGTCTATCTCGCCACCGACCTGAAGCACCGGCGCAAGGTCGCCATCAAGGTGCTGCGTCCCGAACTGGCGGCCTCGCTGGGACCCGATCGGTTCTCGCGCGAGATCGAGGTGGCGGCCCGGTTGCAGCACCCCCACATCCTGGGCGTGCTCGATTCCGGCAACGCCGATGGCTTCTTCTACTACGTGATGCCGTTCGTGGAAGGCGAGACGCTGCGCGATCGCCTTGCCCGGACCGGCGAACTGCCCGTCGCCGATGCGGTGCGGTTGCTGTCCGAGGTGGCCGAGGCGCTGGCCGTGGCGCATCGCGCCGGCGTGGTCCACAGGGATATCAAGCCGGAGAACGTGCTGCTCTCGGGGCGGCACGCCATGGTCATGGACTTCGGCGTGGCCAAGGCGGTCACCGAGGCCACGGACGATCACCAGCTCACCAGCATTGGCGTGGCCCTCGGCACGCCCGCCTACATGGCGCCGGAGCAGGCGTCGGCCGATCCCCACATGGACGGCCGGGTGGACATCTACGCGCTGGGGGTGATGGGGTACGAGATGCTGGCGGGCCACACGCCCTTCCCGGGCCTCAACCCGCAGCAGACCCTCGCAGCGCATGTCACGCAGGTGCCGGTGCCGGTGGGCCAGCAACGCGCAGGACTTGCCCCAGCGCTCGACGCCGCCATCATGCGCTGCCTCGCCAAGCGCCCAGCCGACCGCTTCCAGTCGGCCGACGAGCTGGCGGCGGCGCTGGAGCCCCTCGCGGGGTCGAGTGGCGGCGTGACACCCACGCACACGCAGCCGATCAGCGCAACGGCTCCGGCCCGTGCCCGGAGGCCGCGCGCCTTCCTGGTGGCGGGCGTGGCACTGGTCGGCGCGGCGATCGCACTGTTTGCGTGGAAGCCCTGGGCCAGGGCGGGCAGCACGCCGCTCGATGCGAACCTGGTCGCCGTGATGCCGTTCCGGGTGGCCGGTGCCGATCCCGGCCTGCAGTACCTTCGCCAGGGGATGGTAGACCTGCTCCAGGCGAAGCTGACCGGGCAAGGTGGTCCCCGTGCCGCAGACACGCGATCGGTGCTGGCCGCGGTGCGTGATGCGGGGGGCACCGATTCGAATGACCTGGACGGCAACGCCATCAACCGGGTGGCCCTCCGGCTCGGGGCCGGCCGGGTCCTGCAGGGGAGCATCGTGGGTCCGCCCGATCACCTTGTGGTGACCGCGAGCCTGGTGGAGGTGCCGCGGGGCGCCACGGTCGCCCAGGCCAGCGTGGAAGGGCCGCGCGACAGCCTCTTTGTGCTGGTTGACCAGTTGACCGCGAAGCTCCTGGCGCTGGGTGCCGGGGCCAGTTCCACCCAGCTCAGTTCCCTCACCACCACCAGCCTCGACGCACTGCGGGCGTACCTCGACGGGGTCGCCGCCTACCGGCGCGGTGCCTTCCAGGTGGCGACCCCCCTGCTCGAACGGGCCGTGGGGCTCGATTCCACCTTCGCCCTCGCCCTCTCGGCCCTGATCGAGTCACATGGATGGCACTCGGCGACGCTCGACATGAGCCGCGTGCAGCGGCTGGCGTGGGAGCACCGCGACCGGCTCAATCCCCAGGACCAGCTCTTCCTTTCCCTGCGCCTTGGCTCACACTATCCCCGTTCCACGCCATGGGATGTCCAGATCGCCGATGCCGAGAATGCGGTGCAGAAGGTGCCTGAGAGTGCCGAGGCGTGGTACTACCTGGGCGATGCACTCTTTCATTTTGGCCCGGTGTCGGATGTGTCGAACCCGGAGGTTCGTGCGCGGCGTGCGTTTGAGCAGGCGTTCGCGCAGGACTCCATGTATGCCACTGCCATCACCCACCTGGCGGCCCTGACCTTCGCGCTGGGCGACACGGCGGCACAACGCCTCTGGACCAGGCGCATGGCGGCCCTCGATTCTGCCGCGGAGGGCATGGCGACGGCCCGCTGGGACCTGGCGGCGGCCACGGGTGATGCGGCCACGATCAGCGCGCTACTCCAGGCTACGGGCTCAATGTCGTCGGAGAGGGTGCGAGGGATCGCGTTCTTCTCGCCGCTGGACAGCACCACGATCGCCCACCAGGACGAACTGCTCGCGGCGGCAGGCCGGAGCGCCGCGACGCGGCCCGAGCGGCGGGAACTCACCTTCAACCGCGCCATGGCCCTCTGGAACCGCGGTCGACCGGCAGAAGCGGCGCGCTGGATCGACTCCCTGGCCGCGGTGGACCCGGGGCTGGGTGCCATCCAGTCCCTCCTCGGGTTCGTGGCCTACGGTGGCGAGCGACCCGACCCGTCCACCCTCTCCGCCGACCAGGTGGACTACCTCCGTTTTCACGAAGGCGACATGGCGGCGGGCAAGCGGGCGCTCGCCGTCTTCCGGGAACGGGCAGCAGGCGACACCCTGCGGGGCGGCTGGGCCCGCATCGCCGCGCTGACGGAGGCCGGACTTGCCGTGCAGGCCAGCGACCCTGCAGCTGGGCGACTGGTGGACCGGGCCGACTCGCTGTGGCGCGGGCAGTCCGGCAACGCGAGCTGGTCGTCCATCACCCTTGCCCGGTTGTTCGAGGCGCAGGGTCGAACCGACCGGGCACTTCGCGCGGTCCGCAGGCGCTGGATGCCCCTCAACCAGCCCCAGCCGGTCGGCCTGGCCGAGTCGTACCGGCTCGAGGGCCAGCTCGCGGCCAGGGTGGGCGATCGTGACGCCGCCATGCGCGCATACCGGAACTACCTGAAGCTCCGGTTTGACCCGGAGCCGTCAAAGGTGCCGCAGCGTGACAGCGTGCGCGCCGAGCTTGCCGCGATCGCCAATGTCGAAGGGGTGGCGCGGTAGTCCGCATGACGGGGGTGACCGTGGCGGAGGTGGTCACGTGGCTCGAGCGCACAGGGCGAAGGAGCGTCCGCGACGGCATGGCGCGCTATGCCATCCCCTCCGACCACGCCGTTGGGGTGAGGGTCGGCGACCTCAAGCGGTACGCCCGCCCGCTTGGCAGGGACCACAAGCTCGCAGCCGACCTGTGGAAGACGGGCATCTACGAGGCGCGGATGCTGGCGGGGTTCGTGGACGATCCGGCGAAGGTGACGGTGGCGCAGATGGATCGGTGGTGCCACGCGTTCGACAACTGGGCGATCTGCGACCACACCTGCTTTCACCTCTTCGACCGGACGCCGCATGCCATGGGCCGCGTGCGGGCGTGGGCCACGCGCAAGGCTGAGTTCGAGCGGCGTGCGGCGTTCGCGCTCCTCGCCAGCGTGGCGCTGCACGATCGTGGGCTGCCGGATGCGCCCTTCGAGCGTACCCTTCCACTCATCGCACGCGCAGCCACTGACGAACGGAACTTCGTGAAGAAGGGCGTGCTCTGGGCGCTCCGTGGTGTTGCAGGCCGGAGCCCGGCGCTGCGCGGCAAGTCCGTGGCGCTCGCCACCCGCCTGGCGGCAGCGGCGTCACCGTCGGCACGCTGGGTCGGGAAGGAAGCACTCCGCGCCATGAGGAGGTGACGATCACCATGCTCGACGCCATTCGAAGCTTCATGCAGCGGAAGGTCGCGCCAGCGGCGGCCGCAGAGCGGGGCCACCCTGCCCCGGAGGGCGTTCGGGTGGCGGCCTGCGCGCTGCTGCTGGAGCTGGCGCATGCCGATGGGGAGTTCACCCCGGGGGAACAGGCCCACATCGAGGGCGCGATGGCGCGGCACTTCGGCCTCGATCCGGAGACGACACAGGAACTGCTGGCCCTGGCCAATGCCCAGCGGGTCGAGTCCATTGATCACTTCAGCTTCACCAGGGTCATCAACCGCGACTTCGACCTGGGGCAGAAGATGGTGCTGGCCGAGGTGATGTGGGGCGTGATCATGGCGGACGGCAGGATCGCCGAGCACGAGGCCTACCTCGTGCGGAAGATCGCGAACCTGCTCGACCTTCCCCCGGCCTACCTGGCCGAGGCGCGGCGGTCGGCCCAGGCCCCGCGGCCATGACGGGGCGCCCGGTGCACGGCGTTGGCCGCGCGCGCGCGCTGCTGGTCGCGTGCCTGGTCGCCTGGCTGCCAGGTGCCCTCCGCGCACAGGACGATGGCCAGTGGACCATGCCGGCGCGGGACCACGCGTCCACCCGATACAGCGGCCTCGCTGACATCACCGCGCGCAACGTGAAGGGCCTCAAGGCCGCCTGGAGCTTCTCGACCGGCGTCCTGGGCGGGTTCGAGGGCCAGCCGCTCGTGGTGGGCAGCACGATGTACGTGGTGACGCCCTGGCCCAATGTGGCCTATGCGTTCGACCTCACGCAGGAGGGCTATCCCCTCCGCTGGAAATACCGGCCGAATGTGAGTGGCGCAGCGATCGGGACGGCGTGCTGCGACGTGGTGAACCGCGGGGCAACGTTTGCCCAGGGCAAGCTGGTGTTCAACCTGCTGGATGGGCACACCGTGGCGCTCGATGCCGCAACCGGGCGCGAGCTCTGGAAGACACCGGTGGCCGACCTGGGGCGGGGGGAGACCACGCCGATGGCTCCGCTCGTGGCCGGGAACCGCGTGATCGTGGGCGTGGCAGGCGGGGAGTTCGGCGTGCGCGGCTGGGTGAAGGGACTCGACCTCGCAAGCGGCGCCGTGATGTGGACCGGCTACAACCTGGGGCCCGACAGCGAGATGCTCATCCGGCCCGGGGTGTTCAAGCCGTTCTACCAGCAGGGCAGCGAGCTCTCACTCGGGAGCTGGCCCGGGGATGCCTGGCAGCGCGGCGGTGCGCCAGCCTGGGGCTGGCTCTCCTACGACCCTGACCTCGACCTCGTCTACTACGGCACCGGCAACCCCGCCCCCTGGAATGCTGACCAGCGACCGGGCGACAACCGCTGGGCCACGAGCGTGCTGGCCCGGCGGCCGGGTGATGGCGCGCTGGTATGGGCGTACCAGTTCACCCCGCACGATACCTGGGACTACGACTCCACCCAGGAGATGATCCTGGTGGACCTCCCCATTGGCGGCCGCATTCGCAAGGCGCTCGTCCACTTCGACAAGAATGGCTTCGCCTACGTGCTCGACCGCACCACCGGCGAGGTGCTCCGGGCCGACGCCTACGTGCCGGTGAACTGGGCGACAGGAGTGGACCTCGCGACGGGGCGGCCACGGGTGGACTCGAGCAAGGTCACCGGTGCCGCTCGCGGCACGGTGAGCAATATCTGTCCCACGCTCGAGGGCGGGAAGAACCAGCAGCCGGCGGCGTGGTCGCCGAAGCAGCGGCTGTTCTACGCGGCCACGAGCAACATGTGCATGGACTACACCGTCTGGCAGCCGGCGTACATCCAGGGCGTGCCCTACATCGGCGCATCAGTTCCCTACAAGGCGGGTGAGGGCGGACACCTTGGCGCGTTCATCGCCTGGGACCCGGTGAAGGGGAAGAAGGCGTGGGAGATCCGCGAACCGTACCCCGTGTGGAGCGGCGCACTCGCCACCGCGGGCGATGTCGTCTTCTATGGCACGCTCGACGGATGGTTCAAGGCCGCCGACGCAGCATCGGGGAAGGTGCTCTGGAAGTTCAAGGTTGGTTCAGGCGTGGTGGGGAACCCGATCACCTTCCGCGGCCCCGATGGCAAGCAGTACGTCGCGGTGTACGCGGGTTTCGGGGGCGACTGGGGACTGCTCTCGGGTGACGTGAAGTCCAATGACCCCGACGACGTCAGGGCCCCGGCGAGCTTCATGCCCGACATTGCCCGCCACACGAGCCAGGGAGGGATCGTATGGCTGTTCGCGCTCTAGTCGCCGTCCTGCAGGTGGCGGGCATCGCGACGCTTGCCGCGCAGCAGGCGCCACCGCCAGCGGTGCGCCATGAGCAGCACGTGGCGGCCGGTGGCCTGCAACCGGCGGCCGGTTCCCTGCAGAACCCGCTGGCGGGCGACTCGGCGGCTGCGGTTGATGGGGGCAAGCTGTTCGACGGGTTCAACTGCAGCGGGTGCCACCCGGGTGCCGGTCCCGCACTCACCGACGGTCGCTGGAAGTACGGCGGCACTGATGCCCAGGTGTTCAGCTCGATCTACTTCGGGCGTGCGCGGGGGATGCCGGCGTTTGGCGGCGCCGTGCCGCGGGAGTCGATCTGGCGTATCGTGACGTGGCTCAGGGCGCAGCAGGCGGTGGGGGATACCGTGGCGACGAGGGGGTGGTAGCAGGGCGTTTCGCCGTTCCGGCTACTCCTGGGAGGCGGTCCAGCGTTCGATGAGGTCGTCACGCCGTTGCTGCGCGGCCTTGAGCTCCAGGGTGAGGTCGGTGGCTCGGCGCGCGCCCTTCGCCCCGCCGTCGTAGAGCGTGGGCTCCGCCAGCTCCTGCTCCAGCGCCGCAATCCGGGCGTCGGCCTCCTGCACCTCGAGTTCGAGTGCCTCGGCCTCCCGTTGCCGTGCCCGCCGCTCTGCCTGCTCCTTCTTCCGCGGGTCGGGGGCCGGTGCCGCCTTCTTCCTCTCCCGGTCGCGTTCGCCCGCCGCGCGTGCCGCCTCGTCCCTCGCGCGGCGGCTCGCCCGCGCTGCCGCGTGCTGCTCCCACTCGACGAACGAGCCGGGATAATCCTCGATGCCGATGCCGTCGAAGGCCCACACCCGGGTCGCCAGCTCGCGCAGGAAGGCCCGGTCGTGGCTCACGATGATGGCGGTGCCCTCGTAGTCCTCCAGGGCATCCTCGATTGCCTCGATGGACTCGACGTCGAGGTGGTTGGTGGGCTCGTCGAGGATGAGGAGGTTGGCGCCCGACAGCGCGATGATGGCCAGCGCCACACGGGCGCGCTCGCCACCGGAGAGGACGTTCGTGTTGCGCAGGACCTCATCGCCCGAGAAGCCGAAGGCGCCCAGGTGGTTCTGGATGGCGCCGCGGTTCCACTCCGGGCGGAGGTCCGCGATGCAGTCGTAGATCGTGCGATCCCCTGGCACCTGGGCCAGGTCCTGGCGAAACCAGGCCGGCGTGATGGAGTTGCCCAGCCGGGCCAGGCCGGCATCGGGGGCGCGCTCGCCCAGGAGCGTCGCGATGAGGGTGGACTTGCCGGCGCCATTGGGGCCCGCCAGTGCGATGACATCGCCGCGCCGCGCCACGAGCGAGACACCCGACGCCAGCACGCGGTCACCCACCTGGAGGCGGAGCTTGTCGGCCACCACCGCCTGGTCGCCGCCGCGAGCGCCGCTATCGAGCCGCAGGGTCATGGCCCCCGCCTCGCCCGGCGGCGGTGACAGCCGGGGGAGCCGCTCGAGGCGGGACCGGCGGCCCCTGGCCTGCGCCGAGTTCCGCCCCGCGATGTTGCGGCGAATGAAGTCCTCTTCCCGGGCGATCTGCTTCTTCTGCTGCGTCACCGCCCGTTCCAGCGCCATGCGCTGCTCGTCGCGCTGGCGCACGAACGCGGAGTAGCCGCCGCGGTAGGCGGTGGCCGTCCGGTTGGACACATGCAGCACGTGGTCCACCGTGTCGTCGAGGAAGGCGCGATCGTGGCTGATGACCATGACCGTCTCGCCGAACTCGCCCAGGTACTGCCGGAGCCAGTCGATGGTGGCGAGGTCGAGGTGGTTGGTGGGCTCGTCGAGGAGGACGAGGTCGGCCGGGGCGGCGAGCTGGGCGGCGAGGCCCACCCGTCCGCGCTCCCCACCGCTCAGCACCGCGATGGGGCGCGCCTTCGACTCCCCGGCATCGAACCCCAGGCCCTGCAGCACGGCATCCACGCGCGCGTGGAACTCGTAGCCGCCGCTGTGGGCAAACTGCTCCTGGTCGCGCCCGTAGCGCTCCAGGTCGGCTTCGGTGACGCGGTCCCCCAGCTCGGCGAGCCGTTCTCCCTGCCGCGCGAGCGAGGCTTCGAGGGCGATGACGGGGGCCCAGGCGCTGGCCGCCGCATCCCACACGCTCACCGCACCGGGGAACTCGCGGTGCTGGTCCAGCTCGGCCACACGGAGTCGCTGCTCGCGGGCAATGGCCCCGCGGGTGGGCGCGAGGGCGCCCGTGATGAGGTTGAAGAGCGTGGTCTTGCCCGCGCCGTTCCGGCCGACGATACCCCAGCGCTCCCCGGCGTCCACCGTGAAGGTGACGTTCTCGAGGATCACGGTGGCGCCGAAGGAGACGCCGACATCGGCGAACGAGAGGAGCGACATGGGGCACTAAGGTAACCGGTGCGAATGCCCTTGACTCGACCCCTGCGACAGGCGTAACAAGCAGCATGCCCGGCACCCCCGACGACGCGCTCCTGCAGGCGCTGGCCAGCCGCTTCACCGTGACCCGCACCCTCGGGCGCGGCGGCATGGGCACCGTGTACCTCGCCAACGACCGGGACCTCGGCCGCGACGTGGCGATCAAGGTCCTCAACGCCGATGTCTCCTCGGCCGTGGGCATGGAGCGCTTCACCCACGAGATCCGCCTCACCGCCCGCCTGGTCCATCCCAACATCGTCCCGCTCTTCGATTCGGGTGAGGCCGCGGGCCGGCTCTACTACGTCATGCCGCACATCGACGGCGAGTCACTCCGCACCGTCCTGGAGCGGAGCGGGTCGCTCCCGCTGCCACAGGCGCTACGCATCGTGAGCGACGTGTCGGAGGCGCTGGCGTATGCCCACGCCCTCGGGACGGTGCACCGTGACGTGAAGCCGGAAAACATCTTCTGGTACCGGGGTCGTGCGCTGCTGGCGGACTTCGGCGTGGCGCTCGGCGCCGAGCGCGGGAACCAGCGGGTGACACAGGCAGGACTGGTGGTGGGGAGCCCGCGCTACCTGAGCCCCGAGCAGGCCGAAGGGCTCCTGGAGGTGGACGGCCGAGCCGACCTCTACAGCCTTGGGTGCGTGGCGTTCGAGCTCCTGACGGGCCGACCTCCCTATGCTGGTGAGTCCACCATGGCCCTGCTCACCGCCCACCTGGTGCATCCTGTTCCCTCGGCGCAGGAGCTGCGCGCCGAGGTGCCGGTACTGCTCGATGCCCTCCTCCGACGGTTGATGTCGAAGGAGCCGGAGGACCGGCCCCCGACCGGCGCGGCCCTGCTGGAGGAACTCCGCCCGCTCGAGGCCGGCCTCGTGACAGGCAGCACGCCACCTGCCACGACCGTGGTCCAACGCTCCCCACCTTCCGCCCAGCTTCCCCCGGATGCGGCCGAGTTGCATGCGAAGGCACGCCAGCTGTTCGCCGCCGCCCTGCAGGGCGGGGCCACGTCGACCGAGAAGGTGGCCATGGCGAGGGCATACGTCGAGCGTGCCCTGCAGCAGGTCCCCAACCATGCGCTCCTCCTTGCCACGCAGGCCGACCTCATGCACCTGGCAGGGGTACGCGGGCTGGGTGAGCCCGAGGACTACATGGAGCGGGCGCGGGCCCTGCGCTACCGCGCCCTTGCGCTCGATGACTCGCTGGGCCAGGTGCACAGTGCCATTGGCGTGGACCTGCTCTACTGGCAGGACGACTTTGCGCTGGCGGGAGAGGAGCTGCGGCGGGGTGTCGAGCTCGACCCGGAGCACGCCGAGGGGAGGCGCTACTATGGCGCCTGGCTCAAGATCGCCGGGAGGCCCGAGGAAGCGCTGCTGCAGATGCGGGCGGCGGTGCGCCTGGCCCCGCATGCACCGTTCATGCATTTGGGCGAGGCCGACATCCTGATGACGCTCGGACGCTACGACGAGGCCGTGGGTTCCCTGCGGAATGCCCTGCGGCTCCTCCCGCGGTACGAGGCCGCCCTGGAGCGGCTGGAGATGGCCTGCCACCGTGCCGGCCGGCACGACGAGGCACTGGATGCCCGGCGCGTGATGCTGGGGCTCCGCAAGGACGGGGTGCGCCTCAAGGAGTTGTGGGAGGGCACGGAGCGCGACGGGTGGCTTGCGGCCCGGGAGCACGACCTGAGGCTCGAACTCGGCGAGCTGCTGGCCCGGGCCGACCGGGAGGATCCCTTCGTCGACCGTGGAACCAGTCGTCAGTTGTCGGACCAGGTCATCCTGGTGCTCGCGGAACTGGGTGAGTGGAGGCAGGCCATGGACTGGGTGGAGCGGGGGTACCACAGGAGGCCGGGACGGCTCCGGCGAGTCCTCATGGACCTGCCGTACGACAGCCACGGCCTGGCCAGCGACCCTCGCTATGCGAGGCTGCTCAGGACGGCGGGGATGGAGGACCTGATGGCGTGAGGACGTGGGCCGGCACGAGGGCCCGGTACCTCCGTCGAGCGCCTACCGCAGGTATCCCCAGCTGTGCAGCCGGTCATGGTCCTCGAACCACCGGTCGCCAATGTCCTTCCGGTAGTACATGTTCGGGATCATGATGTTGTCGATGCGGCTGTAGGCCTGCTTCTGCGCCTGCCGCATGGTGGAACCCTGGCCCACCACGGTGAGCACGACACCGGTGCTGCCGGCCACGTACCACTCGCCCCCGACCTGCTTCACGTCCTCGATGTGCACGCCCTCGCGGTTGGGCTTCTTGAAGAAGATGACGGCATCCTTCGAGTTCCGCTCGAAGGTTTCCCGGTCGTGGAAGGGGAAGGGCGGCACCACGACCCGCACGCCGATCTGGAAGCCGCTCCGTGCCTTGAAGCGGGTGATCGTGCCCTCGGCGAGCTGGTAGAGGAACTCGCCGATGGATCCCTGGATGGCCTCCTGCTGGATCATGATGGTGGGATAGCCGAAGCGCGAGGTGAACTCGAGGGGGTAGATGCCGTTCCCGTTCACGATGCAGTTCACGTCGATGTAGCCCACGTACCGCTCGCGCCGGAGCCGCGACTCCATCTTGCCCAGCGTGGCCGCGAAGATCCGGTTGGGCTCGGACCAGAACATGGAGGTGCCCATCTCGCCGGTGGAGGGGCCGATGTCGCCCGGAAAGAGCTTCTTGTGCTCGAAGTTGACACAGATGGGCGAGGCGAACTCGTTGCCGTTGAAGAAGGCCCCGGCCGCCACCTCGACGCCCACGATGCGGCGCTGGAGCTGGAACTCCCTGATCCGCGAGGCCCAGGACCGGCTGTAGTCCTCCAGCACCTGGACCACGTCCTTCCCGTCCTCGTCCTCGCCCACGAACAGCAACTGCTTCAGGTTCTGCGCCTCCCCCGAGGGCTTGATGACGTAGCGGTTGGGATTGGTCCTCACGAACTCGATGGCTGTCGCGAAGTCGGTGAAGTTCTCCTGCGGGATGATCGTGATCCCGGCGGCCTTGAGCTCCTGCTGGCCGAAGGCACGGTCGTCCTCCAGCCGGTCGGTGTACGGGGAGCCGCCCACCACCCGCTTCCCCGACTGGCGGAGCCGCTGCGCCTTCGCGCCCTGGCCCAGGACGTCGTCGAAGACGATGAGGTCGGCCCAGTCCACCTGGGGTTCCCAGGCGTCCACCTTGGGGACGAACCCGTCGGCGATCTCCCGCTCGCCCTCGTTCTCGATGAAGTAGCGGACGTCGTGGCCCTCGGTGACACACTGCCAGGCGGTGTCGCCGATGAGCCCGTCGATCGAGACGAAGAGTATCTTTCGCTGGTCCATACCCGACGCTAGGGCCACACCCGGCCCCCGGTCAAGGCGGCAACATGTCGACGTCACCGCTCACCCAATCCGTCCTGCAGGTCATCACCCGCGACCTCGAGCGGCTCCGCGCCGAGGTGGAGCAGTACCCCGATGAGGCGAGCCTGTGGCGGGACCTGCCGGGGATTGCCAACCCGGGCGGCGTGCTGGCCGCGCACTGCACCGGCAACCTGCGCCACTACGTGGGCGGGCTGCTCGGCGGGAGCGGCTACGTGCGTGACCGCCCGGCGGAGTTTGGCCGGCGTGACCGCAGCCGCGCCGAGTTGATCGAGGGCCTGGTGGCCGCGGAGCGCGAGGTGGGTGTGGCACTCAGCCGCCTGCCGGACGAGGCGCTCGCCGGCGAGTTCCCCGAGAAGGTTGGCGGGGTGGCCCGGAGCACGGGGGACCAGCTCGTGCTGCTGGCGGCGCACCTGGCGTATCACCTCGGGCAGGTGAACTACCACCGGCGCATCGTGAGCGGATCACGCGAGTGACGGGTGCGCGCTGCGGCTGGGCCACCACCGAGTTGGGCATCGCGTACCATGACACCGAGTGGGGCCGGCCGGTGCACGACGACCGGGTGTTCTTCGAGTTCCTGCTCCTCGAGGGGGCGCAGGCGGGGCTCAGCTGGGAGACGATCCTCCGCAAGCGCCCGCGCTACCGTGAGGTGTACGCCGCCTTCGACCCGGCGCGCGTGGCGCGCTACTCGGCGCGGGACCGGGCGCGGCTCCTCAGGGACCCGGGGATCGTGCGGAACCGGCTCAAGGTGGAGTCGTCGGTGACGAATGCGCGGGCATTCGTGGCCATCCAGGAGGAGTTCGGGAGCTTCGATGCCTGGGTATGGCCGTTCGTGGGGGGAAAGCCCAGGATCAACAGCTGGCGAAGGCTGGCAGACGTACCGGCCAGCACGGCGGAGTCGGCGGCGCTCAGCAAGGCGCTTGTGTCGCGCGGGTTCCGCTTCGTGGGGACCACCATCGTGTACGCCTTCATGCAGGCCACCGGACTCGTGAACGATCACCTGACCGGTTGTCCGTTCCGGGCGTCCCGGCCGGGGGCCAGTGATCGGGGCAGGGTAGCGTAAAGGACGAAAAAGAGGCAACTTACGGGCTTTCCCGCCCCCAGGAGTCTTGCGCCCCCATGACGGATCGTCCTCTGACCGAGAAGCTTGGCCTCAAGGGGCAGCTCCGCGCCCTCATCCTCAATGCGCCCAAGGGGTACCGCACCCTCCTTGGCCCGCTGCCTCCCGACATCACGGTCAACACCAAGCCGTCGGGGCAGTACGACTTCGTGCACCTCTTCGTGAACAACCAGGCCGAGCTGGGCCAGCTGGGCCCGTCCACGCTCAAGGCCGTGAAGCCCACCGGCATCCTCTGGATCTCCTACCCCAGGCAGGGTGGAGGGCTGGAGACCGACATCAACCGCGACAAGGGCTGGGACCTCGTGACGAAGTCGGGGTTCGAGGCGGCATCGCAGGTGGCGGTGAACGATGCCTGGTCGGCGCTCCGGTTCCGGCCGCGGGGCGAGGCCGGCAAGAAGGCACGCAAGGCTGGCTGAGCCCCGGCCGTGCATCGCGAGTGAGCACCCCTGGCTCGCGGACTGGTTCCGGAACATATGAACGCATCTACCGGGTGGTCTCACGAATTCCCGCCGGGCGGGTTGCGACCTACGGACAGGTGGCGGAGCTGGCCGGGCTTCCTGGCCATGCGAGGCAGGTGGGGTATGCATTGCACGCCCTGCCCATCGGCACGGTCGTGCCCTGGCACCGGGTGGTGAATGCTTCGGGCGGTGTGAGCCTCCGGCGGGAACCCGGCGCCGACGTGGAGCAGCGCCTCCGGCTCGACCGGGAAGGCGTGGGGTTCGACCTGCGTGGCCGGGTGGTGCTCGCGAGGTATCGGTGGGCTGGCCGGCGGTCGCGCTGATGCTGCTGGCGGTTGCCGGGTGCTCCCGCAGGCCTGCGCCGCCAGTCGTGGTGGAGCAGGACACCGATGCCCGGTTGCTCGTGGTGGAGCTGCCGGACACGGTCCGGGTGGAGGTGCGGAGCACAGCGGGCATCGGTCGCGCCACGCTCGAGCGAGGCGGGGCCAGGTGGCCGCAGCACCTGGTGCTCAGGCTGCACCTTGCAGGGCTCGAGGGACTCGAGCTGGTGGCCGGCGCCGATACGGTGCGGCACAGCGTGCCCAGCAGCCACGGGCCCCCGCCCAGTGGGTGGTATGAGGTGACGGTGCCGCCAGAACTGCTTCAGGGCAGCAACCGGCTGGCCCTGCAGTGGGTGGATTTCTACCGATAGCGAAGTACTGGACGCCTGGACCCCAAACCGGAGGGAATGTGGCCAAGTACGTCACGGAGTTCATCGGGACCTTCTTCCTGGTGCTCACCATCTGCTTCATGGTGCTCGGCAGCTCGATGCTGGCCCCGGCCATGGCGATCGGCCTGATCCTGATGGTCATGGTGTACATGGGTGGCCATGTCTCAGGCGGGCACTACAACCCCGCCGTCTCGCTCGCCGTGTTGCTCCGGAAGAAGATGCCGGCTGCGGACTTCGCCCCGTACGTCATCGCCCAGTCGGCGGGCGCCATTGTCGCGGCGTTCGTGGCCTATGCGGTGCTCGGCAAGACCTTCGCGCCGGCGCCGGGGGACGGCATCAGCACCTTCGGGGCCCTGCTGGTGGAGGCGCTCTTCACGTTCGCGCTGTGCCTCACGGTGCTGAACGTGGCCTGCAGCGACCGGACCAAGGGGAACTCGTACTACGGCCTCGCCATTGGCCTCACCATCACGGTGGGCGTGGCGGCGGGTGGCGGGATCTCGGGCGGCGCGTTCAATCCTGCGGTCGGCATTGGCCCCATCGTGGCCAACGCCCTGCTGGGTGGTGGGTCGTGGGGCAACCTGTGGATCTACCTGGTGGGCCCGCTGCTGGGTGGCGCGCTGGCCACCGTGGTGTTCGGGATGCAGGAAGGGACCTGAACCAACCCGCGCGGAGCAGGACAATGAAGCCCGGCCACCAAGTGGCCGGGCTTTGTGCTCAGTGGCTCGCGATGGCCGGCGCGGGGTTCGCGAACGCGAACACCCCCCACACCGGCTTGTGGTCGCTCGCCCCCCTCGTATCCTCCACCTTTCCCGCAGCGAGCGACACAAAGCCACGCGCCAGGACGTGGTCGACCGAGAAGAAGCGGTGGGTGTCCCCCACGTCGCGCGTGGCCCAGGTGAAGCCAGCCTTCTCGAAGAGCTTCCCGATGCCGTGGCTGTTGAAGTCGCCCGCGACGATGGCGTGCTGGTAGTCGTCGGCCTCATCCAGCACGGCGAGCGCCTGGTCCCGCTGCCCGTCGTACCAGATCTCGAGCGGCGTCGAGAGGTGCACCGCGAAGACGTGCACCTGCTCGGGCCCCACCTGCAAGGTCGCCATGACGAGTGCGCGCTGGGCCCGGCGGCTCCAGGACAGGTGCGGAAGGATGAGCTTGCCGTCATCCACCACGGGCCAGCGGGTGAGGATGGCGTTGCCGAAGTTGTGCCTCGGGACCGGATGGTAGATGGCCGGGTAGTACACGTAGCGCATGCCGACGGCGGCTGCGATCGCCGCCGCCGCAGCGTCATTCATCTCCTGCAGCACGATCACGTCGGCCGAGCGGAGGTTCGGTTCGCCCAGGATGAGCGCGACGATCGAGTCCACGTGGGCGGAATAGGCCGCATTGAAGCTGACGACGTGGAATGAATCGGGCACCGCTCCCGCGCGCACCGACCCCGCTCGCCCCTGCGTGGGAGGCGCGTCGAGGGAGGCGCTGGCGTAGCGCGGGCCCACGGCACTCGTATAGTTGATGCCGTTGGCACAGCCCGTGACGAGCAGGGCCGCCAGCACCGTCGCGATCCCCTTCATGCCAGGAAGATAGCCGGCCCGGGGTCAGAAGCGCGACGCAGGGAGCGTGACATCGGCCTCCGCCCACGCCTGCCCGAACTCGGTGGCCACCTGGCCAGCCTCGGCCCCCTTCCCCTGGAGCCGAAGCGCCTGCTCCAACCCGAACAGCGACCAGCCGTTGGCGGGGAACCGCTTGAGGTCCTCGCGGTATACACGTTCCGCATCGGCGGGCCGGCCCGCCGCCAGCAAGGCCCGCCCGAGCGAGTGCCTGATGGGGTAGTACCAGTCGGGCGGCTCGATGTACTGGAGCGCGTCCTCCAGGCGTGCCGCCTCGGTGAACCGCACCACGGCCAGTGGATAGTCGCCCGTGCGGAGCGCAATCTCGCCCTCCAGTGCCTGCCCTGCGATTGCCAGCACGGCCGCGGGTGAGGTCCAGCCCGCGGCAACGTAGGCCTGGTTGGTGGTCGCCGCCGCCGATCGCAGGTTGGCGAGCGCCTGGCGCGCCTCGGCCTCACGACCAGTTGCCGCGAACGCCACGCCACGCGCGTACTGCGCCAGGGCATACGAGTAGGTGAGGTCCTGTGGCGGCACCGGCTCACGCAGCACGTCGTCCCAGCGGCCAAAGCTCACCAGGGTGAGGAAGATGTAGGGCACGAAGGGCTCGACTGGCGGGGCCGCACGTGCCACGTCGGGTGGCGTCGTCTCCCGGAGCTTCCGGGCGCTCTCGGTGGCGAGCGCACTGCGCCCGGCCATCGTCGCCGCAAAGGCGAGGAAGTGGTAGTTGTGCGGATAGTAGCCCACCGGGTAGAGGCCCTGCGGGTGCTCCGCCTGGATGTAGTGCTCGTCCGCATGCACGGCGTGCTCGTTCGCGCGGATGGCATCGTTCCACCGCCCCACCCGGATGTACACGTGCCCCGGCATGTGCACCATGTGGCCCGCACCAGGCATGAGGGCCGCGAGGCGCTCGGCGCATGGCACCGCCTTCACCGCATCCACGGCCTCGACGGCATGGATGTAGTAGTGGCACGCCCCCGGGTGCTCCGGTGCAGCGGCGATCACGCGCTCGAGCTGGTCCACGATGACCTCGGTGCCCGGGCGCGGCGTGCCATCGGCATTCCAGTAGTTCCACGGGGCAAGGTCCATGAGCGCCTCGGCGTAGAGCGTCGCAGCGTCGAGGTCGGCCGGGAACCGCGCCACCACCGATGCCATGGCCCGCGCATACGCCGAGTCGAGCGGGGCGCGGTTGGCCGGTGCACTGGCAGCGTACCGTGCAGCCAGGGCCTCCACGTAAGCCTGTTCCCGGGGCGTCGCGTGTGCCGCGGCAACGCGTGCCTGCCCCAGGGCCTCCCAGGCCGAGGCCGATGCCGCCGAGTCCATCCCGCCGTTCACGTGGGGTCCGTGTGCCAGTGCCACGCCCCACCAGCACATGGCACAGCCGGGATCGAGCCGCGCGGCCTCCTGGAAGGCACGAACCGCCTCGCCATGGTTGAAGCCGTAGGTGAGCCGGATCCCCTGGTCGAAGTAGGCCTGGGCCATCGGGACCCCGGTGCTGACGGGCATGTGGTGATTCCCGAGGTCGGTGTACAGCGGCACCGTATCGGGCAGGGCCGGTATCGTGAGCAGGGTCAGCAACGTCGCCAGCATGGGGCCTCCCGGTACAGCGAATGGTTAGACTCAGGTGCTCACGTTGGATGCGCAATCTACCGTCGCGTGGCGACATGGACGGGAGCCCAGGATGATGGTTCGTGCTGCAGGGGGATGGCTCGGGGCGGCGCTCGTGCTGGTCGCGGGCTGCACCGGACGAACAGGGGCTGGCAAGGCAAGCACACCCGCGGGATCGGACACAGCGTCCGCGGCGCGAAGCGCGATCCTGTCGGGCGCGGTGACCTACCGTGAGCGGGTCGTGCTTCCACCCGGTGTGATGCTGACGGTGCGGCTCACCGACGTGTCCCGGCAGGACGTGGCGGCGATGGTGCTGGCCGAGCAGGAGGTCTCGCCCGTGGCGGTGCCGGCGGCGTTCTCGCTCCGGTACGACCCGGCCGCCATCGACAGCACGCACACGTACGTGCTGCAGGCTCGCATCGAGGATGACGGCAAGCTGCGGTTCGTCAACATGGAGCAGTACCCGGTCCTGACCCGGGGCGCGCCGCGCGACAGCGTTGAGGTGCTGGTGAAGGGGGTGCCGTGACCGGGCCATGGACCGCCGCGAGGCTGCGGCGCCGTGTCCTGCCGGCCGCCCTGGCGGTGTGCGCCGCGTGTGCCGGGCGTGCCGGGGGCACGACGGGCGGCGGGCCGATCACCGACAGCGCCATGGCGCAGGTGCAGGCCCGCGGGGAGCACGTGATGGGGGTGGACCAGTCGCAGGCGCAGCATGTCTTCGAGACCCTTCCCGATGGCGGGAGGATCGTCCTCGTGTGGCCGGATACGAGTGGAGGTGGCACCGTGGAGGTGGCGACGATCAGGCAGCACATGCGGGAGGTGGCCACGGCGTTCGCTGCCGGGGACTTCTCGGCTCCCTTGCAGGTGCATGCCACGGAGGTGCCGGGAACCGGCACGATGCGCGACCGGCGGGGCGCCATTACCTACACGGCGACCGACGTCCCGGGCGGGGCAGCGGTGCGCATCGTGACGACCGACAGCGCGGCCGCAGCAGCGGTGGCGGAGTTCCTCGCGTTCCAGCGACGCGAGCACCGGGCCGAAGGGCACGAGCACGGGGGAGCCGGGATGCACCAGTCGCACCAGGCGGTGGAGGGGCGGCCATGAGGTGCGCGGCGTTCACGCTGTGTCTTGCCGTACTGCCGCTGCCGGCGCTGCAGGCGCAGGGCACGCCAGCAACCTGCCGCACGGGACATGTCGCGGCCCCGGCGATCGATTCCACCCAACTCCTGCGCGACCTTGGCACGCTCGCCGCCGACTCGATGGAGGGCCGGGGGTTCGGGACGCCGGGTGGCGCGCGTGCACGGGCGTACCTCGTGCGGCGCCTTGACGAGATGGGGCTCGACACCGCCCCGGGAGGCCGGCTGCAACCGGTGCCGGGGTCGAAGGGCGGCACGCCGGGTGCCAACGTGATCGGCGTCGTGGTGGGCACCGAGCCAGGGCGAGGCACCATCGTGATCTCCGCGCACTACGACCACCTCGGGATCCGCGACGGCACGATCTACAACGGGGCGGATGACAACGCGTCGGGCACTGCGGCCCTGCTGGCCCTTGCGCGCTGGTTTCGTGACCACCCGCCACGGCACCGCCTGGTCTTCGTGGCGCTGGATGGCGAGGAAGCGGGATTGCTGGGCGCGAGGGCGTTCGTGGCCGCGCCGCCCGTGCCGCTCAGCGACATGCGCCTCAACCTCAACTTCGACATGGTGGCGCGCGGGGACCGGGGTGATCTGTACGTCGTGGGGCCCGCGCACTACCCGTCCCTCACGGCACTGGTGGACCAGGCCGCGTGTGCGGCCCAGGTGAAGCTCATGCTGGGGCACGACAAGGGATCGCGCGGCGGCGACGACTGGACCAACCAGTCGGACCAGGCCGCCTTTCACGCCCGTGGCATCCCGTTCCTCTACTTCGGCGTGGAGGACCACCCCGACTACCACCGCGCGACTGACGATGTGGAGCGGGTGGACCCGGGATTCCTTGCCCGGGCGGTGCGTACGCTGCTGGCCGCCGCGCTGGTCATGGACGGGGCTGACATCGAGCGGTAGGCCTCAGGCACGCACGCCGCCACCGGCAGTGAGCCGCCCGTGGCTGTAGATTTCTCCCATGCCAGCATACCAGGCCATCCGTCCACCGGCAGACGAATTTCCACCCTCGTACGCGGCGTACATCGACGAGGCCCCGGCAGGCGACATCATCCGGACGCTTCGCGCCGAGGCGAAGGTGACGCTCGGGCTGCTCAAGGGAATCGACGAAGCGCGGGCCGCCCATCGATATGCCCCTGACAAGTGGAGCATCCGCGAGGTGGTGGCCCACCTGGCCGACGCCGAGCGGGTGTGGGGCTATCGCATGCTCACCTTTGCGCGCGGTGACCAGGGTCCGCTGCCCGGGTTCGACGAGAATGCGTGGGTGCCCGAGCAGGCGGCAGAGCGCCAGCGCTTCAAGCGCGTGGTGGATGACTTCAAGGCGGTGCGTGCAGCCACCGTCTCGCTGCTCCGGACCCTGCCGCGCCAGGCCTGGGCACGGCGGGGCGTCGCCAATGGCAATACGATGTCGGTGCGGGCACTGGCGTGGGCCACGGCGGGCCATGAAGTGCACCATCGCCGCGTCCTCCAGGAGCGCTACCTCGGTGGCGGCGGCGGGTGACGGAGCTGGCGCACCGGCGCGGCGAGCCCTCGCCGCTCAAGGTGTACGCGGAGCAGGCCTTCTCGCGCGCGTCCGACTCACAACTCACCCCCGGGAATGCCGTGGCACTGCTGCGGGATTCCCGGGAGCACTTTCCGGCCTGGCTCGAGGCGATCGAGCGCGCTGAGCGGCAGGTCCACCTCGAGTGCTACATCATCTCCGATGACCGCGTGGGGCAGCAGTTCGCTGCGGCGCTGGCGCGCAAGGCGCGTGAGGGTGTGGCGGTCCGGCTGCTCTACGACTGGGTTGGCTGCCTGGGTGAGTCGGGCCGTCACTTCTATGCGCCGCTCCGCGCGGCGGGCGTGGAAGTCCGCGCCTTCAACCCGCCCCGGTTCGACGACCCGTTCGGCGCCTTCTCCCGGGACCACCGGAAGATGCTCTCGGTGGATGGGCGCGTCGGGTTCGTCACGGGGCTGTGCCTGAGTGCCAGGTGGGAGGGCAACCTGGCGCGGGGCAGGGATCCCTGGCGGGACACGGGGATCCGGCTCGAAGGCCCGGCGGTGGCCGACCTCGACCGGGCGTTCGCCGACGCATGGGCTGCCTGCGGCTCCCCCCTCCCGGACGCGGCCCTCAGCGACCCTGCGACCCTGCCGGCGGTGGGCGATGTTCCGCTTCGTGTCATCGACACGATTCCCACCACGATGGGTGTCTATCGGCTCGACCTGGTCGTCTCCGCCCTTGCGACCCGGACGCTCTGGCTCACCGATGCCTACTTCGTGGGGGTGCCCTCGTATGTACAGGCGCTCACGAGTGCGGCGCAGGACGGGGTTGACGTCCGCCTCCTGGTGCCGGGGTCGAGCGACGTGCCGCTGCTGAGCCCGCTCTCGCGCAGCGCGTACCGGCCGCTCCTCGAGGGTGGGGTCCGGGTCTTCGAGTGGAAGGGTTCGATGCTGCACGCGAAGACCGCCGTGGTGGATGGGCGCTGGGCGCGGGTGGGCTCGACCAACCTGAACCTGTCGAGCTGGCTCGGGAACTACGAGCTGGACGTGGCGGTGGAGCACGACGGCTTTGCCCGGGAGATGGAGGCGATGTACCACACCGACCTCGACAACGCCACCGAGATCCTGCTCTCGGGCCGCCGGCGGGTGGAGCCCGCGATCGCCACGAGGCGGAAGTGGTGGCGCAGGCGCAGCGGGGGCGGGTCGGGCCACGCCGCCGCATCGGCCATGCGCGTGGCGAATGCCATGGGATCCGCCTTCACGCAGCAGCGGTTGCTCGGGGCCGCCGAGAGCGGGCTCGTGGCTCGGCTGGGCGTCCTGCTTGTGGTGGTTGCAGCGATCGGCTTCTTCTTTCCGCGGGCACTGGCGTTGCCGCTCGCGGTCCTGGCCGCCTGGCTTGGTGCCGCGGCCCTCGTCAAGGCCTGGCGACTGCGCAAGGTGGTGCTCCCGGCGGATGCGGAGCCGAAGGCACCAGTGCATGTCGCTCGCGAAATCCAGGAGACATGACCATGCAGTCGCAACGGTACGGTGTGCGCGGGGCGGCGGCCCTCTTCCTCATGGTGGCCGCCTGTGCGTCGCCCCAGTCCACCACATCCGTGGCCCCGGCACCGGGACTGCCAGCGCCCACCGCGACGGCGCCCCGCGCGCCCGCGGCGCCGACCGGAAAGGCGAAGGCGTACGGCCTGCCGGCCTGGCCGGCGTTCGACCAGGCCGTGGCACGCGGAACCAGGAGCCTCGACGGGGCGCCTGGCCCCGCCTACTGGCAGCAATCCACCCGCTACGTGCTGCGCGCTGAGCTCAACACGGTGAGCAAGCGCCTCAGCGGCACGGCGCAGGTCACCTACCACAACAACTCGCCCGGCACGCTGCCGGTCATCTACGTGCAGGCCTACGGCAACCTCTTCGAACCCGGGGCGAAGAAGAACACCGAGGTCCTGGCGCAGCTGGGCGGCATCAGCTTCACGCGGGTTGCCGCGAACGGGACCGACCTCCCGGTCACGCTCCCCGGCGCCCTGGCGCCCGGGTACCACGTGAAGGGCACCGTCATGGCGATCCAGCTGCCCGAGCCGCTGGCCCCCGGGGCCACGCTTGCGCTGGACTTCACGTGGGACCTCCGGGTGCCGCCCAACGGGCCGCGGGGCGGGCAGGACCGCGAGACCTACGTGCTCTCGTACTGGTACCCGCAGGTCGCGGTTTATGACGACGTCAACGGCTGGCAGGTGGACCAGTACCTCGGCAACGCCGAGTTCTACATGGGCTATGCCGACTACGACGTCTCGCTCACCGTGCCGGCGGGATGGCTCGTGACCTCGACTGGCCAGCTCACCAATGCCGCCGAGGTGCTGAGCGAGGAGACCTTGCAGCGCCTCGCCACGGTGCCCGGCTCGAGCGGGACGGTCAACGTGGTGCGGCCGGACGAACGGGTGGCGGGGAAGTCCACGCGCCCGGGCCAGGACGGCACGCTCACCTGGAAGTTCCAGGCGACGAACGTGCGCGACGTGACCTGGGCCACCTCCAACCTCTACCTCTGGGATGCGGCGAGTGCCCCGGTGGGTGACCGGGACGGCAATGGCACGGTGGACAGCACGGTGGTGTACAGCTTCTACCGGCCCGATGGCATCCGCGGCGGCTGGCGGGAGGCCGCACAGTATGGCGTCAAGGCCGTCGGCGTGTTCTCCACCATGCTGTGGCCCTACCCGTGGGCGCACATGTCGGTGGTGGACGGCCCTCCCAGTTGTGGCGGCATGGAGTACCCGATGCTCACCTGCATCGGCGGCGACTGGAACCCGCGCAGCCTCTTCGACGTGATCGCGCACGAGATTGCCCACATGTGGTTCCCCATGATGGTGGGCTCCGACGAGAAGCGGTACGCCTGGATGGATGAGGGCCTGGCGCAGTACCTCCAGGCCTTCGCCATCAAGGCGGAATTCCCCAGCTCGAACGATGCCGAGGAGTCGCGGCGCAACTACCTCGAGTCGGTGCGCTATGCGGGCGAGACCGAACTCATGCGGGGCGGGGACGACTACCCCAACTACGGCGAGTACGGCGTGGCGAGCTACTTCAAGCCCGCCACGCTGCTGGGTGCGCTCGGGGGCGTGGTGGGCGACTCGGCCGTGGCCCGCGGCCTCCGGGAGTATGGGCGCCGCTGGATGTGGAAGCACCCGATGCCGCGCGACTTCTGGAACACCATGAGCGACGTGTCGGGCACCAACCTCGACTGGTTCTGGCGCGAGTGGTACTACGAGACGTGGAAGCTCGACCAGGCCATCGAACGCGCGGTGCAGGTGGGTGACAGCCTGGACGTGACGGTGGAGAACCGGGAACGCGCCATCATGCCGGTGCGGCTGGTGGCACGGAATGCGACGGGCGAGACCACGGAAGCGGTGATCCCGGTGGATGCATGGATGGGCGGGAGCCGGAAGGTGACGGTTCGCATGGCGGCGCCGGAGCACTTCACGCGGGTGGAGATCGACCCCGGTGAGCGGATGCCGGACGTGGACCGGTCCAACCAGGTCTGGCCACGATGACCCGGGTGGACGCTTCGCGCATCCGCCTGTACCGGCTCTGGCGCACGTCGGCGCTGCTGATGGCCGTGGGCGCCGCGGAGTTCGGCGTCCTGGCCTGGACCCGGCGGCAGCCCTGGCTCTGGCTTGTCGTCGCGGGCCTGGCGGCGGCCGGGGCGGCGGCGCTGCGACGGGCCAGGATCCAGCGGCGGCACCTGGAGGGGGGGCCGGCCCATATCGCCAAATGGCACGGCGCTCCATAGCTTCCTAGGATGAGCGGTGCCATGGCGTCATCCGAGCGGCCCCCTGCCTCCGACACCCTGGTTCGGTTCCTCGCCCGTTTTTCCGTCGCACTCCACAAGCACGCCACCTATCCTCGAGGGCATCCCACGCTGGTCACGGCCGACGCCGCCGTGAACGAGGCCCTGGAGCGCCTGCTCGAGGCTCGGGCGTCCGTCCAGGTGGGCATTGCCAGGCGCGAGCTGCTGGTCGACGGCGCGCCAGTGGACGACAGCAACGCGGTGGTCGCCGAGCTGGCGGAGCGCCTGCACCGTCGCGAGGTGGGCGCCATCGAGTTGCAGCGCGGCGTCACCGCCGACGAGCTGTCGGACATGCTGCACGTGCTGAGCACCGATCCCCAGCACTTCCGGGAGCGGCTGCACGGGAATGGCGAGCCCCTCCCCACCTGGCCGCACGTCTCCGTGGCGGCCCACGCCTTCCGTCGCCTCGCACTCGGAAGGGATGGCGCTGCCGGGGAGGGCGAGGGCGACGCCAGCAACGTGGACCGCCTCTGGAAGCTGCTCGCGGCCGCCACGCTGGACGGCGCCGATGCCGACACCCTGGGCGACGCAGACACCGCCCCCGGAACGATTGCGTCCCGCATCAATGACTACGTGCGGGACCAGCGGAGCGGGCGCGAGGTGGGGGCGATGCTGGTGCGCCTCGGGCACTACGCCCGCGGGGCCGGGCGTGACGAGCGCGTGGCGGTGGAGAGCCGGATGCGGTCCCTCGTGTCGGGGCTCTCGCCGCAGGCGCTCTCCTGGCTCTTCTCGGCCCAGACACGGGAGGAGCAGCGGCAATTGCTGGTGGAGGCGGTGGATGCACTCCCGGTGGACACCGTGGTGGAGCTGGTGCAGGCCGCGGCCTCCTCGAACGAGCAGAACATCTCGCACTACATGCTGCGCCTCCTCCGGAAGCTCGCCAACCAGGCCACCGGCGACGGCGAGTCGGCCGGGCAGGGCGACACGGCACTGCGCGATGCCGCCCGCGAGCTGGTGGACAACTGGACGCTGGAGGATCCCAACCCGCAACAGCACACCCGCCTGCTGGAGCAGGTGTCCCGGTTCGAGCAGGCGATGGATGAGGGCGCCGCGCCGCTCGCCGGCGAAGGTCGCCGCCTGCTGCAGATCGCGCTCGAGACCAATGCGACGGGTGACCACGTCCTCGAGGCGGTCGAGCTGATGCTGGAGTCGCGCCAGCTCAGTGAGATGCTGGACCTGCTGGCCACCGCGACCGAGGCGAGCGAGACGGTCCCGGCCGTGCGGCGCCACCTGGTGTCCCCGGAGATGCTGCGACGCATCCTGCTGGAGGAGCCGATCGACGCCGAGGGTTGCCCGCGGCTCCTCGCCGAGTTGGGCCCCGAGAGTGCGGGCGGCCTCCTGGATGCGCTCGCGATCTCCGAGTCGCAGGGCACCCGCCGCCTGATCCTGGAGCGGCTCGCCACCATGGGGGGCGACATCGCGGACGTGCTGGTGGACCGGTTGCCCCGGGCGCCATGGTACGTGCAGCGGAACCTCCTCGCCCTGCTGGCGCGGCTCAAGTCCCTGCCCCCGGGCTTCACGGCGAAGCCGTGGGCGGAGCACCAGGACGTGACGGTGCGCTTCCAGGCGCTGAGCGTCATGGTGCGCCAGCCGCGCGAGCGGGAGGAGGCGATCCACCTGGCGCTGGGCGATGCCGACCCGCGGGTGGTGCGCTTCGGGCTCGATGCCGCCGCGGGTGGCGGGCTGCCCAGGGCGGCGCTGTCGCGGCTCATGAAGCTCCTCAACAACACGGCGCAGCCCATGGAACTCCGGGCGCGGGGCATTCGGCTGCTGGCACAGGTGCAGACGCCGGCCACGCGTGACTGGCTGCTGGAGCACGTGCTCACGAAGCGCACCCTGTTCCGCGGGCCCCGCCTCGCCGCCAAGTCGCCTGACATGGTCGCCGCACTCCTGGTCCTGTCCCGGCGGTGGCGGGACAACCCGCAGGCGGCGTACGCCCTGCGTGCGGCGGTCGAGTCGGGTGATCCCGAGCTGGTGGCCGCTGCCAACGGCCAGGAGCAGGCCGCGTGACGCCCAGCAGCTACCTGATCTCCCTGGGCCAGTGCCTGGCCACCATGAACCTCTACGCCGACGGCCACCCCGCGCGCGAGCGTGCGCTCGACACCAGCTACGAGCGCCTGCTGCGCGTGCTCGAGGCGCAGCCCCGGTTCGATGCCTCGTTCGTCGGTGCGGAGACGGTGGTGGGGCAGCGCACCGTGCCGGAGCTGGCAGGATGGGACTGGGCCGGCCGACTGGCCGAGGTGGGTGTCGAGCGCATCGAGGTGGATGCCGGCGTCACCCGGGATGAGTACGCAGGCTTCGTGGATGAACTCTGGCGGCGCACGGCGGGCCGGGCCGACGGCGGCAGCAGCGAGGCCCGCCAGATGGCGGAGGGCGCCATCCGCTTCGGTCCCCTGCTGGTGCGTGAGCTCACCAGCAAGGCGGCGCGTGACGGCGCCATGCAGGCTGTTGCCGGCGCCTTCAGCGGCATGCTCTCGCTTCGCGACGAGGCGGCGGCGGTCGAGTGGATCCACGGGGAGGTGCAGGAGGGGGAGCAGCTCCCCATGACCGAGGTGGAGACCGTGGTGCGCTCGCTGTCGGTGGCCATGCAGCTCGAGCGGCGCATGCTGCTCCCGCTGCTCGACCTCAAGCGGTTCGACCAGTACACCACCACGCACGCCTGCAACGTCTCGGTGCTGGCC
This sequence comes from uncultured Gemmatimonadaceae bacterium, assembly GCA_964638035.1. Taxonomy (GTDB): domain Bacteria; phylum Gemmatimonadota; class Gemmatimonadetes; order Gemmatimonadales; family GWC2-71-9; genus JAGGAG01. Next base: position 2,723 of record CAZWXD010000017.1, on the reverse strand, counting down.
ATGGGCCTGGCCGAGCGGCTGGGCCTGGGGCGCGAGGAAGTGCGAAGCTTTGGGGTGGCGGGCCTGCTCCATGACGTGGGCAAGACCAGGATCCCGAAGGAGGTGCTGACCAAGCCCGGCAAGCTGACCGACGAGGAGCGCGCCATCATGAATGCGCACCCGGTGGAAGGGGCGCGGATCGTGATGGCACGGGAGCGAGGGCTGGGGCTCGCCGCGGTGGTGGCCTACGAGCACCACGTGTGCATCGACGGGGGCGGCTACCCGACGTTCAAGTTCCGGCGCGACTGCCACTACGCGAGCCGCATCGTGCACATCTGCGACGTGTACGACGCCCTCTGCACCAACCGTCCCTACCGCGAGGCGTGGGACCCGGAGAAGGCGCTCACCTACCTCGAGTCCCGCGCCGGGACCGAGGTGGATCCCGCAATCGTGAAGGTCTTCTGCATGATGGTGCGGGAGAGCATCCCCATCCGGCAACCGATGCCGGAGTAGCTCCCGCTTCCTACTGCTTCACCAGCTCCACCCTCCGGTTGTTCTGCCGCCCCTCCGCCGTCTTGTTGTCGGCCACGGGCTTCGTGTCGCCATACCCCTTCGTCGTGAGCTGCGCGGCATTGACGCCGTAGCTGCCCACGAGCGCCGCCTTGACCGCGGCCGCCCGCGCCTCGCTCAGCGCCTGGTTGTCCGCCGCCTTGCCGACGTTGTCGGTATGGCCCTGGATCTCCACCCTGAGGTCAGGGTGGCTCGTGAGCGCCGCCGCGATCTCCTTGAGTGTGGGCGTGGACTCGGGCTTGACGACATCCTTCCCGGTGTCGAACAGGATGCCCTGGGTGCTCCACCGGCCGGTGGATGACAGGGCGTCATAGACCGTCGCCTCGGTCTCGGCGACCCGGATCCGGCTCACGTAGACCGGCTTTTCGCCGCCCGCCTGTCCCCAGAGGGCGAGGAAGAGCCCGTTCGACCGCTCCGCGCTGGCGTTGGGGATGTTGGCGATGCGCCGCTCGTTGGTGTAGGCCTTGAGGTACTTGCCATCACGCTGGAACCGGGCATGCACCACGGTGCCCTTGAGCGCTGCCTTCTGTCCCTCCGAGAACCATGCGTTCACCACCGTCGCGCCACTGTTGAAGACCTCCACGCCCTGGTCGCCCACGTCCACCCGGGTGATGCCGGGACCGTTCTGCTCCCGCCCGAAGGCCAGGGAGATGGCACCCCAGATGCCGTTCTGCGACAGGAAGTCCACCTCGACGGTGTAACGGTCGGGAAGGGGTGCGGCCAGGGGAATGAGGAGTTCGCCCCGGTCACTCGCCTTGAGCATCCGGACCCCGTCCAGCTCGACTACCTCCATCTGGCCACTGAGGTACTCGAGGCGCTGGGGGAAGTTCCCCACCTTGTCCTCGGTGAAGTCGGTGTCGAAGAGGATGCGGCTGCCGGGGACGAAGTCGTAGTTGGCCCACTCCTTCGGGGCAGCAGGGGCAGCGGCAGGCGTGGCGGCAGGGGCACCGGCAGGCGCCGGGGCCGGTGTCGCGGCAGGCGCCGGGGCAGGAGCAGGCTCAGGAGCCGGCGCTGGCTCACCCGAGGACGTGGCGCTCGTCACCGCGTCGCTTGCGGCCTTGTCCACCGCCTGGTCGGCGGCCTGCTTCGCCTTCTGCTTGAGCATGCCAAACTGTCCATGGCCCGGCGTGGCCAGCAGGCCATGCAGCAGCAGGGCCAGGGCGAGCGGGACAAGGGCGGCAATGGTTGAACGCGGTTTCATGGACCCTCCTGGCATGCGGCATCAGACGGAGACCCCGTCAGGAAGATGCTGCTTGTGCGGCGGAAGGGAAGCGGAGGGGGCGGGAAAACGCCTGTCTCCCGTGCCGCCCTGCCGCCGCGTCCCCGCCGCTCTCCTGCCGGTCCTCCCCTAGTACCGATAGTGCTCCGGCTTGTACGGGCCCTCCACCGGCACGCCGATGTAGTCGGCCTGGTCCTTCGAGAGCACGGTGAGCTTCACGCCGAGCTTCTCGAGGTGCAGGCGGGCCACCTTCTCGTCCAGCTGCTTGGGGAGGGTGTACACCTTCTTCTCGTACTTCGCGCCATTGGTGTGCAACTCGACCTGCGCCATCACCTGGTTGGTGAAGCTCGCGGACATCACGAAGCTCGGGTGCCCCGTGGCGCAGCCCAGGTTGAGCAGCCGCCCCTCGGCCAGGACCAGCACGCTCCGGCCGGTGGGCAGCACGAACTCGTCATACTGCGGCTTGATGTTGACCCGCTTCACCCCGGTCAGCTTCTTCAGCCCGGCCATGTCGATCTCGTTGTCGAAGTGGCCGATGTTGCCGATGATGGCCTTGTCCTTCATCCGCTTCATGAGATCGACGGTGAGGATGTTCTTGTTCCCCGTCGCCGTGATGAAGATATCGGCGGTTCCGACGACCTCATCGATCGTCGTCACCTGGTAGCCTTCCATCGCGGCCTGCAGCGCACAGATGGGGTCGATCTCGGTGACGATGACGCGGCAGCCCTGACCCTTGAGGGCCTGGGCGCAGCCCTTGCCCACGTCGCCGTAGCCGAACACGACCGCCACCTTGGCGGAGAGCATCACGTCGCTCGCGCGGTTCAGGCCGTCGATGAGCGAGTGGCGGCAGCCGTAGAGATTGTCGAACTTGCTCTTGGTGGCCGAGTCGTTCACGTTGATGGCCGGGAAGAGCAGCGTGTTGGCGGCGGTCATCTCGTACAGCCGGTGCACGCCC
>CAZWXD010000016.1:0-77446 GCA_964638035.1 uncultured Gemmatimonadaceae bacterium | reverse complement strand
CTCCATCGAGACGCGCACCACATACGTTCCCGGCTTGAGCTTGCTCAGCACCAGCCGCCGGGAGAAGCCTGCCACCGGCTCGGTGGCCCTGTCGGTGAAGCTCAAGCTCGTGGCCGACTGGTCGCGGCTCACCTCCCGAAGCGTGACCCGGGTGCGATACTCCAGGCTACGGCCCATGCCATAGGCCTCGTAGTACAACTCAAGGGCATCGCCCTCACGGAACGTGGTGAAAGGTGTCACGGGAATGCGCTTGCCGCCGCGCACCCAGCGCATCGCCTGCTCCCGCCCCAGGACCACGTCGCTCATCGAAAACTGCGGTGCACCGGCAGGCGCCACGGGCGCCACCAGCAGTGCACCGCGCGCCTCACCGCCCTGCAGCACGGCCACGCGCACCTCCGTGCCCCCGACCGGCAGGGAGAACTGCACCAGGCCCTGAAGCCAGCCCGTCGTGGGCACGGGACTGGGCAGGAGGTAGCCCACCGTGGTGTCCTGCCGCACGGCGTTCCCGGTGACCGAGTCAACAATGGCGCTCTCGACGCGCACGAGGTATCGCATCCGCTCGGCGTCCCCGAACGACGAGTCGGCAATGAGCTGTTCGCTCGGTATGGCAAAGGCGAGGAGCAGCTGGCCGGTGGCCCGCGAGGGCTGGCCGATCGCATAGGCCTGCAGCGCCACGGTGAGCTGCTGGCGCATTTGCCGCAGGTAGGTATCGGTGCGCACCGCCATGGCGGCACCGTCGCGCTGCAGGGCGATGGCTTCTCGCACGGGCCGCTGGCAGGTGAGGGGAACGAGCATCTTCGACCCGAGGGACGCCTGCATCTCGTAGAACTGCACCAGGCCGGCGAGGCGCGCGAAGCCGGGCATCGTGTTCTCGAGCCGCAGGAGCATGTCGAGGTTCGGCACCTGGTTCAGTAGCAGGGTGCTGGGGGTGTCGGTGCCGAGGGCCTGGTTGGGATAGAAGGTGAAGATCCTGGGCTGCCCGGCAATCAGGTACACCCAGGTGGAGTACGTCGGGTCGGGGGCGCCGGGAAGCCCGGCCATGCCATCCGCCAGTGGTGCTGCGCCGCCGGGGTTTGCCGACGCGACGGTGAAGCCGCCAGTGCCGTCGGGCGTCATGATGTTCTGCATGTCGCCGGGCTGGACACCGCCCACGGCCAGGATCGGCTCACCATGGCGCATGTAGATCACCGCCCGGTGGTCGAGCATCCGCTCCCGCTGCCGGTAACGGCCGGTGCGCGAGGGCTCCTCGAAGGGAATGTCATCGAGGGAGTTGTAGCCATCCTCCATGCAGGGGGCGAGGTTGGGCACGAACACCTTGCGGTAGGCGGTGCGGCGACGCGCGTCCGGCACCCGGAACGCCCGGTGCACCACCACCCACCGGCGCAGGTGTTCCTCGAGCCGGGTGCCCTCGGGCCGGAGGTCGCGTGCTTCCCGGCGGGACCAGAATGCGTGCGCGAACGCCGCCAGCGAGTCGGCGGGGAGCGAGTCGTACCGGGCCAGTTCGGCGGGCGTCGCAATCCATTCGAGGTCCGTGCGGTAGGCGTCACGCGCGACGACCGAGGGATGGACGAGCCCGGAGGACCAGGAGGCCGCCGCCTCGTTGAGCTCCCCCTTCGAGGCGAGGGTCCGGGCCCGCTCGAGGGCGGCCATCCCGGGATCACCGCCGCGCGCTTCATAGGTGCGGAGCCACACGAGGGAGCTGTCGTACTTGCCGGCCATCCGGGTAGCCCGCGCAAACACGAGGGGGACATCGGGGGTGGCGAGCCCCACGGAATCAGACCATGCGAGCAGCCGCAGGAGCTCCTTCGGTTGCTCGCGATCGCCCTCGCCCGCGGCCATCGCTGCCACCCAGTCGAGTGCCGGGCGGAAGGTCGGCTCCATCCCCAGCAGCCGCTTGAGCTCGATGACAAAGCCGTCGTAGTGGGTGCCGCCCGCCACGTCGTCGTACGCGGCGGGCATCGGCTTGCCGGATCGGTAGACCTCGAGCGCCGCGATCGCGAGGCCCAAACGCGGCCACGGCCAGGAGGGGTAGGCGCGCACCAGTTCGTCGAATTCGCGCCACGCGTCGTACATGGCGGCTTCGTCGCCGAACTCGTTGAGCTGGAGGTCGGCCAGGGCAACGCCGATGCGTTCGAGGGCACCGCTGGTGGAATCCCGCCATGCAGCGGCCAGCGTGCGCAGCTCAGCGGGAGAAGTCGCTCCCTGCACCTGGTGCCAGTAGGGCTCCAGGCGGAGGCGGCCGGGGGCATCCTGGGCGACGGCGGCCGCAACCGGCCAGCAGGCCAGTGCTGCCACCAGGCGAACGGTGCGGAGGGCATGGCACCGGGCCCTGGTCATCAGGAGGGGAAGAGGAACTGCTCCATGTTCCGGAACAGGAACTCTTTTGCCTGGGCCTCGCGTACGTTGAGCCCGTAGTGGTTGATGAGCTGCCGCTGGGTCATGAGCCACTCACCCCAGCACGCACCGCAGATCTCCCTGAAGATGCGCTGGCCAAGGTCGGTCTGGAACGGCTGGAAGTTCATGGCATCGCGGCTCTGGCCGCACCGCGAGCAGGTGACCTGGTTCATGCCCCCAAGATAGCCGCCGCCGGCCTCAGCCGTGGTACAGCCGTCCGCGGATGTTGTCGGCCCGGTCGAGGGCGCGAACCCCGGCCGCGGTACCCATGCCGGTGCCCACGCCGAACACCATTGCGGTTGCCAGTCCCACGACCGGGAGGAGGGTGAAGGGAAGCGCCACCAGGAACGCCCCGGCGCCGGCAATGAATGGCGCGCGGCGCTGGCGGACGGCATCGACGAAGCGCAACCGGCGCCGCACAAAGCTGCGTGCCACGAAGTAGCTGCCCAGAGCGGCGGTCACGAAGACGGCCAGGCCAGTCAGGGCGATCAGGGTGCCAACCATTCAGTGCTCCCGGTTCCAGTGGTTCGTGCGTGTTCCAGTACGCAACAGTGCGGCTCGCAGTTTCACCGGGTTCGCGCCGCTAATTTGATCCCCATGCGGCACAGGACGATCACCATCCCCGACATTGGTTCGGTGGACCACGCCTGGGACATCCTGGGCGAATGGGACGTGGAGCTGGAGCTCCTCTCACGCAGCGAGCGGGTGCGTGGCCTCCTGGCGTTCCGTTCGTGGGACGCGGCAAGCCTGGCCTTCCTGCCGGGGGATGCCACGCGGGTGGGGGTGCCGGCCACGGTGGAACTGGCGCGCGAGACGGTGGTGGAGCGATCGGAGGCGGGGGGTGGTGCCTACGAGTGGTTCATGTCCGGCCGCGAGGCGGAGTGGGCGGTGCGGTGCGTGCTCTGGCCGGGGGCGCTCTTCTCGCGCGTGGCGCACGTGCATGGCGAGGAAGAGTTGTACCGCCTGCATGCGCGGCGTCCGCCGGCGTACTACGCGGCGAAGTATCCCTGAGGGGTCCTACCAGCGCACGACGGCACTGCCCCACATGAAGCCCGAGCCGAACGCGGTGAACGCCAGGAGCATGCCGGGCTGCACCCGTCCGCCCCGCACGCACTCATCGAGGGCAATGGGGATGGTGGCCGCCGTGGTGTTCCCATAGTCCTGGATGTTGTTGCAGAGCTGGTCGTCGCGCAGGCCGAGGTCCTTCTGCACCATCTCGGAGATGCGCAGGTTGGCCTGGTGCGGGATCAGGAGGTCGAGCGCACTGAGGGGCATGCCGGCCGCGGCCATGGCCGCGCGCACCGACTCGGGCATGCGCACCACCGCGTGCCGGAAGACCTCCTTCCCGTCCATGTGCAGGTAATGCCGGCCCTGGGCCAGGTCATCGGGGGCAATCCGCGGGTGGAACATCGACCCGGGCCGGTCCACCCAGAGCTTGTCGGCGTACGCGCCATCCGAGTGGAGGTCGAACGCCAGGATGCCGCGGTCGGCATCGTCCGACGGCCCCATCACGACGGCCCCTGCGCCATCGGCGAAGATGACTGCCGTGTTCCGCCCCGCGGTCGAGACATCCATCCCGGTGGACTGGATTTCCTGCCCCACCACGAGGAGGCGGCGGAACATTCCCGAGCGGATCCAGCCATCGGCGGCGGCCAGGGCATACACGAACCCGCTGCACTGCGCCCGCACGTCGAGGGCGGGAATGGGCCCGAGGCCCAGGCGATGCTGGAGCAGGACGCCATTGCCGGGGGCGAAGTGGTCGGGGGTGGAGGTGGCGAGGATGATGGCGTCGAGGTCGCCGGGCGTGATGCCGGCGGCCTCGATGGCCCGGAGCGAGGCGTCCCGGGCCAGGTCCACGCCGCTCTCACCGGGGGCCGCCCAGTGCCGCTGGCGGATGCCGGTGCGCACGGTGATCCACTCGTCGCTCGTGTCCATGACCGCGGCGAGGTCGTTGTTGGTGACGACCCGAGCCGGGACGGCCATGCCGGTGCCCAGGATGCGGGAGCGGATCATCGCGCCATGGCGCTACTCGTACCGCAGGGCCACGATCGGGTCGAGGCTGGCCGCCTTGCGTGCCGGCCAGATGCCGAAGAACAGCCCCACCGCCGCGCTGAACACGAACGCGATCACGATGGAGGCCGGCGAGATGAGCGTGTTCCAGCTCATGATCTTCGCCAGCGCAACGGCAGTCCCGACGCCCAGCAGGATGCCGATGACGCCACCGGTCACGCAGAGCACCAGCGCCTCGACCAGGAACTGCAGCAGGATGTTGACCTTGCTCGCCCCGAGCGCCTTGCGGACGCCGATCTCGCGGGTCCGTTCGGTGACCGACACCAGCATGATGTTCATGATGCCGATGCCGCCCACCACGAGGCTCACCGCCGCGATGCTGGCGAGCAGCGCGGTGAGGATCTGGGTGGCCGCCTGCTGGGTGGCGAGGAACTCGCGCTGGTTGCGGAGCTGGAAGTCATTCTCGCCACCCGGGCGGATCTTGTGCTCCCGCCGCAGGACCCGCTCGATGTCCACCATCCCGGCGTCGAGGGAGATGCCCGGCTTCACCTGCACCGCGATCGTGCGCAGGCGATCGCTCCCGAACACCCGGAAGCGCGCGGTGTTGAGGGGGATCAGGATCTGCTCGTCGGGGTTCTGCCAGCCCTGGCCACCCTTCTCGTTCAGGACGCCGATGATCTCGAACGGGATGCCCCGGATCATGATGCTCTGGCCGATCATGCCCTGCGCGTTGGCGCCGAGCATGGTGGGAATGCTGGCTCCCAGCACGGCATAGCGCTGGCGTGACTCGTCGTCGCCGTTGGTGAACATGCGGCCGGCGGTGACCTCGTAGCGGCGCACCTCGGTGTAGTTGGCGGTGGTGCCCAGCACCGTGGTGTTGATGTTCTGGTTGCCGTACTTCACCTGCAGGTTGCTCTGCATCTCCGGCACCACGGCCTGCATGAGGGTACCGTCCTTCTTCAGGGCCTCGGCGTCGTCAATGGTGAGGCTCACGCGGTTCATGCTGGCCACCCCGCGGGCCATGGACTGCCCGGGGTAGATGTTGAGCAGGTCTGCGCCGAGGGAGTTGATGCGCTCCTCGACCGCCTTCTGTGCCCCGCTACCGAGCGCCACCATGGTGATGACCGCGCCCACGCCGATGACGATGCCAAGCATCGTGAGGAGCGACCGCATCGCATTGGCGCGGATGGCCTGGATGGCCACCCGGACCGTTTCGTCCAGGAGCATGCCCTTCATGGCTACCGCCCTCCGCTCGAGCGCTGCGTGGTGCCAGACCTCTGGTTGCTCATGCCCGGCACGGCGCCGCCACCGGTCACCCGGTTGACCCGGTCCTTGAACTCCTGCTGCGAGGCAATGAGGCTGGCGCTCGGCAGCACGAGCACCGAGTCGCCCTCGGCCAGGCCCGAAACCACCTCGCTGTAGTCGAGGTCGGTAAGGCCGGTGCGAATCTTCCTGGCGTGCGGCCCGGTGGGGCTGCTGACGAAAACGATGTACTCACCCCCGAACTGGTAGTCCATCGACTGGGCGCGCTGGCGCCCACCCTGCCCGCCGGGGTTGGCCGACCGCATCTTCTGCAGGATGGCCCGCTCGGCGGCCGTGGGCTGCTCGCCGCTCCGGAACTTGGCGAAGATGGCGCGCACCTGCTGCTCGGTGACGCCATCCGGGAGCTTGACCGTGCGGCCATCCGGCGTGGTCATGGTGTTCCCCGTGGCCTTCTCCGGCGCGTCCTTCGCGCCCTCGCCGGCCGCGGAGGCGCCGAGCGTGGCGCTCCGCGCCGTGTCACCGGCCGGGGCCGCCTCGAGCTGCCGGGTCACCTGGTCCATGGTGAGGCCCAGGACCGAGGCTGCCGACGCGACGTCGCGCTGGGTGCGGAGCGCCGCGTTCGGCACGGCGAGGACGCTGTCCCGGCGGCCGATGTGGATCTCGACCTCGGCATTCATGCCCGAGCGAAGCAGGCCATCCCGGTTGTCAATGCGCACCAGCACGGGGAACATGGTCACGTTCTGTTCCACGGTCGCCAGCGGCTCGATCTTGAGCACCGTCCCGCGGAACGGGCGGTTGGGGTAGGCGTCCACGGTGACGGACGTCCCCAGGCCAGGCTTGATCTTGCCGATGTCGGTTTCGTCCACCAGCGTCTTGACCTGCACCAGGCTCATGTCGGCCATCTTCATGAGGACCGTGCCGCCGCCGACGTTGGAGGTGGCGGACGCCACGACCTGGCCGCGCTCGACCCCCTTCTCGATGATGATGCCCGAGATCGGGGCCCGCACGTCGGTATCCTCCCGTGAGATGCGCGCGTTCTCGAGGTCGATCTGGGCCCGCACGACCGCCGCCTTGGCCGTGGCGTAGCTGAGCTGCGCCGTCTCGTACTCCTGCTGCGTGATCGTCTTGGCCTCGCGCAGCTCGGCCGACCGCGCCAGCTGGGTCTTGGTGATCTCGGCCTGCGACTTCGCCACGTCGAGCTGGGCCTGGGCCTGCTGCACGGCGTTCTCGGGCGTGCGCGGGTCGATCCGCATGAGCAGCTGGCCACGCTTCACCTCCTGGCCGGTCTGCACCAGGATCTCGAGCACCTCGCCCGACGCGCGGGTCTTCACCTCGACCGTGGTGTCCGGCTGGATGGCGCCGGAGGCCTGGGCCGAGACGACGATATCACGGCGCTCCACCGGAAGCGCCTGGTATACCGGCGGCGGGACCTCCTTGGCACAGGCAGCGAGGAGGGCCGTGGCGGCAATGATCCGGGTACGCATCAGCTGGTGGTCCTTTCCGTCTGGAAGTCCCGCTCGACCCGCCCGTCCTTGAGGTGGACCTGTCGGGCCGCGTGGGCGGCAATGTCGTGTTCATGGGTAACCAGCACGATCGTCTGACCCTGCCGGTGGAGTCCGTCGAAGAGCGCCATGATCTCGGCGCTGGTGGTGGAGTCGAGGTTGCCCGTGGGCTCGTCGGCCAGCAGGATGCTCGGATTGTTCACGAGCGCACGGGCGATGGCCACGCGCTGCCGCTGGCCGCCCGACAGCTCGTTGGGGCGGTGCGTCATGCGGTTGCCCAGCTGCACCCGCTCCAGGGCCTGGGTGGCCTTCTCCCGGCGCTCGCGGGACGGCGTCCCGGCGTAGACCAGCGGCAGCTCGACGTTGTGGAGCGCCGTGGCGCGGGGCAGCAGGTTGAAGGTCTGGAACACGAAGCCGATCTCGCGGTTCCGGATGTGCGCCAGGGCGTCGTCCCCCAGCTCGGAGACGCGGTGCCCGTTGAGCCAGTACTCGCCCTCGGTGGGCGTATCGAGGCAGCCGATCATGTTCATGAGCGTGGACTTGCCCGATCCCGAGGGACCCATGATGGCCACATACTCGTTGCGCCGGATGGTCACGTCCACGCCGCGCAGGGCACGCACCGTCTCCGTGCCCATGACATAGTCGCGCTGCAGGTTCCGGGTCACGATGACCGCATCCCGGGGCACATCGGCCGGGAGCTGCGCCATCCGCTCGGCGGTATCGGCGATGCCGCGGCTCACAGGGGCCTCCCGACGACTGCCTCGATCTGTGCCTTGGCGTTGAGGTACGCGTAGCGTGAAGTCACTTCATCGATCTCCGCCTGGGTGAGGGCTTCCTGCGAGAGCAGGAGATCCACCAGCGTGGCCACACCGAGGCGGTACCGCTCGGCGATGACGCGGAGGTCCTCCTGGGCGGCGAGGAGGTTGGCTTCGGCGATCTGGATCTTCAGCCTGGCCGCGTCGAGCTGGGCGAACTGGCCCACCAGCGCGGCCTCCACCTGGCGTTCCGCGTCCTCGGCCGTCGCGACGGCCACTTCGAGGTTACTCACCTGCAAGTCGATGGTGCGCTCGCGGATGAACTTGTTGAAGATCGGGTAGTTGAGCGCGAGGGTGGCCTGGCGCTGGTTGTTGAGCCCGTAGTTGTTCGAGTTGTTGCCGTTATAGGTCCAGCTGCCGCTCAGGGCGAGCTGCGGCCACCAGGTGGACTTCGCCGCCTTGAGCTGCTGCCGGGCCTGCTCGGCCTGGGCGGCGGTCTGCTGCACCTGGGGCGACTTGAGCTTGGCCTCGGCGATGAGCGACGCCGTGTCCACGACGACCACCGGGTGGTAGAACGAGGTGTCGTCGGTGGCGCGCACCCGGCGGTCCACGCCGACCAGGCGCCCCAGGGCGGCCTCGGCGGCGGCGAGGTCGGCACCGGCCTGCGCCAGGTCGACCTGGGCGTTGCCGAGCGTCACCAGCGAACGCAGGGAATCGGAGCGGGTTGCCGTGCCGGCCTGGAGCCGGATGATCGCAGCCTTGAGCTGCTCGTCGGCGCGCGCCACCGCGGCCTCGCGGACGGCCACGATCTGCCGCTGCCCCAGTGCGGTGAAGAACTGCTGGGTGGTCGTGAGGCGCTGCTGGAAGCTGGCGTCAATGAGGCCGGCCTCGGCGGCGTCCAGGCCCGCGGCCGCGGCACGCGAGTCGGCACCACGCCGGAAGCCGGTGAACAGCTCCACGCTGCTGTTCACGCCGAAGTTGATGGTCGTGGTGCGCGTGTCAGCCCCAATGATCTGGCCGGTGACGGGGTCCACGCGGCCCTGTCCGAGCGAGTAGAGGTAGCCGGCACTGGAGTTGGCGTTGAGGCTCGGCATCCAGGCGCCCAGCGCGGCGCGCTTGTTGGCGTTGGCGTTCCGGATGTTCGCCCGGGCCTGCACGACAGCGGGCTGCACCCGGTCGGCCAGGGCGATGGCCTGCTCCAGGGTGATCGCATCGAAGGGTCCGGGCACGGCGAGGCTCGCCGTGGGCTGCTGTGCCGCCAACCCGCCGGCAAGGAGGAGGCTGGCCGCCACCACGGTGCCCGCGACCCGCCTGGTCCTGGTCCTACCGTCCATCACGCTTGCTCCCTTCCCCGTGCCGCCGCTCGAACTCGCGGAGCATCTCTTCGTAGGCCTGCCGTTGCGTCGGCGTCAATTGCGCCGAGATCTGGTCCCGCATGGCCCCCCGCACGGAATCGAGCCGGGGGCGAATCTCCTGCATCACGGATTCCATCACCGGCCCGTACCGATGGAGCACGGCCCCCACGCTGTCCCGCTGGGTGGGCGTGAGCTTCAGGCTCCGGGTCAGGTGGTCGAGGAACCAGTCCGAACTGCGCTCCCGGCGCGGTCGCTCGGGCTTCCGGTCGGCGACGGCCATGCCGGCGGCGCCCAGCAGGATGCCGAGGAGCAGGGTGCACACGAGGAGGATCGCGGCCTTCCGGGTGGACGAGATCATCGGTCGTCCAGCATGCGCGCGATCACGATGTCCTGCGCCGTCGAGCTTTCTGCCAGCATGGCGTGCTCTGCGGAGGGCCATTCGGTGCGCTGGGCCTGCCCAGCGAGCGTGTACCACAGTGCGCCGAGTGCCGCCGCCGCACTGAGGGCGGCAGCCGCGGTGACCGGGAAGCGCAGCCAGCGAGCGAGGACCTCCGGCAGGCCGGGTGCCGGCAGCGCATGCACCGCCGCACGGATCCGCGTGGCCAGGAACGGCGTGGCACCCTCGTCGAGCGCCTCGCGCAGCAGGGCCCCGAGTGCCTCGTCCCGTCCAGGGTCGAATGAATCCAGCGTCATCAACGCAACTCCTCCCGGTAACCTGCCAGGGCCTCCCGCAGCGCCCGGCGACCATGGAACACCTCGGACCGGATCGTCCCCACCGGCGCGCCGACCAGGTCGGCAATCTCGGCGTGGGTCCAGCCTTCGCCATCGAACAACGTCACCGCGATTCGCTGCCGCTCGGGCAGTGCATCCAGCGCAGCCCGGAGACGAGATCGCATGAGCGACCGCTCGGTCTCGCGGTCGGGTCCAGCTGCGGACCCGGGGTGCTCCGGCCGCAGGGGCTCGGCCTGCCGGACGCGCTGTCGCCGGCCGAGGTCTCGGGCCGCGTTCAGCACGATCTGGAAGAACCAGGGGCGGAACGACCGCTGGGCATCGAACCGGTCAATCGCCCGCCACGCCGCCATGGCCCCTTCCTGGACTGCGTCCTCCGCATCCGCTGCCTCCGGCAGGGCGGTGCGGGCCAGCCGACGCGCGCCCTCGGCGTGGCGGTCGAGGAGGGTTCCAAAGGCCCCCTCATCCCCCGCAGCCGCCCTGGCGGCCAGTTCCCCATCTGTCAGCCTGTCCGAAGTACGCACCGGCCTCCCGAAACGTTGAACGGGGCCCCGACCCTGGCCGGGACCCCGTCCTGGCTGCCTGCCCCCGCGCCGTCTAGGACTGTCCCAGGCCCAATTCGGTTTCATGGGCCCGGAGGGCTTCGAGCACCCGCCCGACCAGTTCCTCCAACGGCACCCCAAGCTCCGCCGCGCCAGCAAGAACATCCTCCCGACTCACCCCTCGCGCAAACGCCTTGTCCTTGAGCTTCTTCAGGACGCTCTTCACCTCCAGGCCTTCCAGGCTCCGGGTGGGGCGGACGAGGGCGCACGCCACCAGGAAGCCGCTCAACTCGTCCACCGCAAACAGGGCCCGGGCCATGAGGGTGTCGCGTGGCACCCCGGTGTAGGTCGCGTGGCCGAGGATGGCCCGCTGCATCGGCTCGAGGAGACCGCGGGTGGCCAGGATACGCACGCCCTCCGCAGGATGCTCGAGGGTGGCCTGGCGTTGCGCATTGGGGAAGCGCTCGTAGTCGAAGTCATGCAGCAGTCCCACCACGCCCCATGATTCCTCATCCTCGGCGTAGTGCCGCGCCATGGCACGCATGGCCACCTCCACTGCATACATGTGCCGGCGGAGGGACTCGTTGGCGGTGTATTCGTGGACCAGGGCGAGCGCTTCGTCGCGTGTGATCACAAGGGCCTGCCGTCGATGCGGGGAGTGGGCTCGGGTAACCGGCAGATGATACGCCCGCAGTCCCGAAACGGAAGCGGGGGCCACGTGGCCCCCGCTCCGGTTGCACCTGCGATGCGGCGGGGCCTATGGACAGCCGGCGATCGGGTCCACGGCGGGAATGCTGGTGCTGCGCTCCTCATTCAGCAGCTCGATGATCTCGTTGGCCACGACCCGGTGGGTGCAGGCCGAGGGGTGGAAGCCATCGAGGGAGAAGTAGGGGCCGAACCCGACTGACCCGCCGCCGAGCGCCGGCGCCACATCGGGGAAGACGGGCACGGCACCAGTGGCCCGCAGTTCGGCGAAGATGGCGTTGGCATCGGCCACCAGCCACCCGCGATCGGCGGCTTCCTGCATGATGAAATCGTTCATGGCGTCGGCCGAGTTCCGGATGTTGGCGAACTCGGACGGGTTCACCACCATCAGGTCGTTGCCGCAGTCCAGGTTGAACGGCACCGGGCCCGCGGGGTTCCCGGCGCGCAGCAGCCCGGCGACGCCAATGTTCCAGGGCACGAGGATGGAGTCGCCCTTGGACCCGGGCACTGCCGCGCCCGGCGCGCAGTTGTTGCTCACGGTGAAGTTGGGTGGGAACGGCGCGGCGGGCTGTCCGCAGAGGCCGGTCTTGAGGCACCAGTACACCGTGCCGGTGGAGGCGAAGGGAATCAGCGTGACGTCGGGAATGGTGAACACCACCACCGGCGCGCCCAGCGTCTCCACGCTGTCGGCAAACTTGCCGAACTCATCAATGAAGACCGGGACCGGCGTCACCGAGTCGGGGTTGCCGGGGTTGGGCTTGGAGAGCATGGCGCCCAGCACGTCGTTGGCGCCGAGCTCGATGGTAATGAAGGTGGGCTGGGCGCGGCGGAGCGCATTCCAGGGCGTCTGGCCGCCGAGGAAGAACGTCTGCAGGCGCTCATAGGTGCTGATGGGTGTCGCGGTGTTCGAGAACAGGTCGCGTACCTCGAGGCCCGGCACCGCCACGTTGTTCAGGCTGGTGGGGAGTGGCGGGTAGCGCAGGTCGCACGATGTGGCCGTGTCGCCACTCACCCGGACTTGCGTCACGTTGTTGGCGAAGGGCGCCGGACAGCCGTTCCCGAAGAGCCTCGGGTAGTTGAAGTCGGCATTGGCCTGCCTGGCCAGCAGGTAGGTGAACGCCTGGCGCTGCGTGCTGTCGTTGATCCCGGCCGACTGGAAGCCGGACGAGATGCTGGTGCCGACCGCGGCGTAGCGCAGGAAGAGGCCGCTGTTGTTGGACAGGTCGGTTGGTTCAAGCCGTTCGTCGTCGAAGCACCCGCCCAGGAGGGGGAGGGCGGCGACGATCGCGAAGGCCCGGAGGACTCGAAGCATGGGTGGGGTCTCCGCTCAGAAGTCGACGGTTACGGTGAGGCCGAACAGGTGCGCGTCCTGCGCGCGGAACACGCCGTTGGCGACCTGCCCCGGGGGGAGCTGCTCGAGCTCCACGGTGCGGCCCCGCCGGTCGGCCTGGTTCACGTACATGTAGGCGACGTCAACCGTGACACGCTTGCCGATCCCGGTGCCCACGCCGAGGGTGAAGTCGTTGCGGCTGCCCTCGGGCAGGAGGGGCGTCACCGAGGAGTCGGGCAGGGCACCCTTGTGGAAGATGAGGCCGCCCCGCACGGCCGTCCTGCCGGCATTGTCGAAGGTGTACTCACCGCCGAAGCGCCAGGTCCACACGTTCTGCGAGCCGAGGTTCAGGCTCTGGCTCAGGGAGGTGGACTCGGAGAAGTTGATCGGCACGGCGTCGAACACCGACCACCAGGTGTGCTGGGCGTCGAAGCTCAGCGCAAGCGGGGCGATGGGCTTCACGGTGAGGCCCATGACGAGCTGGTCGGGAAGCCGGATGGCCGATGACACTGACTGGTCCACCAGGAGCCCACCCGCCTCGAACTGGCTGGCCACAAGGGCATCCACCGGGGTCGCGACGCCGGTGAGCGGGTTGCCGGGTGTGAGCACGAGCCCGGTCGGGACCTGCTCGAAGGTCGCCTCGGCGCTGTTGGCCTCGATCTTCTGGCGCGAGGTGTAGCGCGCGCCCACGGAGAGCATCGGCCCCACCTCGTAGATCGCACCGACGTTGTACCCGAAGCCCCAGGCGCTCCCCGTGATGCGCGAATCGGCGAAGTCGGTGCCGTAGGGGATGCCGAGCTGGCCGAAGGTGGTTCCCGGCGGGAGGGACGTGTCAGGGACCACGACCTGCGAGAGGTCGGCCCGGCGGTTCAGGTCGAGGTGCAGGTTGGTCACGTTGAGGCCGGCGCCCACCTTCAGCTTCCCGAAGTTCATGGCCATGGTGGGCTGGATGTAGATGGCGCGGAGGGATGTCTTGTACCCCAGGAAACGGCCCTCGAAGGTGTTCTCGTCCCACTCTGTCGTGAGGCCGTAGGGGACGAAGACGCCCAGGCCGACCGAGAGCTTCCGGGAGACGGGGCCCGAGAGGTAGAGGGTGGGCACCGGGTAGAGCGCATCCTCGAAGTTCGACTCGTTGAGCGTCTGGTCATTGACGAACTGGGCGCTCGGCTTGATGAGCGTGGCACCGAGCGATCCGCTCCAGGCGGTCCCGGCGATGCCGGCCGGGTTGAAGTAGATGCCGGAGCCGTCCGCGCATGGGTTGGACACCGCCGTGCCGCCGCGGCCCATGGTACACGCGCCCTGCTCGTACACGCCGTAGCCCTGGGCCTCGGACGCGCGCGGCACGGCGGTCGCGGCTGCCAGCACGATGGCAAGGCTGACACCGAAACGTCGCATAGCACACTCCTGCCTGCATTTGGATGGGGCGAGGCCGGAGATCGCCGGCCGGGGGGTGGGGCCTCGCCGGGCCCCAGCTACCCGGGAAAGCTACTCTCGCAGGCTGTCCCGGGGAGGGGAGGTCAGTGCAAACCCGACTGGGCTGCTGGGGGATTCCCCGGGCCGGTGGTCAGGGTCGCCACGGCGGCATCGCGGCCGTCTACGGCGATGACGAAGCGGTACTCACCGGGGTGTGGCAGGGGGACGTCAAACACGAGCACCGCCGCTGACTCCACGTCCAGGATCCCCGCGGGTGGTTCACCAAAGGCGACCGACCCCTGGCCCACCATCAACTCGGTGTCGGCATCGTCCAGGAAGCGGATGCGTACCGCGTGCTCGCCCACCTCGTTCCGGTGCGCCCGGAGACGGAGGACGAGGTGGGTGCGCGGGTGCACGGCGGGATAGCCGGCCACCCACACGTGCCGGAAGATGCCCATGACCGACAGCTTGCCCTGCTGGTCGAAGAGGGCGTAGTCGGCCAGGACCGCAAAATCGACGACCAGGCTCAGCTCACGCGGATGGAGGTGATGACGTCACCCTGGCGGATGGCGTTCACCACGTCCATGCCATCGGTGACCTGGCCGAACACGGTGTGCACCCGGTCGAGGTGCGGCTGCGGGCCGTGGCAGATGAAGAACTGGCTGCCGCCGGTGTCCTTGCCGGCGTGGGCCATGGACAGGGTGCCCGCCACGTGGCGGTGGGTGTTGAGGTGGGTCTCGCACTTGATCTTGTAGCCGGGGCCGCCCGTGCCAACGCGCGGGTTCGCCGGATCCTTCGAGAGGGGATCGCCCCCCTGGACCATGAAGTTGGCAATCACGCGATGGAATCGCGTCCCGTCGTAGAAATCGTCGTTGGCGAGCTTCTCGAAATTGGCGACGGTGCCCGGCACCTCGGTGTCGAACAGCTCGGCGGTGATGACGCCCTTGCTGGTGGTGATCGTTGCGGTGCGTGCCACGCGTAAGGTCTCCCTGTCAGGATATGGTTGGCCAACCGGCCGGGGGCCATGAGGCCCCCGGCGCCTACTGCATGCGCTCGAGGTCGGGATCCGCATCGACCGGCCGCGCCCGCATCGCGGCGAGTTCGCGGCTCCAGGCCTTGAACTGGTCCCGGTTGTCCTGGTAGAGCCGGATGTTGTCGGCAATGGCCTGGGTGGGGGGTGTGCCGCCGTCCCGGACCGTGCCCAGGCCGCGGGCGCTGGCGCTGAGCGACAGCATGGCCACGGTGTAGCTCCGGGCGGTGAGCCCGGTTGTGGTGATCGCGCGGTCCGCCGCCGGCTCGCGGGCGAGCCGGGAGGCGATGGCGTCGATCGTCGGTGCGGGCCCCGGCGCGACCGTGCGCGGGTTGATCCGTGCAGCCATGCTGGAATCGGCCCGCAGGACGGAGTCGAGGTTGCGCGTGGCGGCCACCGCCCGGCCGAGTTCCTCGAGGCTCAGGCGGTGGTTGTAGACCTCGAGCGAGTCGGCCTGCTGGCCGGCTGCGGGACTGGCGTACAGCAGCACCGCTCCGAACAGAACCGTGGCCATCCGCTGGACATGCATGGTTCCTCCCCGGCGCATCAGGCGCGGGCCGAAGGACAAATGTCGCGGAGGACGCACTCCGCGCAACGTGGTCGCCGGGCGATGCACACGCGGCGGCCGTGAAATATGAGCAGGTGGGACAGGAGGGCCCAGTCGTCCCGGGGAAAGAGGGCCATCAGGTCGCGCTCGATCTTCTCCGCATCGGTGTGCCGCGTGAGGCGCAGCAGCCGGCTCAACCGGGTGACGTGGGTGTCCACGGTGACGCCCTCGTTGATCCCGAAGGCGTTGCCAAGGACCACGTTGGCGGTCTTCCGCCCCACGCCGGGGAGGACGCGCAGCTCCTCCATGGTGGAGGGCACCTTCCCGCCGTGGTGCTCCACCAGCGCGCGCGCCATGCCCAGGAGGCTCTTCGCCTTGTTCCGGTAGAAGCCGGTGGAACGCACCAGCTCTTCCACCACGGCCGGGTCGGCCGCCGCCAGGCGGCGCGCATCCGGGAAGCGGCGGAAGAGGGCTGGCGTCACCATGTTGACCCGCACGTCGGTGCATTGCGCCGAGAGGATCGTCGCCACCAGGAGCTGGAAGGGGTTCCGGTGGTCGAGCTCGCAGTGGGCGTCGGGCCAGGCCGCCTTGAGGCGGGTGAGGATCTCGACGGCGCGCGCCCGCAGGGCCGGGGCGCGGGGCCTCATCGCCGGGCCCGTGCGAAGGCGAGGAACTCCTCGACGCTCCTGGTGTTGAGCACGTCCTGCGGCCCGAGCCCGCCCTTCCGGGCCACGGCGATGCCGGAGTGCACGTGCGCCAGGCCGGCGATGCTGTGGGCGTCGGCGCCGATCGACAGCATCACGCCGGCTGCCCGCGCCGCCGGCAGGACGCGCCAATCGAGGTCGAGGCGATGGGGATCCCCGTTGATCTCGAGCGCCACACCACGTGCGGCCGCGTGGGCAATCACCCGGTCGAGATCCAGGGCATAGGGCTCACGCGAGAGCAGGAGGCGGCCGGTGGGGTGTCCCACGATCGTCAGGGCAGGATGGTCCATCGCCGCCATCATCCGCGCCGTCATCTCGGCGGCCGACATGTTGAAGCGGCTGTGCACGGAGCCGATCACGAAGTCGAGCCGCGCCAGCACGTCATCGGGGTAGTCGAGCGCGCCATCCTGCAGGATGTCGGCCTCGATGCCCTTGAGCACGCGAATGCCGTCCAGCGTCGCGTTCAGGCCATCGATCTCGTCCCACTGGCGCTCGAGATCCGCCGGTGACAGGCCGCCGGCATAGGCGGCAGACTGGCTGTGGTCGGTGATCCCGATGTACTCGTAGCCCGCCTCCCGGCAGGCGTGCGCGAGCTGCTCGATGCTGTTGGTCCCGTCGCTGGCGGGCGTATGGCAGTGGAGGAAGCCGCGCAGGTCCCTTGCCTCGACCAGGCGGGGGAGCTGGTGCGCCGCCGCCAGGTCCACTTCGTCCCGCCCCTCCCGCAGTTCTGGCGGGATCCAGTCCAGCTCGAGGGCACGGTAGAACGCCGGTTCATCCGGGGTCGGGATGAAGGTGCTGCCCTTCCACACCGCGGCTCCCGTGAGCGCCATCCCGCGTGCGGCAGCACGCGTGGCAAGGAGCGCCAGGTGCGCCTCGGAGCCCGTGGCCTGCACCAGCACGGCGCCAAGGTTGGGAGGTGGCGTGACGACCACCTGCGCCGTCCCGCCGCCGGCGAACCGCAGCGTCACCCGCCGCTCGTCGCGACCGGCGAATTCGCTGACGCCCGGAAGCTGGTTCACCTGCTGGAACAGCTCGGCGGCAGGGGCCTCGCTCACCACCACCACGACAATGTCCCTGACGGTCTCGGCGCAACGACGGACGTCGCCGGCCACGATCGCATCCATGGCGCCCCGGAGCTGGGCCAGGGCTGTGCGCAGGGCCCCTGCCTCTTCCTCCGCATGATGGGACAGGCGCCATTCACTGGCCTGCCGCAGGAAGCGGATCCCCTTGAGGATGTTCTCGGCGGTCTTCTGGCCGAACCTCGGGAGCCGGGCGAGGCTGCCATCCAGGGCCGCCTGCTCCAGGTCGGCGATGGAGTCCACGCCCAGCGTCTCGTGCACCTGCCGGACCTTCGCCACGCCGAGCCCGGGGATCTGGAGCATGTCCACCAGGCCGGGCGGCACCTGGCCCCGCAACTCCTCGAGGAGGCTCGAGCGGCCAGTGCTCACGAGTTCCGAGACGAGCTGCAGGGTCGCCGGCCCGATCCCGCGGGTGCCCGCGAGCGTGCCATCGGCGAGCGCCTCCCGCAACTCCACCGGTAGCCCCACCAGGGCCTTCGCCGCCGTCCGGAAGGCACGAATGCGGAAGGGGTTCTCGCCCTTGAGCTCGAGGAACGCCGCCACCTGCTCCAGGACCTGCGCCGCGCTCTTGCGGTCGACCTGCGGGCTGGTCACGTCACCACCATGGCCGAGCGCCAGCCGAGGTCGAGCAATTCCTCGGCGCCAACCAGGGAGTAGAGACCCGCGGCGTCGCCTCCTGGGAGGATCGTGCTGAACGGCCTGCTCCGGTCGTCGCGGCGAAGTTCCCCGGGGCGCGGGCCCGCTGCCTCGACCGCGGTGAAGCCGTCGCGGTCCTGGTGCAGCCCGAACACGCCCAGCACCCGCAGGTTCGCGCCGGGTGCCGCATGCACGAAGCAGCCATCGAGCGGTTCGTGCGCCTCGTCGTCGAGGATGCGGGCCCATACGCGGCGCTCGGGAACCCTGACGTACCAGGCATGGCGCGGCGGCTCGGCCCCGTCCGGCGCGCGCGCCGGGCCGAGCAGCGCCGCCAGCGCGGCCCCGTCGATGTCGATGACCGGCTGGTCCGCGAGCCAGTAGAGGAATGCGTGGTGCGCAAAGGCAACGAGCTGGTCCATGCCGTCACCCACGCCCTCGGTGGGGCGGAGCTCGCGGATGAGCTCCACGACCCCCGGGGCGAGGAGGAAGGCGTCGCGGTCGGTGGGGTCGGCGCCGCGCGACTCGAGTTGCTCTCTGATGGCGGGAAACCTGGCCGGGGCGAGGCTGTCAAACACCAGCGAAAAGGGGGTGGGACGCATCATGGACAAGATAGCGCCGCGCGTTCACGCCGCCCGGAGGAAGGGGCCCACGGCTGCCGCAAACGCCTCGGGCTGCTCGACATGCGGGCAGTGGCCGCAGGGCGACAGGAGGTGCCATTCGGCGTGAAGGAGCTTCGCCGCCGCCTCGGCCGCCCGCCATGGGATCACGTCCTCCCGGCCATGCAGCACGAGGGCGGGCATCCGGAGCGTCGCGAGGGCGGGCCGCAGGTCGTAGTCGGCGAGGCTGTCCCACACTTCCTGCTGGGTCCGGGCCACCACCCGGAAGGGCGTGAGCCGGGATGCCAGGGCCGGGTTCACGAAGTAGGGTGCCACGGACAACTCGAACAGGCGCTGCTGGAAGGCCGCGGGATCGGACTCGCGGAGTCCGCTGGCACGGAGGGTGGCGCGCTCGGCCATGAGCCCGGGCGCGAGGTTGCGTTGCGAGAAGGTGGCCTCGAACTCGGCACGCGCCGCACGCCACGCGGGCGCCGGGGACACCAGGGCCAGGCGCTCCACCCGCTCAGGGTGGGTGGTGGCATACAACATGGCAAGCAGGCCGCCGAAGGAGTAGCCGCAGAGGCGCAGCCGTTCCTGGCCCCACAGCTCGCGAAGTGCCTCGAGGTCGGCCACCTGCTCGCGCCACCCGACGGGCACGTCGCGCGGCACCGGCGACTGGCCGCCCCCACGCTGGTCGTAATAGATGAGCATGAGGCCGTCGGCCAGCAGGTCGAAACCGGGGCGGAGGTAGTCGTGGCTGGCCCCCGGTCCGCCGTGCAGCACCACGACGGGCGGACCGTTGCCAATGCGCTGCTCGAAGAGTGATACCCCGCGCACCTGGCGCATCATGCCACCCTCACCGGCTCACGGCCGGAGCAGCTCGGCGAGCACGCCAGCCACCTGGCGCACCGCGGACTCCTCGGCGGGGGTGAACGGGGCCGGCTCGTCGCTGTCCACGTCGACCTGGCCCAGGATGACATCCCCATGCCGGATGAGCACGACCAGCTCTGAGCGCGTCCAGGCGTTGCAGGCGATGTAGTTGGTGCGGGCGCGGACGTCAGGGACGTTCTGGTCGCGTGCCTCGGCCACGGCGGTGCCGCAGACCCCATGGCCCACCGGAATGCTGGTGTGCTCGGTGTCGCGGCCGGCGTGCGCCTCGAGCACCAGGGCATCCCCGTGCAGCATGTACATGTAGACCGACGTGTACGGCGTTCCGGCGGCGCGGATCTGCGTGGCGGCCAGCTCCAGCAGCGTCGCCCGGCCCGCGCCGCGCCCTGCGGCTGCGCGGAGCGCGGCGGCAATGGGACCCGCCGCGAGCACGGGTGCGGTCACGAGCCGCGGACGCCCAGGGTCACCGAGACCGTCATGGGCTTGCCAGCACGCTCGACATCCACAGCCACGACGTCACCCGGTCGGTGCGCCCGCAGGGCATTGGTCATGGCCTGCAGGTCGGCCACCTTGTGGTCGCCGATGCGGGTGATCACGTCGTCCCGCTGGAGGCCAGCCTTCTCGGCCGGGCTCCCCGCGCGCACCCCGCTCAGCTTGACGCCATTGGGCGTGTCGCCGGCCATGTCGGGCACGGTGCCGAGGTACGCGCCGTAGCCGGGCGTCTGCGACCCGGCCGTGGGCGCCGCCTGCGCATGCGATGCAGGCTGGTCCACGAACGTGGGTGGTGCGGGCGCATTTGCGATGGCGCTGATGGTGCGGGTGGCGAAGTCGGTGACCCGGAGCATCCCCGCAACGTCGATCTTCTGCCAGTCGTCGGTGCTGCGGTGGTAGTCCTCGTGCAGGTCAGTGAAGAAGTGCAGCACGGGCTTCTTCACGGCATAGAAGGCCGACTGGTCGCTCGGGCCGAAGCCGTCGCCGCGCTTCTTCAGGTCGAAGGCAGCCGACCAGTTCAGCGAATCCAGCATCGGGTTGAACTCGCGTGCAGTCTCCGTCCCGTAGATGATGAGGCGGTTGTTCTTGAGGCGGCCGACCATGTCGAAGTTCACCATCGCCACCACGCGCTCCATGGGCGTGGCCGGCTGGCGCACGTACCATGAGGACCCGAGCAGGCCGAGCTCCTCCCCGCTGAAGGCGATGAAGACCACGGTCCGTGCGGGAGGGTCCTGGGCCAGCCGCTGCGCGATGTTCAACAGCGCCGCCACGCCGGACGCATTGTCGTCCGCCCCGTTGTGCACCTTGCCGGCGCTGTCGGGGTCGAGCGCGCCAAACGCGCCGCTCCCGAGGTGGTCGTAGTGCGCGCCGACAATGACGACCTGGTCGCGCCGGGCGGGGTCGGTGCCGGGGAGCAGCCCGATGACGTTGCGCCCGGTCTGCCCCGAGATGCCCACGCGCTGGGCGAGGTTGCCCTCGACCTTGAACTCCTGGAACCACCCGTTGGCGGGCGCCTGCAGCCCGATCGCGACGAAGCGCCGCTGGATGTAGGCGGCGGCAGTATCGGCCCATGCCGTGCCGGTCAACCGGCCCGCCAGTCGGTCATCCGCCAGGAAACGGATATCGTCGAGGATCCGGGGCTGCGCCTCCTGGGCCAGCGCCGTTGCCGTGGAGAGGCATGCGAGAAGCAGTGTCGCGGACAACGCACGGGCCATTTTGGGTGCCATCCAATCGGTTGATGTCATGGGGGAAGGTATTCTAGCCGATTCGTGGGGCTGGATGGCAAGCGGTTTGCACCCGGGTGGTTCCCCGGCGGGATGCGCCGAGGTTGCCGCTTGCGGCGTAACCGCTTGTACTGAAACACCTTGCAAGGTAACCACCGGTGGACGGTGGTCGGGGTATCGGTCATGTACCTGAGTCAACCTGCAGCGACGGTTGCAGCTACCCTGAGCGCCGTGCTCGCCCTGTTGCGGCACCAGCCGCTCCGGCGGGAGGACCAGGCACGGGCCTTTCGCGCCTTCGTGACGGCCACCGGGAACGAACCGGTTGACCTCGTCGTGACGGGGAGTGAGGTGACGGTCGGCGGGCAGCCGATCTCACCGGCGATGCCCGGCGCCACCGAGCTGGCCGAGCACCTGCGAGGGCATGGCATCGGTGCGCTATCCATCGCGGCAGGGTTGCCGCCGGGGCTCATGCTCTCGGTATTGCGGGCGCTGGCAGCGCCGGCGGGACAGTTTCCCACGGTGGAGCACATGCTCCAGGACATGGAGCCGGAGGCTCGGCCCCATGTGCGCCTCGTACCGGATGGATTGCAGGGGGCTGGCGGCAGCGAGGGGCCTGGCGTGGTGGACCAGGACGACTACGTGGCTGGTGACCTCATGTCGACCTTCCAGATCGACACGCATACCCCTGAGGCGGTCTTTCGCTACCACCGTCCCGATGCTGCCGGCGGGCTCGGCGCCGATGCGCTGATCGACCGGCTCGAGGCGGATCCGGAGGCGGAGCAGGCGGCGGCGTGGCTGGACGACCTCGTTGCCCTGGTGGACCAGGACCTTCGTGCGAAGGAGTACGACAAGGTCATCCAGGCCACCGCCCGCATCGGGCGGATCGAGGGGAACCTTCCCGATGGCGAGGTGCGCCGCGCCTACCAGATCGCGCTGCGGCGCATGCTGCCCTGGGGTGCGGTGGAACAGGTCGCCCGGCGCACCGTGGGTGCCTCCCGGCAGGATGCCATCGAGGTGCTGAAGCGCGCCGGCCCCGATGCGCCCGACATCCTGCTCCAGCAGCTGGTGGCCTCCGACTCCATGGAGGAGCGCCGGGCGTACTACGGCGCGCTGCGGCAACTCAACACGAACTCACCAATGCTGGGGCGGCTGCTGACGCACGAGGAGTGGTTCGTCATCCGCAACGTGGCCGAGCTGTGCGGTGAACTCGGGGCGGAGGACACGGTGCCGCAGCTGGCCCGGCACGTGATGCACGAGGACGAGCGGGTGCGGCGCGCCGTGGCCGGTGCCCTGGCGAAGATCGGCACCGCATCGGCGGCGGAGCCGCTGCGCCAGATGCTCCGCGATCCCTCACCGCAAGTGCGGCTCCAGGCGGTGCAGGGCCTCGATGGCGCGAGGTCGCGCGGGCTGGCGATGTCGCTGGCACTGGCGGCGGAGGACGAGGCCCACGCGGACGTGTTGCGGGAGATGCTGCTCGCGCTGGGGCGCATTGGCTCGCCCGACGCGGTGCAGGCGCTGGCCCGCGCCGCGGCGCCGGGGCGCCGCCTCTTCAACCGGCGGCCGGTGGCCGTGCGCCTGGGTGCCATCGAGGCGCTGCGGCTTGCGGGGTCGCCCGGCGCCGCCACCGCCCTGCAGGCCCTGCTGGCCGATGATGACGGCGAGATCCGTGCGGCGGCGGAGCGCGCCCTCGGGGCGATGACGTCGAGGCGGCCAGCCTAGCGCAGCACGAAGTCGGTGCCGGCATCCACCCGCCGGCAGAAGGCGGCGAGCAGCCTTGCGGCATGCATGACGTCGTCCACGGCAACCATCTCGTTGGGGCTGTGCATGTAGCGCAGTGGCACTGACACGAGCCCGGTGGCCACACCGCGGTGGGCGTTGAACAGGGCCTCCGCATCCGTGCGGGTGTCACGCGAGGCCGCCTCGATGGAGCAGGGAATCCCCTCGGCCTCTGCCGCTGCGACCAGCGCCTCGAACACCGCGCCGTTCACCGCCGCACCGCGCGCGATGACGGGGCCGCTGCCAAGGCGGTGATCCCCGTGCTTCCGCTTCTCCATGCCCGGGTAGTCAGTGGCATGCGTGACATCCACCACGATGGCCGCCCGCGCCTCCACCACGGCGGCCGAGGTCCGGGCGCCGCCGCCGGTGGCGGCGATCTCCTCGCGGGTGGTGGCCACCGCCGTCACGGTCGCATGCGGGCGCTTCCCCTCCCGCAGGAGGCGGAGCGCCTCCAGCACCACGAAGGAGCCCACGCGGTTGTCGAGGCTCCGGCTCACCAGGCGGCCGTTGGGAAAGGACAGCACCCCCGCGGCCAGCACCCCGGGGTCGCCCACGCGCACCCGGGCCTGGGCCTCCTCGCGGCTCGTGGCGCCGATGTCGATCCAGAGGTCCTCCACCCGGGACACCTTCTCGCGGTCGTCCTTCTCCATCAGGTGGATGGCCTTCTTGCCCACGACACCCATCACCTCGCCGTCGCGCCCCATCACGAGGACCCGCTGGCCCACGAAGACCTGGGAGTCCCAGCCGCCAATGCCGTCGAAGCTCAGGTATCCCTGGTCGTCGATGTAGCGGACGATGAGCCCGATCTCGTCGATGTGGCCCGCGAGCATGACGGAGGGGCCGCCGGTGCCGTCGAGGGTCGCGTAGGAATTGCCGGCGACATCGGCATCGACGCGGTCGGCGATGGGGGCCGCGGCCCGCCGCCAGATGCGCGCGGGAAGCAGCTCGAAGGACGAGGGACCCGGCGCGGCGAGCAGGGTCGTGAGGAGGTTGTGGGATGGTGTCGTCATGGCGAGGGGAAAGGTACCACCGTCCCGGGTCAGGGTGCTCAGTCGGCGTGGGGGGTGTACATGAGGACCTGCATGTCCACCTGGCGCAGCGCGATGGCGAGGCTCTCGTCGGTGATGCGCCCCTCCTTCCAGAGGCCCAGGATCGCCGTCCGCTGCACCTCGCTGATCATTTCCCGCTGCTCGACGAACGCCTCACGCCGCAGCTGGAGGGCGTGGTTGTCCAGGTCGGCGGCACCCCGGAACGCCGTCACGACCCCGGCATAGTAGCCGCGGAACATGTCGGCCAGCGCCGGGTCCCATTCCCCCCGTGCCTTCAGTTCCTCGATCCGCTTCACCGAGGCATCGAGGGCTGTCTCCAGGGCCAGGGTCAGCTCCCGCGTCTCCTCACCATCGTCCACGAGGCCCAGGCGGCGGATGAGGGGCGCCAGGGTCAGGCCCTGGAGGACCAGCGTCACCAGCACCACCGCAAACGCCACGATGACGGTCCGTCCACGGTAGTCGAGCGGCGCGCCCGTGGACGAGACGGTGGGGATCGCCAGCGCGGCCGCGAGCGTCACCATCCCGCGCATTCCGGTCCAGCCCGAGAGCAGGACCCAGCGCCGGTCGACCCTGGTGCGCTGGTGGGATGGCGTGAGGCGCCAGGCGATGCGGGACATGGCGGGCACCCAGAGGAGGCGCACCACTATCACCGTGACGCACACCGCGAGGATGGCCGGCAGGATGCTGATGATGCCGCCCGGGGGCAGGTCGCGCCTCAGGTTGGGCCACTCGAGGCCCAGGACGACGAAGATGATGCCGTTGAGCAGGAAGACCAGGAGCTTCCAGACCTCGGCAGTCTGCAGCCGCACGGCGGGCGACGCACGGAGGAGGGTCTGGCGTCGCATGGTGAGGCCGCACGCCACGCAGGCGAGCACGGCCGATCCCTCGAGCCGCGCCCCCAGGATCCAGGACACATAGGCTGCGAGCACCGTGAGGGTGACGGCGCCGGCGGTGTCCCGGATGAGCCGTGACACCGCTGGCACCGCCACGCCGACGAGCACGCCGATCGCCGTGCCCACGGCCGCCGCATAGACGAACTCGCCCAGCGAGTGCAGGAGCGAGAACCGGCCCTCCACCCGGGCGGTGACCGCCGCATGGAAGAGCACCAGTGCGGTGGCGTCGTTGACCAGGCTCTCTCCCTCGAGCAGGGCGGTGAGCCGCCGGGGGATACCAAGCCGGCTGGCAACAGCCGTCGCCGCGACGGCGTCGGTGGAGGAGACGACCGCACCCAGGATGAAGGCGGACGCCCAGTACATGCCGGGCAGCGTCGCCATGCTGACTGCGGCCACCGCGAAGGTGGTGACCAGGACCAGGCCCACGGCGAGGCCAAGGATTGGCAGTGCACTGCGGCGCAACTGCCGGAGGTCGCTGTGGTATGCGGCGGCCCAGATGACGGGTGGCAGGAAGACCGTGAAGATGACGTTCGGGTTCACGTTGACGCGGGGCACACCGGGGACCAGGGCGACTCCCACACCCCCCAGGACAAGGATCACCGGGTAGGGCACCGGCAACCGGCGTGCGATGCCCGCGAGTGCCAGCACAATCGTGAGGAGGAGGATGCCGAACTGCAGCGGGTAGTCGAGGACGGACACCTACTTCGGCTCCAGGTACCTCGGGGCATTCACCAGCAGGAGGAGCATGCCGGCGGCTGCCCCGGCGAGCGCCGGCCACCTGCCCGTCAGGAACCAGGCGACGGCACCCGCCAGCACCGCGGCCTCGCACACGGCCCAGAGCGCCATGGCAGTGCCCAGGTTCTGCTGCCACCAGTCCGGGCCCCGTCCCCGTTCGAGCATCCGCTGCCGCAGCGCCAGCGCCGCGCCGGTGGCAACGGCCGCGAGGAGCGGGGCAAGGTAGGCGAAGGGTGCCAGGGTGGCGTCGGGGATGCGGCCGCGTGCCAGTACCAGGATGGCCGCCGTCACCAGCAATGCACCTGCCCCGATGGCGAGGTACACCACCTGGGCGGTGCGCCGGGCATCGGAGGCCGGCTGGGTCATGCGGCGGGGCGCCGTGCCACGCGCAGGAGCACCAGCGCCAGGAGCAGGAACATCACCAGGGCCACGAGGTCCTGCCAGCCGCCGGTGATGAGCCGACCGACCGCCTGCTCCAGGCCCAGCACGTGCGCGACGTAGTCTGCCGCCGCCACGCCCGCACGATCCGCCGCACCGGCAAAGAACGCGGCCAGGCCGGCCACGACGATGCCCGCAATGGCGCCGCCCGCAATGAGGCCGCTGGAGAAGAGCACGCCGGGGCCCGACTCGACGGAGGCGAGCGACTCCTCCGTCCCCCGGCGCCGCTCCACCAGCCACCGGATCACGCCGCCCACGAACATCGCCGACGAGGTGGAGATGGGCAGGTACACGCCCACCGCCACCGGGAGCGACTGCAGCCCCATCAACTCGATGGCGAGGGTGATGAACACGCCGATCAGCACGAGCCCCCATGGCAGCCGCTGGGTGAGGATGCCGTCGGTGACCAGCGCCATGATGGTGGCCTTGGGAGAGTCGAGCTTGGTGATCGTGGTGCCGTTCACCTCGCGCACGCGGCCACCGATGCCCGGGTCCATGAGGTAGGCCACCTCGTGCGTGGCGGGATCCACGAGGTACTTGCCCGGCAGCACACCCCTGGTCTCGACGTTGACGCGATACACCGCCCACTCCCGGCCCGCATGCTCGCGCGTCTCGCCCCGGGTGGTCACGGCGCGGTTGGGGTCACCGGGCCCGGCCGCCTCGAGGCGAACGCCCGGGTGGCTCTCGGGGACGATGGTGGTGTAGGTCGAGTTGAGCAGCGTGATCGTCCACCCGATGGCGAGCGCGGAGGTGATGGCGCCCACCATGATGGCCACCTGCTGCCGGCGCGGGGTGGCGCCGACCAGGAACCCGGTCTTGAGGTCCTGGCTCGTGGCGCCGCCGTTGCCCGCGGCCACGGCGATGATGGCGGCGATCGAGAGCGCCCCGACGCGATGGTCCACGCCGGTCCGGCCCAGCAGGAGGAAGATGGAGGTCGTGATGATGAGCGCGGCGATCGTCATCCCCGAGATCGGGTTGGCGCTCACGCCGATCTCGCCGGTGATGCGCGAGGACACCGTGACGAAGAAGAACCCGAGGACGATGATGAGCAGCGCGCCCAGCAGGGTGATGCTGAAGCCGGGGAGCAGCGTCAGGATCCCGGCCAGGACCAGTGACCCGGCGACCGTGAGCCAGATGGGGAGGTCGCTGTCGGTGCGAAGCCGGGAGGACACGGCGCCCACGCTGCCGCGGAGGTCGCTCATGCCGGCCCGGAACGCGGAGATGATGGTCGGGAGGGCGCGCACCAGGGAGATGATGCCCGCCGACGCCACGGCACCGGCACCGATGTAGAAGATGTAGTTGGCCCGCACCTGGCCCGCGCTCATGTCGCGGATCAGCGTGGTGGCCGGGAAGAGCGGTGCGGCCAGCCCGTCGCCGAAGAGCTTGATGGCGGGGACGAGGACGAGGTAGGCCAGCGTGCCGCCGGCGAAGAGGAAGCCGGCGATGCGGGGCCCAATGATGTACCCCACGCCCAGCAGCTCGGGCGAGACCTCGGCCGCGATCGTCCCGCCCTTGTACGACGCGAAGCTCCGGGACGCGACTTCCTTCCAGAGCTTGACCCCGGCCATCAGGAACTTGTAGGCGAAGGCGAGCCCGAAGGCCTGGAAGAGCAGGCGCGCCTGCAGGCCGCCGCGCTCGCCGGCCACCAGCACCTCCGCGCAGGCGGTGCCCTCGGGATACGTGAGGTTGCCATGCTCCTTCACGATGAGGGCCCGGCGGAGCGGGATCATCATGAAGATGCCGAGGAGCCCGCCCACCACCGCCACGATGGCGACCTCGCCCACGCTCAGGTCGTAGCCCATGAGCAGGATCGCCGGCATGGTGAACACGATGCCGGCCGCGATGGACTCGCCCGAGGAGCCCGTCGTCTGGACGATGTTGTTCTCGAGGATGGTGGACTTGCCCAGCGTCCGGAAGAAGGCGACGGCCAGGACCGCGATGGGGATGGAGGCCGACACCGTGAGGCCGATCTTGAGGGCCAGGTAGACGCTCGATGCGGCGAAGACGATGCCGAGCAGGGCGCCCAGCACCAGCGCCCTGATGGTGAGCTCGGGTGGGCTGGAGGTCGCCGGGACGTAGGGCTGGAACTCCGGGGTACCGGCAGCGTCCCCGGACGCCGGGCGCGAGGCGGAGGTCGTCATCGGATCCTTGTGGCGAGGGATTGTCAGCCGGCCGGGCGCCGACCTGCAGGGGGAGAAGCTACGGGCCGGGGCGCGACCCGTCCAGCAAGGGGCGATCGCGCGGTGAGGGCTACCGACCGCCGGAAGGCCTACGGCTCTCCCGGGGCCTCGTCGTCGCTGCCGAAGGCGCCATCGTCGGTGCTGAAGGTGTCGGCGGGCACGGAAACCCCATCGGCACCAAGCATGCGGAAGAGCCGCCACTGCGCCTGCCGTGCACTCGCGGTGCGGCGGCCCTCGTAGAAGAGCGCGATGAGCAGCACACCGCCGGGCCGCCCCAGGTACCCCACCACGTTCGAGACCTCGGCCAGCGTTCCGGTCTTCGCCCGCACCACGCCCGTGGACGGGAGGCCCGACGCCAGCTTGTAGAGGGTTCCCGACCCATTGGGCGGCAGGAGCTGGGTGAAGCCGCGGCCGGCCGGCGTGAGTGGGAACTGCGCGAGGTAGGTCGTGAAGAGCCGTGGCGTGGCGCGGTTCTGGTTGGACAGCCCGCTCCCATCGGCGAGCGACACGGCATCGGGCATCCCGGTGATACTCGCCACGTGGGCGGTGAGCCGGGCCGGGCCATCCACGGGGGCAGCCCAGCGCAGCATCAGCTCCGCGCCGGGGTTGAGGCTCCGCCGGTTCACTTCACTGGCCACGCTGTCGAAGACCGGCGATTGCACCGATGCGAGGATGGCGGGCGCCTCGTCTCCGGCTCGTGGCCGTGCCGCGCGATCCCACGTGATCCCGGCGTCGGCCAGGGCGCGGGCCCAGGTCACCTCCAGCACCTTCCCCGGCTGCGACATCGTGGCGACCAGCGTGCGTCCCCTGGAACGCTTTCCCAACGTGCCGGAGAGGATCCAGCCGCCATCTGCCCTCGGGCGGAGCGAGAGGCGGGAGCGCCGGCCCGAGCGCGTCGTTGCCCTCACCGTGATGAGCGACTCGATCCCTCGCGGCGCCACGCTCGTCACGAGCACCTTCCCGCCAGTCTTGCGCGACGGAGCCACGCCCACCACGACCACGTTCTCATGGAACATCAGCGGCCCGACCAGCGGTGCGAACCGTCGGCCCTTGTGACGACTGGACCAGGCGTCTGGCCAGGTCGCCACCGCGGGTCCCGACTCGCTCACCAGGACAAGCGGCCCCTGCAACCGTGTGATGCCGCGGGCGCGAAGCTGCAGGGCGAGGTCGGCGAGGTGGGGGCCCGTGCCCGGCATGCGCTCCAGCGTCACGTCGCCATTGAGCTCGAGGGCCCACGTGCCCACCCAGGTGCCGCTGGAATCGACGCTTCCCGTTCCCCGCACGCGGGTGTGCACCACGGCCGACGGGCCAAGCACCGAGCGCGCAAAGCCGGTGGTGAACACCTTCACCGTTGACGCCGGCGTGAACATCGAGTCGGCGTCGTGTGACCAGAGGATGTTGCCCGACTGGTCCGCCACTGCCACGCCCCAGTGGCCCTTTGCCATGCGCGACGCCATGGTGAACCAGGATGACACCTGCTGCTCGACCCACGGATCCGACTGCGCTGCGACCGGACGCGCGCCCGCGATGGCCAGGAAGGCGAGGAGGGCCCGGGTCTGCCGAAACGCGAGGGATAGTGGCACGAGTCTCCGGGTTGGTACGCGGTAACGGCCGCCGGAACGGCCTGGTCGGGGGACGGGGCAAGGTGCCGGCATGGCCGACGCTGTGTCAAGGCCATGTCCGGCAGCGGCTTACGAAGTCAGGCTCAGGGGCTTTCGAGCCGTCGCCCGTCGCTCGGTGGCTCCCCGCCGGAAGAGGCCGGCAAGTTTCCGGCCCATGAACCGATGGGCGGGCCGGCTGGGGCGTGGGGTGCGGCGGCGTGCTAGCGCAGCATGACCTTGGCGATGGTCTGGAGCTGCATGTTGCTGGTACCCTCGTAAATCGTCCCGATCTTGGCGTCGCGGTAGAACTTCTCGACCGGGTACTCCTTGGAGTAGCCGTACCCGCCGAACAGCTCGACACAGCGTGACGTGACGCGATCGGCCACCTGGGAGCTGAAGAGCTTGGCCATCGCCGCCTCGGTCGCAAACGGGCGGCCCGCGTCCTTGAGCCTCGCGGCGTTGTACACCATGAGGCGCGCGGCCTCGAGCTCGGTGGACATCTGCGCCAGCTGGAACTGCACGGCCTGGAACTCAGCAATGGCCTTGCCGAACTGCTTCCGCTCCTTCACGTACGCGGTGGCCGCCTCGAGGGCGCCGGTCGCCACGCCGAGCATCTGGGCGCCAATGCCGATCCGCCCCTCGTTCAGGGTCTCGATCGCGATCTTGTAGCCCTGCCCGACGGGGCCCAGCACGTTCGCGTCCGGCACCACGCACCCCTCGAGCACCAGCTCGGTCGTGCTCGACGCCCGGATCCCCAGCTTGTTCTCCTTCTTGCCGACGGAGAAGCCGGGGAAGTCGCGCTCCACCAGGAATGCACTGATGCCCTTGTAGCCCTTCGAGAAGTCACCGTTGGCAAAGACGATGAAGATGCCGGCCTCGGCGCCATTGGTGATCCAGAACTTGGAGCCGGTCAGGCGCCAGCCGCCGTCGATCCGCTCCGCCTTGCACTCGAGCGCAAAGGCATCGCTCCCGCTGGCCGGCTCGGAGAGCGCGAACGCACCAAGCAGCCCGGCGGTCATCCGGGGGAAGAGCCGCGCCTTCTGCTCCTCGCTGCCCCAGCGCAGGATGGCGTTGTTCACCAGCGTGTTGTGCACGTCCACGTAGATGGCCGCCGAGGCGTCCACCCGCGCCAGTTCCTCGATGGCCAGCATGGCCAGGAAGATCGTGCCGCCGGCGCCGCCCAGGGCCTCGGGAACCTCGATCCCCATGAAGCCCATCTCGAAGAACTTCGCGATGATCCCGGGGTGGAACTTTGCGGCCTCGTCCATCTCCTGCACGTGCGGTCGCACCTCGGATTCCGCGAACTCCCTGACGGCGTCGCGGAACATCGACTCCTCCTCGGTGAGGATGGAGAGGGCCTGGGGGGCGTTGGCAAGGTCGGGCATGGGGCAGCCTTGTGCGGGTTCTGGCGGCAAATCTAGGTGGAGGGTTGGGGGGGCGGGAGGTTCTCTTCCCCGCTACCTGGCGGCGACGGGCCGGCCCCGCTCATAGCCCAGGTTGGGCGCCAACCAGCGCTCCATCTCGTCCACGGCAATGCCCTTGCGGCGCGCGTAGTCCTCCACCTGGTCGCGCCCGACCTTGCCCACCCCGAAGTACTGGGTGCCCGGGTGCCAGAAGTAGTAGCCGCTCACCGACGAGGCGGGCAGCATGGCACAGCTCCCGGTGAGGGTGATGCCCAGCCCCTCGGCGCCCAGGAGGTCGAACAGGGGTCGCTTGCCAGTATGGTCGGGGCAGGCGGGATAGCCCGGTGCAGGGCGGATCCCCTGGTACCGCTCATGGACCAGGTCATCGTTGTCGAGCGACTCGTCGGGTGCGTAGCCCCAGAACTCACGCCGCACGCGCTCGTGCATCCGCTCGGCGAAGGCCTCGGCGAGGCGGTCGGAGAGCGCCTTGGCCAGGATGGCATTGTAGTCGTCGTGCTGCGCCTGGAACCCGGCCACGAGCTCGTCCAGGCCGATCCCTGCCGTCACCGCGAATGCCCCGACGTAGTCGGTGACGCCGCTGCCAGCTGGCGCCACGAAGTCCGCCAGGGCGAGGTTGGGGCGGCCCGCCTCCTTCCGCATCTGCTGGCGCAGCGTGTGGATCATGCTCACCGAGGTGCGCCCGTTCGGCCCGAGCAGCTCGATGTCATCACCCACGGCGACGGCCTGCCAGAAGCCGACCACGGCGCGTGCGCCGAGGAGGCGCTCCCTGATGATCCGGTCGAGGAGGGTGCGCGCGTCGAGGAAGAGGCTGGTGGCCGCCTGGCCCACTCGCTCGTCGGTGAGGATGGCGGGGAAGTGGCCGGCCAGCTCCCACGTCTGGAAGAAGGGGGTCCAGTCAATCCGGTCCACCAGCTCGGTGAGGGGGTAGTCGACGAAGGTGCGGGTGCCGAGCCAGGACGGCCGGGTCGGCGGCGTGCTGCGCCAGTCGAGGACGAGCCGGTTGGCGCGTGCGTCGGCGATGCTGCCGAGGCGGGCCTGGCCCCCCCGCCCGGCGCGCTCCTGCCGCACCTGCTCGTACTCGCGGGCCACCTCGTCGGTGAAGGCCCCGCGGAGGGTGGTGCTGGTGAGCCGGCTGGCCACGCCCACCGCGCGCGACGCATCGAGCACGTGCACCACCGGCCCGCTGTACTGCGGCGCGATCTTCACGGCCGTGTGGGCGCGCGAGGTCGTGGCGCCGCCGATAAGGAGCGGCAGGGCCATGCCCTCCCGCTCCATCTCGGAGGCCACGAAGCTCATCTCCTCCAGGGAGGGCGTGATGAGCCCGCTCAGGCCGACGAGGTCCACATGCTCCTCGCGGGCACGCTCGAGGATGGTGGCGCTGGGCACCATGACGCCGAGGTCGATGACCTCGTAGTTGTTGCACTGGAGGACCACGCCCACGATGTTCTTGCCGATGTCGTGCACGTCGCCCTTCACGGTGGCGAGGAGCACCTTCCCCTTGGCGCGCGCATCACCGTCCTGCTTCTCTGCCTCAATGAACGGGATCAGGTGGGCCACGGCCTTCTTCATCACCCGTGCGCTCTTCACCACCTGCGGCAGGAACATCTTCCCCGACCCGAACAGGTCGCCCACCACGTTCATGCCCTGCATGAGCGGGCCCTCGATCACCTCGATGGGCCGCGCGACCTGCTTCCGCGCCTCCTCGGTGTCCTCGATGATCCAGTCGGCGATGCCCTCCACCAGGGCGTGCGACAGCCGCTCCGCAACCGGGAGGCCCCGCCAGCTGAGGTCGTCCTTCCGGGTCCCTGCCTGGCCCTTCACCGAGTCGGCCACGGCCAGCAGCCGCTCGGTGGCATCGGGGCGGCGTGCCAGCACGACGTCCTCGACCCGCTCGAGCAGGTCGCGCGGGATGTCGTCGTAGATGGGGAGGGCGCCGGCATTCACGATGGCCATGTCCATGCCGGCCTGGAGGCCATGGTACAGGAACACGGCGTGGATGGCCTCGCGAACCGGGTTGTTCCCCCGGAACGAGAACGACACGTTGCTGAGGCCGCCGCTGATGCTGACGCCGGGCAGCAGCTGCTTGAGGCGGCGGGTCGCCTCGAAGTAGTCCACGGCATACCGGTCGTGCTGCTCGATCCCCGTGGCGATCGCGAAGATGTTCGGGTCGATGATGACATCCTCGCGCGCGAACCCGGCCTGCTCCACCAGGAGCCGGACCGCCCGCTCGGCAATGGCCACCCGGCGTTCCACCGTGTCGGCCTGGCCCTGCTCGTCGAAGGCCATCACCACGACGGCGGCCCCGTACCGGCGCACCAGCGTTGCCTGCCGCAGGAATGCCGCCTCGCCCTCCTTGAGGCTCACCGAGTTCACGATCCCGCGGCCCTGGACGCACTTGAGCCCCGCCTCGATCACCGACCACTTCGAGGAGTCGATCATCACCGGGACGCGGCTGATGGCCGGCTCGCTGGCGCACAGGTTGAGGAAGGTGGCCATGGCCTGCTCCGAGTCGAGCATGGCCTCGTCCATGTTGATGTCGAGCACCTGGGCGCCATTCTCGACCTGCTGGCGCGCCACCTCGAGGGCGGCCTCGTAGTCGCCCGCCATGACGAGCTTCGCGAAGCGGGCGGAGCCGGTGACGTTGCAGCGCTCGCCCACGTTGACGAAGCCGGTCTCGGGGCCCACGGTGAGGGGCTCGAGGCCGCTGAGGCGGAGGCGGGCCGGCACCTCGGGGCGCACCCTGGGTGGGAGGCCCCGCAGCGCCGCGACGATCGCCTGGATGTGGGCGGGCGTGGTGCCGCAGCAGCCGCCGGCGAGGTTGAGGAGGCCGGCCTTCGCAAACTCGCGAATGAGGCCCGCCATGTAGTCCGGGTCCTCGTCGTACCCGCCGAACTCGTTCGGCAGCCCCGCATTGGGGTGCGTGCTCACGTACACCGGCGCGATGCGGGAGAGTTCCTGCACGTAGGGTCGCAGGTCGCGCGCGCCGAGGGCGCAGTTCAGGCCGATGGAGAGGGGGCGCGCGTGCGCCACCGAGTTCCAGAAC
Organism: uncultured Gemmatimonadaceae bacterium; assembly: GCA_964638035.1. Taxonomy (GTDB): domain Bacteria; phylum Gemmatimonadota; class Gemmatimonadetes; order Gemmatimonadales; family GWC2-71-9; genus JAGGAG01. The sequence continues at coordinate 43,114 of CAZWXD010000016.1, read as the reverse complement.
GCCTCGGTGGTCTGGCCCGTGAGGGTACGGCCGCTCTGGTCGGTGATGGTGCCGGAGATCATGAGGGGCACGCGCTCGCCGCGCCGCTCGAACACGGCCTCGATCGCGAAGATGGCGGCCTTCGCGTTGAGGGTGTCGAAGATGGTCTCGACCAGCAGGAGGTCGGCGCCGCCCTCGAGGAGGCCCTCGGTTGCCTCGGTGTAGGCCGCGACGAGCTGGTCGAAAGTGATGGCCCGGAGGCCGGCATTGCTCACGTCCGGTGAGATGGACGCCGTGCGGTTGGTCGGGCCCAGCACCCCGGCCACGTAGCGGGGGCGGTCGGGCGTGCCCGCCTCGAAGGCGTCGGCCACGTCGCGCGCCAGCCTGGCACCTGCACAGTTCAGTTCGCGCGCCAGTCCCTCCATGCCATAGTCGGCAAGGGCCACCGAAGTCGAGTTGAAGGTGTTGGTCTCGAGGATGTCGGCGCCGGCATCGAGGTACGCTGCATGGATGTCCCGGATGATGCCGGGCTGGGTCAGCACCAGGAGGTCGTTGTTCCCCTTGAGGTCACGGGACCAGGTGGCGAACCGTCCGCCGCGGTAGTCGGCCTCGCCCAGGCCGAAGGCCTGGATCATGGTCCCCATGGCGCCATCGAGTACGAGGATGCGCTGGTCGAGCAGGGGGCCGAGGGCGGCAAGGCGCGAGGCGCGGGTCCAGCGCGTCGGCGCGGCCGTGGGATCAGGCCGCCAGGCTGGTACCGGGCGGGTGGCCGACGGCGTGTCCGGGGCGACAACGTGGACGGAACAGGTGGCGCTCATGGCAGGGCCTGGGCGGGCTGCGGCCGGAGGCCGAGAATGTGGCAGATGGCGAAGGTGAGGTCGGCCCGGTTCAACGTGTAGAAGTGGAACTCGCGCACGCCGCGGCTGGCGAGTTCCTGCACCTGCTCGGCGGCGACGGTGGCGGCCACCAGCTTGCGGGTCTCGGGGTCGTCGTCGAGGCCCTCGAAGCGGGTGGCGAGCCAACGGGGCACGCTTGCCCCAGCCGTCGCGGCGAAGCCGGTCATCTGGCGGAAGTTGGTGACAGGCATGATCCCCGGCACGATCTCGCAGGTGATTCCCGCCTTGTGGCACCGGTCGAGGAACCGGAAATAGGTGTCATTCTCGAAGAAGAACTGGGTGATCGCGCGGGTCGCGCCCGCGTCGAGCTTGCGCTTCAGGTTGTCGAGGTCTGCCCATGGCGAGGGCGACTCGGGATGACCCTCGGGGAAGGCGGCGACGGTCACCTCGAAGTCGGCCACGCGCCGGACGCCGGCCACGAGGTCGGCGGCCCAGGCGTAGCCGTCGGGCGTGGCGGTGTAGCGCCCGCTCTCGCGAGGCGGGTCGCCGCGGAGGGCCACGATGTGGCGGATGCCGGCATTCCAGTAGTCGCGGCAGACGTCGTCGACCTCGGACTGCGTGGCCGCGACGCAGGTCAGGTGCGCGGCCGGAAGGAGCGTCGTTTCCTGGAGGATGCGCTTGACGGTGCGATGGGTGCGCTCGCGCGTGCTGCCACCGGCGCCGTAGGTCACCGACACGAACCGGGGAGCGAGCGGCTCGAGGCGCTTGATGGCACGCCAGAGCGTCTCCTCCATCTCGGGGGTCTTCGGCGGGAAGAACTCGAACGAGACCTGCAGGCTCATGCACACTCCGTGGCGCTGCCGCCATGGGCCGGGCACCACAGGGCCCAAAACGAAACTCGGGGGGCCGTGGCGGCCCCCCGAGGGGTGCCGTTTTAGCGCTTGTTTTACGTGGCCGCAATAGGCACAAATCGCCACGAACGTCAGTTGACCTGCTCAGGTGCAATTATCGGGCCCTTGGCGGCATATGTAAAGGGGCCCTCGCGGTTGATGGTGAGATGGGTCGGGTTCACACGGAGCAACGGAGCAAGCGGAGGTTCACGGAGAATTCCGGGGCGTGGCACCGCTGTCACAAGCGGGTCAGGCAACCAATGATTGTTGTGTGGGCGCGCGACCTGGCGTCGCTTGGCGAGGGAACCCTCCGTGGTCCTCCGTTCCCCTCCGCTCCTCCGTGTGAATGGAGGGTGCGGTGGGTTCACACGGAGCAACGGAGCAAGCGGAGGTTCGCGGAGGATTCCGGGTGCGGAACCGGCTCCCCCGACGGCCATACACAACCTGTCGATGTGTGGGGTGCAGGTTCGGGGCGTCGTCGCGCGTGGGCCCCCCTCCGTGGTCCTCCGTTCCCCTCCGCTACTCCGTGTGAAATCCCCTCCGTTACTCCGTGTGAACAGGTCAGAACGATCCCAGGACCAGGTTCCGCAGCAGCACGAGGAGGAAATAGGCCACGATCGGCGAGACATCGAACGGCCCGAGCGGCGGGATGATGCGCTGCAGTGGCACCAGGATCCAGTCGGTGAGCCAGCGGACCGGGCGCATCCAGCGTGCATAGGGTGACACGCTGAACCATGACGCGATCACCCGCACGAGGATCGCCGCCGTGCAGAGGCCGAAGGCCCAGGAGATCACCAGCCGGAGCATCATGCCCGGCCCGGCCTGGCCGGCATACGCTGCCTGCGCCATCACGCGCACCAGCCAGCGGAACAGCGCCAGGAGGATGAGCCCACCGACGATGGTGCCGCCCAGGAGCCAGAACGACGCATCCTGGGGGTTGCCCCCGGCGCCGAGGAGGCGGTGCTCGATGGGCTTGAGCACCGGGTCGGATGTCCGGCGCACGAGCCTGGGGAGTGCTCCAAAGGGCGTGAGCGTGCCCCGCCGCACGAGCAGGTGCGTCACGGCCACGATGCCCGCTGCCGCAGAGGCCACGATCACCGCGATGCGGAGGCCTGCGTAGACCAGCTCGATCATCGCACCACCTCGAAGGCCTCGATGCCACCCTGCGTGTCACAGGACACGGAGAAGCGCCCCTCGTTGAGCGCCGCCTGCTCCAACGCATCCTCGCCCGCACTGCAGGCGAGGATCCTCCGCGACTCGGGTCGTCGGTACGCGACCGTGACGACGAAGGTGCGCCCCTGCACGGCGAGGCGCCGCACCGTGCTGGGCGCGAGGCTGTCCACGCCGAGCTGGCGGAGGGAGCGCGGCGGGCGCCCCTCGTGCGAGGAACGGTACGACGCCACCCGGTCGATGAGGTCGAACATCTCGGAGGCAAGCTGCTGCACGTCGGCGGGTGCGCCGCCCGAGGGAACCCCCTCCGTCACGGGCGGCGGCGGGGCCTTCCGGTCACATGCAACCGCGCCGATCACGAGGAGGGCGCTGGCGAGGCGCCAGGCACTCACGGCAGCGCAAACTCGCGGTTGAACGCGACGTCGAAGTTGAACGTCTTGGCCCGGCTTCGTGTCTCGACGAGGTCGGCCAGGCGGCGCAGCCGGTCCGGGATGGCAAGGATGCGCTCCTGCGCCTTCCGCCCCACGTCATTCAGGCCGGTGAGGCCCTCGATCTTCCAGTACCGGATCTGCTCCTGCACGATGCGGAGGTAGTCTCGCGGCCCGTAGATCCCGGTGCGACGGATGACGTCGGCAAAGTCCCGGAAGCCCGAAATCGACGCGCCGGGCATCTCGATACCGGGCAGAATGTGCGACGCCGACTCCAGGGCCTGGTTCGGGTCGCGGGCCAGGACCTGCTCGAACACCGACCGGTAGAATGCAAAGTGGCGCGCCTCATCCTGCGCGACCTCCCGCAGGATGCCCGCAAGCCCGGGCTCGTACTGCTCCACGACGCGCCCCGTCTCGGCATGCGAGTGCTGGGTGGCGCGCTCCTGCACGGTGGTGTACACGAACACGCGGTAGGGGTCCTTGTCCCAGTCGGGGTGGAACCCGGCGCGCATGTACTCGAACTGCAGCTCCTCGAACTTCCGCTGGTTGTAGACGCGGGCGTCGCGCGCGTAGTCGTGCAGCACCTGGCCATGCCGGTCCTCCTCGGCGGTCCAGAGGTTGTTCCAGGTGCGCCAGTAGCTGTCGTCGTCGAGGTAGACCGCCAGGAGGCGGTGGAAGTGCGGAAGGCCCTCTTCCGTGAGCGTGTTCACGGCCAGCGCCGCCCGCACGGCGTCGGGCAGGCCGCGAGCGCGGTCGCGCAGCCCGCGGAGGTGCGTCTCGATGCAGTCGCCCTCGGTGTAGCCCATCAGGTCGCTCGGCATCCACAGCGAGCGCTTGCGCTCGTGCGCGGCCATGAGGTCGCGAACGGTGGCCTCGAGGTCCTTCAGGACCTCGAACTTCGACAGGAGCACGCGCGCCTGCTCGGAGAGGCTCATGGTTCCTTCGGTGGCAATGGAAACGACGGTGCGACAATGCTGGAAGATAACGGCGGGGGGTCAGTGCGCGAGTCGCTTCTCCATGAGGGTCCATGAACGCTCGCTCATGTAGCGCGGCCGGCGCACGACGATGCTCCAGCCCAGCGCACCCAGGAGGCCCTCGGCGCGCGTATCGTCCGTCCAGAACTCGGCGAGGTGCGAACCTTCCAGCTCGGCCCGCTCCTCGAATGCGGCAAGCAACCGGTGGGCATGGCCGTGTCCGCGGTGCTCCTCGGTCACGATGATGTCGAGCAGGTGGGCGACGCCGCCCCGCACATAGTAGCGGAGGCCGCCGATCCAGTCGCCCAGCTCATCCGAGAGGCCGATGTACCGGTCCTCGAACCCGGCCTGGACGCCCGCCTCCTCGGCGTGGCGCTCGAGCTGCTCGGTAAGCCAGGCTGCGAAATCTTCATCCTGGTCCATGCTGCGGATCTTCACCTCGGGCATGCTGACCTCCGGAGAGCTACGGATCGCACCACCTCCAGGGGCTGCAACTCAGGTGCCACGTCGACCGCGTCGGTTCACCACCCGCTCCGGCATCATAACCCGCCGTGCGTGGCCGGGTTACCCCCGGTGCACTGTCGCGTCCGGTGCCCGACGGCGTCGCCCTCGGGGGACAGTCCAGCCGGGAGACGTTTCCGGGCGAGACCCATGGACAGCCGTGTCAGGCCCAACCCAGCGCCAGTGCGCCAACGAGGCAGGCCATTGCAAACAGGGTGAGCACGACCACGCGGGGCAGGGCCCAGCGGAACCAGTGGTCGAACCGCACGCCGAGCACCGCGAGCATGGCCAGCAGCGGCCCGTTCGTGGGCATCAGGAGGTCGAGCGACCCGGCGCCGAGCTGGTAGGCGAGCACCGCGACCTGGCGGGGCAACCCGAGCAGGTCCGAGATGGGCGCCATGATGGGCATCGTGAGCACGGCCTGGCCGCTCGTGCTCGGCACGGGCAGGTGGATCACGGCGTGCGCGGCGAACATGCCAAGCGCGGCCACGGCACGGGGCAGGCCCTCCAGGGGTTGCACCGCTGCGTGCACGACCGCATCGACGATCCGCCCCTGGTCCATCACCACGTAGATGCCGCGAGCCACGCCGATCAGCAGGGCGCTGTACACCATGTCCCTGGCACCATCCACGAGCGCTTCGCAGGTCCGGGTGAGGCCCAGGCCGCCCACCAGGCCGGACGCAAGCCCCATGACCAGGAAGAGCATCGCGAGGCGGTCGAAGTCCCATCCCCACTGCTGGGCCCCGATCACGAACAGCACGAACGTGGCGGCCACCACGGCCAGGACCAGCATGTGGCGCAGCGTGAGGCGGTCGCTGGTGGCGAGGGTGACCTCCGCTGGTGCCTCGCTGCGATTGGCGGCTGCGAAGCGGGTCAGGGTCCAGAGCCATCCCCCGACACCGACGACGAGCATGGCCGTGCGCAACTGCCAGCCCGAGCCCACGGGGACGCCGGCGGCCTTCTGGGCAATGGCCACCATGAACGGGTTCACCGGGGAGAACATGGCGCCGATGTGTGCGGCGCCGTAGCTCATGGCGACGGCCGTGAGGGGCGGCAGGCCAAAGGCCAGGCAGATGAGCGCCAGGAGGGGCGCGAAGGCCACCAGCTCCTCCGACATCTGCATCAGGGCACCGGCCAGGGCAAAGGCGACGGCCACCACCGGGATCACGAGGACGCCCCGGCCCGCGAGTCGCACGGCGCTGCGTTCGACGAGGCGCCTGAGCGCACCGGTGCGCTCTACAGCTGTGAAGCCGCCGCCTGCCAGGAAGACGAGGAAGATGATGCTGGCACCGCTGATGAGGCCGCGCGGCACGGCCGTGAGCGCATCCACCACCCCAACCGGTGCTGGCTCGACCGAATGGTAGGTACCGGCCACGGCGACTTCCCGGCCGGTCACGTCATCCTGGCGGCGCTCGTACGCCCCGGGTGGGATCACCCAGGTGAGGGCCGCGGCCAGGGCGATGGCCGCGAAGAGGAGGACTAGCGGGTGGGGGAACCCGCGTCCGGTGCTCACGTCAGAGGGTCCGGCACTCCGTGAAGTCAGGCGGCGTGTTGTCGCAGGCGATCGACTCGCTCATGCCGGCGGCCAGGGTCCCGCACGCCGTGGTCTGTGCCTGGCGCCGGGCGTCCTGCTCGGTCTCGGCCGATGCGGTCGCGGTGTCGGCGTGGCCCCGGTAGGTGACCGCCACCGTGCATTCGTGGCGCTGGGATGCGAGGGTCGACCAGAGCAGGAACCCGCCGAGCGCCGCCAGCACGCCAGCGGTGAGCAGGGTGGAGCGCTTCATCGGGCCTCCGGCGTTGTGCGGGGTCAGCTTCCCCTGGTGAGTCCCGGCGTCGCCTCGGGGGCGACGCCATCGGCGACCGGCAGCACGGCCACGGTCCATCCGCTGCGGAAGGTGACCGTCATGAAGTAGGCAAGGGTGTCCGCATGCACGGCAACGACGTCGGGCTGCTTTTGCGCGAAGGCCACCGCTTCGCCCATCTGGCGTGCAGCGTCAGCAGCGGACGGCCCGGTCCGGGCCTGTGCCAGCGCCCGACCAATGGCGATCTTCTGCGCGGCCTCGGCGCCGTAGGTCGCGAACTGGTCGGCCGGCAGGAGGCCGCGCTCGTCGGCGAGGCGCGAGTACCGATCGTAGCTGGGGCAGGCCGCGAGCAGGAGCGCGGAGGCGGCCGTCACGAGGAGGCGACGCATGCAGCAATCCGTGGTTGGGGGAACTGGCGACAAGTATCGGCACGCGGGCCGTTCCGCGCAAACCGGGCGGCCCGGTGCAGTGGCCCGCGGGCTGGCCTGGCGGGCGCTGGCCGGGGTGCTGCTGGCGGCCGTGGTGGCGCGATCGGCACCGGCCCAGGAGGTGACGGGGCCCCTCGTGGTGTTCAATGCCGGGAGCCTGGCCCTTCCTGTTCGCGACCTCCTGCGGGCATTCCAGGCCGTGCATCCCGGGGTGCGGCCGAGGCAGGAGAACTCCGGCAGCCTCGAGGCGGCACGCAAGCTCACCGAACTGGGCAAGGTGCCGGACGTGATTGCGGTGGCCGACTACCAGGTACTGGAGAAGGTCCTCCTGCCACGCCATGCCACCTGGTACGCCACCTTTGCCCGGAACGCGATGGTGCTCGCCTACACCGACCGCTCGGCCGGGGCGGCGACGGTAGACAGCACCAACTGGTACGAGGTGCTCCTCCGGCCGGGGGTGCGCACCGGGCACTCGGACCCGGCGCTGGACCCGAACGGCTACCGGACCCTGCTGGTGCTCCAGCTCGCGGAGCGTCACTATCACGAGCCCGGGCTGGCGCGCCGCCTCGACTCGGCGATGCCACCGCGGTACCAGCGGCCCAAGGAGGCCGACCTCACGGCACTCCTGCAGGCGGGGGAGCTGGATTACGCCTGGAGCTACCGATCGCTCGCGCTCACTGCCGGGCTGCGGCAGGTGAGCCTTCCCCGCGCCATTGACCTGAGCGACCCGGCGCGTGAGGACGAGTATGCCCGGGCGACCGTCCGGGTGCCCGGGGCGCGGGGCGACACGCTCGAGTTCCGCGGTGAGTCCATCCTCTATGCCCTGACGATTCCCGTTGCTGCACCCCATCCTGCCACGGCCCTCGCGTTCGTGCGCTTCGTGCTCTCGCCGGCGGGACGTGCCATCCTCGAGCGGCATGGATTCCTCGTGCCGGCGGCCGCGGGCATCGCGGGAACGGGAGCGCCCGGCCTGCGTTGAGGTGCGCGGCCGGGGCGGCGCCAACGGGCTATTTTATGCCACCCCAACTCCAGGTGCAGGTGCCATGAGTGGTACGTCGAACATCCCCCGGCCGGTCAACGAGCCCATCTACTCCTACGCCCCGGGCACGCCGGAACGCAGCCGCCTCAAGGCCGAGCTGGCGCGGCTCTCGGGCGAGGTTGCCGACATCCCGGCCATCGTGAACGGCGAGGAGATCCGGAGTGGCGACATCCTGGAGGTTCGCTCGCCGCACCGGCACCGGCAGGTGATCGCGCGGGCACACCTTGCCACGGCCGACACGGTGCGGCGGGCGGCGAAGGGTGCCGTGCTGGCCCAGCGCGCCTGGGCCGCCCTCCCCTTCGAGGAACGGGCGGCGGTCTTCCTGCGGGCGGCCGACATGCTGGCGACCACCCATCGCATGCTGCTCAACGGGGCCACCATGCTGGGCCAGAGCAAGACGGCCTTCCAGGCCGAGATCGACAGCGCCTGCGAGCTGGTGGACTTCTGGCGCTTCAACGTGGCGTTTGGCGAGCGCATCCAGGCGGAGCAGCCGGAGAGTTCCACGGGGGTGTGGAACCGGATGGACCACCGGCCCCTGGAAGGGTTCGTCTATGCGGTCTCGCCCTTCAACTTCACGGCGATCGGGGGCAACCTGCCCTCGGCGCCGGCGCTGATGGGCGGCACGGCGGTCTGGAAGCCGTCGCACACGGCGCTGCTCAGCAACTACTACGTGTACCGGCTGCTGGAGCAGGCGGGCCTCCCGCCCGGTGTCATCAACTTCGTCCCGGCAGAGCCGCAGATGTGCACCGGCGTCCTGGTGGAGGAGCCGATGCTCGCGGGGGTGCACTTCACCGGGTCCACCACCGTGTTCCGCACCATCTGGCATGAGGTCTCGAGCCGGCTGGACCGCTACCGCTCGTACCCCCGCATCGTGGGGGAGACCGGCGGCAAGGACTTCGTGGTGGCGCACGCGAGCGGCGACCCGGCGGCAATCGCCGTGGGCCTGGTGCGCGGGGCCTTCGAGTTCCAGGGGCAGAAGTGCAGCGCCGCGTCGCGTGCGTACATCCCCGACACGCTCTGGCCCGACGTGCGCGACCGGATGGTGGCGATGATGCAGGAGATCCGCATGGGTGACGTGGCCGACTTCCGGAACTTCATGGGAGCGGTGATCGACCAGCGTGCCTTCACCCGGATCAAGGGGTACCTCGACGCGGCACGGACGGCGCCGGGGGTGAGGGTGGTGGCGGGCGGCGGCACCAGCGATGCCGAGGGTTGGTTCATCGAGCCGACGGTGGTGCAGACGGATGACCCGGGCTACCGCCTGATGTGCGAGGAGATCTTCGGGCCGGTGCTCGCCGTGCACGTGTACCCGGCCGCGAAGTGGCGCGAGACGCTGGAGCTGGTGGACCGCACCAGTCCGTACGCGCTCACCGGCGCCGTGTTCGCGCGGGACCGCGCCGCGGTGCAGGAGGCGAGCCAGGTGCTGCGGCAGGCGGCCGGGAACTTCTACATCAATGACAAGCCGACGGGCGCCGTGGTGGGCCAGCAGCCCTTCGGCGGGGCGCGGGCGAGCGGCACCAACGACAAGGCGGGATCGATCCTGAACCTCCTGCGCTGGGTGTCGCCCCGCAGCATCAAGGAGACCCTCGTGTCGCCGACCGACTACCGGTACCCGTTCATGGGCGAGGCATGAGCGTGTGAACCGGTGGACGTTCGGGCGTGCCGGCGTTCGGACGCTCGGGTCCCTGCCCCTGGCGCTGGCCACGGCGGCCCTGGCGGCTGCACCCTGCGCCGTCGCGGCCCAGGCGCCGGGGTACTCCGCCGCACAGCTCGCGTGCGCGCGCTATCGCGAGGTGATGGAGAGCCGGCTCACGGTCGAGTCCACGGGGCGCATCGGGTCCGCCACGTCGGGCCGCGAGGGTGACCTGATCGTGGCGGCGGGTCGACCCGGCCCCGACCGGCGCCTTCCCGTGGTGGCATGGTTCGACTCCCTCGTCATCTGGCGGTCCACGGGAACCTCGCGCCTCGAGCCCGATGCAGCGGGGATCGTTGGCGGGCAGTACCGCGGGCACCTGCTGCCCGATGGCTCCTTCCTCACGCTCGAACGGCCCTTCATTCCCGACGCGTTGCGCGAGGTCATGGACCTCGGCGACGTGCTGGAGGACTTCTTTCCCCGGCTTCCCCCCAGGGCGCTGCAGGTGGGCGAGGAGTGGCGGAGCGGGGATTCGCTGGCGATCCGCCGGCTCGACGACAGCGCGCAGGCGCAGCGCTACCGGATCCGCCTGGCGCGAGCCGGGGAGGTGCACCCGGCACCGGGCGACACCATCACGCCGGCGTACACGCGCACCCTGGTGAATGAGGGCACGGCGGTGTGGAACCAGTCGCTCGGCCCGCTCCGGTACGACCGGACCACCACCGTGGTGGCAGAGGTCCCGGCGTCGGGGGTGGTGAAGCGCCCGGTGCGTTCGCAGGTGGAGCAGCGCAGCCAGGTGGAGCGCCGTCCCGGCACGCCGGACTGCACGCCGGCGCCGCTGCAGTAGCCGTCAGGCGGGTTGCGGCTCGAACCGGCGGGGGGTGAACGGCGCGTCGCCGATGGCGGCCTCAACGGCCTCCGTGACGAGGTGGTGCTGCGGGCTCAGCACGCAGATGGGGTCGGTGTTGGCGGCGTCGCCAGTCAGGGCAAAGGCCTGGCAACGGCAGCCACCGAAGTCCACGCACTTCCGTTCGCAGCTCCGGCAGGGCTCCTTCATCCAGGCATCGCCCCGGTAGGCCGTGAAGAGCGGTGACTCCTGCCACACCCATGCGAGGGAGTGCTCCCGCACGTTGGGCCAGGGCAGGGTGGTGACCTGGGTGGCGCCGTGGCAGGGCAATGCCTTGCCGTCAGGGGTCACCACCACATAGTTCCGCCCCCAACCACCGTAGCACGCCTTGGGGTACTGCTCGTAGTAGTCGGGCAGCACGAAGAGGATCTGCATGCGGCCGCGATACTGCTGCCGGGCACGCTCCCCGGCCTCGCGCGCGCGCTCCACCTGTTCCGGCGTCGGCATCAGTGCGGCGCGGTTCACCAGGCCCCAGCCATAGTACTGCGTGTTCGCCAGCTCGAGCCGGTCGGCGCCCATCGCCACGGCGAGGTCGATGATCTCCTGGATGCGGTCGAGGTTGGCCCGGTGCAGCACCACGTTGATGGAGTACGCAAACCCCAGCTCACGGATGAGGCGGGCCGCCTCGCGCTTCTGCTTCACCGACCGGACCCCGGCAATCCGCTCGGCGTTGTCGTCGTCGGCATCCTGCAGGGAGAGTTGCACGTGCTCGAGTCCTGCGTCGCGGAAGCGCACGGCCCGCTCGCGCGTGAAGCCCAGGCCGGAGGTGAGCAGCGTCGTGTAGAAGCCCAGGCCCCGTGCGTGCTGTGCGAGCTCCTCGCAGTCCTTCCGGACCAGCGGCTCCCCGCCGGAGAGCCCGAGCTGCAGCGCACCGAGGGCACGCGCCTCGGTGAGCACGCGCTTCCAGTCGTCCGTGGCCAGCTCCCGGCCTGCGCGGACCAGCTCGACGGGGTTGGAGCAGTAGGGGCAGTGCAGCGGGCAGCGGTGCGTGAGCTCTGCCAGCAGGGTGGTCGGGCGTTCACTGGTCACGGATCAGCTCCCTGGCCTCCAGGCCCGCGAGGTAGGTCGTCACGTCCTCCAGGATGCCGTCGGCGCCGGGACCGCCTGCGGCGTTGTACCGGGCTGCCAGCTCGGCGGCGATCTCCCCGATCGTTCGCCGGCCATCCACGAGGCGGAGGATGTCGGCACCGGTCTCGTTGAGCAGCACGGCGCCCTCGGGGTACAGCAGCACCGGTCGCTGCCGGACGGGGTCGTAGTCGAGGCGAGCCAGCCGCCAGAGGGCCGGGACGGAGCCCTGGTGCATGGCCATCAGCGCGGCATCCTGTCCGGGCCCACCGGCCTCATGCCTCGCGGTAGGCATTGTGGATCGCGTCGATCATGGCCCAGAGCATGTCGAGCTTGAAGGCGAGCGCCTCGAAGGCCATGCGCTGCGTCTCCACCGTGGTGCAGTGCTGCCGTACGATGGCGAGGCCATGGCGCACGTCGCGCGGGGCCTGGACCAGGCGGCTCTGGAAGTACGCCAGCGCCTCGGGCGGGATCCACGGGTAGTGCCGCGGGAAGGACTCGAGGCGCTGCTGGTGGATGCCCGGCGCGAACAGCTCCGTGAGGGAGGACGCGCACGCCTGCACCCAGGGCCGGGACTTGCAGAACCAGACGTACGACTCGCAGATGAGCCGGACCGAGGGCAGGACGTGCCGCTCGTCTTCCATCTCCTCGCGAGGCACGCCCAGGGCGACGCCGAGGCGGATCCAGAGCTCGATGCCGCCCTCGCCATCCCGCGTACCGTCATGGTCCACGATGCGCCGGAGCCATTCACGGCGCACCGCAGGATCGGGGCAGTTGGAGAGGATGGCGCCATCCTTTCGGGGGACCACGCGCTGGTAGGCCAGGCGGTTGGCGGCCCAGCCCTGGAACTGCCGCGGCGTGAGCGTGCCCGCGTACATCTCCCGGTGGAAGGGATGCTCGACGTAGTAGGATCCCTGGAAGGCGCGCAGGGCCGCCTCCAGTTCGTCCGGGGAGAGGGGCTGGTGCAGGTCGGGGACCGGGGGTCGAGGTGCCGCGGCCAGTTCCGAGGCGGTGAGGACGGCGGTCATGGGCATGCCTCCCGGGGTCATGTCTGGAACGCCATTCCATCGTGGCCCACGATGAGCCCGGCGGACTCGACCGCGCGTCGCTCCGGCGAATCCTCGACCAGGATGGGATTGGTGTTGTTGATGTGGACGTAGACGCATTGCGTGCCGGTGCCGGCCAGGCGCACGAGGCTGCCGTCCGGGGCCCAGATGGGCACGTGGTCGAGCTGTCGCGCGGTTCGCTCGCCGATGCCCAGCGCAATGAGCTCGTCGTCTTCCCAGAAGGTGCCATCCACCAGGGCCAGGCCCGCCCGGGCGATGCGCTCCAGCAGGCCGGCATCCATCGCCCCAGTGGCCGGGGCGTACACCACGGAGCCGCCGGGGCCGCTCACCTCGAGTCCGATGGTGTGGCCCGCCGTGTCGTCGCTGGCAAACCGGGGCGGGCCGGCTGGCACGATGAAGGGCGTGACGAAGAGTCCCGAGTCGCCGCCCTGGCGCAGCTGGAGCGGCGTGGCACGACCTGGCTCGAGGGTGGTGACGGTCACGGTCGCGAAGGCGCGGGTGGTGCGCAGGAAGCGGGAGTCAGCCTCGAGGGTCACCTCCACCTGGCGGGTCGCGTAGACCCGGAGGGCGCGACCCTCACGCAGCAGCACCAGGCCCAGGGAGTGGTCGATCTCGGCGTCGGTGAGTACCACGCCTTCGACCGGCACGTGCCGCGCGCCCGCCGGCGCGTGGCCGTTCAGTGACTGCACCTGCTCCCGCACGTCGGGTGAGGCGTTGAGGAGGAACCAGCGCTCGCCATCGGCGCTCACCGCAGCCGACGACTGGGTGCGCGGCATGGCGCGGCCGGGATCCCGGCGTGCCACCTCACATGAGGGACACCAGCAATTCCATTGGGGAAAGCCGCCGCCGGCGGCGGTTCCGAGCAGCCTGACGTGCATGGGATGGGAAAGACGAGGGGCTCGCTTTCGCGAGCCCCTCGGTGTCAGTCCCGCGTCCTACAGGGTGGCAACGTAGGCGGTGACTTCCATCGTGACCGCAACGATCTCGGCCTCGGGCTTGGTCCAGCGCATGTCGTACTCCCGGTTTGCAGTGGAAGGGTGAACCGACGGGCGGCTCAATTGCACGGTGCGTGCCCCGACGTGGGCAATCGCAAGTGCATGGTGCGGGCGGAGATGGCGGTGGGATGACGGGTATGGGTCGGGCGCGGGTGGGTGAGGTCACCCACCCAGTTGTGTGATCTCACCCACCCAGTCCGAACTTCTTCAGGCGATAGCGCAGCGTGTCGCGGGTAATGCCGAGGAGCTGCGCTGCCCTGGTCTGGTTGCCCTGGGCCTCGGTCATGGCGCGCTCGATCAGCGCGCGCTCGAACCCGCCCAGGTCGAACGCCGCCGGCCCGGGGGCACCCACCGCCGCGGTGATCCCGTCCTCCGGCATGACGAGGGACAGGTGCTCTGCGTCGAGTTCAGGCCCCTGGCTCCAGAGGACAGCGCGCTCGATGACATGGCTCAGCTCGCGCACGTTGCCGGGCCAGGGGTAGGTCATGAGGTCGTGGCGGGCGGCGTCGGTGATGGACGTGACCTGCCTGCCGTACTTCACCGAGAACACACGGATGAAGTGGTCGGCCAGGAGGAGGATGTCCTCCCCGCGTTCCCGGAGCGGGGGAAGGCGCAGCAGGATCACGGCCAGCCGGAAGTAGAGATCCTTCCGGAAGCGGTCGTGCTGGGCATCGCGTTCCAGGTCGCGGTTGGTGGCGGCGAGGATGCGCACGTCGATCTTGCGGTCGCGGATGCCTCCGACGCGCCGCACGGTGCGATCCTCGATGGCACGGAGGAGCTTGCCCTGCAGTGCCAGCTCAAGGTCGCCGATCTCGTCCAGGAAGAGGAACCCGCCCTCGGCGGCCTCGAACAGGCCCAGCTTCGACTCCTTGGCATCGGTGAAGGCGCCGCGCTCGTAGCCGAAGAGTTCCGCCTCCATGAGGTTGGCGGGGAGCGCGGTGCAGTTCACGTCGATGAAGGGGCGGGTCGCCCGCGGGCCCGCGGTGTGGATGGTGCGCGCCACCAGGCCCTTGCCGGTTCCCGTCTCGCCGGTGATGAGGACCGGCGGTGTCTCGTCGAGGGCAGCCACCTGGAGCGCCCGTTCGAGCACGGCCCGCATGGCGGGGGAGCGCCCCACCACGCCGGCGACGGGGGTGTCGGCGGCGGCTTTCTTCCGGTACCACGACAGCTCGTGGCGGAGCCGTGAGTGCTCGCGCGCCCGGGAGGCAATCAGCTGCATCTCGTCCAGGTCCACCGGCTTCTTGAGGTAGTTGAAGGCGCCGAGCTTCACCGCCTCGACGGCGCCCTCGATGGTGCCGAACGCCGTCATCACGCACACCGCGATCGAGGGATCGAATTCCTGCACCTTGCGCAGGAACTCGATCCCGTTCATGCCCGGCAGCTGGACGTCGGTGAAGACCACGTCGGGCCGGAGCCGGTCCAGGAGGGACAGTGCTGCCTCGGCGTCGTGGGCCACGGTCGTGTCGTAGCCCGCCTCGTCGAGGTAGCCCTTGATGGAGCGTGCCAGCGTGCGCTCGTCGTCCACCACCAGCACGGTGCCGAGCCCGGTCATGCCTCCCCCTGCGCGAACGCGATGCGCACGGTCGTGCCCTCGCCCACGGTGCTCTCCACCGTGATGCGTCCGCCCGCCTGCTCGATGAACCGCCGTGCGATGGCGAGCCCGAGGCCGGTGCCCTCAGGGCGCGTGGTGAAGAACAGGTCGAAGATGCGCGGCATTGCGTCCGGGGGGATCCCCCGGCCGGTGTCCGTGATGGCCACCTGGGTGCCGGCGCCGTCCTGCCGCACCGACACCCTGAGCGTGCCGCCCCCGGGCATCGCGTCGAGGGCGTTCGCGAGCAGCTCCTGCAGTGCCTGCTCGACCTTGAGGGCGTCGAGGTTACGCTCGGGCACGCGGGGATCGACGTCAGCCTCGACGTGGACCTGGCGCTCGGCAGCCAGCCGGCGCAGGGCCGGGAGGAGCGACTCCACCAGTCGCGCCACGCTCTCCCGTGTGGCACGCACCGGCGCCGGGCGGGAGAAGGTGAGCAGGTGCGTGATCCGGGCATCGAGGCGGTCCACCTCGGTGATCATCGCACCCAGCGCCTCCTGCGCGGCCGCGCTCTCGGGGTGGCGGCGGGCGAGCTGTGCCGAGGCGCGCAGGCTTGCCAGGGGATTGCGGAGGCCGTGGGCCACGCCGGCCGCCATCTGGCCCACGGAAGCCAGCTTCTCCGACTCGACGAGGCGGGCCTGCGTCCGCTCGAGCTGGTCCACCTTGGCCGCCAGGGCGGCGTTCACGCTGGTGAGCTCGGTGCGCGAGTCACGCAGCCGCTCCGTCATCTGGGCAAAGCTCCGCGCCAGGTCGCCGAACTCGTCACTGCCGGGCGGCGCCACGGGGCGGTCGAGGCTGCCGCGCCCCACGTCCGCCATGGCGGTGCGCAGCCCGGCGATCGGCCGGGCCAGGCTGCGCGAAAGGAGCCATGCCCCGGTGAGCCCGGCGCCGGCGGCCAGGAGCAGGATCCAGGTCAGGATCCTGCGCTCGGTGTTGACGATCTCTGCCACGCGGGCGAACGCACGGGATACGCTGAACTCGCGCGCGCGCCGGTAGACCTGGTGGTTCATCTCGGTGAGTGCAGGAAGGAGCCGGCCCTTCAGCTCGGTGTGGGCGAGGGCGTAGGCCTCCTCGCGGCGGCCGGCATCCTGCAGCGCAAAGACGCGCTCGGCGGTCGCGCGAATCTCCTGCTCGATGCGCCGCACGCCCTCGGACAGCTCCTGCTCGTCCGGCTGCAGCTCCGCCGTCCACCGCGCGAACCAGTAGTCCACCACCTCGCCCTGGAGGGCGAACTCCCGCCGGGCCGTCGGGTCGAGGCCGCTCAAGGCACGCCAGATCGCCTCGCCCTGGTTGAACATCGCGGTCTCGACCTCGGAGTACGTCCGGTTGCGTGCCAGGCCCTGGCCCAGTGCCTCGAGGGCCTTCCGCTCCAGCACGTTGCTCCGGATGGCCTGCGCGCCGACCAGCATCACCGGCAGGACCATCATGCCGAAGCCGAGGAAGAGTTTCTGCTGGAAGGTCATGCGTCAGCGGATGCTCGGTGCCCGGTGCGGCCTTGTCAATGCTGCGCCGGGGCCGAGCCCGCCCCCAGGTGCGCGCGCCGCTCCCATGGCCTCCAGGCCAGGCGATCCACCTCGCCGTCATGGTGCTGCGCACACCAGCGCACGTAGACCCAGGTGAGGAGCCACGACGCCACGATGACGAAGGCCCCGAGCACGATGCCAACGGTGATCCCGGGCGCCATGCGGTGTGCCATGATCCCGCGCCCCCAGGGCACCAGGCCGAGGAACCCGAAGTACCGCACCACCATCACGGCCGAGAGCGCCGCCCCGACTCGCCAGCGGGCGGTGGCCAGCGCCTCAACGTGCGGCTCTTCCACGGAAAGGGCCTCCCTGAACCGGTGCAAGCCGTTGGGGTCAATCGGGTTAAATTTCGAGACAGACCGGGCCCAAACTCTTGCCGGTGGGCGGCAAGCGTCCTATTTTACACCAACCTGTACGGAGGGCCCCCCGCAGATGTCGGAAGCATTCCGCAGCTCCGACGAATTCGACGAACAGGCTCATCAACTCTACAACGAAGGACGGTACGACGAGGCGCTGGCCTGGCTTCGTGAGGGACTCGCACTCTATCCCAACGCGGTGGAACTCCATATCGGCACGGCGTACGCCTACCTCGCGCGCGAGGACTACGCCTGGGCCCGGCGGAGCTTCGAGACTGCGGTGGCACTCGATCCCGACAATGAGGACGCACTGGCCGGCCTGGGCGAGGCACTGCTCAAGATCGGCGACCGTGCCGGTGCACTGGCCGCGTACGACCGGATCGTGTCGCTCGGGTTCCAGGACGACCTGGAGCTCATGCTGCAGCTGGGGCGGGCGTGCTTCCGCGAGGGGCTGCTGGCGCAGGCGCACCGCTACTTCGAGCTGGCGGTGACGGCGCACAACGAGTCGCCCGAGGCGGCTGCCTGCATGGGTTACGCGTCGCACCGGCTGGGCAACGACGCCGGCGCGCTCTTCTGGATCCGTCGGGCCCTGGAGCTGGAGCCCAGGTATCCCGAGGCACGCATCTACCTCGGCAACATGCTCTACGACCGCGGGGAGACGGAGGCGGCGCTGCACCACTTCGAGCGCACCGAGCCCGATGACCACTTCGATGAGCTGGGGTTGTGGCGCACGGTGGAACTCAAGAAGACGGTGTACCGCCTTCCCGATGACGACCTCGAGCTGGCGCCGTGGTACCAGCGCCTGGGCGAGGTGGCGGGCGACCCGGACTCGATCGACATGCTCCTCGCGGAAATCGAGGCCATGCAGCCCGACGGCACGATCCGCGACCCGCACCAGCTCGAGCTGTTCGGCACCCTGCTCACCGAGCTGCAGGCGATGCAGCGCCGTCCGGGAAGTGGCGACACGCACCATGTGACCACCCTCGCGGGCCACGGCCTTCGCGGGTCCTGGGACGAGATCCTGGTGCAGATGAAGGCGTCGGAGCCGGAGTGGGCCGATGCCACCGTTGCCGAGTACATGCAGGGCCTTGCGCAGCGCGGCCGGGCCGAGACCGGCGTCGTCATCCCGGTGACGGACGCCGAGGCGTTCATCCGCGGGAGTGCCGAGGCGGGGGTCGTGCGAATCCTGCACTAGGGCCTCGCCTTATCTTCCGCGCATGACCATCTCGCCACCGATCCGCCAGTGGACCGGCCAGGTCCGCCGCGATGTCCTGCCCAACGGCCTCATCCTCCTGGTGCAACGCGACGACTCGGCGCCCGCCGTGGCCGTGGTGACGCACGTGAAGGCGGGCTTCTTCGACGAGCCGGACCACTGGGTCGGGATCTCGCACGTCCTCGAGCACATGTTCTTCAAGGGCACGCCGACGCGCGGCGTGGGACGGATTGCGCAGGAGACGCGCGCCGCCGGCGGGTACCTCAACGCCTCCACCTCCTACGACCGCACGAGCTATTTCGTGGTGCTGCCCGCGTCGGCGCTGCGCGAGGCCGTCGACGTGCAGGCGGATGCGCTGCGGCACCCGCTCCTCGACGCCGGGGAGCTGGCACGCGAGCTCCAGGTCATCATCCAGGAGGCAAAGCGGAAGCTCGACACGCCGGATGCCGTGGCGGCGGAAACCCTGCATGCGCTCATGTTCGACCAGCACCGGATCCGCCGCTGGCGCATTGGCACCGAGTCCCAGCTGGCGGGCTACACGCGCGATGACGTGCGCGGCTACTACGAGAGCCGCTATGTGCCCGGTCGCACCATCGTCTCCGTGGTGGGCGACGTGGATGAGGACGAGGCCCTGGCCCTGCTGCGCCGCACCTATGGCACGTGGGAAGCTGCCGATGGCGCTGACGACTTCTCGCCGGTCGAGCCACCGCACGATGGGGTCCGGGCGCGCACGCTCCGGGGTGACGTGTCGCGGGCCGACCTGGCGCTGGGCTGGCGCACGGTGCCCCCGCTGCACGAGGATGCCGTGGCACTCGACCTGGCGGCGGCCGTCCTCACGGCGGGCCGCGGGAGCTGGCTCTACCGCGCCCTCCGCGAACCGGGACACGTCACGGGCATCGGGGCCTCGAACTACTCGCCCGCGGAACTGGGCGTGTTCAGCATCACGGCCGACCTCGAGCCCGGCAAGGTCGAAACGGCACTTGCCGCCATTGCCGGGGCGGTGGCGCGCCTGGCGGATGCCGGCCCGACTGCCCGGGACCTCCAGCGAGCCCGCACGCTGCTGCAGGCCCGGTGGGCGCGACACATGGAATCCATGGAGGGCCGTGCGTCGGCCCTGGCCTCCGCTGAAGCGCTGGGGCGACTCGAGTGGGTGGATGAGGAGTACGACCTCCTGGGCAGCACCGACACCGCGGCCGTTCGCGATGCGGCCCGGCGCTACCTCCTTCCCGGTGCCGTGAGCGGCGTGCTGTACCTCCCGGCAGGGGAGGGCGACGACCTGACCGCTGAACGACTGGCGCGCGCGTTCACGGCGCGGCCGTCGCACGTGTCGCCCCCGGGCGGTCCGGCCCTCCCGCCGCCACCATCGCCGCGAGCGGTGCGTGGGAAGGTCACGGCGTCCGTGCTGCATGTCCCGCTCGCAGGGCTCGACCTGATGGTGCGGCGGAAGACGGGCGTGCCGACCGCCTTCCTCGGCTACTACGTCCCGCGAACCGCTGCCGAGCCGGCAGCGCACGGCGGCCTGGCCTCGCTCGCGATGCGGACGATGGTGCGCGGTGCTGGTGCCCTCGACGCGGGGGCGCTGGCCTTCGCGGCGGAGGGGCTGGGCGGGACCCTCGGCGCCAGTGCGGGGATCGACTGGACGGGGCTCTCCCTGCCGGTGCTGGGCGAGAACCTGGAGGCAGCGGCTCAGCTCCTCCGGGTGACGGCGTTCGAGCCCGCCTTGCGCGACGCGGATATCCTGGCGGAGCGCGGCTTGTTGCTGGATGAGGCGCATGTCGTGACCGACGACATGTTCCGGTATCCCTTCCAGCTGGCCCTGGCCGCTGCCTTCGGCGCCTCGGGCTATGGCGTGCCGCTGGGCGGCACTCCTGACTCGATCCCGCACCTGGCGCCGGACCTCGTGCGCTCATGGCACGCGACGCACTTCACCGGGACGCGAGGCGTCCTGGTGGCGGTGGGTGACCTCGATCCCGAGGATGCCGCGACGAGGCTGGCGGGCGTGTTCGGCGACGTCCCCTCCGCAGGGGCGGCGCAGGGGCATGCGGCACAACGCGTCAGGCCGCCGGCAGAGGGATGGCAGCGCGTGATACAGCGCGCCAAGGCACAGAGCGCATTCGCGATGGCGTTCCCCGGGCCATCGCGGCGTGACCCGCTGGCACCCGCCGCCGAGGTGTGGACCGCCGTGGCGAGCGGCCTGGGCGGACGGCTCTTCGAGGCCCTGCGGGACAGGCGCTCGCTCGCCTACACGGTGGTGGGGGCATCATGGGCGCGACGCGATGGTGGCGCCATGCTGGCATACATCGCCACGGCCCCATCACGCGAGGACGAGGCGCGCGCGGCGATGCTCGAGGAGTTGCGTCGCTTTGCGACAGCACCGGTTGCCCCGGCGGAACTGCAGCGCGGGATCAACTACCTCGCAGGCCAGGCCGAGGTGCGCCGCCAGGCTGCCGGGGCGGTGGCGGGGGAGATCGTGGAGGCCTGGCTGGCGGGCCAGGGCCTGCTGGAGATGGAGGATCCCGGTGCGCGCTACCGTGCGGTCACGCCCGCGGCGATCCAGGAGGTGTGCGCCGCCGCGTTCACCGGCGCACGCGCGGAGGGTGTCATCCGCGGCGAGTGATCAGGGAACATGGGCGGGCCACCGCGCCACGGCCTCGCGATAGCCCTCGGGTACCCCGATGTCGAAGAACCGCGCCGGCGTCTCGACGCCCACCAGCTCGCCTCGCTCCGCCAGCCGCTGCAACACGGGCCGATCATCCACCTCGGCGCCGGGTGGCACCCTTGCGGCCACGTCGTGGAAGTCACGAAATACATTGCCCGGGTACGCCACGCGACCCACCGGGGCGAGGGCGTTGCCCGCGGCGCCCTGGAAGCGGCCGAGGCTCGATCCGCGCGCATCGAGGTGGGTAACGAGCGAGGGCGTCCCGGGCGTGAGCGTCGCTGTTCCGAGGGCGCCGGTGCGGGCACGTGATGCCTCGTCGACAGCCGCCAGGAGCACGGAGGCCCTTCCGGCCTGGCGCCACGAGGCGAGCACCGCCGCGGTCGGGTTCGGCCCATCGAAGAGCTGGTCTGGCTGGAGCAGGACGAATGGGGCGCCCCCCACGGCTTCCTCGGCCGCGAGGATGGCATCGCCCAGCCCGCGAAAGGCGGGCTGCGGCACGAACTCGAGCTCGAGGGCGCCCTGGTATTGCCGCGCAGCGGCCTCGATCACCGGCTTGTGCGGGTTCACGACCAGGATGGCGCGCTGCAGCCCGGCCACCGCGGCCTCGTCGAGCGCCCAGTAGAGCAGGGGCTTGAGGCCAACCGGGAGCATCTCCTTCGGCACCCAGTTGGTGATGGGGCGCAGGCGCCGGCCCAGGCCTCCGCAGGGGATCACAGCTGTGTCGAGAGTGGGCATCAGGGCATCGGCATGACGGGAGGAACGGAGTGCCTTGGTGACCGAAGCTAGTCCGGGCCGGAGGGGGGAGCAAGCACGGCAGCGCTGGGGCCTCGCCGACGTGGTGACCTTCCTGCGCCTTCCGCTCGCGGCGCTCTTCCTGGCACTCCCGGGCACCGGGCCTCGCCTGGCGGTGCTTGCCATTGCGGCATTCACCGACCTGCTCGATGGCTGGGTGGCACGGCGCCTCGGTCCGTCCCGCATCGGCGCCGTGCTCGACCCGGTGGCCGATCGCCTCTTCATGGCGTGCGCCTTCGGCGCTGTGCTGCTCTCCGGCCTGCTGCACTGGTACGAAGTGGTGGGCGTGCTGCTCCGCGACCTCGTGGCGTCCGCGGCGTTCTTCATCACGGCGGGCCTGGGGCGCCCGGCCGCCATCCCGGCGCGCGCCGGCGGCAAGGCCGTGACGGTGGGGCAGATGCTGACGCTCCTCGCATTCCTGGTCGAGCCGGCGTACCTCCGCCCGATGGCCTGGGCCACGACGGCCGTGGGGCTCTATGCCATCTGGGATTACTACCGGGTGCGCGGGGAGCGGATGGACCTGCGACGGTGACAGGGGACCAGCTTCACTTTTCACCGCACGGGAGACACGTTTCCCGGATGGAAACCAAGCATGTGACCCTGGACTGGAAGAGTGGGCTCCGGTTCACCGGCGGCGAGCCAGGCGGCCCGGTGGTCGGGATCGACGCCGACAACGTGACGGCACCGGGTCCGATGCTCCAGTTGCTGCTGGCGGTGGCGTCGTGCAGCGCCAGCGACGTGGTGATCATCCTGGAGAAGATGCGAACCGGGCTGTCTGCCCTCAGGGTCGAGGCCTGGGGCGAGCGACGGGACGACGTGCCCCGCCGGTACACCCGACTGCGCCTCCGTTTCACCGCCAGTGGCCCGGGCGTGGACGCGTCGCGGCTCCGACGTGCGGTGGACCTGTCCGTGGAGAAATACTGCTCAGTGATGCACACCCTCGACCCGGCGCTGGCGGTCGAGTGCGAGGTGGTGGTGGAGTGACTGAAAACAGGAGCGCCCCGGCTGTCAGGCCGGGGCGCTCATCGTCAGTGCCGGGCGCTCATGCCGCCCCGGACCCTGCCGTCTCCTTCCGACGCACGGGCTGGCAGTACCGCTCGCCCAGCTCCCGGAGCTGAGCCAGCTCCGCATCGGCCAGTTCTTCGTACCGTTCGGCCAGGTAACCCATGGTGTCGTCGAACCATTCCTTCTGGTGCTCGGGAAGGGCCTCGATGACGCCGCAGCGGAGGATGTGGCTGAACATCTCATCGCGTGCCTGGTCGAACGTGGATGCCACGGTGGGAGAACGGCGGATCTTCTTCTTGGACATGCCCCTTCCTTTTAGCGTGACCGATGGTTGCGTTCCGGGCGAAAGTATAGCCGGTTGCACCTTTTGGTGCAAACAGCGTGCGCGAGCGACCCGGCTGGCTGAAACTGTCACCGTTGCAGGAGTTAGCATGGTGGCGGGAGGGTGCGGAGGCTCGATTATACTATTGTCCGTCGTATCTCCCCGGGGGACACCGGCCCCGGGACCGGCTGGCTGGGGGCCCGACTTGGCAGATCATGAGGAGCTGTACGACGAGGCGCGGGCGGAGCGGTTGCGGGAGATGCTCCGGGCGCTGGCCGGGATGATCAGGGACCTCGATCGCGCCGGGACGCTGCTGGCCTCGAGCGCGGAGCTGCAGCGCCTGCTCGGGGACGCGCGGAGCGAACTGTTCCACTACGAAGTGCGCAGCACGTACGACACGCCTGAGCTGGCCGAGCGCCGCCGCCTGGTGGACGAGGCCCGGGCCCAGGAACTCATCATCGACGAGCCGGAGGACGACGAGCCATGGCGGGCCAGGCCACCGCAGGACTGAAGCGCTTCTACCTCGGGCTGGGTGTCGTTGCCGCGATCGGCATCGGGCTCCTCGTGGCCAATTCGCGCCGCAAGGCGGTGAGCATCCCTGCCAACGTCACCGTGACCACTGCGGACACGGCAGGGTTCCATGGGTACGTGATGGGGAGCCCGGATGCGCCGGTCGAGGTGGTGGAGTACGCCGACTACCAGTGCCCGGGCTGTGCGTCCTTCGAGACGGTGCAGTTCCCCACCATCGAGGAGCGGCTCATCCGCACCGGCAAGGTGCGCTGGCGCTACCGGGACTTCCCGCTGGCGATCCACCAGCACTCGCGGACCGCGGCCCACGCGGCGGCGTGCGCCAATGACCAGGGGAAGTACTGGGAGATGCACCGCTTCATCTACGAGAGCCAGAATGACTGGGCCTTCGGCAAGGCCGCCGCGCACTTCCGCGAGCTGGCCGGGCCGGCGGGGCTCGACGTGGCGCAGTACGATGCGTGCATGGCCTCGGCGAAGTATGCGGGCCGCATCCAGGCCAGCTATGACGAGGCGGTCCGGGTGGGTGCCGGCAGTACGCCGACCCTCCTGATTGCCGGGCGGCTCTATGCGGGCGGGCTCGCCTACGACGACCTCAAGCACCTGGTGGACTCGCTGGCCGCGGCGCAGGCTCCTGCCGCCGCTCCCGCCACGCGCTAGGGACGGTCCTACGTTCGCTTTGCGGCGGCACGCATGAGTCACGAGGGGGGCACACGCGGCAAGCGCGAGCTGGCCTTCCTCGCCTTCGCGGCACTCGGGGTCGTCTACGGTGACATCGGGACGAGCACGCTCTACGCCCTGAAGGAGTGCTTCCATCCGGAGCACGGTGTGGCGCCTACCCGGGAGAATGTCCTCGGCATCCTCTCGCTGGTCTTCTGGGCCCTCAACTTCGTCGTTTCGTTCAAGTACATCGGCATCATCATGCGGGCCAACAACCGCGGCGA
The DNA here is from genome assembly GCA_964638035.1 of uncultured Gemmatimonadaceae bacterium. Lineage (GTDB taxonomy): Bacteria > Gemmatimonadota > Gemmatimonadetes > Gemmatimonadales > GWC2-71-9 > JAGGAG01. The sequence continues at coordinate 18,473 of CAZWXD010000016.1, read as the reverse complement.
GGGCGGGATCATGGCGCTGATTGCGCTGATCCGTCCACGCCGTGGGGTGAGTGCCCGGCACGGGGCCATCTTCGTGGGCCTCTTCGGGTCGGCCCTGCTCTACGGCGACGGGATCATCACCCCGGCGATCTCGGTGCTGGGCGCCGTGGAGGGCCTCAGCGTGGCCACGCCTGCGCTCGAGCCCTACCTCGTCCCGCTGGCGGTGGTGATCATTTCGGCGCTCTTCCTGGTGCAGCGCTTCGGCACCGCGGGGATCGGCCGTGTCTTCGGCCCGCTCATGACCGTGTGGTTCACCTGCATCGCGGTGCTGGGCGTGCGCGGGATCCTGCACGAGCCCGGCGTGCTGGCGGCGCTGAACCCGGCGCACGCCGTCAGCCTCTTCCTGCGCGAGGGGTGGATGGCGTTCAAGGTGCTGGGGGCGGTGGTCCTGGTGATCACCGGCGGCGAGGCCCTGTACGCCGACATGGGGCACTTCGGGCCGAGGCCCATCCGGCTGGCCTGGTTCTCCGTGGTGCTGCCGGCGCTCGCGCTCAACTATTTCGGGCAGGGCGCCTACCTGCTGCACACGCCGGCCGCGGTGGCCAACCCGTTCTACGCGCTGGTGCCCCGCTGGGCGCTCTATCCCATGGTGGGCGTGGCCACGGCGGCGGCGGTGGTGGCATCGCAGGCGCTGATCTCCGGCTCGTACTCGCTCACCAAGCAGGCGATCCAGCTGGGCTTCAGCCCCCGCATGCGCATCATCCACACGTCGCACGCAGCCATCGGCCAGATCTACATGCCGACGGTGAACACCTTCCTCTGGGTGGCGTGCGTTGCCCTCGTGCTGGCGTACAGGAACTCCACGAACCTCGCGGCGACGTACGGCGTGGCGGTTTCGGGGACCATGCTGGTGACCAGCCTGCTGTTCTACATGGTGGCGCGCGACCAGTGGCGCTGGCCGCGGCTGCCGACCCTGGCCCTGGTGCTGCTCTTCTGCGTGGTGGATGGCTCGTTCCTGGCCGCCAACCTCCTCAAGGTCCCGCACGGGGGCTGGTTCCCGATCGCGGTGGCCGCGGGGATCTACATCCTGATGACCACATGGAAGCGCGGGCGCACCCGGCTCTCATCCATCGTGCGGGAGAACACGCTGCCCTTCGAGCTGTTCCTGCCCGACATCAGCCGGCGGAAGCCGCACCGGGTGCCGGGCACGGCGGTGTTCCTCACCTCGGAGCCGTCCGGCGCGCCGCCGGTCCTGCTGCACCACCTCAAGCACAACAAGGTGCTGCACGAGCGCGTGGTGGTGATGTCGGTGCAGACAGAAGACATCCCGCAGGTGGCGCGGGAGGACCGGCTGGAGGTGAGTGACCTGGGGGAGGGGTTCTACCGGGTCACGGCCAACTACGGCTTCATGGAGACGCCCGACGTGCCGCGGGCGCTGGGCGAGTTTGCCGACGACCTGCGGACGGCGGGCCAGGACACCGCCACCTTCCGCACGGCCGACACCTCCTTCTACCTGGGCCGGGAGACGCTGATCATCACCCGGCCGGCGCGTGGCGGCGCCGGGGCGGCCGCCGCGCCGGACGCGCCGCTCCCTGCGATGCGCACCTGGGCCAAGCGGCTCTTCGTGATCATGGCGCGCAACTCGCAATCGGCCACCCAGTTCTTCGGCCTGCCGCCCAATCGTGTCGTGGAGCTGGGGGCGCAGATCCAGTTCTGAGGGGCGGCGCCCCCTCACCCACCCGGCGCCGCGCTCCGGGTGAGCACCTTCCGCGCCCGCTCGGCGGTTGCCGGGTCACCCGCCTGCCTCGCGGCGCGCTCCAGGCCCTGGAGCGACAACCGGCGCCCCGGCATCAGTTGCAGGGCTCGCGTGAATGCCGCCTGCGCCCCGGCGGCGTCGCCATCCTCCAGCAGCCACTCGCCCAGCAGCTCGAACGGCGGCTTCACGAAGTCGGGCGGACCGTACTCCATCGGCAGCCCGGCCGATGCCTCGGCGACGGACCGCAGTTCCGCGCTCGCCTCCGCCTTCTGTCCCGCGTGCCGCGCCATGGCGGCGCGCAGCTCACGCGCCAGGAGGGAGGGCACCTCGGGCCGACCGCCGAGCGGGCCCACCGGCTGGGACTGCAGCGCCTCGACCTGTGCGACCGCACCGGCAGCACGTGCCGCATCGCCGCGCTGCAGCGCCGCGTAGCCCTGCGTGAAGGCGTCCACCGCCTGGGGAATGGCCCCGGCACCGTCCAGGGACACGGCCCATTGCAGGGCGGGGTCGTCCCACCGCGCAAGGTTCACGACCTGCTGCGCGCGCGCGTTGGTGAGATAGGCGCGGCGACCGGGCGAGGCTGGCGTGGGCAGGCGACCCTCGAGCTCGTCGAGCAGTGCCACAGCCTCGGGACCGCGTCCCAGCTGGAGTAGGGCATAGTGCAGCCAGTAGGTGTAATGACCCGCCTGCCACGTCGTGCGATCCGGCCCCGCGGCAATCGCATTCTGCGCCACGGTGGGTTCCCACTGGCCCAGGGCGAGGAAGATGTGGGTCGTCATGTGCTGCGCGTGGTCGGCGCCGGGCGCGATCCTGGAGTAGGCGTGGGCGGCGTGCTCGCCCAGCGGCGCATGGATCGGGTCGTCGAAGGCGTGGATCACGTAGTGCGCGGCGCCGGGGTGGTCGGGGTTCCGCTGGAACACATCGAGCGCCAGGGCCCCCGCCCGCATGTACGCGGGCACATTCCGCGTGGCCTGGCTCAGCCCCATGAGCGAGAGGGCGTAGAAGGTGCGGATCTCGTCGTCGTCCGGCCACCGTTGCAGCATGTCGGCCAGGGCCTGGCTGTAGAGCGTGTCGCGCCGCGCCTTGGGTCCCTCGCCGTAAAGCACGTCGACGGCACCGAGCCAGGCGCGCTCCTTGTCGCTGCCGGCCCGTGCCTGCCGGGCAGCGGGGGTCGCCCCGAGCGCGTGGAGCGCAGCACGGGCCGAGTCAGGCCACTGCTCGTTCCAGAGCGGGTGGTTCCAGGTCATCGCCTCGCCCCAGTACGCCATCGCAAGGCCGGGATCGGCCTGCCGCGCCCGCCGGAACGAGGCGAGTGCATCCTGGTACTCGAAGCTGTGGAGCAGGAGCACGCCGCGAATGAAGTCGGGCTGGGCGGCGGCGCTGCCCGACGTGGGGAACGAGATGGTGCCGAGGCGGTCGGCCTGCGCCAGCGCCGGGGTGGCCAGCGCGGCAAGGGCCAGGGCGAGGGTGGCGCTGCGAGCGGCGCGGGTGCGCATCACGGTTGCTCCAGGTTCAGGGATGTCCGGCGCGGGCGCGGGCGCTCTCTGCCGCCGTGCGTGGTGCCGGGACTGCCACGCCATTCAGGACCTCCGCGGCGCGCACCACGTCGCCGGTCGCCGCAAAGTCCACCGCGAGGACGGTGGGCAGGTGGCCCCGGACCCGTCGGCACTCGCGGGCGCGGCCAACCAGCACCGCCTCGGTGTTGACCAGCTTGGCGTTGCTGGGCTTCGGGGCGGGCGTGGACTCGATCCAGTGGTTCAACAGGAACAGCGGGTTGGCCGCCGCCCCACGGTTGGGACGACAGGAGAAGTCTTCCGGCTTGTGGAAGGTGTACGGCGTCTCCTGCATGAGCGAGTAGGCGGGCCGGTACCAGGAGGTGGTGTCCGGGGCGTTCTCGCCCAGCACCATGAGGCGCTGCCCGCTGGCGATCATCTCGCCCAGGGTGGGGAAGGGCACATGCCAGGGACCGCGGTACACCAGGGGGCCCAGGCCGATGCGCTCGATCGCGGCAATGATGTCGGCCGCCGGGGCATGGTCCTCGACCACGACCAGCACCACCTCGCCCGGGTTGGCCTCGAGGAACGCCTTGAGGTGCACCATGACGGTGTCGAAGGGGATCGCGCCCAGTTCGCAGAAGCCGTGGCACACGTACAGCCCGGTCTCGCCTCCCTCACCGATCAGCCGGTCGCGCACGCGCATGGCGGCGGCAAACGCCTCCGGGCCGATCACTGCCTCGAACTTCCTGCGCTGGTCCTCGCTCTCGAAATCGGTCTTGATGTCCGTGCCGACGGGGTGGCCCCGCCACACGTCGATCAGGAGGGCGCGGACGCCCCTGTCCAGGAGTCGATTGATCGAGGCGTCCTGGTTGGGGAAGAGCCAGTGGGGATCGTCCGACGAGCCCATGGCGTTGTGGGCGCCGGCCAGCACCACCTGGTTGAAGGGCCGGTTGCAGAGGGCGGTGAACCCATTGCACGTGACGACCGGTCCTGCCACCGGTTCCGGGGCCGCCCGCAGGTGCGGAACCAGCGCGGCCAACCCGATGGTCCCGGCCAGGACGGCGACCGTGCCCGCTGCCGCGGGCAACGCGGGGCTCAACTGGAGGGGCGCGGCCGCCGTGTCCGTCCTGGCCTGCAGGACGTCGGGCGCCACAAGGGACACGAGGGCATAGGTGGCGCTGGCCAGGATGACGAGGCCTGCGACCACCACGACCGCCGCGATGCTATGCACGGGATTCGTGACCGCCACGATGCCCAGGGCGAAGAGCACGACGATACGAACGACTTCGTGCAGGCGCTTCTCGCGGCGTGCCCTGGCCTGGTCCCACGCCAGGGCCAGGAGCTGCCGGAGCTGCGCCGGGGCAAGGAGGGCCGCGACGGCCGCCATGACCATGAGGGCCGCCGCGGCGACCCCGACCGCCCACGGCAGCAGCCCGTCCGCGAACGTCAGCCACACGGCCCCAGCCACCGGCCTGAGTGCCGGGTCACGAACGGTGCCGGTGACCACGGCGTGCCCCAGCGGTACCAGCAGGGCCAGCAGCACGGCGATGGCAACGAGCCCGATGCCCGCGTTGAGCAGGGTCTGCCGGCGTACCGGAGAGAGCGCGATGCCCGCCACAATGAGGAGGATCCCGGCCACGAGGCTCCAGCGCGCGAGGGCGCGGACGCGGTGGATCGTGCGCATCACCGAGAGCGCGCGGGATGCCAGCGCCCCGGTGAGTTCCGCCGATACGCTGTGCAACTGCGGGGGGATCCGGCTGGCCACTTCGGGATTGAGCGCCTGGAGCGCGCTGCGCAACATCACGCCGGCGTCGGGGACGGCCAGCATCACCCGCTCGGTCCCCTCCGAGAAGGCGACGCGGTGGGCTTCGGCGGCGCCCTTCCGCGCGATGGCCCGGAACGGGGCCGAGCGCACCAGGCCCTCGGCCAGGGTGGTGATCACCGGCTTCACCGCGGTCAGGTCGCGATTGGCAGCGATCACCCCATCGGCGACCTGGCCGGCGACGAACGCCGCTACCGGCGGCCGGTCGAGGCTCTCGACCAGGCGCCCGCTGAACGCGTCCTCATTGAGCACAGTGCGGGCGAGGTAGGCCACGACGAGGCCTGCGCCGGCAATGACGAGGCCCGTGACGAGGAGTGCGTGCGCAGCCAGCCGGCGCCTGTTCATCAGCCTTCCTCCGCTTCGTACTGGTCCTTGAGTCGCGCCACGACACCGGGGTCCGCGAGGGTGGTGGTGTCGCCCAGGGCACGGCCCTCCGCGATGTCCCGCAACAGGCGCCGCATGATCTTGCCGCTCCGGGTCTTGGGAAGGTCGGCCGAGAACAGGATGTCATCGGGGCGGGCGATGGCGCCGATCTTCTTCGACACGTGCTCCTTCAGGTCGTCCCGCAACGACGGCGTGGCCTGCCGGCCTTCCTTGAGCGTCACGAAGGCGGCGATGGCCTGCCCCTTCAGCTCGTGGGCCTTGCCAACGACGGCGGCCTCGGCCACGTACGGGTGGTCCACCAGCGCGCTCTCCACCTCCATGGTCCCGATGCGATGGCCGGCCACGTTCAGCACGTCGTCCACCCGGCCCAGGATCCACCAGTATCCGTCGTCGTCCACCTTGGCGCCATCGCCGGCGAAGTAGCGGCCCGGGAAGCGGCTCCAGTAGGTCTCGCGGTAGCGGGCGTCGTCGCCATAGATGGTGCGCAGCATGCCGGGCCAGGGCTCGGTCAGCGCCAGGAACCCCCCACCCTGCTCCAGGGTGTTGCCCTGGGCATCGAGCAGGGCGGCGCTCACGCCGGGGAAGGGAATGGTGGCCGATCCCGGCTTGGTGGTGACCACGCCGGGCAAGGGCGTGATCATGATGCCGCCGGTCTCCGTCTGCCACCAGGTGTCCACGATGGGGCAGCGGCCGCGGCCGATGTGCTCGTGGTACCACATCCAGGCCTCGGGGTTGATCGGCTCGCCGACGCTCCCCAGCAGGCGGAGCTGCGAGAGGTCGTGCCGGGCCGGGTGCTCGGGTCCCCACTTCATGAAGGCCCGGATGGCGGTCGGTGCGGTGTAGAACACCGTCACCCCATCGCGCTCGCAGATGCGCCAGAAGCGATCCCGCTCGGGCCAGTCGGGGGCGCCCTCGTACATCACGACGGTGGCGCCGTTCGCGAGGGGGCCGTACACGACATAGGAGTGGCCGGTCACCCAGCCGACGTCGGCGGTGCACCAGAAGACGTCGTGGTCGGCCAGGTCAAAGACGTACTTCGTGGTGGACGCCACGTGCGTGAGGTAGCCGCCCGTGGTGTGCACGATGCCCTTCGGCTTCCCGGTGGTGCCGGAGGTGTAGAGGATGAAGAGCATGTCCTCCGCCTCCATGGCCTCGGGCTCGCAGGTGGCCGGGGCGTGCTCCAGCGCGCGGTGCCACCAGCTGTCGCGCCCCTCCTGCATCGTGGCCCAGGCCTCGTCGCCTTCCGCGCCGGGGCGGCGGCGCACCACCAGCACGCGCTGGATGCTCGGGCACTGCGCCACGGCCTCGTCGGCGAAGCGCTTGAGGGGAAGGACCGCGCCGCGGCGATAGCCGCCGTCGGCGGTGATGAGCACGCTGGCCTGCGCATCGTTGATCCGGTCCCGGAGCGACTCGGCGGAGAAGCCGCCGAACACGACCGAGTGGATGGCGCCGATGCGGGCGCACGCCAGCATCGCGATGGCCGCCTCGGGGATCATCGGGAGGTAGATCGCGACACGGTCGCCGCGGGTCACGCCCAGTGCCTTCAGGGCATTGGCCGCCCGGTTCACCTCGCGCGCCAGCTCCCAGTAGGTGTAGACCCGCCGGTCGCCGGGCTCGCCCTCGAAGATGATGGCCGCCTTGTTCCGGCGCGGCCCGTCGAGGTGCCGGTCCAGGCAGTTGACCGAGGCGTTGAGCCGGCCGCCGCTGAACCAGCGCGCGTGGGGCGGCGACCACTCGAGCACGGTGTGCCACGGGGTGATCCAGTCGAGCGCGCGGGCCTGCTCTGCCCAGAAGGCCACGGGGTCGCGGCGGGCTGCCTCGTAGAGGGCCGGGGTGCCCAGCGCAGCCGCCTGGAACGCGGGCGGCGGCGGAAAGCGACGGTGTTCGAGGAGGAGCGTGTCGAGTTGCGAGGACATGGGGTCGGGTCGGCTCTCGTCAGGGATCGTGTAACGTGAAGGTCCGGGCGGCAAACGGGAAGGACGGGCCCGGGTGCAACTTTCGGCGCGCAACTGTTGGTTCGCGGACTACCCCGGCCGCCCGGCGAAAAACCGGTGCGGCCACCGGGGGCCGGGCGCGTAAGTGCCCGAATCATACTGACCTGCGAAACGTGGCATCAGTCTCGCTATGGAGGGAGGCGGGACCGGGATGGTCCCGGACAACGGAACTTGATCCGCCCGATAAGAGCACACCCGGAGTGATCCGGGGCCGCAAAACCAGGGGTCTCCCCTGCCACACAAGGGTGGCAGGCCGAGATAGCTCGGTGCCGAAGGTGGAAGAAACGTGGCGCAGTCCGCGTTTCCTTATCGGGTGTGGGAGCAGACAATGCGATCCACACCTCTGTACCTCCGCGAGATGTCCGCGCCGGAATCGCTTGGACTCGAGACCCGAGTCGAATTCCGCCGGGCAGCCATAGAACTCCTCGAATCAGTGCCGGAAGGGGAAGGGCGCCTGGTGGTGGACCTGGGTGGCACGCGCCACGTCGATTCCGCCGGCCTGGGCGCGCTGATGCTGGTGCAGCGCCGCGCCGCCGAGCGGCGGCAGACGGTGGTGCTGGAGCACCCGAGCGACGAACTCCGCTTCCTCCTCAACCTGACGAAGTTGAGCCCGCTGTTCGAGTTCGAGCCGGCGATGGCATAGGAGGACGTCAAGGCGTCATGACGTCAGGGCGTCATGACGTCAGGGCGTCATGACGTCAGGGCGTCAGGAGCACGGAGCCGTCTCAATCTTGACGCCTTGACGCCTTGACGCCTTGACGATAGCCCTCCGGGGCAGGCACAGGTCGCACCGAGGTCACTGGCAACGTCCCCGGGCGGCCTGTTGCCGTTCCCCCGCCTTCCCGCGTCAGCGGCCTCCCGGCTAATCTCCCGCGTGGCCACTCCCCTCCTCGATGTCCAGGGCCTGGTGCGCGCCTTTGGCGCGCGCGTGGTGCTGCGCGGCATGGACCTCCAGCTGCAGGCGGGCGAGACGCTGGCCATCGTCGGGCCGAACGGTGCCGGGAAGACGACGTTGCTGCGGTGCATCGCGGGGCTGATGCGACCGAGTGCGGGGACCGTGCGGCTGGATGGACGGGTGGTGTCGGGCCGGGACCCGGCGAGCCGGGCAGGCATCGGGCTGCTCTCGCACCGACCGATGCTCTACGACGACCTCACCGTGGCCGAGAACCTGGAGTTCGCGGCCCGGCTGCACGGGCTCCTGGATCCCGCGGCCCGGGTGCGCGCGGCGCTGGAGGCGGTGGACCTCGCCGGCCGCGCGGGCGAGTCTCCCCGGACCCTGAGCCGGGGCCTGCTGCAGCGGGCCGCCCTCGCACGGGCGCTGCTGCATGACCCGAGGCTCCTGCTGCTGGACGAGCCGTTCACCGGGCTCGATGCGGCCGCCGGTGACCGGCTTCGCCAGCTGCTGCTCGAACGGCGTCCCGGGCACCTGGGCACGATCGTGGTGACCCACCAGCCGGCGGACATCTGGGACCTCGCCACGCGGGTGGCGGCCCTGGTGGACGGGCGCTGGGCGACGGTGGCGGATCGCTCCACCCGGGATGCGGAGGCCTGGCGCCGTGAGGCCGCCGCCTTCCATGCGCGCTACCGGGAGGCTGTCCCTGCGTAGCACCCTCGGCGCCGCCCTGGTGATCGCTGCCAAGGACCTTCGCGCGGAGTTCCGCCGCCGGACGGCCCTGGTGGCAGCGGTCGTCCTGGCGTCGCTCATCCTGGTGATCTTCAACTTTGCACGGGACCCCACCGCCGTGCGGGCCGCGGAGATTGCACCCAGCGCGCTGTGGGTCACGTTTGCCTTTGCCGCCGTCACGGCGCTCTCGCGCACGTTCGCGGTGGAACTCGAGCACGGCGCCCTCGACGGGCTCCTCCTTGCCCCGGTCTCGCGCGAGGCGCTGTTCCTCGGCAAGTACGCCGCCAACCTCGTGTTCGTCGCGGTGGTGCAGGCGGTGTGCCTCCCGGTGCTCGTGCTATTCTTCAACCTCGACCTGCGCGGCGCCCTGCCGGGAATCGCGCTGGTCACCGTGCTCGCGAGCGTGGGCTTCGTGGCGGTCGGGACGCTGTTCAGCGCCCTCACCGCGCGGGTGCGACTCGCCGAGCTGCTGCTGCCGCTCCTCCTGTTGCCGTTCATGCTGCCCCCGGTGGCGGGCGCGGCGCAGGTCACGGCCTCGCTGCTCAACGGCCGGCCTCTCGCGGAAAGCCTGGGCTGGCTCCGGCTCCTGGGGACCTATGACGTCGTCTTCATCACCCTCTGCCTCCTCGCCTTCCCCGCCCTCGTCGATGAGTAGCGGTGCGCTGGCAGCCGCTGGCGCCGCGATGCGCCGCGGCCGCGTCCTGACCTGGCTCGGGCTGGCGCTCCTGGCCGGCGCCTATGTGCGGGCCATTGCCTTCACGCCGGTCGAGGCGGTGCAGGGGCCGGCGCAGAAGATCATGTACGTGCACGTGCCGGCGGCGTGGTGCGCGTTCCTCGCGTTCCTCCTCGTGGGAACCTGCAGCGCACTCTACCTCTGGCTCCGGGACACGCGGCTCGACGACTTCGCCGAGGCGTCGGCCGAGGTGGGCGTGGTGCTCACGGGCATCGTGCTGGTGACGGGGCCGATCTGGGGCAAGCCGATCTGGGGCACCTGGTGGCAGTGGGAGCCGCGCCTCACCTCGACGCTCTTCCTGTTCTTCCTCTTCGTGGGCTACCTCACCCTGCGCCGGTCGATGTTCGACCGCGCCGAGCGGGCGAGGTACAGTGCGGTGGTGGGCATCCTGGGCGCGCTGCTCGTGCCCTTCATCCACCTCACGGTGTACATGTTCCGCACCATCCACCCGCAGCCGGTGGTGCTGCGGCCGGAGGGACCAACCATGCCGGGAAGCTTCGTGGCCACCCTGCTGGTGTCGCTCGGGGCGTTCACGGTGCTGTACCTGGGGCTGGTCACCATGCGGTACGGCCTCGGGCGGGTGGCGACGCTGGAGCAGGCGCCATGATGCTGCTGCGCGTGCCCGACAATGGCGCCTACATGGTGGCGGCGTACGCGGTCACGGCTGTGGTGCTGGGCGCCTACGCGCTGCGGCTGCTGGCGCGGGTGAAGCGGGGGCGCTGACGCGCACGCCCGCACTCAGCGGCCGTCGTGGCGACGGAACAGCAGGGCGGCATTGATCCCGCCGAAGCCGAAGGAGTTGCTGAGCAGGTACTCGGGGTCGAGCTCCAGGCCGTTGCCGGTCAGGTGGTGCAGGTCACACGCCGGGTCTGCTTCCTCCAGGTTCACGGTGGGCGGGAGCCATTGGCGCTGGGCGGCGAGCGCACATATGGCCGCCTCGAACGCGCCGCTCGCGCCGAGGGCGTGCCCGTAGTAGCCCTTCGTCCCGCTCAGGGGCACTCGCGCCGCATGCCCGCCAAACACCTGCCTGATGGCGATCGCTTCCGTGGGGTCATTGAGGGGCGTGGACGAGCCGTGGGCGTTGATGTATCCCACCTCCTGCGGTGCCACGTGCGCCTCGTCCAGGGCCATCCGCATCGCTCGTGCAGCCTGCCGGCCATCCGGGCGCGGCTGGGTCATGTGGTGCGCATCGTTGGTGACGCCGTACCCTGACACCTCGGCGTAGATCCTGGCCCCGCGGCTCAGGGCGCGTCCGCGCTCCTCCAGCACCAGCACGGCGGCGCCTTCGGCCATGACGAAGCCATCGCGCGAACGGTCGAAGGGCCGGCTGGCCCGTCCCGGGTCGTCGTTCCGGGTGGACATCGCCCGGATGATCGCGAAGGCGCCGAAGCAGAGCGGCGAGAGCGGCGCCTCGGTGCCGCCGCTGACCATCAGGTCGGCCTCGCCCCGCGCAATGGCGCGGAATCCATCACCCACGGCCATGGCACCGGAGGCACAGCTCATCCCGTTCGTGCTGTTGGGTCCGGTCAGCCCCAGCTCGATGGCCACGTTGCAACTGGCCGCCCCGCCAAAGACGGCGAGGGCCAGGGAGGAGTCCACCGCGCGCAGGCCGCCACGGATGTAGTTGGCGTGTTCTGCCTCGGCACGCGCCACGCCCCCCAGTGCCGTGCCCATCATGGCACCGATACGATCGCAGTCTTCCCGGGCCAGGGTGATCCCGGCATCGGCCAGGCCCATCCTGGCTGCGGCCACGGCGTACTGGGAGAAGAGGTCGAGCCGGCGGAGCCGCTTCTGTTCGAGGTGGTCGGCCGGGTCGAAGTCGGTGACCTGGGCTGCGATGCGGGACTTGAACGGCGATGGGTCGAAGCGGGTGATGCCCGTGACCCGGGACCGCCGCGCACGGAGCGCCGTCCAGAAGGGCTCGCACCCCGTGCCGAGCGGGGTCACGAGGCCCAGGCCGGTGATGACGACGCGACGGGGGAGCATGGCGAACTATAGGTGGACCGGGAGGAGGGGCGAAACGACTGCCGTCGGGCGTGCCCGACTCACGCCCCTTCGGCGACGCGCTTGAGCCCGGCCAGCGTGCGCGTCGCGATGCCGTGCACGAACACGGGGCCGATCACCCAGTTGGCCGCCGGCCAGCGGAGGAGCGGCCAGGCGGGACCATCCCAGTCGTGCACCAGGGTGACGTCGGTGCCGGCCCCTGCCGGGCGAAGGGTCCACTCCACCTCCATGCCGCGGGTAATGCCCCGGACGTGCCGGTAGCGGACGGTGTGGCGCGCGTGGTCGATCCACATCTCCGAGGTCCACCATGTGGGCCAGTCGAGCGGCCCGAAGGGGCGGTTGGCCGACATCTCCACCACCTGCCGCCCGTCGTGCTGCTCGAGGAGGCGCACGTAGCGATAGTGGGGCAGCCACGTCGGCCACAGGGTCACCATGATGGCGTGGTGAAAGGCCCGTTCGACTGGCGCCGCGATGTGGATGGCATCGACCGTGTGCACGCGTCAGCCGCCCTGCGCCCGCCACGTCGCCACCAGCCGGTAGCCCGGGCGGCGGTGCACCGTCGCCCCGATGCCGGCCGCCAGCAGGAGCGCGTGAAAGTCGGCGACGCGGTAGCCACGCTGCACCGAGAGGACACCGTCGTGCACCGTGGCGTGGTCGAACCGGAGCAGGCGCGCCGCGAGGCCGAAGCCGGCCGCGGCCACGGGGCTCCTGACCAGGTCGGTCACGATCACGCCGACCCGCGCCAGGGCGTTGGCGTCCTGCAGCAGCTGCACTGCCCGGCCCCGCGCGAGGTGATGCGCGAGCTGGCTCACCAGCACCAGGTCGGCGCAGCGAGGGCCGAACGGGAGGGCACTGACACATGCGACGGCACAGGGGACACCGCCCCGGTGGGCCAGGCCTGCTGCGGTGGGGTGGCGATCGCACGCCAGGACGTTGAGCTCGATTCCCCGCCGTGCCGCCCAGCGGCGCGCCATGCGTGGCAGGTCACCCAGCCCGGTCCCGAGGTCGAGGAGCGTGAGCCGGGTGCCCCCGGGCGTCCCTGCCAGGAGCGAGGCGAGCCCGAAGCGGACGGCGGCGGCGCCACCCATCCAGCGATTGGCGCGGGCAATGTTCCCGAGTGATCTCGCCACCTGGTCCGGGTCGGCCCCGGGGTCGTCGAGCAGCTCGTGCCCGCGCGGGGGTGGGTCGGGCCGCATTCAGGCGAGCGACGCGTATCCGCCGCGGAAGTAGCAGAGCGGGTGCCCGTCGGTCGTGTCGCCCGCCACGAGGTGCCCGACCAGGATGGTGTGGTCCCCGGCCTCGTGCACCGTGAGGCGCTGGCACTCGATGTGGGCCAGCGCGCCGTCGAGCCAGACGAGGCCCTCCGGGCTGGGCTGCCACCCGATCCCGTCGAACCGGCCCTCCCGGTTGCCGGCAAAGCGCCGGCTCACGCCCTCCTGGTGACTGCCCAGGATGTTGAGGGCGAAGTGGCTCGTGGTCGTGAGGGTCTGGTGCATCGCCGCCTTGTGGTCGATGCTGACCAGGAGCAGGGGCGGGGTAAGCGACACCGACGCCAGGCTGTTGACGGTCATGCCCTGGTGGCGGCCCTGGGCCGTGCGGGCCGTGAGCACCACCACGCCGGTGACGAAGCGGCCCATGAGCTGGCGAAAGAGGTCGGGATCAATCTCGGTCATCAGAGCACCATGCGGGTCAGGAAGACGGGATTGAGCACGCGGCGCGCGGGAAGCATCGCACCAGTCACGCGCACCATGGTATCTGCCATGCCGGGCCGGCGGCCGATGTGGGCCACGGCGCGGTCGAAGAGCCAGGGCCACTCCATGGCATAGCCGACCAGCCGCTCCACGGCCCACTTCCCGGCGAAGCGGGCCCATCGTGCGCGTCGATAGCCGGCGAGCCCCGGGCCCAGCGCGTCCGGCCCCCGGGACGCTACATGCTGCGCGACCAGCTCGGCGCCAGCCAGGGCGGCGCAGATCCCCTCGCCGGTGAACGGGTCGAAGAAGTCGGCCGCGTCGCCGACCAGCAGTGCCCCGGCCGCGGTCGCACGGCGGGCACGCGTCGCAAAGGGACCGCTCGTGAGCACTGGCCGCGTCACGGCTGCCCGTTCCACCCGCGGCCACACGCGAGGATAGCGGCCCAGTTCCTCCTCGAAGAAGGCGCCCACGCGCCCGCGGGCCTGCCCGGCCCTCGCCGTGCCGACCACGACGGCGACGTTGGTGATGCCACCGGGCAACTGGTTGAGCCCAACATACCCGTCTCGACCCACGTGCATCTCGGCCATGCTCGTCATCCCGGCCACGCCACGCAGGTGCGCCACGAATGCATGCCGTACCGGCCAGGCGGCCATGGGAGCACCCAGGGCCCGCGCCACCCGGGAACGGAGGCCATCGGCGCCGACCAGGAGGGCGCAACGAACCTGGTGGACCGTCCCATCGCGCTGGGTGAGTTCGGCCCCGACCACGCGGCCACGCTCCAGGATAGCGCGCGCGAACCGTACCTGCTCGTGCACCTGCGCCCCGGCAGCGCGTGCGCCGTCGAGGAGGGCCAGGTCGAGGTCGCGCCGGGCGGCCGCGATGCCCTGGGTTGCACCGAAGCTCCCGGCCAGAGACGCGCCCCGGGCTGCGGTGACGCGTGAGCCCGCCAGCGGCACGCTGCGGCCGGGACCCAGCCGGTCGAGCGCACCGAGCGAATCGAGGTGCCGCACGGTGGCCGGGCTCATGTACTCGGAGCAGGGCTTGTCGCGCGGAAATCGCGAGCGGTCGACCTGGAGCACGCGCCAGCCGGCGCGAGCGAGGTGAATTGCCGACGCACTCCCGGCCGGGCCGCCGCCGACCACCAGGGCGTCACAAGCCGTCATGCTGGTGCTCAGTGACCGGTGTACCACCATGCGAGCGCACCCGCGAGGGCGGCAGCACCGGTGGAGGCGAGGTTGACCCCGTCGTTGTCGAGCCAGGCGACGCCGCCATCGCGCCGCGTGGGCCGGCCACAACGATGCACGCGCCACTCGCTCGTGGTTTCGCACGCCTCGCACCAGTGCCGGCCCTGCAGCGTGGCGCCCAGGAGCGAGTCGAGCGCCATCCCGGCCACGCCCAGCACCGTGGCCAATGGCCACAGCGATGGTCTGCCCGCCACGAACGCGGCGGCGACGGCCACGAACAGGGCGCCACCCACCGCCCCGGCGCAGCCGCGCCACGTCATGCCACCGTTGGTGCCGGGAGGTACCACTCGGCCCAGCAGGAGCCGGCGCGGCCATGTGGCGCTGGTGCTCCCGATGGCCGTGGCGCAGGTGTCGGCCGCGGCTGCGGCCAGGCTGCACGTCACGGTCCAGAGCGCCAGGCCGGGCTCGGCGCGGGTCACGAAAGCGGCCAGTGCCGCTGCGCCGCCGTTGGCCAGCACCTGCCAGGCATCGCGCTGCTCACCCTTGGCGTCACCCTGGTGCCGGGCCACCGCCGGCAGGACGCGTGGCAGCACGCTGCCAAGCATGAAGAACACGGCGAGCGCAGCCCCACCGGCCCATCCACTCGCGGCGAGGATGGTGGCTCCCACCACCACGGCGGCAACGGCCCCGCCGCGGGTGAGCGCCCGGGTCGCCAGGCCGGCGCCCGCCACCACCAGCGCGACCACGATCGCCACACCTGTGCCCGGCATTGCGCCGGGCACCGGCCACACGGTCCACGAAGGCATGGCGCAATGTTCCCGGGGACGGATTGGGTGCGCAAGCGCCACTGGAACCGTGTGCCTGCCGCCCATTACCTTCGACCCACTCCATGGCTGCCCGCCCCGACCTGCCTGCCCTGATCCCCCTGAGCCTGCTCGAAGCGCTCCGGAACCTCGACACACCGCAGGATGACGGTCTCGAGGACCTGGTCTCCGACGCGATCGTGAAGCGCCTGGGCCAAAGCGGCACCGTGGCCGCGCAGATCGAGCGATATGAGGACGGTGCGCGCGACGGGCAGGGGGTCTCACGCGACGAGGCCCTTGGCGTGTTCCGCCTGGTGGGCCGCAGGACTGATGCGGCGCTTGCCTTCGCCGATGCCGGCCGCCGGGCGGCGCGCTATGCCGCCAACGGAGCCGGTGTCGGGACCCGCACGCTGGTGAAGGTGGCGGGTGGCGGACTTGGCCGGAAGCTGGGCTTCCGGGCAGCCGCACGGGTGGCGCGGCGTCGGTTCGGGATCGAGTTGCGGGGGGCGGGTTCGAGCGTGGAGGCTCGCCTCGAGTCGTCGGTGGCGATCGCCGCACTCCCTGGAGGGGAAGGCTGCGTGTTCTACGGGGCGATGCTGGCCGAGCTGGTGCGCGTCATGGCCGGCATGGAGGGCGCGATGCGCCATGAGCGCTGTGCCGGGCGTGGCGACCCCACCTGTGCCTGGCGGTGGGCTGAAGCGGAGGGGTACCAATGAGCGTGAAGCTTCCTCCAGCCGGCCTGGTCCGGCAGGCCCTGGCGGCAGCCGGGGCCGATGGCTGGCTGCTCTACGATTTCCAGACCATGAACCCGGTGGCGCGCCAGGTCCTGGCCCTGACGGGCCTCGGAAGCCGGCGCCTGTTCGTGTACCTGCCAGCGGATGGTGAGCCGGTGGCGGTGGTGCACCGGATCGAGATGCAGCCGTTCGAGCATTTCGCCGGGCGGGTCGTGCCGTACTCCCGATGGGAGGAGCTGCATGCCGCGCTGGGTGAGGTGGTGCGGGGGCGGCGCGTGGCCATGGAAGTGAGCGGCGACGACGCCGTGCCGTACCTGGATCGTGTTCCGAGTGGCGTGGTGCAGCTGGTCACGCGCCTGGGTGGCACCGTGGTGGGCTCGGCGGCGCTGGTGACGCAGTTCGCTGCCGGATGGAACGATGCAGAGCGAAGCGGTCATGTGGCCGCCGCCGAGGCACTGTCGTCCATTGCTCAGGGGGCGATTCGCAGGGCGATTGCGGCCGCTGGCACGGGGCTCACGGAGAGCGCGTTGCAGGGCGAGGTGGCAGGTGCCATTCAAGCTGCGGGGCTCGTATTCGACCACCCGCCGATCGTGGGCTTCGGGCCGAACAGCGCGAACCCGCACTACTTCCCCGAGCCGGGACAGGACCGGGCGCTGGGCCTGGATGAAGTCGTGCTGGTGGACCTCTTCGGAGGGCCAGGCCCCGACACGGTGCAGGCCGACCAGACCTGGATCGGGTTCAGCGGGCGGGCGGTGCCGCCCCGGGTGCAGCTGGTGTGGGACACGGTGCGCGCGGCCCGCGAGGCGGCCATCGGGGCAGTGCAGGGGGCGTGGAGGGAAGGCCGGGAGATCCGCGGGTTCGAGGTGGACCGGGCAAGCCGTAACGTCATAGAGGATGCGGGGTTCGGTGACTTTTTCGTGCACCGTACGGGGCACTCCATTGACCGCCGCTTGCATGGCTCGGGACCGCACCTCGACGACTATGAAACCCGGGATGACCGGGTGCTGCTGCCCGGGGTTGGCTTCTCGGTGGAGCCCGGGATCTACCTGCCGGGAGAGTTCGGGATGCGAACCGAGGTCAACATGTACCTCACCGAGCGGGCGGCCGTGGTGACACCAGCGGTGCGGCAGGAGCGGTTGATCCTCCCCGGGACGTGATCCAGGGGAGTGGGGCGGCGGCCGTGGGCGCGGGGTGTCGCGAATCCGGACGTCCGGCGGGTCGGTATCCCGAACTGTTTCAGGCGGTTACGGCGTTGTCTGCGGGGGCAGGCGGCGGGTGGACGGTTGCTTGACATGAGACGTACCTCACTTCATACTTGTGTCGCGCCGCCCCGGCCAGGGCGGATTTTCTGGATCACAACCCCTTTGGAAGTCTCGCGACACACGGTTTGCCCGCTTCGCGCGCACGCGCGGGGCACCGACGTACGCCACAAGGCGTATCCTCTCGTGGGATACCAGGAGTGCCCACTCCAGTGGCCGCAGGTAGTAGCGAGGTACTTCGTTGTCTCGGAAGCAGATACGAGGACAAGGTTTCACGCCCCAGGAGGAAGGCTTCAATGACGCAAAGCGGAGTCAGCGCCTTCATCCGACTCACGAGATCCTTCGTCGGGTCGGCAGTCCTGTTGCTGGTGAGCGCGGGAGCGCTCGCGGCACAGACTGGTAAGCTTCAAGGCTACGTTCGCGATCAGGCGGGAGCGCCGATCCAGAACGCCCAGGTGGTGATCGTGGGGACGGCGTTCAGCGCCCTCACGAACCCGCAGGGGTACTACTTCATCAACAACATCCCGGCCAGCACGGTGTCGCTGCGTGCCTCGTTCATCGGGTACAAGCGGGTCGAGGTGGCGGGGATCCGCATCCTGGCGGGCCAGACGGCGAGCCAGGACGTCCAGCTGGAGCGGACGGCGGTGGCCCTGGAGGAGATCACGGTGGTGGCGGCGGAGAACCCGCTGGTGCCGCGTGACGAAGTGACCACGAAGCAGCGGATCGATGGCGAATTCACCGAGGCGCTCCCGGTGGACCGGGTGACCCAGGTGCTGGCATTGCAGCCGGGCGTGGTGTCGAGCGCCGGCACCAGCAACTTCTCGATTCGCGGCGGCCGGACGGACGAGGCCAATCTTTACGTGGACGGGATTCCCCTGCAGCCGGGCAACCGCGGGAACGGGTTCGTGGCGGCGGGCACCAACAGCACAGGCTCGCAGTCGGCGATGGGGGTGACCTTCGCCACGAACAGCCTGGAGGAAGCGTCGGTGACGACGGGCGCCGCCGGGGCC
>CAZWXD010000015.1:0-78444 GCA_964638035.1 uncultured Gemmatimonadaceae bacterium | reverse complement strand
GTTGGATCGGATGCCTTCACCGCCCCTCACGGCTTGCTTGTTGGCCAGCAAGTTATCGACTGCCGGGGTCCGAGTCAACCAGTCGAGCCGTGGCGGGTCTCCCTCAAGCTGACGCCATCGTTCGCCATGCGCCATTCGTGGCTCAAGCAGTAACGCATTATATGTCAAATGGTTACAAAGCTACCCTCAGTTCACGACCCCCGGAACGGATGTTGAGTGGTGACCTGGGTCATTGGGGCCGCGCAGGCCCCCCGTTAACATCTGTTTGATCGTTCGGAGGGAAGCATGTTCCACCCAGCCCGGCTGGTCCCAGCAAGGTGACTGTCGCCTCTGACGGCGGTCCAGTTGCAGCGCGCGCGGGGGTTTGCCGGGTTTTCCCCGCCGCGCTCGTGCTGGCCTTGGCGTCGGCCTGTTCGGGCGACGACAACGGGCCGCCGTCTCCCGCCCTCACGGCGGTCGAGGTCTCTCCGGCGGCAGTCACGGTCATCCCGCTCGGGACGGCCCAGTTCAGCGCCCTGGGGCGCCTGTCGGATGGTGGCACCGGCTCGGTGAGCGTGAGCTGGTCGGCTTCCGGTGGCACCATCTCGGGCACGGGCCTCTACACGGCACCTTCCACGGAAGGCACCTACCGTGTCATCGCCAGGGCCAACGGGGGCAGCCTCGCTGACACCGCCCAGGTCACCGTGCAATCGCCGCCCCCGACGCTCGTGGCGGTGGAGATTGCGCCATCGAGTGCGGCCCTCGCTCCGGGAGGCACGCAGCAGTTCACGGCGCTGGGCCGATTGAGCAACGGGACAACCCAGGCGATCGCGATCGACTGGAGTGCCACCGGGGGTACGGTGTCGGGAACCGGCCTGTACACGGCGGGCACCTCTGATGGCGCCTTCCGCGTCATCGCGAAGGCGGCGGGCGGCACGCCGGCCGACACCGCAGCAGTCACCATCACCACGCCGCCGCCCAGCCTTGTCGCCATCGAGATCTCTCCCGACTCGGCCCGGCTGTCGTACACCAATACCCAGCAGTTCACCGCCATCGGCCGGCTCTCCGATGGTGGCACGGCACCAGTCGCCGTCACCTGGAGCACCACCACCTTCCCCTCGAACCCGCAAGCCAACACCATCGATGCCGCGGGGCTCTTCAGGGCCGGGGCGCCGATCGGGCGGTACGTCGTCACTGCCACCGAGGTGGGTGGGGCGGCGCTGAGCGCCACCGTGCCAGTCACCGTGCACTCGACCACCGGGGTCTCGGTGAGTGGCCCCACCTTCTGGCGACCCACGGCGGGCAAGGTGTACCTCTGCACCAGCAACCACTACACCGACGATGGCGACGGGCGCGGGGGTGCTGCCACCACCACGGTGTCGTCGGGCGGCGGGGTGACGCAGCCCACCGTCAACTTCGTGAATGACGGCGTGCCGCAGGTGTACGGCGATGGGACCGGTGAGGTGAAGGTGGCTTGCCAGGAGGTGTGGAGCGCGCCGGGTGGCTCGGGCGACGTCACGGTGACCGTGGCGGTCACGTCCACGAGGCCAGGCACCGGCATGGCCAAGATCTTCACCTATACCCTGCCGTGCCCGGTCGGGGACTGCCGCGCGCAGTACACGCATTCGCAGGATTTCGCCCCCCTCATGACCACGGGCACGGTGACGGAATCGGTGGTGGTGAGCGAGACCACCGGCGCCAACATCTGGTTCAAGAGCACCTACGTTCCCTGAACGGCCCTCGCGAATCGCGAGGGCCCGGCTCGCTGCACCCTTCCGCAAGCTCGCTTCCGACAACCAGTTCCTGACGCGGCATCGGGCGTGCTCCCGCTCCCTGGGTCTCTCCTCCAGCGAAGCGGGCCATGCAACTTCGTGCGCGCACGTCCTCACCGATGCTGACCCTCGGCCTCGCGGCATGCATGGCGGGTTCCGCGGCCGAGCCCCTCTCGCCCTCGCTCTGGTCGTCGGCCAGTGGGGTGGCCGGCAGCGAGTCCATCCAGGTTCGGATGGTACTCTCGCGCGGCGCCGAGGTGCGCTGGGCACTGTATGCGCTGCCGCAGGACGGCCTGACCGCCGAGCAGGTCATGGCGGGTGTGGGCGACACGATCCGGACGGGCCACGCGATCGTGGATGCCGGACAGGTGGGGGACACGGTACGCGTCGTGATCGGCGACCTTGCAGCGGGCGAGGCCTATCACGTGTACCTCGCCGCGAGGGCGACCGACGCCGGGCCGGTGCCTGACGACGCCGGACGCGTCGAGCACCTTGCGGTCACCCTGGCCCAGCGGCAGCCGGGCCAGTCGTACGAGAGCGCCGCACTGGGGACCACGGTGGGCTACTACGCCTACCTCCCCGAGGCGCACTATCTCGACCCGGATGCAACACTGCCGCTGCTCGTGTTCCTCCATGGATCGGGCGAGAAGGGCAACGGCACCACCGAGCTGGCGCGGGTGACGGTCCATGGGCCGCCCAAGCTGGTGAAGGCGGGCCGCGACTTTCCCTTCGTGCTCGTCTCACCGCAGTTGCCGTCGTCCCAGGGAAGCTGGTCAGCCGGGCTGGTGGATGAGCTGGTGACCCGTGCTGTCGCGACCTACCGCATCGACACGACGCGGATCTACGTGACGGGGCTCAGCCTGGGCGGGTACGGCACCTGGAACTATGCCCGGAACTTCCCGGGGCGCGTGGCCGCCGTGGTACCCATCGCCGGCGGTGGTGCGACCGGGACGGCGGTGTGCGCCATGCGCGACGTCCCGGTGTGGGCCTTCCACGGTGATGCCGACGGCACGGTGAACATGTCCGGGTCGGTGAACTCGGTGAACGCGCTGAACGCCTGCGTGCCAGCGCCATCGGTGGCGCCGACGCTCACGCTCTATCCCGGCGTGGGCCACGACTCCTGGAGCCGGACCTACGACGGGAGCGCGGGCCACGACATCTACACCTGGATGCTCGCCTACCACCGCTGATCCCACGCGCGTGTCAGTCGATGCGATCCTGCAGCTTCTGGCTGAAGTACGTCATCTGCAGGGCCTGGAGCCGGGCACCCTGCGCGATGTCGGCATCGCCGGAATGCCCCCCGGCGGTGTCCTCGTAGAACAGGTAGGGAAGGCCGTATGCTCCCATCCGCGCCGCGAATTTCCGGGCATGCTGCGGCCCGACGCGGTCATCCTTGGTGGTGGTCCAGATGTAGGGCTCGGGATACTTCACGCCCCGCTTCAGGTTGGCGTAGGGCGAAATGCTCCGGAGGAACGCAGCCTCCTCCGGCACCGACATCGACCCGTACTCGTCCACCCACGATGCACCCGCCTGGATCTGTTCGTACCGCTCCATGTCGAGCAGCGGCACCTGGATCACCACGGCCCCCCAGAGGTCGGGGTGCTGGGTCATCTCCACGCCCATGAGCAGCCCGCCGTTCGATCCGCCATAGATGCCCAGGCGTGCCGGACTCGAGAGCCCACGGGCAATGATGTCGCGCCCCACGGCCGCGAAGTCGTCGTAGATGACCTGCCGCTTCGTCTTGCGTCCCGCCTCGTGCCACGCCGGCCCGAACTCGCCGCCGCCGCGGATGTTGGCCAGCACATAGCTCCCGCCCTGCTCGAGCCAGAGCTTGCCAACCGTGGCGAGGTACGACGGGTTCATTGAGAACTCGAACCCGCCGTATGCCGTCATGATGGTCGGGGTGGAGCCGTCGAGCGGGATCCCCTTCCGGTGCACGATGAAGTACGGCACCCTGGTCCCGTCGCTCGAGGTGGCCTCGAACTGCTGCACCGTGTCACGCGAGCTGTCGAACCGGTGGGGCAGTGCCTTCACCCGCGCCACCTGCCCGGTGACCGCATCGAGCGACCAGAGGGCGGGCGGGTCGAGGAAGCCGGTCACGTTGAGGTACACCTCGTTCCCCGCCCGGGTCGCGGCGACCACGTTGATGGTGGCATTGTCGGGGAGCGTGACGGGGCGGGCGCGCCACCCGCCTGCGCCGTGCGCGTAGGTGACCACGCGACTCCGCACGTTGTCGAGGATCGTCACGACGACACGGTCCTTCGTGGCCGTGACCCCTTCGACCGATTGCCGCGCACCAGGCTGGAAGATCACGACCGGGGTCATGGGTCCGCCGGTGAACTGCCGGCGATCGACGGCCAGCAGCGCGCCCGCCGGCACCCTCCGTCCATCCACCGCCCAGTCCTCACTGGTCGTCACCAGCACCTGGCCGTCCACCATCCCGGCAAGGCGGCTTCGCGCCGGGAGCGGAAGCCTCACCGGGCCTCCGGGCGTCAACGCGAACATCTCGCGGGCAAAGAAGGTGACGCCGCGGCCCACGATCGGCAGGGTGTTGCCCTGCCCATCGCGCAGCACAGAGGCCCAGGAACCCAGTTGGTCGGTCTCGGCGCCGCGAAAGACCTCGCGCGCCTGGGAGAGCGGCTGCCCCCGTGCCAGGGACTTGACCACGAAGGCGTACCCCGATGCCGTCAGGCTGCCTGCACCCCAGTCCCTTGCCACGAGGAGGGTGTTCTCGTCCAGCCACGAGACATTCTGCTTGGACAGGGGGAGCGCGAAGCCACCGGCCACGAAGCGCCCGGTGCGCACGTCGAACTCCCGGAGGGTCACGGCGTCTTCGCCCCCATCGGAGAGTGCCACAAGGCAGAGGCGTTCCTCGGGTTGCAGGCAGTTGGCGCCCTTCCACACCCAGTTCCTGCCCTCGGCCTTGCCCAGGGCGTCCAGGTCGAGGAGCGTGGTCCACTGAGGCTGGGCCTTCCGGAAGCCGGCCTCGGTGGTCCAGCGCCAGACGCCATGCGGATGCTCGCCATCGCGCCAGAAGTTCAGCACCCTGCCGTTGGCGAGCGCCGGGTAGGGAATACGGTCCTGGGCGGCCGCAATGGCGTAGGCCTGTTCCTGGTAGGCCCGGTATCGCGGGTCGCCCTCCAGCCGGGGAAGGGTCTTCGCGTTCTCCGCGGCCACCCATGCCATCGCCCGTGCGCCGTCCTTGTCTTCCAGCCAGGTGTAGGGATCGGTGTCAGACGCGCCACCGGCCTGGGCGTACGCGGCAGGCGACACGACGGCCAGGAGGCACAGCGACAGGAGTGTGTTACGGAGCATGCGACGACCCTCACGAAGGGAGTGCGGGGCGAGCTGGCTGGACGATTCTAACGACAATGTGGCCGGCACGCCGGGACGCGGGTGCTCGTCGTCCCTCTCGTGTGCTGGTGGACCGGGCGGGGCCGCGGTAGCTTCTCCGGCGTACAACGTGTGCCAGCGCAGCGTGCCCTGTCGTCTCCCGGGCGCCCGGCATGCACACCGTTCGTCCATCAACCATGGGAGCAACAACCGTATGCGTCGTCTCGTGATGGCAAGCCTGGTCCTGGCGGGGTGTGCTGGTGGCGGTGGCGGGCAGCAGGTGTCGGTGGCCCCAGCCGATGTCGCCGCGGCCTGCCAGGCCCAGAAGGATGGGCGGGTATTCTCGCAGTTCTTCAACAGCCAGGCTGACTTCGGGCGGGTCCTGCTCTGCAATGGCTACCGTTACCGCGCGAGTGCCAGCGCCTCGGGGGTCACGTTCACGGTGCGGGCCCTGACGCCCGGCGCCCAGGCACCACTCCCGATTCCCATCGTGCAGGGGCAGCGGGGGAGCGCGCTCGGCATGGGAACGGTGACGGACTACGACGCCCGCAACGACGGCGTCTTCGAGATCCGGGTGCAGAACGTGGATCCCACGGCGGGCACCAACCTGACGCTCGACCGCACGGGGACGTTCGAGCGGAATCGCGGGGCGGACTCGACCAGCAACTGACCTGTACTCGGCGCTGCGGAGTGGCGGCGCACCGTGACACGGCAGGGGGTGCGGCGAGCGGCCGCACCCCCTGCGTCGTCGTGGGCACAACTCCCGCCGTTCAGTCGCCAGTTGCCTGCCGGCGTCCAAGGGCCATGAACACCAGGGCCAGGGCCAGGAAGCCCCAGCTCACCCAGCGCAGCGCCGGGACGCCGAGCGCCTGCTCCGCGTACCCCAGGGCCAGGGCAAGCGACAGGCAGGCGAACATGCGCCCCCTCACCCGGTTGGTCCGGTACAGGATGAGCGCGTAGCCGCCGAGCACGAGTGCTCCCACCGCGTACGCCACCGGCATCATGTCATTCATGCGCTGTCCCGGCGTGTGTGTATCCCGGCGCCTGCCACCGCGCCGCAGCGGCGCGCGTTTCCCGTGGAAACCGCAGGTGGCACCGTTTGTGCCCCCTCGGGGTGTGTCCTGCGTGCGGCCGGCCCCTGGCCGCCGGACCGGGACGATGCTCCAACTTAGCGTGGAATCAGCGCTTGGATACCCTGGGTAGGCGGCAGTTTCCCGCGCCCGCCAGGGGGCCCATGGGGGCGCGCCCGGCGCGGCCATGCACGATGCAAGGGAATGACCGCTTCCTTTCCGGCTTCTCCGGTGACCGGCGTCACGTGCTCCCGCTGCGGGGGTGCGGCGGGCCAGTGCGTCTGCGACGTCACCATCACGGACGCCGGGGACGCTGACCTCATCAGTCGGTTGAGCGAGGCGCTGGGTGCCCAGTACGTGGTGGTCCGGCGCCTGGCGCAGGGCGGTTTCTCCGACGTCTTCGAGATCTGCGACATCGAACTTGACCGCCGCCTCGCGGTGAAGGTGCTCCGTCCTGACGTGGCATGGACCCACGGCATGCGCGCGCGCTTCAAGCAGGAGGCCCGTGCGATCGCCCGCCTGAACCATCCGGGCACCGTGCCGATCCATTTCGTGGGTGAGGCGGATGGCCTCGTGTTCTACGTGATGTCCTTCGTGGAAGGGAGCACCCTCGCCGACCTGCTGGTGGCGCAGGGACCGCTCGATGCCCTCCTCGTGGCGCAGCTGGTCATCCCGGTGCTCGAGGCACTCGAGCACGCCCACAGCCTCGGCATCGTGCACCGCGACATCAAGCCCGACAACGTGCTGCTCGAAACGGCGAGCGGACGGCCGCTGCTCGTGGACTTCGGCATCGCCAAGTGCCTCGATGGCGTGGCGACCCACACCCAGGCCGGTTTCGTGGTGGGGACGCCGCTCTACATGAGCCCGGAGCAGGCCCTGGGCCGTGACACGGTGGACGCCCGCGCCGACCTCTACGCCTTTGGCGCGATGGTGTTCCAGCTCCTCACCGGGGCGCCGCCGTTCGACGGCAAGACGTCGCAGGAGATCGTGGGCAAGCACCTGAGCCATCCCGTGCCCGTGCCGAGCCACCTGAATGCGCGCATCCCCAAGTGGATGTCCGACGTGATCGTCCGCTGCATGGCCAAGGATCCTGCCGACCGGTTCCCCTCGGCGGGGCACGTGGTGGAGGCGCTGCGCGCCGGCCTGGCGACGGCGCCAGCCGACAAGGTGACGGCCGCGCGCATCGTCGCGCGCATCGAGACCGGCCTTCGGTCACCGGTGGTACTGGCGGCGCCCATCACGCCGGCGGGGCCATCGCCCACGCAGCCCACGCGCGTTGCCGCACCGGTGCGCCGGCTGCCGCGCTGGACTGCCATCCCCGCAGCACTCGCTGCGGGGGCCGCGCTCTGGCTTGCCTTCGGCCGCGGGGCCGGTTCGGCCAGCCTGGTGATCGACAACCAATTGATGAGCCCGGTGTGGGTTACCCAGGGCCGTCGCCCGGCGCAGCTGGTACAGCCGGGTGACAGCATGCGCCTCGAGGTGCCCGCTGGTGAGGCGCTGGCCGCCGACTGGGCCATGGTGAGGCCGGTGTCAGCCGCAGGCAAGCCGATGGGAGAAGTCCTGCGCGGGAACATCAGGATCGATGATCCGCAGGGATCGCTTCACCGGTCGATCGACCTGGCCGCTGCGGGGGGCTCATGGTTCGCCCCGCACATCACCAATACCTCGGGAATGGTGCTCACGGTGGGGGTCGCCTCGGCCAGCGGCGACTGGCTCTGCGACTGCGAGGTGGCCGCCGGTGACGCCCCGGTGTGGCTGGGGTACTACCAGCTCAGCGATGACGCGGAGGTCCGGGTCCGCGACAAGGCAGGACGCCAGGCGCGCTACAACGGCTTCCGTGCCCGCGTGGATGCCCGTGGCGACGCGGCGATCCAGGTGGACAAGCGGGACTTCCCCGTGGCGGTCGCGGTGACGCCCCGTCCGCAGACGCGCTCGCAAGCCTACGCAGCGAAGGCGCCGCCCCCCAAGGTGGTGGAGGAGCCGATCCTCCAGCCGGTGGCGGTGATCGAGCTGCCGCCTGCCCCCGCGCCCGAGCCGGTGCCGGTTGCCGAAGCGGCACCGCCGCCGGCCCCGAAGCCGGCCCGGCGCGCCAGCACCCCGAGCTTCCTCCCCAACTGACACCGGCAGCGCACGCTGCCAGGCCCCATGTCGGACGCTGCCCCGGCACCCACCGAGACCATGACCCTTCCTGTGGAGGAGTCGCTCGCCGTGCGCCTCGGACAGGCCCTTGGCGCACAGTATGAGGTGCTCGACCTGCTCGGGCGCGGGGGGTTCGCCGAGGTGTACCGGGTGCACGACCGGCACCTCGATCGGCAGCTCGCGGTGAAGGTCCTGCACCCGGGCCTGACACTCGCGCCAGGCTCCAGCACCCGCTTTCGCGAGGAAGCTCGCGCGGTGGCGCGACTCGACCATCCCAACATCCTGCCGATCCACTTCGTCGGCGAAGGGCATGGCCTCCTCTATTACGCGATGCCGCTGGTGGAGGGCTCCACGCTCACCGACCTGCTCGCGCGGGAAGGGCCGCTGCCGGTGGAGCGGGCCGTGGCTGTCGCGGACGACCTGCTGGCCGCACTGGCGCATGCGCACGCCGCCGGGATCGTTCACCGCGACATCAAGCCGGACAACGTCATGATCGACGCCAGGTCGGGGCGGACCCTGCTGGTGGACTTCGGGATTGCCAAGCGGCTCAATGCGGTCCCGGCCACCACGCAGGCGGGGTTTGTCGTGGGGACGCCGGCCTACATGAGCCCGGAGCAGGCGCTGGGCCACGGGAACGTGGATCACCGGGCCGACCTCTACGCGGTGGGCGCGGTGCTCTTCCAGATGCTCGCGGGCTCGCCTCCCTACGAAGGGGAGGACAGCCAGGAAGTCGTGGGGAAGCACGTGCACGCCCCGGTCCCCACGCCGGCCTCGCGCCGTGGCGGGATTCCCGACGCCGTGTCCCGGGCCGTTGTGCGTGCCCTGGCCAAGGACCGCAGCACACGCTTCCCCGATGCCATGGCGATGCGACAGGCCCTGGCCGGCGTCGAGGAACCACCTGCCCAGGGGCGTCGTGCGGTGCCGCCGGCTCACGTGGCGATGGGCATCGTGATCACGGCGCTCCTGGTTGCGGCCGCACTGGGCCTGGCCAGCACCGTGAGGTCAACCCTCGTCGTGGTGAACCGATTGGCCATCCCGGTGGCGGTCATTGCGGGCCACGAGGGCGAGCAGCGAGTGGCGCCCGGTGACTCGCTCCGGCTGGAGGTGCCGCGCACCACGGCCCTCCAGGTGTCCTGGTATGCGGTGGTGGCGCGCGGGGGGAATGACCAGCCCCTTGGCGCGGCCCTGCAGCACACCGAGGTGATGGATGCCCGCCAGCAGGTGCTCCGGGTCGAGGCGCGCGCGGACGCGGGGAGTCGCCCGCTCTTCCAGCCTCGCATCACCAACGCGACGGGGCAGCCCCTGTCGATCCGCATCAACGTGGGGAGCGGCGCCGAGCGCGCCTGCCGCTGCACCGTACCCGCAGGCGGAAGGCGCGTACCCGTCGGGTTCTACCCGCTCTATGCCAACAGCAGCGTTCGCGCGATCGCACCGGATGGCCGCGTGGCGACGTTCACCGGGCTCGGCGCCAGGGTTGACCGGGCGTCCGGCGAGGTGCGCCTGCGTTTCGACGCCGGCGACCTGCGCGACACGACTGTGCTCCGCGCGCGGCTCCGGTAGGGTTCAGCTGCGGCGCTTGCGCCGGGTCAGCGGCACGACGCGTCCTGGCGCCACGGCGTTGGCGCCGTACTTCTCCCGCACCTCATCCACCGCCGCCGCCAGCTTTCGCATCTGGGCACGCTCCGGTGACTCGAACAGGTCGGCCTCCCTGGCCTGGCCGAGGTTGGTGGCCGCAATCCCGATCAGGCGCGCACCGCGGTCCCGCCGCCGCACCTCCTGGAAGGCGCGGGCCAGCAACGGTCGCGCCGCCCGGAAGAGGTCCTGCTCCAGGTCGGTCGCCTCGGCCAGTGTCACGCGCCGCGTCACGGTGGTGAAGTCGTCCTGGCGGAGCTTCAGCACCACGGTGCGGGCAACCAGGTGCTCATCGCGCAGCTGGGCCGCCACGCGCGAGGCAAAGAGCAACAGCACCGCCTCGAGTTCATGAAGGCTCCTGATGTCATGGGCAAAGGTGGTCTCGCGGCTCACCGACCGCGGGAGGCGCCCCGTCCGCAGGACGGTGCCGCCGTGGCCATGCGCCCGCCGCTTGAGGCCCGCGGCGTCGTCGCCCAGCAACCGGGTGAGTTCGGCCTCCGACTTCTGCTGTACCTGCCACGCATCCACCAGGCCGAGGTCGGCCAGGCGGCGCGCGGTGGCGGGCCCCACGCCGGGAAGGGCCCGCAGCGGAAGCCCGGCCACGAATCCCTCCTCCCACCCGGCCCGCACCTCCATGATGCCGCGCGGCTTGGCGGCATCCGACGCCATCTTCGCCACCATTCTGTTGGGGGCGATCCCGATGCTCACGGCCAGGCCAGCCTCGCGGGCAACGGCATCACGAATCTGCTCGGCGACAGGGAGGAGGGAGACGGGATACAGCCGCTCGGTCCCGGTGAAGTCGAGGTAGCCCTCGTCGAGCCCCGCCATGACCACGGCGGGCGCCTGGCTTGCCAGGAGGTCGCGGACCCGGCGCGAGGCCTCGCGATACCACACGAACTCGCCCTGCACGAAGGTGGCTGCCGGGCAGAGTTCCACCGCCCAGGCGATCGGCATGCCAGCCCGGACCCCGAACTTCCGCGCGCCGTACGAGGCGGACTGTACCACGCCGCGGGCATTCCGCCGCCCGCCCACGACGAGGAGGTCGACCGCTCGCAGTTCCGGCATCCTGGTGCGGCAGACCTCCACGAAGAACGCGTCGAGGTCCACGTGCATCAGGCGCGGGGGCATGGCACCACTACTTCACGCGGACCCCGGCAACCGAGGCTCCCGTGAAGGCCTGTCCCGCGTTGGCGCCCACCTTGAAGTTCAGGTTGGCGATGTAGATGGTGTTGCCGACCTTCTTGAGTTCGGCGGGAAAGCGGAGCACGTCGCTCGGGCCCTTGCGCTCGCCGCCCGGTGCCACCCGGACGCCCGCCTCGTCCCGGCCCAACCCGGCCTTGTCGGAGGTGACCAGCTCGAGCCTGCCGTCCGGCGAGACCCGGAAGAGCGAGTTGTTGTAGTTGGCCGCGACAAAGAGGTTGTCGCCATCGTCCATGATGAGGCCGTCGGCGCCCAGGAGCAGCGTGTCCCTGATGAAGGTGGTGATGGCCCCTGGCGTATAGTCCGGCCGCACCTCGATGCGCTGGATCTCGCCGGTGCCGGTATTGGCGGTGTACACGTTGCCCTTCGAGTCGAAGGCAATGCCGTTGGTGACGTACTGCCGGACCGGCATGGTGGTGTCCGGCGAGATCGTGGCATAGCCGCTGGCAAACCCGACCACCTTGCCGCCCTTCGGCCCCACCCGGTAGAGGGCATTGTGGTCGCCGCCCGTGATCCAGAGCTGGCCGGTCCGGTCGAACGCCAGGCCGTTGGCTCCCGCGGCGCCGGTCGCGAAGACCCGCACATCGCGCCTGGTGTCGAAGCTGGGGGTGCCGAGGGCACTGCCCCGCACCTGGTAGATGGTGCCACTCGCCGGCGCCGCGGCGTAGAGGTTGCCGAGTCGATCGGCGACCACGCCGAGGATGGCCGTACCGGGCCGTGTGCCCAGTTCCCCGACGCGCTCCACCGCGAGGAGCGGGCTCGGGCTCGCGTCGTTCGGGGTGAGGCGGTAGATGCTCCCGTCCTTCCAGTCGACCGTGTAGAGCTTCCCGTCATGCGCTGCCAGCCCCTCGATGCTCGACGCCGAGTCGCCCAGCGCGGCGGCCACGGAGCGGGACACGTAGCCGGCCCATTGCGGCAAGGGCGGTGGACCCGAATCAACGGCGAGCGCCGGGCGGCGGTCGCTCCGGGAGCACGCGGCCAGCAGGACGAGGAGCAGGGCGACGCGAGCGGTGTGCATGGCACCTCCTTCTTGCAGAACCCTCACACGACATGGACCGCGGTTGCCTTCAAACCTACCCAGACCTGCGCGCCGGGCCGGAGCCCGAGCTCACACACCGTGGCGCCGGTCACTGCTGCCACCAGCTCCGCGCCGGCGTCGAGCACCACGTGCGAAATCGCGCCAGCCTGCTCCACCCTTGCCACCCGTGCCTGCAGGCAGTTCCGCACCGACGGGGGCAGGGGGGCATTGCTCACCAGCAGGTCTTCGGGACGGATCACGGCATGCACCGCCCCGGTGCGGTCGGTGATCACCACGAGGTCCAGCCTTCCGGCCCGGAACCGCGCCTCGAATGACCCATGGCCGTCACGGCTCGAGGCCCGCTCCACGGTCCCCGCAATCACGTTGCCCGTCCCGATGAACCGTGCCACGAACGCCGAGTTGGGCTGGCGGAAGACTTCCTCGGGCCGGCCCTGCTGCAGCACCTGCCCATCGGCCATGACGGCCACCAGGTCGCCCAGGCGAAGGGCGTCATCGAAGTCGTGCGTGACCTGGAGGGTGGTGATGCCCTCGGCCGCGTGCAGCGCGCGCAGCTCCCGGCGGAGCAGCGTGCGCGTGGCGGGATCCACCGCCGCGAACGGCTCGTCCAGCAGCAGCACCTGCGGGCGCGGCGCCAGGGCCCGCGCGAGTGCCACCCGTTGCTGCTCGCCACCGCTCAAGCCCCGCACCGGGCGGTCGAGGAGGGCGGTCACGCCCAGCAGGGCTGCCAGGTCATCCACCCGGTGCGCCGTGCCGCCTCCCGGGCGCCCGCGCAGGCCGTAGGCGATGTTGGCCCGCACCGACAGGTGGGGAAACAGGTGGTAGTGCTGGTAGACAATCCCGAGCGCGCGGCGTTCAGGGGCCAGGCGCGTCACGTCCCGGCCGTTCACCCACACGTGGCCTGCCTGCACGCGGGCGTGGCCGGCCACGGCGTCCAGCAGGGTGGTCTTGCCACACCCGGTGGGGCCGATCACGAGGGCATACCCCCCAGCGGGAACCTCGAGGGTGACGTCGCGCAGGGCGAAGCTCCCCACCTGCACGCCCAGCCCCTCGACCCGGATCACGGCGCACCATCCGGCTCGACCAGCCGCACGGCCACGAAGACGACAAGCGCCACGAGGAGGAGCAGCACGGCCACCGGGATCGCGGCCGGGAGCCCGAACGCGGTGAAGCGATCGAAGATGAGGACGCTGGCGACCTTGGGGTTGTACGTGAGGATGACGATGGACCCGAACTCGCTCACCGCGCGGGCCCACGACAGGATGGCCGCCGCGAGGATGCCACGGCCCGAGAGCGGAAGGGTGACCCGGCGGAAGGCCTGCCAGTGCGTGTCGCCCAGCGAACGCGCCACCTGCTCGAGCTTGGGATCCACGGCGGCGAAGGCCTCGCGGGCGCCGCTCACCAGGATGGGGGCCGAGACGAACAGCATGGCGGCAACGATGCCGGGCACGTGGCTCACGAACTCGAGCCCCACCCGTGCCAGCGCGCCGCCCACGGCGGAGTGCCGGCCCAGGAAGAGGATGAGGGCGATGCCCACCACCGGATGGGGAATCACGACGGGGAGGTCCACCAGCCCCTGCAGCAGGCGGCGACCCGGGAAGCGATGGCGAGCCAGCAGGTAACCCAGCGGCCCGCCCAGCAGGGCGGCGAGCAGCGTGGCGACCGTGGCACAGCCCACCGTCAGGGCGATCGCGCCCTGCACCTCGGCATCGCGCAGCGCCTCCGCCAGGCCGGCGGGCGTCGCCGCCAGGAGGAGCCGCACCAGCGGTCCGATGATGAACAGCACGAGCGTGGCCCCAAGCAGCGCGGGGAGCAGGCGGCGGACGGTGTGGGACATGGTTCGGGAACCTATATTCGGGAAGGCGGCCGCGCCGCCCGACACCACACACCACCTGCCGGGGCCCCATGATCAGCCAACGCATGCAGGACGCGCTCAACGAACAGATCCGGAACGAGCTGTACTCCTCGTTCGTCTACCTCTCGATGTCCGCCCACTTCGAGTCGCACAACCTGCCGGGGCTCGCGGCGTGGATGCGGGCCCAGGCGGGGGAGGAGCACGTGCACGGGATGAAGATCTTCGACCACATCCTGGACCGGGGTGGCACGGTGAAGATGCCGGGGATCCAGCAGCCACCTGTCGCGTTCGAGTCACCGCTCTCGGTGTTCGAGCAGGCGCTGGGGCATGAGCGCGCGGTGACGAAGAGCATCCACGACCTCTACGCCCTCTCGCTCGACCTCAAGGACTACCCGGCCCGGGTCTTCCTCGACTGGTTCGTGAATGAGCAGGTGGAGGAGGAGAAGACCGCCGAGCTGATCGTGGAGCAGCTCAAGATCGTGGGGAACGACGGGCCAGCCCTCCTCCTGCTCGACCGCGAGCTCGGCGGCCGCGGGAAAGGTGATGATGCCGGCGACGACTGAGCAGGTCGCCTTCCTCGGCCTCGGAGCGATCGGGCGGCCCATGGCCGCCCGAATCGCTCGTGAGTTCCCGCTGACGGTGTGGAACAGGACCCGCAGTGTGGCCGAGGCCCTTGCCCCGGCCGCAGGCGCCAGTGCGGCGGCGTCGCCGGCCCAGGCGGTTGCTGGCGCCGGTGTCGTGATCACCTGCCTCCCCACGTCGGCCGAGGTCGAGAAGCTCCTCGGCGGCCCTGACGGGGTCCTGGCGGGGCTTGCGCCCGGCGCCGTGCTGGTGGATTGCACCTCGGGCGATCCCGGTACCAGTGTGCGCATTGCCGGCAAGGTGGAGGCGGGCGGCGCCGGCTTCCTCGACGCCCCGGTGAGTGGCGGGACCAGCGGCGCGGAGGCGGGCACGCTGACGGTCATGGTGGGCGGCGATGCTGCGTTGCTGGCACGTGTGCGTCCCGTGCTCGCGGCCTTCGGTTCGCGCATCGTGCACATGGGGCCGGTCGGCACCGGGCACGCCATGAAGGCGGTCAACAATGCCCTGCTGGCGGTGAACATCCTGGCCGTGGGTGAGGGACTGGCGGCGCTGGTGAAGGCGGGCATCCCGGCGACGGCGGCCCTCGAGGTCCTCAATACGTCGAGCGGGCGGTCGTTCGTCAGCGAGTCCCTCATCCCCGACCGGGTGCTCACCGGCCTCTTTCCCAACACCTTCCGGCTGGCGTTGCTGCACAAGGACGTGGGCATCGCGGTGGGACTCATGGACCAGCAGGGCGTGCCTGCCGACCTCACCCGTGAGGCCTGGCACCTGTTCGGTGGGGCCCGCGAGGTCCTGGGCGAAAGCGCGGACTACCTGGAGGCGATCCGCCTGCTGGAGCAGGAGGCGGGGGTGGAGATCAGGCGTCATGACGTCAAGGCGCCATGACGTCCCCATTGACCCGTGTCACCCTCGTCCTCGTCGCCCCGCAGGACATCGTCAATGTGGGTTCGGCGGTGCGGATCTGCCGCAACTTCGGCATCCCCGAGATGCGCGTGGTGCAACCGGAAGTGGAACTCGATGCCTACCGCATCGAGGGCGTGGCGCACAATACCGGGGAGTTCATCAGCCGCATCCGCACCTTCGACACCCTGGCCGCTGCGCTGGCCGACTGCGTCTACGCGGGCGTGCTGACCGGCCGGGAACGGGCAGCGAAGCGGCGGATCCTGCGGCCCCGGGACGCGGCCGATGACCTGCTGTCGCACGCAAGCGAGGGGCGGGTGGCCCTGGTGGCGGGACGGGAGGCCCACGGGCTCACCAATGATGAACTGGACGCCTGCCAGACGCTGATCACCATCGCCACCGACCCGAGCTACACCTCGCTCAACCTGGCGCAGGCGATTGCCGTGATGGCGTACGAACTCTGGGTGGCCCAGGGTGGCAACCGGCAACCCTTCAAGCGCCCGCGGCGGCAGGCCCCGGCGGTGACCATGGAGGAACAGGAGCTGCTCTTCGCCGACTGGGAGCGCACACTCGACGCCATCGAGTTCTTCAAGACCCGGCAGCGCGACAACGTCCTTCGCTCCTTCCGGGAAGTTGTCTTCCGCGCGGGGCTCGACCAGCGGGAGGCAAAGCTCCTGCGGGCGATGGGCATCGAGGTCCGGCATTACCTCCGTCGCCAGGGCATGCTCCGGGAGGGATCCGGGGGCCCGGGCGGGGATACGTAGTTCTACGGGAAATCAAGCCCTTGCTGCCGGGCCCCTGCCTGCAGGACCGGGCGGCCGGAGTTGTGTAATCGCGTGACCGGACTGTACTTTACGCCCCGCTGGCCGAGATTTTCCGGGCCGGGCCAAGTGAAGAAAATCACAAGCTGATGTGTCCCCGCCATGCCCCTTGGGGCGTGGCCGGTTCTCCCTACGTTCGGTGGAATCGAATGATGCGGAAGTCGGCGTGGTTGGCCATCGGAGCGGGTGCCGCGGTCGTGACGCTCGCCGTTGTCCTTGACCGTCCCTCGAGTGCCCAGCAGGCCGGCCCTCCCAAGCCGCCCACCAGCGTGGTCCTCGCTGCCGGCGATACGGCGACGTTGCCCGGCCCACGCCAACCGGTCTTCTTCCGGCACGACATCCACGCCGGTCAGTACCAGATCTCCTGCCAATACTGCCATTACTCCGCCTCCGTCTCCACCGAGCCCGGCGTCCCCTCGATGCAGACCTGCATGGGGTGCCACCTGGTGGTGAGCGGCTCGGACAGTGCCAACCAGAACGAGATCCGCAAGGTGCGGGACGCGTGGGGCAAGAAGGCGCCGATCGAGTGGGTCCGGGTGCACTTCGTTGCCCGCCACGTTCACTTCCCGCACCAGAACCACGTGAAGGCGATGGGCCCGACCGCCTGCGCCGCCTGTCACGGCGACGTGGCCCGCATGCCCCAGGTGTTCAAGGTCAACAACGTCAACAACATGGGGTGGTGCATCAACTGCCACCTCGCCCGTGGCGTCAAGCGCGATTGCACGATCTGCCATCACTAGGCGTCAGGACGTCAGGACGTCAGGACGTCAGGGCGAAGAGGGGGCGCGGTTTGCGTCCGTACGAGAACCCAGTATCGTGACGCCTTGACGCCTTGACGCCTTGACGCCTTGACGCCTTGACGCCTTGACGCCTTGACGTCCTGAACTCGGAGTCCCACATGTCCGACGAAACCTCGCCCGTCTCCCGCCGCCGGTTCCTCACGGTGCTCGGCACGACCAGTGCCGGTGCCGCGGCGCTGTCCGGTTGCAGCACGGAGCGAGTGGAGAAGCTGATCCCCTACCTGGTGCAGTCCGAGGACCAGGTGCCGGGCATTCCCACGTACTACGCCAGCACCTGCACCGAGTGCAGCGCGGGTTGCGGCGTGCACGTGAAGACGCGCGAGGGACGGGCCATCAAGCTCGACGGGAACCCGGAACACCCGGTGAACCGCGGCGCCCTCTGCTCCCGGGGCCAGGCAGCCCTGCAGGGCCTGTACAACCCGGGCCGGGTGAAGGGGCCGATGGTGAAGGAGGCAGGCGCC
Source organism: uncultured Gemmatimonadaceae bacterium (assembly GCA_964638035.1). Taxonomy (GTDB): domain Bacteria; phylum Gemmatimonadota; class Gemmatimonadetes; order Gemmatimonadales; family GWC2-71-9; genus JAGGAG01. The sequence continues at coordinate 60,864 of CAZWXD010000015.1, read as the reverse complement.
TGGAAGGACATCTCGTGGGATGACGCCGTCGCGCTGCTCGCCACGAAGCTCGGGGCGGCGGGTGGAAGGGTGGCCGCTCTCTCGGGGGCCGGCCGGGGGACGTTCGACACCTTCCTGGGTGACGTCATGGCGGCGCAGGGTGGCCGGGTGGTGCGGTACCGTCCGTTCGACCTGGAGCCGGTGCGCGAGGCCAACCAGCGGGTCTTCGGGCGCGACGAGGTTCCTGCCTGCGACTTCAGCCAGGCGAAGTACATCATCTCGTTTGGCGCGGACTTTCTCGAGACCTGGGGTTCGTCGGCCGAGTACGAGCGGGGCTTTGCCGAGGCGCACGGGTTCAGCCCGGGGCGCCAGCCGGCCCGGTTCGTCTACTTCGGTCCTCGCGCCTCGCTCACCGGCCTGAACGCCGACGACTGGCATGCGGTGAACCCCGGCTCCGAGGCGCTGGTGGCGCTCGCCCTGGCCAACGCCATCGCCCCGACCGGCAACGCTGCAGCCACCATCGAGTCGGCGGCGGCGGCGTCCGGCGTCCCCGCCGAGGTGCTGGTCCGCATCGCGAAGGAGTTCGCGGCGGCGTCGCCTGGCCTGGCAGTGGCCGGCGGCATCGGCGCCCAGTATGCCAACGCCGTGGAGCTCTGCGCCGCGGTGAACCTGCTCAACCAGGCGGCCGGCAACATCGGCCGGACGGTCCGGTTCGGCGCCGACCTTGACCACGGCGACGGCCTTGGGGCGGTCATCCAGCTGGCCGGGGCCATGGGACGGGGCGACATCCAGGTCCTCCTGGTGCATGAGTCGAACCCGGCCTACACCCTGCCGCAGCAGAACCGCTTCGTCGAGGCCCTGGCCAAGGTGCCCTTCAAGGTCTCGACGACCCTCTACTTCGACGAGACGGCGGCGCAGTGCGACCTGCTCCTGCCGGGCCACCATGCGCTGGAGCGCTGGGATGACCTGAATCCCCGCGCGGGCGTCTGGGGCCTGATGCAGCCGGTGATGACGCCGGTGTTCAACACCATGGCCACCGGGGATGTCCTCCTCAAGGTGGCGCAGAAGGTTGGCGGCCCGCTGGCGAAGTTCAACGCCGCCAGCTGGGAGGAGCACGTTCGCACGGTGTGGCAGGCGCGCGGTGGCGGCGAGGCCGCCTGGCGTGATGCCCTGCAGCGGGGTGGTGAGTACGCGGAGGCGCCGTCCTACGTCGTGTCCGTCGCCAACGCGTCGGTCAACCCGGCGGTCCCGGCCTTCGAGGGGCCCGGTGAGTTCACGCTCCTGCCCTACGCCAGCTCGCACTACAGTGATGGGAGCGGCGCCAACCGGCCCTGGCTGGCCGAGGTGCCCGACCCGGTCACGAAGATCAGCTGGCAATCGTGGGTGGAGATGCACCCTGACACCGCCGCCCAGCTCAACGTGCGCGAGGGCGAGGTGGTCAAGCTGACGTCGGCGCACGGCAGCGTGTCCGCGCCCGCCTACATCTATCCCGGCCTCAAGCCCGGGGTGGTGGCGATGCCACTGGGCCTGGGCCACACCGAGCTCGGCGACTATGCGAAGGGTCGCGGGGTGAACTACCTCGACCTCCTCGGCCCCACCACCGGCACCTTCCTGCAGTACGCCTCGGTGAAGGTGCAGGTCGAGCGCACCCGCGAGTACCAGAAGGTGGCCAAGTCCGAGGGCCACACCCGGCAGCTCGGGCGCGGCATTGCCCAGGCGATGCCGGTAGCGCACGCCCTCCAGGGCATGACGCTCCTGCAGTCGGCCCGGGCCGCCGGGCATCCGCCGCATGAGATCAACACGCCGCGCGAGCTGGAGGCGATCCAGGGCTGGCGCGAGGAGACCGTGGGCCGCGAGGACGGGCAGGGGCGGCGGCTGGGCGACTACAAGGGCGAGCATGCCATGTGGGGCATGGCGGTGGACCTGTCGCGCTGCACCGGGTGCTCGGCCTGCATCACGGCGTGCTACGCCGAGAACAACATCCCGTGGGTGGGTGAGCACGAGATCCTCCGCGGGCGCGAGATGACCTGGATGCGGGTGGAGCGGTACTGGGAGGGGGGCACGGACGGGGAGCCGGTCGAGGCGCGGTTCGTCCCCATGCTGTGCCAGCACTGCGACAACGCGCCCTGCGAGACGGTGTGCCCCGTGTATGCGGCGTACCACACCCCGGACGGGCTCAACGGCCAGGTGTACAACCGCTGCGTGGGCACCCGGTACTGCGCCAACAACTGCCCCTACAAGGTGCGCTACTTCAACTGGCTGCACTACTCGAAGAAGGTGTTCGTCGAGCCGCTCAACCTGCAGCTCAACCCCGAGGTCGTGGTGCGGGCGCGCGGGGTCATGGAGAAGTGCACCTTCTGCGTGCAGCGCATCCGGAACACCGAGCACCGGGCCCGGCTGGAGGATCGCGAGCTCCGGGATGGTGACGTGCGGACCGCCTGCCAGCAGGCCTGCGGGTCCGGCGCCATCACCTTCGGCGACCTCCACGACCCGGGGAGCGCCGTGGTGGAGCGGAGTGGCGACCATCGGGGGTACCACATCCTCGAGGACATCAACGTGCGGCCGGCCATCACCTACCTGGCCAAGGTCCTGCAGCGGGAGCCCGCGGCCCATGCGCCGGCGGCGGAGGAGCACTAGATGACCGCGATTGCGCAGCCGGCCCCGACCCAGACCCATGCCGACGTCACCCGTGACATCATCGGCACGCTCTCGCCGCCCTCGAAGGGCTACCTCGCGATGCTGGCGTTCGCCGTCGCGATGTTCCTGGTGGGTGCCGTCACCTTCACGCTGCTCCTGCGGGACGGCCTGGGGCTCGCGGGCTACCAGCCGCCGATCTTCTGGGCGGTGTACATCACCAACTTCGTGTTCTGGGTCGGCATCGGCCACGCCGGCACGCTGATCTCGGCGATCCTCTTCCTCTTCCGCTCGCCCTGGCGCACGGCGGTGTACCGCACCACCGAGGCCATGACCGTGTTCGCGGTCATGACGGCGGGCCTCTTCCCGATCATCCACATCGGGCGCCAGTGGGTGTTCTACTGGCTGCTGCCGTACCCCAACCAGCGCTACCTCTGGCCCAACTTCAAGTCGCCCCTGGTGTGGGACGTCTTCGCGATCTCCACCTACCTCACCGTCTCCACCTGCTTCCTCATCTTCGGGCTCATCCCCGACGTGGCGGCGGTGCGCGACAAGGCCACCGGCTGGCGCAAGAAGCTCTACACCACGCTCTCGGTGAACTGGCGGGGCACCGACAACCAGTGGCGCCACTACTCGCGCGCGTACCTCTACCTCGCGGCACTGGCCACCCCCCTCGTGCTCTCGGTGCACTCGGTCGTGTCCTGGGACTTCGCGGTGTCGCTGATCCCCGGCTGGCACGGCACCATCTTCGCCCCGTACTTCGTGGCCGGCGCCATCTACTCCGGCGTCGGCATGGTGTTCACCCTGCTCATCCCGCTCCGGAAGCACCTGCACCTGGAGCACATGATCACCGACTACCATTTCGACAACCTGTCGAAGCTGACGCTCCTGACCGGCAGCATCCTGTTCTACGCCTACGGCATGGAGTACTTCGTCGCGTGGTACAGCGGGAACACCTTCGAGCAGACGACCTTCTTCCGGCGCGCGTTCGGCCCGATGTGGTGGGGCGGGTGGGCGATGATCATCTGCAATGCCTTCGTGTCACAGCTCCTCTGGTTCCGGAAGGTGCGCACCAACCTGACGGCGCTCTTCGTCATCTCGATCTTCATCAACATCGGGATGTGGTTCGAGCGGTATGTCATCATCAACTCGCTGGCCAACGACTACGTCCCGTATGCCTGGGACAACATGACGCCGACCTGGGCCGACTGGGGGATCCTGGTCGGGTCGTTCGGCTGGTTCCTGATGTGGTTCCTCCTGTTCGCCAAGAACCTGCCCATCGTGGCGATCCAGGAGATCAAGGAGTTCATCCCCATGCCCCGCCGCCGCGCGGCCCACACGGGACACCACTGATGGCTGCGATCACGCCCGGCGTCCTCGCCTCGTTCGAGCAGATCGACGCGGCCTGCGACGCCATCCGCGACCTCCGCGCGAAGGGACGGAAGGACTTCACCGTCTTCGTTTCGCACCCCAACCACGAGATCGAGGACGCCGCCGGGCATGGCACCAGCCCCGTGCGGATGTTCACCCTCATCGGCGGCATCACCGGCCTCGCGGCCGCCATCTCGATGCAGGTCTGGATGAACCGCGACTGGCCCGTCCTGGTGGGCGGCAAGTCCATCGTGGCCATGCCGGCCTTCGTCGTGATCATGTTCGAGCTCACCGTGCTGGTGGCCTCGCTCGTCACCCTGGGCGGCGTGGCCCTGCTCGCCACCACGCTCCGGAAGAAGGGCGTCAGGTACGACGAGCGCTTCAGCGACGACCGGATCGGGATCTTCGTCCCGGCGGCGCGGGACCAGGCCGCCGCGACGGAGAAGTTCCTGCGGGATGCCGGCGCGGTGGCCGTGGAGGTGCAGCATGCGGCGTAGGCTCCTCGCGGCCCTGCTGCCGATGGCCCTGGCGGGATGCGACTTCTGGTACAACACCGTGCCGTCGCCCGACCAGCTCTGGTACCACATCGCGTGGTTCGACCAGATGATCTACAGCCCGGCGGTGAATCCCTATTCTCGCGCGGACGTGCCCCGCACCGCCGTGAAGGGCACGGTGCCGGTGGGTGGGGGCGAGGCCAGTTGGGACATCGGTGACGGGGCGAACCTGGCCTACGCCTTCGACCAGGCGGCGGCCGACCGCCTGGTGAACCCCACGAAGGCGGGCACGGGGATGCCGGTGCCCGGTCCCGACATGCCGATGCTGGCGCCGAGTGCGGCGCGGGGCGACTCGCTCTACCACACCTTCTGCAGTGCGTGCCATGGCCAGGACGGGGCGGGCACCGGGCTCGTGGCCTCGCGCTTCGTTGGCGTGCCGTCGCTGCTGACGACCATGACCCGCTCGCACACCGACGGGTACCTCTACAGCATCATCCGCTACGGGCGGGGCCTGATGCCCAAGTACGGTGACAAGCTCCCCAGCCAGGTGGACCGCTGGCTGATCGTGAACCATGTGCGCGAGCTGCAGGCCCGGTCGCCCGCCCCCGCGACGACGGGAGGGACCCACTGATGCCAGGGCGGAACATCCGGCAGCGCCTGGTCGAAGCCGGCCTCTCGGGCCGCTACGAGACCCGGCTCGGGGTGGGCATGGGCCTCGCGGTCCTTGGCCTCATCCTGTTTGCCATGACCATCCGCGGCGAGAATGCGCCGCGCGCATGGCACCTCTTCCACGTCAACTGGGTCTTCTTCACCGGCCTCTGCGCCGGCAGCGTGGCGGTGGCGGCGGTGGACAAGATCGTGAACGCCCGGTGGTCGGGCGTGGTCATCCGCTTCGCGGAGGCGGCGATCTGGTTCGCGCCGGTCTCGCTCGTGGGCCTGGTGCTCATCTTCACGGTGGGCTACGACCACATCTACGGTCACATGCATGAGCAGCTGCACTCGCTCCAGCATGGCAAGGCGGTGTGGCTCAGCCGGGGCTTCATGTTCGGCCGGCTCTTCGTGGGGCTGTCGCTCCTCTACTGGATCGGCTGGCGCCTGGTCCGCACCGACCTCATCCCCGACGTGGCTGCGGCGCAGGGGGCGGCCACCGGCGGCCGGCGGGCGCTCTTCGAGCGCCGGGCGCGCGGCTACGACAACTCCGAGGGCGCACAGGAGCGGATCTACGGCAAGCTCCGGCGCCTGTCGCCGGTGTATGCCGTGCTCTACGCCATTGTCCTCACCCTGGTCGCGTTCGACGGGATGATGGCGCTCCAGCCCCACTGGTACTCCAACCTGCTGGGCGGCTGGTTCTTCATGGGATCGTTCCTGGGCGGCTACATGCTGCTGGCCGTGCTCATGATCTTCGACGGCAAGCTGCTCGGTGTCAGCGACCTCATCTCGGGCAAGCAGCGCCATGACCTGGGCAAGCTCTGCTTCGGGTTCTCGGTCTTCTGGGCCTACCTCATGTGGGCCCAGTTCCAGATCATCTGGTATGCCAACCTCCCCGAGGAGACCGGCTTCGTCTACGCGCGGCTCTGGGGCCCCTGGATCCCGGTCGCGCAGGCGGTCCTCACCGGCCTCTTCTTCATTCCGTTCATCGTGCTGCTGGGCGTGGCACCCAAGAAGAACCGGGTCATCCTGCCCGCCGTGGCCCTGGTGAGCCTCACGGCGCTCTGGCTGGAGCGCTACCTGATGATCGTGCCGTCGATCACGGCAGAGAGCGGGCCGCGCTTCGGGGTGCCCGAGGTCGGGCCCACCGCGCTGTTCCTGGGCCTCTTTCTCCTCACCCATGCGCTCTTCGGCCGCACCTGGCCCATGATCTCACCGCGGCTGGCGGAGAACACGCTGAGCCGTGAGGTCCACCACCACGAGGTGGAGCACTACGATCACGAAGACACCGAGAAGGACTTCGTGCACGAGGCCGACCTGGAGAAGTAGGGCGTCAGGACGTCAGGACGTCAGGGCGTCAGGGCGTCAGGGCGTCAGGGAAAGCGAAAGGGCCATCGCAAACCGCGGTGGCCCTTTTTCTCCCTGACGTCCTGACGTCCTGACGCCCTGACGCCCTACCTCACCCGCATCCCCGCATTCACCCGCCGCGCCATCGCGCGCAGCGAGTCCGAGGGGAGCTGGCCTGTCACCACGATCAGCCGGTCGCCGGAACGGACCGCCTGCGCCGAGCGGCCGGCGGAGTCGAGCCCACCGTCACCGCTCCGGGAGAGGAGCTGGGTGACATCGGCTGCCGGGCCCTCGATGGTCTGGATGACCTCACCCGATGAGAGCCGCTGTGCCACCACCGTGACCGGCTTGCCACCTTCCCGGCTGCTCGGCTGGACCTGGACCTGCTCGACCGGCACCCCGATCAGCCGCGACGGTTCGCGCCCGGCCGCCTGTTCCGCGGCATCCCACGGCACCGTGCGCCAGAGGCCCACGAGGCTGGCGGTTTCTTCCTGCGGCAGGGTGTCCGTGGACAGTTCGATCGAGGCAGGCGGCGTGATGGCAGCAACGACGGGGGCCGGCGGAACCGCGGGGTTCCGGTCCACGGCGATCCCGGCGGGTACCCTTGCCCGGGCCGGGCTCGACCGATGCTCCGCCACCTGGTGCACGTCGGGTTGCCCACCCGCCCGGTCCGGCGCGGCCACGGGCATCGGCACCGGCAGGACCGGCTGCTGGGCCGTGGCCGCCTCGGGCGCGGGCTCGAGGGAACGGAGCGCGTAGCCGATCCCGATGGCTCCAACCAGGCTCGCGGCCATGATGCCCCGCCGGAGGAGCCGCGCCCGGCGCGACACCGGCGCATGCACCGCGCGCCGCTGCAGCGCCTCGAAGGAGGGAGCGATGCGCCGTGCCGGCGCTGCCTGGCCCAGCAGCAGCGTCGTCCGGTCGCGCAGCGCGGCGATCGCATCGCGTTCGCGGCGGCAGTCGGCGCAACTCGCCAGGTGGCTCTCGATGACCACGCACTGCGACCGGCCCAGGGCCTGGTCGAGGTAGGCGTGGAGTTCGTCCTCAGGAATGTGCGACATCGGCCTCGGTGCTGTGCTGGGCATGGTGTGCGGCCACCAGCCGCCGGCGTGCCCGCGCCAGCGTCGTGCCAATCGCTCCGACCGCGAGCCCCGTCCGTTCGGCAATCTCCGGATAGCTGAGCCCTGCGTCCCAGAGCAGGAGCACCTCGCGGTCTCGCGGGGTCAGTGCGTCCAGCGCTTCCTGCACCTCTGCTGCCCGCTCATCGTGCTCCAGCATGTCTTCCGCGGCAAGCGGCGCCGAGGGCAGGGCGGACGGCTCGGCGCTCAGCAACGTCAGGTGCCGCCGGCGCCGGATCGCTGCCCTGGCCTCATCCCGTGCCAGGTTGGCGGCAACAGCAAAGATCCAGGATCGCGGCTTCTCCGGGCGGTGCTGCAGCAGGCGCACGAACACCTCCTGCGCCAGGTCCTCCGCGCGGTCGGCGTCCCAGACCTTGCGGTACAGGTACCGAACGACCGCCGTGTACGTGCTCTGGTACAGCTCTTCGAGCTCGTCAGCCATGGGCCTCTCCCGGCGTCCCGGGGTTGGCGTCTCGTGTTCCGGGGGTGAATCCATGGGGTAGACGCCGTACTGCCATGAACTTGCACAGGCCGGACCGGGGCAGGAAGGGGAGGCCGGCAGCTATCCCTTCAGGGGCCTCCCGGGTCGCCGGGATTTGTGGAACACGCAGCCCGGGTGCAGTCCCTCGCCCTTGGGGGGCCAGTCAAAGCACAGGTCGGGCTTGGCGGTGCGCCCGTCGCGCCGGTGGCGCCCGTGGAGGGTGCATCCTGCACCATCGTCCGCCAGGTACCCGCACGCCGAGATCATCTCGACCCCGAGCGAGAAATCTCCCTCCCGGTCCACCTTGCAGAGATAGGGCGACTTCCGGTGCCGGACGAGGGCCTCGAGCAGGACCTGCCGGCGGGTGCACATGATCTCGAGCTGCAGGTCCCGGCAGCAGGCCATGCCCCTGCGGTGGTCTGCCGTCGTGCAGGGTGCCCCCAGGCAGGGATTGGCGGTGGCCAGGATGGGCAAGGCGCGCCCCTGGGCCTGGGGTGCCGGCTTGGGGCGAAGCACCTGTTCCTTCAGCTCCATCCGCTGCATCACGAGAAACCGATCCCCACCCATCTGCCGGGGCTGGGTCCGGCGGCGAGGGCTCGGCGGGGTGGGCCCAGCAAAGCCGTGGGCTCCGCACTGTGCCCGGTTTCCGGCCACCGTGAGGTGCCGGCAGGGGACATGGAGGACGGCATCCACGTACAAGTCCCCGGCACCGCTCCAGATGTCCCCGAAGGTGATCTGGCCGGTGTGGCCAAGCAGCCAGGTGCCCTCGTGGTCGAGGGAGGCCTGGCCGTCCTCGAGTGCGCCGATCCGGAGGATCACCTTGAGCGCCTGGCACTGGGGGCCAAGGCGGCGGCAGGGAGGAGGGGTGGTCATGTGATATGCGTCACGGTTTCAAGGCGGAATGTGGCCCAAGGTTAGGCGGCCTGTGCGGACTTGTGAAGCGCTTCACGAGCGATATCTTGTGAGCGCTGTGACAGCCGGGAATGTCCCGGCACCCCTACTCCTGGAGGATGGACTGCGATGCGCGTAGCGACGATGGCCGCGGGTCTGGTGCTGGTACTCACTGCCTGCGGCGGCGAGAAGAAGGCCGAGGCGCCAGCGGCTACCCCCGCTCCTGCGGCGCCTGCTGCTGAGGCTCCCGCGGCCGCGGCGACGACGCCGGCTGCTACCGGTGCCACGATCGACGTGAACATGGTGCTCGAGGGCACCGCCTACAAGTACGTGCCGGAGGCCTTCACGGTGAAGGCCGGTGATGTCGTCAGGTTCCACAACAAGAGCGGCGGCCCGCACAACGTCGCGTTCGTGGCTGGCAAGATCCCGGCTGGCACCGAGGCAACCATCGACGCCGCGCTCGGCGCGAACCGGATGGGCCCGCTCACCGGCGCCCTTCTCGTGGAGCAGGACGCCGTGTTCACCCTGAACACCACCGGGTTCCCGGCAGGGACGTACGGCTTGACCTGCACCCCGCACTCGGCGCTCGGCATGCACGGCGAGATGACGGTCAACTGACGCAGTACCTCCTGACGGTCAGGTAGTTGTTGAAGGGATGGGGGCGCCGTGCGGCGCCCCTTTCGCTTCAAGCACCGCCGGCACCAGCACCCCCACCACAACCCCGGCCAGGGCATCGACGCCGTAGTGCATCTGCGTGTACACGGTGGCAATGGGCATCAGCACCACCGGGACCAGCAGCACCCAGGCCAGCGGACGCCATCCCTGCCACGCCGAGATCCAGGCCGCGATGGTGGCGGCCACGTGGCTCGAGGGGAAGGCCGCGCCGAAGGAGCTGCCGCTGGCGAGTGAGGCGTGCACCAGCCGCGCCGGGAGGTTGTCCACGAACGCTCCCGCAGGCGCTGGATACTGGTAGTACGGGCCACCCACGGGCCAGAAGATGAAGACCAGGTAGCAGAGCAGGTAGGTGACCATCACGTTCTGCACGTACCGTTGCAAGGCCTGGCGGTCGCGCCGCACGAGGAAGGCAATCGCCGGCGCCGCAATGAGCAGGTAGTAGAAGAAGTACACGCCGTGCAGGGCAGTGGACCAGAAGGTGCTCGGGTGGCGCTGCCACCACTCGCGTGCCGGTTCCCCGCCGAAGAGCCAGCGCTCCCAGTGCAGCACGGTGGCGTCGTGGGCTGCGATGGCGCCGCCTCCGCTCAGGACGTCCAGCGCCGCATAGAGGCCAAGCAGCAGCACCAGTGGCGCGATGTCGCGCAGGGTTTCCCGGGTGGCGTTCCCGCCGGGCCGCGCCAGGAGCCACACCAGCACAATGACGAGCCCATGCGCGAGCGCAATGCCGACGTTGCCCCGCGAGAGGTGGAGGCGGCTGAGCGCCGTCACCGCCACCAGCGCTGCGTATGCAACAAGCGCCACCTCGACAAGACGGTAGCGCCCCACGCCCCATTGTCCTCGCCCGGCCTGCACCTCGTCCAGCTCGCCGTGCCCGGTACTCACGCCCCGCCGTGCTCCCGGTACCAGTCCCAGGTCTTCGCCAGGCCGAGCGCCATGTCATGGGTGGGCACCCACCCGGTATCGCCCATCATCGCAGCAGGGTCGGCGGTCCAGGCGGGCTGGAAGAACTCATTCGCCTTGTCGGCCCGCAGGATGGTCTTGCGCTTGAGCAGGCCGGCGACCCCGCCCACGGCACCCAGCGCCACCGTGGCAAGCGGCCGGGGCACCGGCAGCACCGTCACGCTGCGCCCCATGGACTGCCCGATGCCAGTGACGATGCCGCGCGTGGTCACCACCTCGGGATGATTGGTGAAGTACGCGCGCCCCTCGATGCCGGGCGTGACGCCGGCCAGCCGGAGCGCCTCGGCCAGGTCGGGCGCGTAGACGAGCGACACCTCCTGGCTGCCGTCGCCAAAGACCGGCCCGATGCCAAGGCGGGCAAGGCGGTACAGGGTGGCGAAGTTGTCGGTGTCGCGGGGTCCGTACACGGCGGGGGGGCGTGCAATGACCCAGGGGAGGCCGCTGGTGCGCACCACCTCCTCGGAGGCCAGCTTGCTGCGGCCGTACATGGTCACGGGTGCAGCGGGTTCGCCCTCCTTGCGCGGCCGACCCGCGACGGCCGGTCCGGCAGCCGCCAGGGAACTCACCAGCACCAGCCGGGCGTACGGGGCCACCGCTTCCATGGCGGCCACGACGTTGGCCGTGCCCTCGCGGTTGGCGCGGAGGAACTCGGCCTCGTCGGTGGCGCCCACCAGGGCGGCCACGTGGTACACCACCTGCTGGGCCCGTGCCGCGTCGCGCAGGGCCGCGTGGTCGTGCAGGTCGCCCTGCACCAGGCGCACGCCCCGGTCCGCCATGCCGGCAGCGCGGGCCGGCGAGCGGACCAGTGCCGTCACCTCGTCGCCCGCCGCCAGCAGCCGGTCCACCAGGTGGCCGCCGACGAAGCCCGTGGCCCCGGTGACCAGCGCCCTCATGGCGCTCGATCGTACAGGCGGTAGGTCTTGTACACGCTGAACTGCATCTTCTCGAGACTCGCGTTCATGGCGGCGTTGTCCTCGAGGATCCAGCCAGCCTCGCCCCAGTAGATCTTCTGGTTCTGGCCGGCATGGGTCCAGATCCAGTGGTAGAGCATCGCGTCCACGCCCTTGCCCCGCCACTCGGGCAGGATGCCCAGCAGCAGGATGCGACAGCGACGCAGGCGCTTCGTGCGGATGATCCAGAGGGCCTTCGCCAGGAAGGGCAGCAGCCGGCCGCGCCGGTTTCCCAGCAGCGCCACGTTGAGGTCGGGGAGCACCAGGCCGAACGCAATGACCTTCCCGTCCTTCTCGGCGAAGGGGACCAGGTCGGGGATCACCACGGGCTTGAAGGCCTTGGCAAGGTGGTCGATCTCGTGGTCGGTCATGGGGACAAATCCCCAGTTCCGCTCCCACGCGGCGTTGTAGATCGCCTTGATCCGCTCCACCTCGGCGGGGAAGTCCTTCATGTTGAGCATGCGGAGCGTGACGCCCTGCCGCTGCCGGATGAGCTCGGTTCCGCGTGCCAGGCGCTCGGGAACCGGGACGTGGTGCGTCTCGACTCCGCCCTGGTACACCAGCAGGTCCTTCGCCTTCACCATGCCGGCCCGCTCCAGCAGGTCGGCGTACCAGGGCGGGTTGTGCGGCATGAGGAGGGTGGGCCGGGTCTCGAAGCCGTCCACCAGCAGCCCGCACTGGTCATTGGTGGAGAAGGAGGCCGGGCCGCGCATGACGGTGAGGTTCCGGGCGCGAAGCCACGCGCCCGCCGCCTCGAGCAGGGCATCGGCCACCGCCTGGTCATTGATGCTCTCGAACCAGCCGAAGAACCCGACGCGATCCGCGTGGAACTCGTTGTGGAGCCGGTTCTCGATCGCCGCGATGCGCCCCACCACCTGCCCCGCGCGCTCGGCCAGGAAGTACTCGGCGTCGGCGTGCTCGAAGAACGGGTTCTTCGTCCGGTCCAGCGTCATGGCCACGTCGAGGCGCAAGGGCGGGACCCACACGGGGTCCCGGTCGAAGAGGCGGTAGGGCAGGTCGATGAATGCAGCGAGATCCCGGCGTGAACGCACCGGGCGGATCGACACGGGCGTCAGATGACCCCCAGCTCCCGTCCGATCGTCCGGAAGGTCTCGAGGGCGAAGTCGACCTGGTCGAAGGTGTGCGTCGCCATCACGCTGGTGCGGAGCCGGCACTGGGACGGCGGCACGGCAGGCGGCGCCACCGGGTTGGTGAACACGCCGGCATCGAACAGCTTCCGCCACATCACGAAGGTGCGCTCGAGCGGCCCGATGAGGACCGGGATGATGGGCGTCTCCGTGGGCCCGATGTCGAAGCCCATCTCGCGGAAGCCCTTCTGCAGCCGGTGGGTGTTGGCCCAGAGCTGGTCCCGCCGTTCCGGCTCTTCCTGCAGCACCTGGAGGGCCGCCAGCACGCCGGCGGTGTTGGATGGCGGCAGCGACGCCGTGAAGATGAGCGGGCGCGAGTGGTGCCGCAGGTAGTGGATGACGCTGTCGGACGCCGCGACGAAGCCGCCGATGGACGCGAGGGACTTGGAGAAGGTGCCGGCGATGATGTCCACCTCGTCGGTCATGCCGAAGTGGGCTGCCGTGCCCTCCCCGCGCGGGCCCAGGACCCCCAGCGCGTGGGCGTCATCGACCGCGAGGGCGGCGCCGTGGCGGTGCGCGATCCGGACCAGGTTCGGCACGTCGGCGATGTCGCCTTCCATCGAGTAGATGCCGTCCACCACGATCAGGGTGCCGTGGCCGTGCTTCACCTTGTCCAGCTTCCGCTCGAGGCCGGCGAGGTCACCGTGGTTGAACCGCTCGGTCTCCCCGTAGGACATCTTGGCGCCGTCCACGATGGAGGCGTGGTCGAGCTTGTCGAGGAAGACGATGTCACCCCGGCCGATGAGCCCCGAGATGAGGCCGAGGTTGGCCTGGTAGCCGGTGGAGAAGACGAGGCAGGCTTCCTTGCCCATGAAGCGGGCCAGCTCGGTCTCGAGCCGCTCGTGCAGGTCGAGGGTGCCGTTCAGGAAGCGGCTGCCGGTGCACCCGGCGCCGTAGCGCTGCAGCGCCTTGCCGGCCGCCTCGAGGACCTTGGGATGGTGGGTGAGCCCCAGGTAGTTGTTGGAGCCCAGCATGATGCGCTGCTTGCCCTCGATGACGACGACGGTGTCTTCCGACTCGGAGATCGGCTTGAAGTAGGGATAGAGGCCCGCCGCCTGGATCTCGCGCGCCTTGGTGAACTGGCGCACCTTCTCGAAGAGGGCGATCTGGTTGACCGTCGGTGCGTCCACGCCGCCTCACGCTCGAAGGGTAGCGCCAGCCCTGGTGCTGCCGGCGTATGGCCTTGCAAAGTAATGACTTGGGAGGGGGCCGACAAGCAATATCCCCGGCGTTCTTGACAGGCTCGCGGCCCGGCTGTTCTGTTGACACATGCAGGACAACTCCAGGCGGGCGTTTCTCCGGCAGGGCTCGGCCCTGGGCCTGGGGATCGCGGCGGGTCAGGTGCTCAGGCCCGGGTCCCTCGCGGCACGCGTGCTCGACCCCGACCCCGAGGTGCCCAACGAGGAGGTCGCCCGCATCCTCCGGGAAATTTCGGGGGGGAACCCCATCCAGCGTGGTCACCTCCAGCTCGACATGCCACTGATCGCCGAGGATGGCAGGATCGTCCCCGTGATGATCGAGTCGGCCGACCTCCCCATGAAACCCGGCAACTACGTGCAGTCGGTGCACCTGGTGGTCGACCACAACCCCGATCCGCACCTGGCCGCGTTCGAGCTGAGCCCCGCCATGGGCCGGCTCTCGCTCCAGTTCCGCATCAAGATGAAGCGGACCACCTGGGTTCGCGCCATCGCCAGGACGTCGGGCGGAGAACTCTGGGCCGATTATGCGAAGGTCGCCGTGACCCTCAACGGGTGCGGCTGATGCACGGCACCGTGGGGGAGGCGCGCATCCGGATCCCGTCCCGCATCACGAAGGGGCAGGAGATCCTGGTGCACGCCATCGTCCAGCACCCGATGGACACGGGCTTCTTCCGCACCGCGTCCGGTGACCCGATCCCGGCGTGGTTCATTCGCGACGTCACGGTCACCTACGCGGGCGAGGAGATCGGCCGCTTCCGCTGGACCTCCGGCATCAGCCGGGACCCGGTCATCAGCTTCACGCTCATCGCGGACAGGGAAGGGCCGCTGTCCATGAGGTGGGTGGACAGCAAGGGCGCAGTGTTCGAGCAGGCGGTCCAGGTCTCGTTCGCCGCGACATGAGCGCCTGGCAGCCGAACGCCCGGGCGTGCGGACGTTCGGGCGTGCGGTTCGTGGGGCCAATCGTCCTTGTGGTGGCACTCGTGGGCGGGGTGTTGCCCGCCGCTGCCCAACGGGGCCAGTTCTCCCGCACCACCTCCCGGACCATTTACCCCCTCGATACCCTGGCCCGGGATGTCTACGCCATCCTGGGTGACACCGGACGAGGGGTCGAAGGCCGGCCCAATGCCGGCTTTGTCGTCACCGACAGTGGTATCGCGGTGGTGGGTGGCGTGGCGAGCCCCATGCAGGGCGAGGCGGTCGTGCGCACGATCCGGACGATCTCCGCCGCTCCGATCCGCTGGCTGGTCCTCTACGCCCACCACCCCGACATGCACTTCGGCGCCATCGCACTGCGGCGTGCGGGGGCCAGGGTGATCGCCCATCCCGAGCGGCGCGTGCTGGCGCTGGAGGGCGGGCCCGACCAGATGGTCGCCGACTGGGATGCGGTGGTGGGCCTGCAGGAGATGCTGGGCTTCGAGTATGCCGATGAGCCCGACTGGCCCGTCACCGGGACCGACACGCTGGCGCTGGGTGGGCGCGTGCTGGTGCTCTGGCATCCCGGTGCCGCCCATTCGGCCGGCGACCTCATGCTCTGGCTTCCCGCCGAGCGCATCCTTTTTACGGGCGATGTGCTGGTGGGCGATGCGGTACCCATGGTGGTGGATGGCAGTTCGCGCGCCATGCTGCGCACGCTCGACGCGATCGACAGCCTGGCACCGCGACTGGTCGTACCGGGGCATGGCCCCGTTGTTCGCCACCCGGCGGCCCTCGTGGATGCCACGCGCCAGTACTTCCTCGCGCTCCGGGAATCCATGAAACTGGCGGTGGAGGAAGGCGTGCCGATGACGCGTGCGCTGGGCGTCCTGCCCCCGGTGGACGAGGACCGGCCGGTGTCGCTCAACACCCGGCGCCGGCGCAATGCCAACCGCGTGTACGTGGAGATGGAGCGCGAGGTGATGGGCCTGGGGGAAGGGCCATGAGGCGGGCAGCGTGGGCCGCAGCCGTGCTCCTCGCCACGGCGCCTCTCGTCTCGCCTGGGCGGGCATGGGCACAGCGCCCTGCCACCCTCCTCTCCACCGACTCTCTGGCTGCGTGGCAGCAGGCCGGCCGGCCGGTCCAGCTCCTCGACGTCCGGATCGATGTCTGGACCTGGCTCAAGGGCCACCTTCCCGGTTCCCAGTACCTGAACGTCGAGACACTGCGTGCCTCGCGCGACGGGGTGCCGGTGCAACTCATGGACGCGCCCTGGTACCGGGTGTTGCTGGGCCGGCTGGGCCTCGATCACCGGGTGCCGGTGGTGGTGTACGGGGCGGGCGAGACACTCAACATCGATGCGACCTTCGTGGCGTTCATCCTCAGTGCGATGGGCCACCCGCGGGTCTACCTGCTCGACGGCGGCTTCTACAAGTGGCAGTTCGAGGGGCATCCCGTCGTGCGCACCTACACGAAGGCGCCATCCACGACGGCCCGGTGGCGTGAGGCCACCTTCCGCCCTGCCATCGCCACGCTGGACGAGGTGAGGCGTGCGCGCGAGAAGGGCATCCTGCTGGTGGATGCCAGGCCGCCGGCGCAGTTCCGCGGGGAGGAAGGCACCCAGATGCGCCTGGGCCATATTCCGTGGGCGATCAATCACTACTGGCAGGATGACCTCGTGACCGAGGGATTCGGCCGGGTCTTCCGCCCGCCCGACTCCCTCCGGGCGGCATATGCCCGGCAGGGCATCACCCCGGATCGCAACATCGTGCTCTACTGCAACAGTGCGACGGAGGCGAGCCACCTGTACTTCGTCCTCCACTCGCTCCTGGGCTACCCGCGTGTCCGCATCTATCCCGGCTCCTGGACCGAATGGGCCGGGCAGGCAGACCTGCCGGTGGAGCGGTAGCGAGGGGCGAGGAGGAGCGGGGAGCCGGGTCGGAGGAAACGGGCCGAGCCGCCGGGGGACGTGGCACCCATGGGCCGCGCGGCCTATGGGTCAAATGGCCTACTATCGGGTCGGCCGGGGCGCTTACTATGTTGCCCTGATGCACTCTCCGCACGGGGAACCGCTGTCGGGAGTCCGCGCAGCGCAGCTCGATGCGCTGGCGCAGGGCATGGAGGCCATCGTCCTCCCGGTCGTCATTGTCGACCTCCGACTCGAGATCATCTCCCGCAACTCCGTCTTTCGTGATGCGTATCCCGGTGAGGCCGCGGCCGCCCTCGTGGGCGACGCCTGCTCGAGGCTCGGGCTCGTTCGGGCCAACGGGATGGGTGACATCGTGCTTGGGGAGCCGTGGCGCGCCGAGGGCACGATCTCGGGGAGCCTGCGGGTGCGGATCCGCCCCATCTTCTTCGATGGGCACGTCGAGCCGACCTGGGTGACCATCATGGTGGAGCGCCGGGCGGCCCGACGCCTTACGTCCGAGAACCTGATGCACCGGTTTGGCCTGAGTCCGCGCCAGGCCGAAGTGGCCCTCCTGCTGGCGCAGGGCCAGACCACCGCCGAGATCGCGCGGACCCTCGACCTGACCACGCACACCATTCGCCATCACGCCGAGCAGGTGCTTCGCCGGCTCAACGTCAGGAGCCGCCAGCAGGCCCTCGTGCGACTGCGGGACGGCACCGCACGCGGGCCCAGGGCGCGCCCCAGCGGCAGCCACGCCCGGCCCTTCTGACCCGGCGCGCCGCCCGGCTCAGCGGCACTCGATGCGGTAGCGCTTCCCGTGGCGGGCAGAATACAGCTCCGTGCATTCGCGCCCGTCCTGCTGCACCGGCCGTTCCAGCACGTCAGCGGTCTCGAAGTACTCCCCGATCGTGACGCGCCCGTCGCCATTCCAGTCCATGTCCTTCCACGCATAGCGCGTGCGCCCCACCTGCACGGCCAGCCAGGCGTAGTAGATCGCGGCCAGGACCAGCGGCATCCCGAAGATGAGCATCAGGGAGCGTGCGGGGTGGTACGAGTTCGTCGCCTCGGGCATGGTCAGCTCGTGGTGGCGGGCCGCAACCGGCCGGCATAGTGCTGCCGGAGCTTTGCGACCTTGGGGGCGATCACCGCCTGGCAGTAGCCTGCGGCCGGGTTCCGCCGGTAGTACTGCTGGTGGTACGACTCGGCGGGGTAGAACGCGGGGGCCGGCGCCACCTCGGTGACGATGCCCTGCCAGGTGCCATCGGCCTCGAGTTCGCGGATGACCTCGCGTGCGGTATCGTGCTGGGCATCGGAGTGGTAGTACACCACCGAGCGGTACTGGGTCCCGAGGTCAGCGCCCTGCCGGTTCAGGGTGGTGGGGTCATGCATGGCGAAGAAGATGCGCAGCAGGTCGCGGTAGGAGAGCCGCGCGGGATCGAAGGCGACCTGCACCACCTCGGCGTGGCCGGTGGCGCCGCTGCACACCTGCTCGTAGCTCGGGTGTGGCCTGGTGCCGCCGGCATAGCCCGACACCACGCGCTCCACGCCCTCCAGCCGCTCGAAGACCGCCTCGAGGCACCAGAAGCACCCGCCACCGAGCGTGGCCACCTCGGTAAGCATCTCAGGGCTCGTCGGTGGGAAAGCCGCCGCCCACCAGCCACACCTCGCGCAGGAGGCAGGCGAGGGCGGCGGCGAGGCATGCCATGGTGCCGATGAACAGGGCGGCCACGAACTTCTCCACGCCCCAGTCCACGAAGAAGTCCACGAAGATGATCGTCACGATGATGCAGACCAGCTGGCCGCTCAGCGTGAGGAAGGACAGCCCCCGGTGGATGATGCGGCCCCGTCGGCTGAGGAGCAGCTGCTGCACCTCGGCGTCGGGACCGGGATGCGCCTGCAGGTAGCGGATCCGGTCGGTGATGCGCTGCAGGCGGTTGGAGAGGATCAGGATGAAGGTGCCGATGCCCGACAGGAGGAACACTGGCGCAATGGCCGCCGTGACGATCCGGGTGATTTCCTGTGCGTGGGCCGGTCCCTCCTGCATGGGGCTCAGCACCCCGGCCGCATCATGCGATGTCCCCGAACTTC
Source organism: uncultured Gemmatimonadaceae bacterium (assembly GCA_964638035.1). GTDB lineage: Bacteria > Gemmatimonadota > Gemmatimonadetes > Gemmatimonadales > GWC2-71-9 > JAGGAG01. The sequence continues at coordinate 42,060 of CAZWXD010000015.1, read as the reverse complement.
TCGATGATCCGACCCACGATGCCGTAGCGCTGGGCCTCCTCGCCGGAGAGCCAGAAATCGCGGTGGGTGTCCTCCTCGATGCGCTCGAGGGGCTGGCCCGTCTGCCGGGCGAAGATCCGGTTCAGCCGGTCCCGCATCCGCAGGATCTCCCGCGCCTCGATCTGGATGTCGCTCGCCGTGCCGCCGGCGCCGCCGGCCGGCTGGTGCAGGAGGAAGCGGGTGTTGGGGAGGCAGAAGCGATCCTCACGGGGCACGGCCACGTAGATCAGCGCCCCGGCCGACGCCACCCATCCGGTGCCGACCATGCGGATGCGTGGGGTGAGGAAGCGGAGCATGTCGTGGATCATGTCGCCCGATTCCACGTGGCCGCCCGGCGAGTTGATGAACACGGTGATCGGGTCGCTCGACTCCGCGGCCAGCGCCAGGAGCTGGGCCGTGACGCTCGACGCCAGCCGCTGGCTGATCTCGCCGCTGATGATGACCGTCCGCGCCCGGAAGAGGCGCTCGGCCACGAGTTCGTTGACGCTGTTCCGTTCGGTGGCGGGCTCCGCCATGCCTGGCTCCGTGTGGGGGGTGAAGTCCGGCGGAAATCTAGCGCGTGGGCGGCTCCGCGTGCCCGGCATCGCGCTGGCGCTCGGCCAGGCCCAGTACCACGAGGCAGGTGATGAGCAGGACGCTGTACTCCGCACCGTTCCGCCCGCCACCCACCACGAACCAGCCCTCCCGCCCATGGATCATGGCGATGCCGATGCCAAGCTGGACCACGAACCAGGCCGCAACTGGCACCACGAGGCGACCGGCGGCCAGGAGGGGCGTGGTGAGGAGTTCCAGCAGGGTGATGGTCCAGGCCAGCACCAGCCCGGCGGGGAGGCCCTGGCCATCGAGCCACTCGCCGAACGGCGCCACCCCACCCGTGACTACCCGGCTCGCGCCGTGGATGAAGAGCAGCGTCGCCACGGCGACGCGCAGGATGGAGAGGGGCAGGGTCATGGCCCGCTGGCCCCCGACGGGACGCACGCGCATCTTCCGGACAATCCTTCCTGGAGTCCTGCCATGGGCGGTCCTGCTGCCGGGGGCACCCCGGAGCCCAAGCGTGAGCCACGGAGCGCCGTGAAGATCCTTCCCTGGCTCCTGGTGCCGCTCGTGCTCATTCCCCTCGTCTGGGCCATCATACGCACCAGCGGCCGGCAGGTTCCAGCGCCCGCTCCCAGCACCACCGAGGCCGGGACCGGGAGCACGGGAACGCCCCCACCGCGCTGAGGCGCGGGGTACCGCGACCCCGCGGCGGCAGCGTCATGGCGTCGCCGGGGTCCGGGGCTTCCCGATCTGGTACTCCTTCGGGGGGATGTTCCCCTGCAGGTTCGCCACGAAGTAGTCCCACCGCCGGCGCATGATGTAGGGTGAATCCTTCCCGAAGCCGTGCCGAGCATCGGGCAGCATGACCTGGTCGAAGTCCTTCCCGGCCCGCATCAGGGCGTTCACCACCAGCTGGGTGTTGTAGGGCGGCACGTTGTCATCCATCATCCCGTGGATGAGGAAAAGCTTGCCCTTGAGGTTGGCTGCGCGCGACTGGTTGGCCGCGGCTTCATAGCCGGCACTGTCGGCTGCCGTCACCATCAGCCCCTGGTACCGCTCGCCCCAGTCGTCCTCGTAGACCCGGTTGTCGTGGTTCCCGCTCTCGGCGATGCCCACCTTGAAGAAGTCGGGATAGTCGAACATCGCCGAGGCGGTGGCGAAGCCGCCGCCCGAGTGTCCCCAGATGCCGGCCTTGTCGATGTCAATGAAGCGGTAGCGGGTCGCCAGCTCCTTCATCCCGGCCACCTGGTCGGGAATCGTGTTGTCGCCCATCCGCCCGTAGTAGTAGTCGTGGAACGCCTTCGAGCGTCCCGGCGTGCCCATCCCGTCCAGTTCCACCACCACGAAGCCCAGCTCAGCCAGGGCCTGGTTGTCGCCCCGCGCCGGGAAGAACGAGCGTGGCCCCACGCTCCCCGACTGCGGGCCCGGGTAGATGTGGTTCACGATGGGGTACTTGCGGGTCGAGTCGAGGGTCGAGGGCACGTACATCAGGCCGTAGAGGTCGGTCTTGCCGTCACGGGCCTTCACCGTCACCGGAATGGGCATGCGCCAGCCGGAGGCCAGGAGGCGCGACACGTCGGCCTTCTCCAGCGGCATGATGATCCTGCCATCCCGGTCGCGCAGGGCGCTGGTGGGTGGCGTGTCGGTCGTGGACCAGGTGTCCACGAAGAACCTGCCGTTGGGCGAGACCGTCACCGAGTGGTTGGCGACCTCGGGGGTCAGCAACCTGAGGCCCTTGCCATCAAACCCGATGCGGTAGAGGTGCTGGAGGTACGGATCGCGGCCCGCCTCGTGGCCGTTCATGGTGAACCAGATCTCGCGGGCCTTCTCATCCACCCGCACCAACCCGGTCACGTTGCCCTCCCCGGTGGTGATCCGGTTCCTGAGCACGCCGGTCGTGAGGTCGTAGAGGTACAGGTGGGTCCAGTTGTCCCGCTGGGACCACCAGATCAGCTCGTTCGAGGCGGGCAGGACCCGCCAGATGTCATCCGGGAAGGAGGCATCGCCAATCTGCGTGGCGCTGGTCTCGTGGAGCAGCTCGCGCACCTCGCCGGTGGTCGCGTCGGCGATGCGGAGCCACGCGTGCTTGTGGTCGCGCGAGCTGGAGATGAACGCCACGTGCGACCCATCGGGATACCACTGCAGGTCGCACACGGTGTTGCCACCGCAGGCGACATGGTCGCTCACGGTGGAGCGGTGCGCATCGGGCGGCATGCGAAGCCGCACCACCCGCGGCGTGGGGCCGGTCCGGTCAATGATCACGCGCTCGATCCGGAAGATCACGCTGTCCCCGGGGAGCGGGTACTTCCACTGCTCCAGCCGCGGCGCGCCCGGGGTGGTGGAGGCGAGCACCATGTCACCCACGCCGCGCCCATCATGCTGGAAGGTCGCGACCCGGCGGCTGTCGGGTGACCAGGTGAGCACCGGCCGGTCGTTGTGCACCCACCCCGCGTTGTTGGTGGCATAGCCGAAGTCCGCGATGCCGTCGGTCGTGAGCTGCGTCTCCGTGCCGGTGGCGAGGTCAGTAGCCCACAGGTTGTGATCCCGGATGAACGCGGCGGACTTCCCGTCGGGCGACGTACTCGAGTTTGCCGGTGGCGCGGGCACCTTTCCCCGCTCGGCGCAGGCCGTACCCGCCCGGTCGCAGGTCCAGCGCTTGCCATCCACCACCACCGAGATCGAGTCCCGGGCGCCAATCGAGAACTGCGGCAGCGCCAGGCGCTCCGCCTTCATCGGCTTGCCGGTGGCCTTGCCGAGCGCGGCAGCGAGTGCCGCATGGTCAAAGGCCGGTACCCGCGTCTTCTTCACCGGGTCAACCACCATGTAAGTGAGGCCCGTGGGCGTGGTGGCGCGATACCAGAACCGGCCATCGTCCAGCCAGGTCACCTGCGAGGCGGTTCCGCTCACCATCGGCATGATCGTCGGTGCCAGCATCCGCTCAGCGCGGGCGTAGTCCTCGATGGTGAACTGGTAGGGCTTGGCGCCGCCCTGGGCATGCAGCAGGCCGGGGAGGGCGAGGGTGGCGACGAACGTTGCAGTATGAAAGCGCATGGGCCGCTTGGGGGATGGGGTGGCGGTGGCCGGGCCTGGGAACGCGGGGATTCTAACGCCGGTACGGGCTCGCGGGAACGCAGGGGGGTGCTGGCGGGAGGTGAGCCGGTGATGATGCGGGGACGGAGCCGGGACGGCCGCGGGCCAGAGTGGAGCGCCGAGTTCGTTCACTCACACCCGGAGAGGTCCAGATGCCCAGTCCATCCAGCGCCATCGCACTCAGGCTGGCCACCCTGTTGGTGGCCGCCGCTGTCCTCCCGTCCTGCTCCAGCGACCCGAACGCCGCCACTGCCGGCCCGGCCGATGAAGCCGATGCCACGGTGGACCTGCATCGCTGGGGCGGGCGCAGCACCTGCCGCAAGGCTGCCGATCGCTATCCCACCGTCCTCACCGTGTCCGCGGATGCAACCCCGGGTGATGGCCGGACGTTCACGACCATCGGTGCTGCCCTCGAGGCGGCCCGGGCAGGGCGGATCGCGCGTGGAGAGCTGACCGACGCGGCCTGCCGCATCACCATCAACGTGGCGCCTGGCGTATACCAGGGGAGTGCCACGGAGCCGGCGGCCGGCCTGGTGGAGCACTTCCCGCTCGTGGTGGACGTCCCGGACATCACCCTCCGCGGTGCACTCAAGGTGCAGCTCGGTGCCTGGGGGCGCGCCACCGGTGATGTGGTCGGTACCGGGACGTCCACGCTGGCGCCTGTCAGCTTGATGCCCATCCTGAACGGCGTGACGATCCCCATCATCGCCGTGAATGCGCACCCCGGTGGCTCGGCGGGGAACGGCTTCGTGGTGGAGGGCTTCGACTTCCAGTCGGGCCACGATCCTGCCGTCAGCGCCGGGGGACAGGGCATCCTTTCCGTCCGCGCCACGGGACTCGTGGTGCGGCGGAACCGATTCGGCGCTGGGTTCACGGAGTCGATCGATGTCCGGTCGGGAAGTGCGTTCGTAATCCAGAACGCACTGGGCGGTGGGGCGGGCACCTGCGACATGTGCCTGGCCGGTCCCGGGCACTTCAGCGCCTTCGGGAACCACCTCAAGGAGGGCGGTATCCCGGGGATCCTGGTGGCCGGCATGGTGAACCTGCCGGTGCCCGAGGGGGTTGAACCGCTGGTGCCGCTTCCCACCGCGGCGACGTGGGCCGACGTGCGGAACAACGAGGTTCGTGACCACCTGCGGCTCCCGGTGGGCACGGGCATCCGGGTCGATGCGCTCGGGGTCGGCGCCCCGAACGTGCACAACACGGTGCATGCGGTGATCCAGGGAAACCTGCTGGCCAACAACCGCTTCGGCATGATCGTGCACGCCGCCTTCCCGGCGCCCAACACCAACCTGCGGAGCGATGTGTCGGTCACGCTGGGCGGGAACCAGCTTATCGAGAGTTGCCAGGCCAAGCTGCTGGTGTCGTTTTCCCGGCACACCACGACGCTGGGCCTGTCGAGGCAGCCGTACCTGCTCAACTCCACCTTCACCCTGCGCCTGCTCCGGAACCTCGACTGGAGCGAGGCGTGGTACGGGAACCCGGCCGACCTCGGCAACACGCTGGTGGTGGACGGCAACCAGGTCCCCAACGGCATCGTGCAGGCGTACGATGCGGTGGGATGTCCTGCGAAGGTGCTGTAGGAGGGATCCTGCACCCCACCCCCGGGCCAGGTCCGGCCCCGGGGGGGGCGGCAGGAACCGTGCAGTCAGCGCGCGGCCTCGGGGTGCTCGAGCAGCCATTGCGCATGGTGCTCGCGGATGATCGCGATGGCACCGGCGGGGTCGCAGGCGCAGCGCGGGATGTCCATGTCCAGGGCGTTCGCGAGCGGCGGGTCGGTGGCCAGCATTTCCTTCCGGGCCCATTCCACCAGCGGCGGCCACATCGTGCCCACCAGGACGAGGGGCACGCGGTCCACGTGCCGGACCTGCAGGAGCTGCCAGATCATCATGAGTTCGAGCACGGTGCCGATGCCGCCCGGTGCCACGATGAACGCATCGGATACCAGCACGAACTGGTGCAGCCGGGTGAAGAAGGTGCGATGCTCGAAGGCCTGGCTCACGAACTCGTTGGCATTCTGCTCGAAGGGAAGCGTCACCCGGATGCCGATGGAGCGTCCCCGCTCTCCTGCCTCCGCGGCGCCTTCATTGGCGGCCTGCATCAATCCCGGCCCGCCGCCGGTCACGATGTCGCAGCCCAGCGTGGCGAGTTCCCTGGCGACCCACTTCGTCTCCTCGTAGCCCAGGGTACCGGGCCGGGTGCGGGCGGAGCCGAAGATGGTGACCCGGTACCGCTCGCGCCGGGCGGGGCGGAGGCGGGTGAGGCTGTTGACGACGTCCCAGAGCCCGAGCACGGCCTGGTTCACGACCTCGTTGACGGCGTGCTCGTCGCTCAACATGATGCTCCCGTTTGCCGCTTCATGACCCGCCATGTGCGCCCCGTGGAGTGGATGGGCTCAAGGCTATCGTGTACGTTGGCGCGGTGCAAAGGGCGTCTATGCCAGGTGGCGGTCGCTGGGCAGCCACCTGGTGACAGTCACCCGTCTCGTCCAACCTGCAGGGTGTCTCGCTGGGTGGTGTCCCCGTCCCGGCCGCCAGGCGGATCCCGGCGCACCACGGGTGCGCATCCCAGGCGGGCAGGAGCCTGCTGGCGGTGGCAGGCTTGAAGATCCTTCAGGTGAAGCGAGGCTGGATGGGCATCGCGCCGGAGCGCTTCAGGCGCGAGTCACTACGTGTCCCGCCTCGACCGCTCACTCCTCCCGCTCGATGCAGTAATTGGCAGGGACGCGCCCGGCCCGAGTGGGCCGGACGTGTCCATGCACATCTCCCGCATGCGCCAGCTCAGCGCCAGTCGTTGGCGGCCTCCGAAGCAGGGCTCGAGGTGAGGGGACGAGGCGTCCCACCAGCGAGCAGGGCCACATAGATGTCGGGGTTGCCGGCCCTGAGGGAGTTGAAGAGGATGTACGTCCCGTCGGGTGACCAGCCAGCGGCGACATCTTCGGCGGCGTCATTCGTAATGCGCCGCGGGTTGCTGCCATCGGAGTTGCTCACGTAGACCTCGGCGTTCCCGTCGCGAGTGGACGTGAAGAGGATCTTCGTGCCATCTGGTGAGGGGATCGGCCTGAAGTTGCTGCCGGGAGTGTCAGTGAGGCGCACGGGGTTCGAGCCGTCTGCGTCCATTGCGTAGATCTCATCGTCGCCATCGCGCTTCGAATCGAAGAAGATCCTGGTGCCGTCAGGGGACCAACGCGGCCACGAATCGCGGCTCCCGTTGTTCGTCACCCTGGTCACGCCAGAGCCGTCCGCATTCATGGTGAAGATCTCGTGATCCGCATCTCCACTGCCGAGCTGGCGATCCCAGACTATGCGTGCGCCATCAGGGGAGATGTGAGGGGTATAGTTTGGCCCAGCGCTCGCAACGTTGATCCGGCCCGAACCATCTGCATTCATCACGAACATGTCGAAGGCACCCGGCCAGCTGGAGAAGGCAAGCATGACGTTGCCAGGTCCCCAGGTGGCATGGATATCGTTTGCAAGCCCGGTGGGTACGCGCTCGGCCCCCGAACCATTCGGCAGCATCCGGTACATCTGGGGGCTGTTGCCCGGGTCGAACTCGTAGAGGACAGTGCCGGTCAGGGTGCCGAATACCGTGAGCGTGCTCTGCACCGAGCCAAATGGCGTGTTGACCGTCACGGTGGTGACGCCGGGCACCTGTGCCAGGACCCGGCCACCGCCCACGTAGCGCGCGACCGCCGTGTTGCCGATGCCCCAGGTCTGACCGGTCGTGATGACCCCCTGTCCGCTGGTGGCCGCGAATGTGAACGTGACCGTGTCGCCGACGTTTGCCGTGGTTGTCTCCGGCGTGAGCACGAGCACGGCGCTCCCAACCAGGATCTCGATGGGAAGGTCCCCGAGCAGGGGGATGAGCGTCAGGGTGACTGCCGGGTTGTTTCCTTGCACCAGGCTGACCGTCGTCTCCCCACGATGGGTGTTGACCCCGGCCGAGTCGAATGCATTGGCCACGATCCGGCGGTTGCTGCCCGCCGGCACCGAGATCGTACCGGAAGCCACATTGGTCACGCTATCGATCGTCAGGTTGAATACGAGTGGAACGTCAATCCCGGGCCCGGTGATCGTCACGGCCAGCGTGGCGATGCCTGGAGCCACGGAAAGGAACGACACTGTCGCCTCGCCGCCTCCCGGCTCATCGGCAGGTCCCTGCGGTTCAGGTGAAGCGCACGCTGCCACCAGCGAGGCGGCAAGGGCAATGAGGGTCCGGCCATAGTTCCGCACATCGACTCCCTGTTTGAGGATGCGGCATTGTAGGTGGCGGCCGTCTGCAGCCCGTCAGCCAGGGCGTCAATTCGGCGTCAAGCCCCCCGCCGTTCCCTTTGGTCGCATGGGGTTCCATATTGGGCCGTGCCCTCTCCCTACCTCCGTGTCCTGGGGAGTCCAGCGCTTCACGCCTCGGACGCCGACCGAACAGTGTCCATGGAGGCCGGGAAGCCCTTGGCGTTGCTCACGTACCTGGCACTGGGCAGTACTGAGGCCAGCAGGGACCACTTGGTGGACCTCCTCTGGGCGAATGTCCCCGTGGAACGCGGTCGGCAGTCCCTGCGCCAGGCCCTGTGGCAGCTCCGGCGCCGGCTGGGCCAGGGCGCCGTGATCCAGTCAGGTGACCGCCTTCGTCTGGCCGAGCCGGTCGCATCCGACGTGGCGGACTTCCTCGAGGCTGTCACGGAGCAGCGCGCTGCAGACGCCGAGCGGATCTACGCCGGCCCCTTCTTCCAGCCATTCGCGACGCCCGGAGCGCTCGAGTTCGAGCACTGGGCGAACGCCACCGGGTCCCGGTTGCAGGCCGCCTACGTGCGGCTGAGCGAGAGGGCAGCCGCCGAGGCAGTTGACGAGGGCAACCTGGACCGTGCCATCACCATCGCCAGGCGCCTGCGAGACGCAACGCCGGACCTGCAGGCCGGTTGGCGGCTGCTTATCGACATCATGCGTATCGCCGGCCGGCTTCCTGCCGCTCTCCTCGAGGCCGACGCGCTGGAGGCGCGGCTCGCGCTGGAGAAGCACCCGATGGAGGAGTCGACGGCGCGCCTCCTTGCCGAGGTGCGTCGGATGCCAGTCACGGTCGACAGCCCCACGGGGCGTTCGGCGTGGGAGCTCACCGAGCTTGTTGGCCGTGAGGCAGAGTTTGCGGCGCTGCTCGCGGCCTGGCAGGCCGCGACCCAAAGGCATCCACAGGTGGTCGAGATCCGGGGCGAACCCGGGCTGGGAAAGACCAGGCTACTCAGGGAGCTGCGCCAGCGCCTTGCGGGAGCGGGAGTCGTCCTGGTCGGTGCGCGACCGGAGGAACGTGACACGCCCTACGCATTCGCTACGGACCTCGCGAGTGAGCTTGCCGGAAGGCCCGGCGGCCGTGCGATATCGAGGCAGAGCGCCGCGTCCCTGGTGGCTCTCGATCCGCGCCTGGCGTCGATCTATGCAGTTGACCCCGACCTCTCCAATGACGACGAGGGTGAGCGGCGGCGGCTGCTGGCGCTGGGTGACCTCGTCGAGGCGGTGGCAGACGAGCGGCCGGTTGCGCTCCTGCTCGACGATGTTCACTGGGCGGATCCCACCTCCGCGCGTGTGATCGTCGGGGCGCTGCGACGCGTGAATGGTCCCGTGCTTGTCGTGGCGACGGCGCGGCCGGGCGGGGCCTCCCTGGGCGCGGAGGCCGATGCGACGACGTGCCTTGTGCTCGAGCCGCTCGATGCAGGTGCCGTGACGGCGCTCCTCACGGGTGTCGGATCGTTCGAGAGCGATGACGTGACGGACCTGGTCGGCGGCAGGCTTCATTTAGCGAGCGCGGGGAGCCCCCTGCGGGCACTGGATGCACTGCGCGAGGCGACAAGCCTCGGCATGCTGCACTTGTCGGATGGGACCTGGCGCGCACATGACCTGCAGGCACTCTTTCGCCTGTGGGACCAGATGCGTGACCCGGCGGAGCGACTCCGGCGGTGCCCGGTGCCTGATCGTGCGGTCCTGCTCGCGCTGGCCCTCTGGGCGCGGCCTGCGTCTGCTCATGAGCTCGGGGCACTGACTACGCTTGATCGTGCGACACTGGAGGAGTCGTGCCGCCGCCTGGAGCGTGGCGGCCTCATTGCGGAAGGCCAGGGGGAATGGCGCCCGTACCACCATACCGTTGCGGAGTTGGCGCAGGCAGTGGCACCGCCAGCTGAACGTGAGGCCATGCACCGGCGGGTGGCGACGGGGGCCGCGCCGCTGGCAAGTGACGCCCGTGCCAGGCGGGACGTAGTCCGTCACCTGTGGCATGGGGGAGAGGTGCAGGAACTGCGACACTGGGTTGCCGCGTGGCTCGGGAACATGCGGACCCAGGGTGACAGGCGGCCGGCCGCCATCCTGGTGGATGAACTGTGCACGCCCGAAGTGCCCAATGAAGAGCGCCAGGCGATCGTGCAGGGCCTCCCCTGGCTTGTGCGGCGTCCTGTGCCGTTGCGTGCCGTCGCCATGGTCGCCGCGTCGCTCCTCGTGGTCCTTGGCCTCGTCGGATACCGATGGGTGTCCGTACCAGTGGTGATCGCCGTGACCACGCAGCCGCTCGCCCCTTCACCCGCGACGCCGGCGCCGGTGGTCGAGCTGCGCGACCGGCTCGGTCGAAGGGTGGCGGGAAACTCCGGCGCGCTCGTCCTGCTACGGGGCCTCGATGGCACTGTTGTACGGGGTGATTCGTCCGCGCGCCTCGACAACGGTTCCGCAGCCTTCAACGCGGTGTCCCTCGTCACCGACAGCGGCAAGGGCGCCAGCGCCGAGATCCTGGTCGACGGCGAGCCGATGGGTCGACTCACCGTGCCGGAGCGGCCCGAGCGGGAGATGCACCGGCTCCGCTGGCTCGCACTCAAGGTGAACGGTGTCGCGGTCGACCCCGATGTCGACACCGTGCGGGTTGCCCCGGGCCAGGTGCTGAACCTGGACGTTGCCTTCACCTACGATGAACTCTGCACCTGCGCTGCGCTGCTTACCGTCGTACGTACCTGGGAGCGGGATCATTCACGGGGGTGGATGGTCCTCTCCAGCGCGGCCGCACCACGGGCCGGAGGGGTGGTGGGCCAGTCCTTCAGCGTGAAGGCGGCCGAGACGGACGGGATGGGCTACCTGCTGTTTGTGCTCGGGCGTGAGACTGCCGGAGAGTTTGTGGCGTCGCAAACCAACTGGAAGCTCGGGAAGCCCAGGTGGAACGATGGGATGGACCTGGCTGATGTTACCGGGGCCGATATTGCCGCCGCCAGGCGAGACGGCTCCCTCTCAAGGCGATGGGTCGGCTCGACTTCGGAACACGAGGTCTTTCAGGGAGTCGAGTCATCGGGCGTCCTGGAAAAGACCAACTGGGTCGGTGCGGCGGTGATGGTTGTGCAGACAGGGACAGGGGAGGTGAAGTAAGCATTTCCATGTAGGAGCCCACAGGGCATTCGGCCGGGTCTCATTCGGCTGGCCGCGTTGGCAGCCACACCCCGCGGCTGGCGGCCGATCAGGCCACCTCAGGCTGATCCGATGGATCCCGCAACCAGTCAGCAAGTCGCCACCCCAGGCGTGCGGTGAGCCATGCTACACCGCCCGGGCGACGATGATCCCGACCCGGGGCGGGGCCCACCGGCGTAGATGGCCTTGGCGGAGGCGGAGGCAGGTACTGGCTCACGGGGCGTGCCAGCCCCGGTCCCGCCACGCCCAGGAACTCGTCATACCGCAAGCAGCGAACTCCCGGGGCCCTGCAGGCTGCCCCCGCACGACGCTGGCGATCGCGCGGGTGGTGTGGAGTCGGTTGTCGAGGATCGAATCACCGACCAGGGCGAGGTGGTGCATCGGGCTCCTTCGGGTTGGCGTACCGCCACGAGTCACTGCGGGATTTCCGCGCACAACTGGACGTCGTTATACTGTATCGCCTTCGGGGGCGGTAGCTCAGCTGGGAGAGCACCTGCTTTGCAAGCAGGGGGTCGCCGGTTCGATCCCGGTCCGCTCCATTCTGCAGTCCCCCACGGTCAGTGGTGGCGACGCCCGGTGAAGTGCTCGGGCACTCCACCGCGCCGCACCAGCCGCCAGTACACCCAGCCGTTCACCAGCAATACCAGCAACCCGAGCCCCACCTGCACGACCCTCGTCAGCCCCTCCGGATAGAGCGCGACCGGCTCGCCGCAGCGGGTATGCTCCGTCGCACGGACAGCATTGCGGTGGCAATCGGTGACTTCGGTGAGCTCGTGCGCCGCTATCCCGACTCCTGGTATGGGTGGATGCTCTATGGCGATGTCCTCATGCATGACGGGCCGATGCTGGGCCACCCCATCGCGGAAGCGAGGGAGGCGTTCCGGAAGGCCACGGTACTCAACGCCGACCTGATCCCCGTGTGGGAGCACGTCGCGCTGGCCGCTCTGGTCGAGAGCGACACCACCGAGGCGGTGGAAGCCGTGCAGGCGCTCGCCCGGCTCGATGCCTGGCCAGTCCTGACCGCGGACGGCTATGGTGACCGGCCGTTGCAGTTCCACTACCTCCTGGCGGTTCATCGTCGTGACCACAGGATGGTCGCGTTCCTGACGGACAGCCTTGCGCGCGACCCGGCACCAGCGGCGACCACCGGGAGCTTCAACGATCCATTCCGCTTCTGCATGTATCCGGAGCAGATCGCGGTGAGCCGGGCGGCGCTGGCGCACGGAGTTGCGCCGGATCACCGGCAGCTCCACGAAGTGATCGTGCCGCTCTCGTTCATCGGACGGGGCGCCTGGGATTCCGCGCTGGCGGGACTCGACACCTGGACCCGGACTGGACTCGACTCGCTGGCCGCGCTCAGGACCTACGGGCTGGCAGCGCTGGGAGCATGGCTGGGAGCCGTTGACGTGGAGGACGCGGTGTCGCGCCGGGCACGTGTCGCCGGAACGTCACACACGCCGAGTGAACGCGCGGAGCTTGCGTGGATCGATGGCGTGGTCGCGTCGGCACGACGGGACGCGGGCACGCTCGAGCGGGCTCGCGCCGAACTCGGTCGGTCGGGCGACCCGGCCGCGACTGCACTCGACCGCTCGCTTGCGGCCCTCGGTCGTGCCTTGCAGGGAGACTCCGCGGGTGCGGGCGCGGAACTGGCAACACTCGAATGGGAGCAGGCCGCCACCGGCTCGCCCGCCTTCGTGGAGCATCCGCTGGCGATCCCGCTGGACCGGATCGCAGGGGCGCGCTGGCTCGCCACGAGTGGGGATGCCGAGAGGGCGTTGCGCCTGCTCCGCTGGGCGGATGCACGGTTCCTGCTGCACCCGGCTGGGGACTACACCATGGCATTCACGGCGATGGCGGACCTGGAGGGGGCTCGCATAGAGAAACAACTGGGCCGCAGGGAGCAGGCGGGTGCCTTGTATGCCCGGTTTCTCCGGCTCTATGACCTGCCCCCGGCCGGGCATCGGGGGCTGGTCGCGGAAGCAAAGCTCAACGCATCCCGATGACGGGACTCGGCGGCCCTGGCGGGCGCACCAACGGCACCGCTCCTCCCCGGCCGGTTCGTAAAGGGAAGCTAGATTGGTCGGGCAGGTCACACCGCCGGAGCGTGCATGGCCACGAAGCGCCACACCTGGGATGCCGTCGTCATCGGTGGCGGCCACAACGGCCTCATCGCCGCCGCCTACCTTGCCCGCGCCGGACAGTCGGTGCTGGTGCTGGAGCGGAACGACTGGCTGGGAGGCGCCACCACCTCGCAGCGCGTCTTTCCCGGGTTCGACGCCCAGCTCTCCCGCTACGCCTACCTGATCAGCCTGCTCTCACCGGTGATCCTGGAGGAGCTGGGCCTCCGGTTCGAGACCCGGCGCCGGCACGTGGCGTCGTTCACGGCCTATGAGCGCAACGGAGGGCAGCGCGGCCTCGTCCTCAGCAACGTGGACCAGGACGTCTCACGCTCCTCCCTCCAGGACCTCACCGGCAGCGATCGCGGCTGGCGGGAGTACAACCGCTTCCAGTCCATTGCGCAGGCCTTCGCCAGACTGGCCTGGCCCCGCATGCTCGAACCCCTGCGGACCCGCGCCTGGTGGAAGGCACAGTGCACCACCCCGCTGCTCCTGGAAGCGTGGGAGGGCATCGTGGAGCAGCCGCTGGGCCGCATGCTCGAGCGGCACGTGGACGACGACATCCTCCGCGGCCTGCTGTTCACCGACGGAAAGATCGGCGTCCTCACCGACCCCGACGACCCGAGCCTCCTGCAGAACCGCTGCTATTTCTACCACATCGTGGGCAATGGCACCGGCGAGTGGCGGGTGCCCGCCGGCGGCATGGTGGCCCTGGTGGACGCCCTGCTGGCGCTGCTCCGCGGGGCCGGCGCAACGGTGCTGGCCAGCGCACCCGCCACGGCCGTGCACCTGGGCGGCGCGCGCCATGCCGTGACCTACCGGCAGGGCGACCGGGAAGCAACCGTGGATGCCCGCCGCGTGCTCCTCGCCACCGGCGCCCGCACGACGGCACGACTGCTGGGTGAGCCCTGGACAGCTCTGGAGGAGAACGAGGGGTCGGTGGTGAAGGCGAACATGCTGCTGCAACGGCTGCCGCGCCTCAAGGCGGGCATTGACCCTGCCACCGCCTTCACCGGGTCGTTCCACGTGGACGAAGGCTATGCCGCCATGCGTGCCAGTGCACGGGAGGCGCGTGCCGGCCAGGTTCCCACGCGCCCGCCATTCGAGACGTATTGCCACTCACTCACCGACCCGAGCATCCTGGGCGCCGGCCTCAACGCACGCGGTTTTCACACCCTGACGCTCTTCGGGCTCGATGCGCCCTATCGCACCTTTGCCGCCGACAACGCCGGCGCGACGGCCCGGTTCCGGTCGCGCTACCTGGAGGCGCTGGACCGGGTGACCGCCGAGCCGTTCCTGGACTGCCTGGCCCGGGACAGCCACGGGGAGCCGTGCCTGGAGGTGAAGTCGCCGGTAGACCTCGAGGAGGAGGTGGACCTGGACGCCGGGAACATCTTCCACACGGCACCAAGCTGGTTCTTCACCGACGACCCCGCGTTCGAGGGCACCTGGGGGGTGGAGACCCGCTGGGCCGGCGTGTACCGGTGTGGCTCATCGATCATCCGGGGCGGGGCCGTGAGCGGGATTCCCGGCCGGGCTGCGGCCCGGTGCATATTCAGTGAGGAGGGTATCGCATGACATTCCGCAAGCCTGACGACGAGGCACTCAAGCAGCAGCTCACGCCGCTGCAGTACAAGGTGACGCAGCACGAGGGCACCGAGGCACCGTTCCGGAACGAGTACTGGGACAACCACGCGCCGGGCCTCTATGTGGACGTGGTGTCGGGGGAGCCGCTGTTCACCTCGCTCGACAAGTTCGACTCGGGAACCGGGTGGCCCAGCTTCACGCGACCGGTCGCACCGGAGAGCGTGACCACGCATACCGACCACAAGCTCGCGATGCCGCGCACGGAGGTCCGTTCCGCCGGGGCGGACTCGCACCTGGGCCATGTGTTCGACGACGGCCCCGGCCCCGAGGGGCTTCGTTACTGCATGAACTCCGCGGCCCTCCGGTTCGTGCCGCTGGACCAGCTCGAGGCGCAGGGCTACGGCGCCTTCCTGCCGCTGTTCCAGGGGCAGGGAAGGGAACACCGCTGACGCCCGGCCGCACCCCAACCCGCAGCAGGGGCCTCGCCGTCGCCGCGATCCTGGCGCTCGGCGCCCCCGCACCGCTGGCACCGGGCCTGGATCCCTCGGTGATCCGCACGTGCCGCTATCCCGCCCGTGCCGACCGCGTCGTCACGCTATCCCAGTCGCTTCGCGAGGTGTCGGGGCTCGCATGGTACGGCGACGCGCTGCTGGCGCACAACGACGAGCAGGGCCGCCTCTCGCGCATTGACCCTGCCACCGGTGTCGTGACACCATGGTCGGCACTCGAAGGCTCCGTCAAGGACGACTTCGAGGGGCTCGCCATTGTGGACAGCACGGCGTGGCTGATGACGAGCCGGGCAGTGCTCTATCGTTTTGACGCCCGCACCAGCACCACACCGCTCGCGTTCACGCGCATCACCACCGGCCTGGCCCGGGCCTGCGAGTTCGAGGGACTCGTCGCCCTGCCCGACGGCATCCTCCTCCTGCCATGCAAGACCGGAGGCGGCGGGGGGGTGGTGATCCACCGCTGGAATACCAGGACGGGCAGGCCCGCCGAGCCGGCCACCATCCAGGTGTCGGCCGCCGCGCTGAAGCAGGCGGGGGCCAGTCGGTTCCGGCCCAGTGCCATCGAATGGGAGCCCGCCTCGAGGCACCTGCTCGTGGTGTCGTCCGGCCCCACCATGCTGCTGGAGATTGACCCGGTCGGCCAGGTGATCGAGCTCGCGAAGCTGACCGGGCACCCGCAGCCCGAGGGCATCGCCCTGGCGCGATCGCGCACGCTTTTCCTGGCAGACGAGGGAGCGCGCGGTGCGGCGACCCTGAGTCGCTACACCTGTGCCTCGTAGTGCCGTGCGCGCCGCCGCGGGCGGCATGCTCCTGCTGGTCGCCTCGGGGTGTGCAGGACACGTGCTCCCGGGGACTCCCCCGGCGCCCCCGGCTGTTGCAGCCAGCCTCGAGACTTCGCTCTTCCTCGTGGGTGATGCAGGCGAA
Organism: uncultured Gemmatimonadaceae bacterium; assembly: GCA_964638035.1. Lineage (GTDB taxonomy): Bacteria > Gemmatimonadota > Gemmatimonadetes > Gemmatimonadales > GWC2-71-9 > JAGGAG01. Next base: position 25,833 of record CAZWXD010000015.1, on the reverse strand, counting down.
CCTCGCGCCGGCGGCGAGCCGGTGCTCATGGCCCTGGATCGTGAGTTGCGGAAGCGCCCCGAGCGCAGCGTCGTGCTCTTCCTTGGGGACAACGCCTATCCCCTGGGCATCCCCGACCCGGGCGACCCCTCGTATCCCGAGGCGAAGCGTCGGCTCATGGCACAGGTGGAGCTGGTGCGCAACGCAGGCGCCCGGGGCTATCTCCTTCCCGGCAACCACGACTGGCGCCGCGGACGGCAGGGCGGGCTGGATGCGGTGCGCCGCGCCGACTTCCTCGTCGACTCCGCCGGGGCAGGACGTGTGGTGCAGGTGCCCAACCAGGGGTGCCCCGGCCCCGAAGTGGTGGATGCCAGTGCGCACCTCCGGCTGGTGCTGCTCGACACGCAGTGGTGGCTCCAGTCCAGCGAGCGACCGGACACGGCCTGCACCCCGCCCGGCGGCCTCGCATACCACGCCATTGGCGAGGCGCTCGGCTCCGCTGGCAGCCGCGTCGTCGTCGTGGCGGGCCATCACCCCCTGGTGAGCGGCGGTGAGCATGGGGGCTTCTTCGACTGGAAGGACCACATCTTTCCGCTCCGCCACCTGGTATCGTGGCTCTGGCTCCCCCTCCCGGTCATCGGCTCGGCTTACCCCATCGCCCGGACGTCGGGCATCACCGACCAGGATTTCGCCGGGGGGAAGTACCGGACCTTCCGCGACTCCCTCGGGGCCGCCTTCGCCGCGCATCCCCCCCGGATCTATGCCTCGGGGCACGACCACAGCCTGCAGGTCATTGACTCCGGACCCGCCAGGACGCAACTCATAAGCGGCGGCGGGTACTACGGGCACGTGGATCCCGTGACCTCGCAGCCGGGGACGAAGGTGGCCATCTCCGCCTCGGGCTTCATGCGGCTCGATGTTGCGACCGATGGGCGGATTCGGCTGGCCGTGGTGACGGTGGATGCAGGTGGCTCGGGCACCGAGGTGCATTCCGAATGGCTGGAGCACTAGCGGGTGTTGCGGCAGGCCTCACATGCATGGTCCTCGTGGTGGCGCCCGTCCTGGCACAGGACGCGGGCACGGCCACGGTACGCGTTACGCCTGGTGCCCACTACGACACCGGGTGGCTGCACCGCATCTTCTTCGGCGACCACTATCGTGACCTCTGGGCGACACCCATCGAGGTCGAGGTGCTCGACCTCGCCCACGTGGCGGGGGGCCTGACCCCCACCCAGCGGTGCGGCGGGCAGCAGACGCGCTGCCTGCGGTTCAAGGGGAAGGACGGCCACGAGTACGTTGTGCGGTCGGTGGACAAGGACCCGAAGTCCCTGCTGCCGCCCGAGCTGCATGGCACCATTGCCCAGCGCATCGTGCAGGACCAGATCAGCTCTGCCCATCCCGCCGGGGCGGTGGTGGCAGCACCGCTGGTGAAGGCTGCCGGGCTGCCCCGCGCCACGCCGCGGCTGGTGCAGGTCCCGCCGGACGCGCCGCTCGACACCTTTGCCGACTACGCCGGGATGCTGGGCCTCTTCGAGGAGCGGCCGGACGAGGGCCCCGATGACCTGGTGGTGCCCGGGTCGGTGCGCGTCATCAGCAGCGACAACCTCTTCACGCGAATCGAGAAGGGCACGAAGGACCGGGTGGACGCGGAGCGGCTGCTGCACGCGCGCCTGGTGGACGTGTTCATCGGCGACTGGGACCGCCACCGCGACCAGTGGCGATGGGCCACCTGGGACTCCGCCGCGCCCCGGACCTGGGTGCCAATCCCGCGCGACCGCGACCAGGCGTTCGTGCGGTTCGACGGGCTGCTCCTCCTGGTGGCACGCGCCCAGGCACCGCAGTTGGTGAACTTCGGCCCGAAGTATCCGGCCATGGTGGGGCTCACCTGGAACGGGCGCGAGCTGGACCGGCGCTTCCTGGTGGCCCTGGAGTGGCCCGTGTGGGAACGGGCCGCGACAGGACTGCAGCGCGCCTTCACCGACAGCGTGATCGAGCATGCGGTGGCCCGCATGCCGGCCGCCTTCCTCCCGCTCGACTCGGCGCGCCTCGCCAATGCCCTCAAGTCACGCCGTGACCGGCTCCCCGACGCGGCTCGCGACTACTACCGGCTCCTGGCACGGGAAGCCGACGTGCAGGCCACCGACGAGGACGACCTGGTGGTGGTCGAGCCGGCCGGTGAGCGCGCGAGCCGCGTCACGATTGCCCGGCGCGAGCCCGGCGCCGCACCCTGGTTCTCCCGGGTGTTCCGTGGGGGCGAGACGGGCGAGGTGCGGATCTACCTCAATGGCGGGGCAGACTCGGTGGACGTGAAGGGCCGCACGCCTTTCACGCTCCGCGTGATTGGCGGCAAGGGCAGCGACGCCGTGGCGCTGGAGCAGGGCGCCCGCGCCCGCCTCTACGACACCGATGGCCTCACCCCGGTGCCAGCCGCGAAGGTGCGGCACAAGCCGGTCCCGCCGGAATGGACGCCGGAACCCCCGAGGCTCCCGCCCCGCGACTGGGGGAGCCAGAGCCTGCCGGTGGTATGGGGTTCGTATGGCCCGGATGTCGGCCTGCTCGCGGGGGGCGGTGTCCTCATCACCGACTACGGCTTCCGCCAGCAGCCCTGGGCCTCGCGCCACCTCGTGCGCGCCGCGTATGCCACCGATGCCCAGACCTTCAAGCTGGAGTACAAGGGCGACTTCCGCGCGGAGGTGCGCGGTCCGTGGGTGGGCGTGCATGCCATCGCGTCAGGCATCGAGGTGCTTCGCTTCCACGGCCTGGGCAATGAGACCACCGCAGACCAGCCGGACGAGTTCTACCGGGTCCGCGAGAACGACCTGCAGGCTGCGGTGACGCTGAACCTGCCAGCGGGACGAGGGCTCGTGTCGGTGGGGCCGATCGTCACCTGGTCGAGCACCAAGTTCACTGCTGACCGGTTCATTGACTCGGTGCGGCCCTACGGCTCGGGGAAGTTCGGCCGTGCGGGCCTGATGGCGAGCTACGTCCTCGATACGCGCGACCTGCCGGGCTATCCGCGGCGCGGCGTGCTGGTGGAGCTCGGTGGGACCGTGCGGCCCGGCCTCTGGGACGTGCAATCCACCTATGGCGAGGTCCATGGCGCCGTGAGCACCTACCTGAGCCCGGCGATCGCCGGGAGCCCGGTGCTGGCCCTTCGCGCCGGCGGGCAGCAGACCTTCGGCGACTACATCTACCAGGACGCGGCGTACATCGGCGGGACGAGCACGGTGCGGCTGGGGCGGGAGCGGCGCTTCGCCGGTGATGCGGCACTGTTCGGGAGCGCCGAACTGCGCTTCGCGCTCACCCGGTTCTTCGTGGTCGTGCCCGGCGAGCTGGGTTTGTTCGGGCTGGGCGACGTGGGCCGGGTCTTCCTGGACGGCGAGTCGTCCGATCGCTGGCACGGCGCGGCCGGCGGTGGCATCTGGCTCGCCTTCCTCTCGCGCCGGAGCACCGTGACCGCGGCGTATGCCGTGTCGGAAGACCGGGCGCGGCTGTATGTGCAGGGAGGGTGGGCGTTCTGAGGGTGCTCCACGACGCCAAGGCGTCATGGCGTCAGGAGGTTGGCTGCATGCCTTCCCGACCCGCCCACCGGCCCGGCCACCCCGGCAGGCGCATGGCGAGCAGGCAGGCCGCCACGCTGAACACGAAGGTCACCGCATAGGCGGTGGCGAACCCGGGCAGGGTGTACCTGCCCGCAAGGCCCCCACCCACCACCGCGCTCAGCACCGCGATCGACACGGCCTGGATGCTGAACCGCGTGGCGCTCACGAACGCCGAGGCCCGTGCCACCCGGTCACGCCCGACCGTGCCGAGTGCGGTGGTGAACGTGGTCTGGATGGTCATGCCGAACGCCAGCCCCCGCAGCACCAGGATGAACCGGATGTGTGCGAGGCTGCTGGTGGCTGTGAGGTGCACCAGCTGCCAGGTGCTGATGGCCAGGAGGAAGAACCCGATGGTCGCCAGGATCCGCGGGCCGATGCGATCGTAGAGCCGACCGGTGATGGGCGACGCGATGGCGCCGGCAACGGGCTGGGCCAGGAGGACGAGGCCCACCTGTCCCGGCGAGAGGTTCCGGATCGCCTCGAGGAAGAGCGGGAGCAGGAACTGCGCGGCAAAGAGGCCCACCACGCCCACGTAGCCCACCAGGTTGGCGGTGAGGAAGACGGGGTTCTGCAGCAGGTCCACGTCGAAGAGCGGTGCCGTGGAGCGATGCTCCACGATCCAGAGGGTCACGAGGGCGCCGATGCCGACGGCGAACGTGCCGGTCACCATCGGCGAGGTGAGCCCGTGGCCCCGCACCGAGGCTGCCGCGAGGAGGATGGCACCGAACCCGATGGTGGAGAGCAGCAGGCCCAGGCGGTCGAGCGACGGCGTTTCCGGCCGGTGCCACTCGGCGAGCCAGCGCCGGCCCGCGAGGAAGGCGGCGCAGCCAAACGGGACATTGATGAAGAAGATCCAGCGCCAGTGGCCCATGTCTACCAGCAGGCCGCCCAGCACGGGGCCGAGGGCGGGGCCCACCAGGAGCGCCATGCCGAAGACCCCGAAGGCGCGCCCGATCTCACCCGGTGGGAACGCCCGGAAGAGCAGGGCGCTTCCGGCTGGCTGGGTGATCCCGCCGCCGATGGCCTGGATGGCGCGCGCCGCGATGAGGAACGGCAGCGACGGCGCCAGGCCACAGAGCGCCGAGCCGGTGGTGAAGAGCACGATGCCCAGCAGGAACATGCGGCGGAGCCCGAAGCGGTCGGCGAGCCAGCCCGCCAGCGGCGTGGTGATGCCCAGCACCAGCACATACAGGCTCACGATCCACTGGGAGGCCTGCAGCGACGCGCCATACTCCCGCTGCAGCGTGGGAAACGCCACGTTCACGGCCGTCGTGTCGAGGATGACCATGAACACGGCGGTCACCACGCACGCGAGCGTCTTCCAGGGGTTGCGGTCCATCAGGCGCTTGTGCTGGGCAGGGCGCGTCTCACCGGTGCGGGAGTCCACGCAACCTATACGGGCGTGCTAGACTTGGACCGATGCCCGTCCTCAACGCTCCCGCGGTTGCGATACTCCTGGTGGCGGTGACGCTCCTGCTGGCCCATCCACCGGCGCGCCGCGTGGGGCTCCTCGGCGTGGCGCCGGTGGTGCTGGCGCTCGCCGCACGGGAGCAGGTCCTCGCGTCGCACCCCACCGCCGATGCCCGCTTCCTCCTGGTCAACGGGGCCATCCTGGCCACCGGGCTCCTGCTCATGGTGACCGCGGCCGTCCTCGCCATGCGCGCGGGCGTACGCCTGCGTGCGTTGCCGGTCCTCCTGGTCACTGGTGCCGTGGCGTTCCTGTCGGCGCGTGCCGGCGGCCTCCCGGTCGGTGCCCTGGTGATCGGCGTGGGGGCGGCCCTGGTGCTGTTCGGAGCGAGCCGGCTGGTGGTGCCTGCAGTCCGTGCCGCGACTGCACCCCTTCCGCCCAGGGTGTGGACCGGCGTCGTGCTGCTGGGCGTCACGGCGATGTTCTTCAGGCACCTCGTGGTGATCGCGATCGCCATGGTCCTGCTGCTGGCCTGGTGCCGGTGGCGCATGCGCGCCGTGCTGGCCGCGACGTTCCTGCTGCCAGCGGTGGTCCTGGCCCTCGTGGTGGCGGGCCCCGTGGGACTGGGTATCCGGGCGCTGCCGCTCGTTCCCTTCAGCCCGTATGCCTCCATGATCGTCGCGGGCCTGCTCCTCCTGGCCGCACTCGTGACCGCGGGGGTCCTCCCGTTTGGTCGGGATGAACCAGCCGCGCTCCTGGCCCCGGTGGCCACCGCATTCGTGCTGCACGTGGTGCAGCCAGCCGTGCCTGATGGCGTGGTGCATTGGCGGGCACTCATGGCGGGGTGGCTCGTGCTGGCATGTGCCGTGGCGGCAGCACGGGGAAGGCCCGCCTCGTTTGCTGCCGCCCTGGGGTTGTTCATCGTGGTCGTGGGGATGGGCCACGGTGCCGCGTGGGGTGGGGTTGTCCTGTCGATCCTGGCGGCGGTGCTTGTGCTGCCCGTGCCCGCCGATCCGCTGCCGCGGCGGGCCGGGGCGCTCCTGGCGCTGGTGGCCGCGGGCGCGGCCGCCGCCGGCCTTGTGGCCACCCTGCAGGTCGAGGTGACCTACAGCGTGGCGATGGTCATCGCGGCCACCGTGCTCCTGCTCCGGTTTCCTCAGTGCTTCGCGAAGACGGACGTGCCAGCCCTGGCGTCGAACGCCACCACGTCGTAGGCCTCGGCCGTGCCACCCTCCATGCCGGGCGAGCCGGTCACCATCCCCGGCACCGACAGGCCGACCACCTTGGGCCGTTCGGCGAGGAGGCGGCGCACGTCGGCGGCCGGCACGTGGCCCTCGATCACGTAGCCATCGACGATGGCCGTGTGACAGGACTCGAGCGATCCGGGCACCCCCACCTCGCGCTTCATCGGGGCCACATCCTCGACATCGTGCACCGTGACGGTGAACCCGTTCCTGCGCATGTGGTCCACCCACTTGCTGCAGCAGCCGCAGCTCGGCGACTTGTAGACCGTGACCGTCACCGGGGGGGCTGCATGGGGCGCCGCGGCGCCAGCGGCCACGGCCACGATGGCGGCCAACCCGAGGAACGTGGCAAGTCGCTCAGGACGCATCGGCACCCTCCCGGAACTCCAGGTGTTCAGACAGCACTTCCTTGAAGTCACCCGACACGCGAAGCCGAGCCACGCGATCGCCCACGAAGTTGAGGCGGCGCTGGCGGAGGCCCGGGAAGAGCGGGACCACGTCATACCACGCACCGAGGTTGAGGTCGGGATATCGAAGCCGGTGCTCGGGCTTGAGTCGCGCCTGGTAGCGGGCCATCGCTCCTCCAGTCGGGTCGGATTCGGGCCCGAAGTGTATGCAACGAGCGAAGATGGTTCAATGTCAACACGTTGACCACCCTCGGCGGGTGCCTCATATTGTGGCGCTCGACCACTTTTCGAGGAAACTGACCATGTCCTTCACGCTTCCGCCACTTCCCTACGACTACACCGCGCTGGAACCGCATATTGACGAGCAGACCATGCGGATCCACCACGACAAGCACCATGCCGCGTACGTCAACAACCTCAACGCCGCCCTGGAGGCCCACCCGGCCCTGCAGGCCAGGGGGCTCGATGCCCTGATCGGCAACCTGGCTGCGGTGCCCGAGGCCATCCGGACCGCCGTCCGCAACAATGGCGGCGGGCACTGGAACCACACCCTTTTCTGGGAGGTCATGGCGCCGGGCGGCGCGCGCGAGCCGGAGGGCAAGCTCGCCGATGCCATCGGCAAGGCCTTCGGCGGGCTGGCGCCATTCAAGGAACAGTTCCAGAAGGCCTGCGGGAGCCGCTTCGGGAGCGGGTGGGGCTGGCTCGTGACCGACGCAAAGGGCGCGCTCACCATCGAGAGCACCCCCAACCAGGATTCGCCGATCATGGAGGGCCGCACGGCCATCCTCGGCTGCGACGTGTGGGAGCACGCCTATTACCTCAAGTACCAGAACCGCCGACCGGACTACGTCGCCGCGTGGTGGAACGTGGTCAACTGGACCGAAGTCGGGAAGCGATACGGCAAGTAGCCGGTCACCCTTCGCCAACGGGCCTATGCGCTCATTGATGCCGGCGGCATGGGCCGGTGGACCATCCCTGGCCCGGCGAGCGTGGCTCGCCGGGCTGCTGGTGGTGGGTGCGTGCACCATTGAAGACCGCACGCCCACCGGGAGCCGGCGCGACCAGGTCGAGATCCAGAACCTCATCTACGCCTACCATCGGTCCCAGATCACCGATCCATCGGGCGATCCCGATCCGGGCATGCTCCGGGTGGTGCGCCTCGACCTCCGGCAGGAAGGAGACCTGGCGGCAGCATGGGTCACGGCGCGGCTGCCCGGCAGGGGCAGCCAGTCGGACGTGCTGGAGCACTTTGTCTTCCGGCGCGAGGGCGACGCCTGGCGCATTGTCAACGTGGGCGTGGCCCACCGGGGCCGCGGACCCACGGCAGGGTCGTAGCGCAATGCCGGCGACCGGACTCGACATTGTCGCCGCGGTGGCCGAGCGGCTCAACTCGGGAGCCCCTCCCGAGGAAACGCTCATGGCGGTGGTGCAGACCCTTCGCCAGCACCTGCCGGCCGAAGCCGTGGCCATCTGGGTGCATGAGCCGAACGCCACGACGCTGACGCGCATCGGGACGGGCCCCACCCTCGAGGGTGGGGCCCGCGCGGCCAGGCTGGACGAACTGCCCGCGCTGGCGGAGCGGGGCCTCCGGCTGGCCCTGGTGCATGACAGCGAGGCGCTGGGCGTGCTCGAGGTGCATGGCGCGCAGCCCGCGGCTGATGCCGTGCTCCGCATCGTGGCCCATGTGCTCTCACCCTTCCTGGCGGCCATCGAGCTGTCGGAGGACCTCGCCTACGAAGTGGCGTCGCAGTCGCGCGAGATCGAGGAGCAGCGGCGCTTCACCTCCCTGGTGATCGACAGCCTGCCGGTGGGGCTCTACGTGGTGGACCGTGACTACCGGGTGCAGGTCTGGAACCGCAAGCGCGAGGCCGGCACGCAGGGCATCCCGCGGCAGGAGGCGGTGGGCCGGCGCATCTTCGAGGTGCTGACGCGCCAGCCCGCCGCCGAGCTCAAGGCCGAGTTCGACCGGGTGTTCGAGACGGGACTCATCCAGCAGCTCGAGATCGAGGTGGCCCAGGGCACCGAGGCGCGGTTCTTCCGCAACACCAAGCTCCCCATGCGCCTGGATGGTGACGTGATCACCCACGTCATTACCATCGGCGAGGATGTCACCGACTGGAAGGCCATCCAGGCGCAGATCATGCAAAGCGAGAAGCTGGCCGCCATCGGGCAGCTCGCCGCCGGCATCATGCACGAGGTCAACAACCCGCTTGCCACCATCGGGGCATGCGTGGCGGCGATGGACGGGCGCGTGGCGGAGCTGCCGCTGTCGAGTGCGGCACCGATGCTCGAGTACCTCGAGATCATCGAGAAGGAAGTGGAGCGTTGCACCAGCATCGTGGACGGGCTGCTCGACTTCAGCCGCCCCAAGGGCAAGGTGAAGGGCCCGGTGGCCATCAACAGCGTGGTGGAGGACACCCTGTTCCTGTTCCGCCACCATGAGCGCTACAAGCAGTACGTCGTGGAGACGGCGCTGGCCCCCGGCCTCCCGTCCGTGCACGGCAACGCCGAGCAGCTGATCCAGGTGCTCATGGCGCTGCTGCTCAACGCCCTCGATGCCATGGCGCCCGGTGGGCGCGTCACAGTGCGGACCGGGACGCGGCGCTGGCGCGCGGCCGAGGTGTTCGTGGAGGTGGAGGACACCGGGCACGGCATCCGTCCCTCCCTCGAGACCCGCATCTTCGAGCCCTTCTTCACCACCAAGGCCATCGGGCGCGGCACCGGGCTCGGCCTCTCGATCTGCTACGGCATCGTCGAGGAGCACCGTGGCCGGATCGAGGTCGACAGCGAGGAGGGCCGCGGCAGCGTGTTCCGGGTGATCCTGCCGGTGGATGGCACACCATGAAGATCCTGGTGGTGGAGGATGACCGCACCGTGGGCCAGTACGTGAAGCGCGGGCTGGAGGAACAGCGCTTCCACGTGGACCTGGTCGAGGACGGGCTCGAGGGGCTCCGGCTGGGTTCCGGCGGGCTCTACGACCTCATCATCCTCGACCTCCGGCTCCCCGAGATGACCGGCCTCGAGGTGCTCCGCACCCTCCGCGACCGCGGGCTCACCGTGCCCATCCTGGTCCTCACCGCCCAGGACGCGGTGGACTTCAAGGTCAATGCGCTGCGCGCGGGTGCGGACGACTACGTCACCAAGCCCTTCGCCTTCGAGGAACTGCTGGCGCGCGTCGAGGCGCTGGGCCGCCGGCCGCAGCAGCTGCGCAGCCCCACCCTCCAGGTGGCCGACCTCGAGCTCGACACGGCGACCCACGAGGTGCGCCGGGGAGGGCGGGCGATCGAGGTGACGCCGAAGGAGTACACCGTGCTCGAGTACCTGATGCGGCATCGCGGCCGGGTCATGTCGCGCACGCTCATCACGGAGTACGCCTGGGACTATCACTTCGACCCCGGCACCAACATCGTGGACGTGGTGATCAACCGGCTCCGGAAGAAGATCGACTCGGGACACGACCGGAAGCTGATCCACACCGTGCGCGGCGTCGGGTACACGGTGAAGGGCTGACGTGGCGGGGAGCATCCGCCGCCGCCTGGCGCTGGGCTACGCGGCGGCGCTGATCCTGACCCTCGCCGGGTTCGGGACGTTGGTGTACCTGGAACTCCGGAAGCCGAGCCTCGACGCCCTCGACCAGCGCCTGGCGGGCGAGCGCGACCTCGCCACCAACTACCTCACCGAGTCACACCGCGTACTGGGGACACTGGTCGGGTCGGGCGTGCCGCCTTCCCTCCACCCCGGCATCGCATCGGGGTTCCAGGGACTGCAGGATTACCTGCTCCTCGCCGATTCCTCCGGCCAGCTCCTCTTCGCGTCCGACTCGGCCATTGCCCTCGCTTTTGGCGACCTCGAGCTGCTGCGCGCCAGGCTCACCCCGGCGCCGGCGGCGCCGGCGGCCCTGACGCTGCGGCTCGCCGGCGGCCGACCGGTGCGGGTGCTGGTGGCCCCGCTGCGCACTGCCGGCCCGACCATTGCCGGCCTGCTGGTGGCCACCCCGACCGATCGCAATGTCCCCGACGCCGCGGTGTTCCTCCGCTCAATGCTGCTCGTGGCGCCCCTCGTGCTGCTGGCCTCTGCCCTTGCCGGCTACTGGCTTGCCGCACGGGCACTGCGCCCGGTGGAAGGGATCATCGATGAGCTGGAGGCCATCACCGACGGGCGGAGCCTGCACCGTCGCCTGGCCGTGCCGCTGGCTGGCGACGAGGTGGCCCGCCTGGCGCACACGCTGAATGGCATGCTCGCCAGGCTGGAACAGAGCTTCTCGAGCCTGCGGCGCTTCACGGCCGATGCGAGCCATGAGCTCAAGACCCCGCTCATGGTGCTCCGCGCTGGCGTGGAGCGCGCGCTCACCCACCCCAAGGCACCCACCGAGAGCCTCGAGGCGCTGGATGAGACGCTGGAAGAGGTCAACCGCATGACGGAGCTGGTGGATAGCCTCCTTACCCTGGCGCGGGCGGACGAGGGGCGCGCTCCCCTGGCGGTGGAGGACCTGGACCTGCGGGAGCTGGTGGCCGAGGCGTCGGAGACCGCGGGCATCCTTGGGGAGCCGGGCTCGGTCTCGGTCACGATGCAGATCCCCGACACCCCGATGCTCGCCAGCGTGGACCGGCGCCGCATTCGCGAACTGCTGCTCAACCTTGTGACCAATGCGATCAAGTACACACCCGCCGGGGGTCGTGTGCAGATCGAGCTTCGGGCTGACGCGGCGGGCAGCGCCATCGTGGTGCGTGACACCGGTATTGGCATCGCCGTCGGCGACCTGCCCCACGTCTTCGAGCGTTTCTGGCGGGCCGACATCGCGCGGTCGCGGACGGGCGACCGGGCTGGGGCCGGGCTGGGCCTCGCCATTACCAAGTGGATTGCCGAGGCCCACGGGGGGTCGATCGGGGTCACGAGCCGGCCGGGTCGGGGGACGACCTTTACCGTGATCCTCCCGCCAGCCGGCGAGACTGGTGTTTCAGGGCGTTCATCGGGAAACGAAGCAGCGTCCTAGCCGGGCTGTCGCGACAGCGACAGCGAAAAGAGCCGAGTGGCGCGGAGCATGTCATCCCGCTGATATGAACTTGTAATCTGGAGCGTAACACCCCTCCATTTGCCGCACGCACCTTCCTTCCCGTAGTGCTCACCCTGCTGGAGGAGACCGTCCGTGTTCGAGAACCTGATCGAATCAGGCGGCAAGCGGCAAAAGTCATTCGGGCAGTCGTTGATGTCCCTGATCATCCATGGGCTCATCATCTTCGCGGCGGTGAAGGCCACCGCGGGAGTGGCCGAGGAGATCAAGGATCGGCCGATCGACACCACCATGGTGTTCCTGAAGCCACCCGAGCCGACGCCGCCGCCCCCGCCACCCCCGCCGCAGGACGTGATTGTCTCGGCCAACCCCCCGCCAAAGGGGTTCCAGACGATCGTGCCTCCGGACATCATCCCGAAGGATATTCCGCCGGTGGACCTCAACCAGAAGCCCTTCGACCCGAAGGATTTCTCGGGGAAGGGTGTCGAGGGCGGCATTGCGGCGGGTGTCGTGGGGGGCACCGGGCCGGTGACGGTGGAGTCCACCGTCTACCTGTCGTCCCAGCTCGACGACCCGGCGCAGCGCATCTCGGGGCCCGATCCGCGCTTCCCCCCCGTCATGCAGAGTGCCGGCATTGGCGGCTCGGTGGACCTGCAGTTCGTGGTGGACGTGTCGGGGCACGCGGAGCCGGGGTCCATCAAGGTCCTGGCCAAGACGCACGACGCGTTCGTCGAGCCGGCCAAGGAGGCGATCCTGAAGAGCGTCTTCCGGCCGGCCAGGTACAAGGGCGAGCCGGTGCGCCAGTTGGTGCAACAGCGGATTTCCTTCAAGGCGCCGGGCACCTGAGCCACGGCGCACCGATATTCAATCGTGCAACCAACGACAACCTGAGGAATACGAACGATGGGTCTCGATCTGCTGCATCTCTGGGGTACGATGGGCTGGTTCGCCAAGGCGATCGTGGTCGTGCTGGCCTTCATGTCCATCTTCTCGCTCACGGTGATGATCCAGAAGCTCGTCCAGATCAAGAAGAGCGAGGGGGCGACGCGGAAGTTCGCGCCGCAACTCTCCCGCGCGATCCAGGAGGAGAACCTGGACCAGGCCGTGGCGCTGGCGGAGAAGAACAAGGCGGGCCACCTCTCGAAGGTCGTGGGCGGCGCGCTGGGTGAGGTGAAGCCGCTGCTGCGCGACCGGAGCACCATCACGGCCGCTGACATCAACTCGGCCGAGCGCGCGGTCGAGCGCCAGATGCTCATCACCCTCTCCGAGTTCAAGCGCGGCCTCCCGGTGCTCGCGACGGTCGGCGCCACGGCCCCGTTCGTCGGCCTCCTGGGCACCACGATGGGCATCGTGAATGCCTTCGTCGGCATGGCGCAGCAGGGTGCGTCGGGCGGCCTGGCGGGCATCTCGGCCGGTATCGCCGAGGCCCTCATCACCACCGCCTTCGGCCTCCTCGTGGCCATCCCGGCGGTGTGGGGCTACAACTACTTCACGACCAAGATCGAGAACCTCACCGTCGAGATGACGTACGGCTCGAAGGAGCTCATCGACTACCTCATCAAGAGCGTCGGGAGCGAGTTCGGCCGGTCGATCTTCACCAAGGAGTTCCAGGCCCAGAAGGCCGTCACGGGTGCGGGGCAGATCAGCGGCTGACGTGCCGCTGGCAACCCCAAACCAGGAAAGGTGAATCGACATGGGCATGGCAGTTGGCGCAGCGGGGCAGTCGTCGGTCCGGTCGGAACCCAACGTGGTGCCGATGATCGACATCATGCTCGTGCTGCTGATCATCTTCATGATCGTGACGCCCCTCATCGCCGCCGGCTTCAAGGCGACGATGCCGCGGGGCGCGAACCTCGACGCCGACCCGGAAGGCGAGAACGAGGTGATCCTGGGCATCGATGAGCAGGGCAACTACTTCATCGATGGGCGGCCGATCCAGCCGGGCACGCTGGAGGACCAGCTCCGGCCCCGCTATGAGACCCGGGAGAAGGACAAGATCCTGTACCTGAAGGCCGACAACCAGCTGGCCTACGGCAAGGTGCAGGAGGCGGTGGAACTGGCACGCAAGGCCGGCGTGCGCGTGATTGCCACCGTGACAGAGCGCCAGGGCGGGCTCTTCGCGGCTGACGAGAAGGAGAAGTAGACCATGGGCATGGCCGTCGGAGGGAGCGGGGCAGGCGCCCTGTCGTCAGAACCCAACGTGGTGCCCATGATCGACATCCTGCTCGTGCTGCTGATCATCTTCATGATCACGCAGCCGCTGTCGCGGACCACCATCAGTGTGCAGGTGGCCCCGCCAGCCGAGCAGACGGAGGCACCATCGCAACAGAACAACCAGATCGTGCTGGAACTGCTGGACGATGGCGGCTACGCCATCAACCAGCAGCCGGTTCCCAAGGACCAGCTCGACACCCAGCTGCATGCCATCTTCGACCCGCGCCCGGCGAAGCTCCTGTTCGTGAAGCCGGGGCTCAACCGGAAGTTCCAGGATGTGGTCGAGGCGATGGACATTGCAAAGGGCACCGGGGTGCAGATCATCGGCTTCACGCCGAAGGAAGCCTACCGGTAAGCCACGTGGCACCGTGACGGTGTGGGGGGCCGGGTTCCTGCACGGGAACCCGGCCCCTCGTGCTACGCCCACGGGTACCTTTCACCCACCTTCCTGCCCACGGGTCCAGTCATGGCCGCTACCCAGCCGCCCCAGGTGGTCGCCTGCACGCCTGAGCTCCTGCACCTCCTCCGGGCCGACCCGGAGGACCTGCAGGAGTTCCTCGAATCGGTGCGGGCCCCCGACCTGGCAGACGCCCTGTGCGACGTGGCCCCCGAACTGGGCGCCGAGGTCGTGGGCCTCCTCCCGTTCGAGCGGGCGGTGGAGCTGCTGGACGAGCCGCAGTTGCGTGCCACCCGCGCCGAGATCATCGAGCGCATGCCCCAGTCGTCGGTGGCACCGCTGGTCAACGCGATGTCCGCCGACCAGCAGGCCGAGCTGTTCCGCGACCTGCCCGATGCCGAGCAGGCCCGGCTCCTCGCCCTGGTCAACGAGCACACCCGGGCCGCCATGGCCCTGCTGCTCCAGTACCCCGGCGACACGGCAGGCGGCATCATGACGACGGAGTTCGTCTCCGTCACGCCCGGCTGGACCGTCGCGCGGGCGCTGGAGCTGATCCGCTCGGTTGGGCGTGCCAAGGAGACCGTCTACGCGCTCTACGTGCTCGACGGGGCGGATGGCGTGCTGCAGCACGTGGTGTCCCTGCGCGAACTGCTCATGGCCGAGCCGGGCGCCCTCGTGACCACGGTGGGGGACCAGCGCGAGCCCGTGGCCGTGACCCCAGGCACCGACCGCGAGGACGTGGCTCGCATCCTCTCCCGGTACAACCTGCTGGCCGTGCCGGTGGTGGATACCGAGGGCCGGATGCTCGGCATCGCCACGGTGGACGACGTGATCGACGCGATGGTGCGCGAGGGCACCGAGGACGTGCAGAAGTTCGGCGGCCTCGAGGCGCTCGACGAGCCGTACCCCGACATCAGCCTGCCCCGCATGATCCGCAAGCGGGCCGGCTGGCTCGTGGTGCTCTTCCTGGGCGAGATGCTGACCGCCACCGCCATGGGGCACTTCGAGGAGGAGATCTCCCGTGCGGTGGTGCTGGCCCTGTTCATCCCGCTCATCATCTCCTCCGGGGGCAACTCGGGCTCCCAGGCGACGTCCCTCATCATCCGCTCCCTGGCCCTGCGGGAACTCACGCTGCGCGACTGGTGGCGCGTGGCATTGCGCGAGCTCCCCAGCGGCCTGGCCCTCGGCACCATCCTCGGCACCGTCGGGTTCTTCCGGATCACCCTGTGGCAGGCGCTGGGCTGGTACGACTACGGGGCCCACCATGTCCTGGTCGCGCTCACCGTGGGCCTCGCGCTCATTGGCGTGGTGACCTTCGGGTCGCTGGCCGGGAGCATGCTGCCCTTCCTGTTGCGGCGACTCGGGTTCGACCCCGCAAGCGCCTCGGCGCCATTCGTGGCGACGCTGGTGGACGTCACGGGCCTCATCATCTACTTCTCGGTGGCCTGGCTGCTCCTGGGCAGTACGCTGCTGGCGTGACCCGGGCTTGACGGGTTCCGCTCAGGAACCCATCCCGCCAGCTTTCCGGCCCGTGAACGTCCAATCGTCGCGCCCCTCCGGCGTCCCCAGCAGCATGGACGCTGCCCACCGTGCCGCGCAGGCCTTCGATGTCTCCATGCCCCATGCGCGACAGGGCCGGGCCACCGTGGTGCTCTCCCTGCTCGCGCACCTGGCTGTCATCGGCCTGGTGGCGTGGCAGGGCAGGCGCCTCTGGCCAGCAACACCCGCCGCGGGGCCGGTCTCCCCCGGGCCTGCGGGTGGCGGGGGCGGGGGTGGGGGAGGCGGTGGTGGCGGTCGACCCGCCATGGTCTATATTCTGCCGCCGCCACCGCCACCCGCCGTGGTGCCGGCTCCCGTCGTTGTGCCCGTGACGAAGCCACCGGTCGTGAAGCCACCCGAGGTGGTTGCACCGCCCCAGCCGAGGGTGGTGGCCCGCGTGGATAGCGTGCCGGTTCGCGTTGCCAGCACGGACAGCACGCCTGGACGTGGCGCCGGAGCCGGCGCAGGTGCCGGCACGGGAGGTGGTACCGGGGGAGGCACCGGGACGGGGACGGGCACTGGCACCGGTGCAGGTGCGGGCCCTGGTACCGGTGGCGGTGGTGGAACGATCACGCCGCCGGTGTGGAGTTCGGGAGCCCTTCCGTTCAGCCAGTCACCGCCCAAGGCCCTGCGGGGCCGGCACGTGAAGGTGCAGTTCTGGGTGCGGGTGGACGGGTCGGTGGAGCGCGCCGAAGTGACGCCGCCCATCGACGATCGCAAGTATGCCGAGTACTTCCAGCAGGTCATGCTCACGTATCGCTTCCGACCCGCCCTCGATCCTGCCGGGACCGTGGTGCCGGGAACGTTCGAGATGGGCATCGACCTGCCCTCGAAATAGGCCCTTCGCACTCCATCGGTCGCCCGGGCGGCCGTGACCGCTCCCTGGAGACCAACGCGTGAAGCAACTCTTCCGCCGGAAACCCATTGCGGACGCCTCCGAGCTTGCCGAGCAGGCGGGTGGGCTGCGCCGGACGCTCGGGGCTGGTGACCTGGTCATGCTGGCGATCGGGGCCGTGATCGGCGCCGGTATCTTCTCGTCCATCGGTGCCGCCGCGGCCGGGGAGGTGCTCCCCACGGGCGAGGTGGTGCGCTACGGCGCGGGCCCGGCCCTCGTTGTCTCCTTCCTGTTGCTCGGCGTGGTGTGCGGGCTCGCCGCACTGTGTTACGCCGAGCTGGCCAGCATCATCCCGCAGGCGGGGAGTGCCTACTCGTACTCGTATGCCACCCTCGGCGAGTTCGTGGCCTGGATCATCGGGTGGGACCTCATCCTCGAGTACGCCATCGGCAACATCGCGGTGGCCATTGCCTGGAGCGGGTACTTCAACTCGCTGCTCTCGGGCATCGGCATCAACCTCCCCGACTGGCTGACGCACGGCTACCGCACCGTGCTCAAGTCATCCGACCCGGCGATCCACGGCCTCCTGCAAACGGCACCGCGTCTTGGCGACATCCCCATCATCCTCAACCTGCCGGCCCTGGGCATCGTGGCGCTGGTGACGGGGCTCCTGGTGCTGGGGGTGCGCGAGAGCATCCGCGCCAACAACATCATGGTGGTGATCAAGCTGCTGGTGCTGGGCTTCTTCGTGGTGGTGGGCGCGCAGCACGTCGACCCGGCCAACTACAAGCCCTTTGCCCCCAACGGCTGGACCGGGATCCACCAGGGTGCCGCGATCGTGTTCTTTGCCTACATCGGCTTCGACGCGATCTCGACCGCCGCCGAGGAGACGCGAAATCCGCAACGCAACATGCCGATCGGCATCCTGGGCGGGCTCCTGGTCTGTACGCTGATCTACGTGATCGTGGGCTGGGTGGCGACCGGCCTCGTGCCGTACCAGCAACTCCGCGCCGCCGACCCGCTGGCGCGGGCGCTCGAGGTGGCGGGGCTGGCCAGGGCCAGCTGGATCGTGGCGGCCGGGGCCGTGGTGGCCCTCACCGCCGTGCTGCTGGTCTTCCAGTACGGGCAGCCGCGCATCTTCATGGCGATGTCACGCGACGGCCTGCTCCCGGGCTGGGCCTCGGTCATCCACCCGAAGTTCCGGACGCCGGTCCGCGGCACGGTGCTGACCGGGGTGGTCGTGGGCCTGGGTGCGCTGTTCTTCGACGAGAACGAGATCTACGACTTCACCAACATCGGCACCCTGGCCGCCTTTGCGATCGTGTGCATTGGCGTGCTGGCACTCCGCATCCGGGAGCCCGACCGCCCACGGCCCTTCCGCGTCCCGTTCGTGGGCGGCGTGAGCGTGCTCGGTGCCGCGGCATGCTTCTATGTGATGCGGGGGCTGCCGGCGGTCACCTGGCGCTGGTTCGGGATCTGGTTGCTGGTGGGGATCGCGTTCTACTTCAGCTACGGGTTCCGCCGAAGCAAGATCAGGGGAACCTGAGGCTCAGGTGGCGGGCGGGGCGGCCGAGAGGTAGAGGGCGCCATCCAGCGCGTCCACCGGCACCCGTTCCACCGCCACGAGGGGCGAGGCTGCCAGCAATCCCTTCACCCGCTCCCGCAGGGGGGAGCCCGGGCCCACCAGGCCGCCGGCGAGGGCGAGGCGCACCGGGCGTGGCCGCTCAATGAGCGTAGCAGCCTGCAAGGCGAGGGTGACGAGCTGGTCGGCGGCCTCGTCGGTGATCGCATGCGCCACGGCATCCCCGTGCTGGGCGGCGGCAAGCACCACGTTGGCCAGGGCGGCAAGCTCGCCCACCGAGGCCGTCGCGGCCCAGCGAACCAGCTCATCGAATCCCTCGCAGTGCGCTGCCTGCAGCACCTCCGCCTCGAGCGTGGTGGCTGGACCCCGCCCGTCATGTGCCCGGGCCACGGCCTGCAGGGCCGAGCGGGCCAGCGCGTAGCCACTGCCCTCGTCGCTCATCTGCCAGCCGTAACCACCCTGCCGCACCAGGCGCCCCTCGGCGTCCCGCCCGATGGCAATGCTCCCCGTACCGGCACTCAGCACGATGCCCGGCCCGGCACCGAAGGCCGCGGCGTGCGCCAGCTCCACGTCGGTGACGACCACGACCCGCTGGGCCACGTTCTCCCGCCGGAGCGCCTGGTGCAGTTCCCGTCGTTCGGTCTCCCGCCCCGCGCCGGCTGCTCCCACGACCAGGGCGTCCGCGCGCAGCGCGCCACCGCTGGCGAGCGCACGCCGGGCGAGTTCGGCAATGACGCCCGCGGCCGCGAGGGCGCGTCCCGGCCGGACGACGCCAGGCCCACCCAGCGCCTGCCCAACCGCCTCGCCATCGCGCCAGGCCACAGCCCTCGTCTTGGATCCCCCGGCATCCACGCCAACGATCATCATGAGGCAGTTCCGGTGTGCGGTGCCGGGGTCCGCGGGAGGAAGCTGAGGGCCATGCCCGAGCCCGTGGCCAGCAGGGTGCCAAGCGGCACGTACCAGGGCCAGGCAAGGCGCCCGGCAGGTGCGAGCCAGCCGAGGCCGGTCGTGGTGGCGAGCCGTGAGGCAAAGACGACGGCGAGCATGACCACCACGGTGATGGCCACCGCACCGATGACATCGGCCCCCCGGGCGCGAGGCCACCTCCCCGCCAGGAGGTAGCACCCGAGCAGGGCGCCGTAGGTCACCGACGCGATGGAGAGCGCCAGCACCACGGCCGGTGTCCGCGCGGTGGCTGCGGTCGCATGAAAGCCGAGCGCGGCGACAATCAGGAGCAGGCCCCAGGCGAGTGACACCACGTGCCCGACCCGCAGCAGGTGCGCCGCGTCCGTGCGGCCCGTCCAGGTGCCGTAGAGGTCGTAGGTCACGGCCGACGCCATGGCGCTGATGGGCGAGCTCATGGCCGCCGCCAGGATGCCGGCGATCACGAGCCCGAGGAGCCCGGGCGGAAGCGCCGCCAGGATGAAGCGCGAGAAGACCTCGTCGCCCGGCACCGTATCGGGCACGATCCCGGTGGCCCAGATCGCCACGCCGGCCAGCAGGAAGAGCGCGAACTGGAGGATGACGACGACGCCGGACCCGATCACGGCGCCGCGGGCGTCGCGCAGGGAGCGCGTCGCCAGGAGGCGCTGCACGATCAGGTGATCGGTCCCATGCGACGCGGCCGACAGCATGGCACCGCCCACCAGGCCGCCCCAGAAGGTGTAGGCCGTCGTGAACGAGAAGGATGGATCCAGGACCAGGAGCTTGCCCGCCTCCCGGGCCCGTGCCAGCGTGGGTGCCAGGCCACCCGCCAGGTTGAGCGCCACCACGAGCGCAGCGATGCCGCCCGCGAGGTACACCGTGAGTTGCAGTGCCTCGGTCCACACCACCGCCTTGATGCCGCCCACCAGGCTGTAGGCCAGTGTCACGATGCCCATCACGAGGATGCCGGTCGGGACGCTCCAGCCGGTGACCACCGACAGTGGCAGCGCCGCGGCGAAGAGGCGAACACCGTCCGCCAGGAAGCGGGTCACGAGGAACACGGCCGACACTGCGCGCCGGGTGGGTGCACCAAAGCGTGCCTCGAGCCGCTGGTAGGCCGTTTCCTGGTCGCCGCGGAAGTAGCCGGGGAGGAGCCACGCCGCGACCGCCACGCGCCCCACAAGGTAGCCGATGGGCAGCTGCAGGAAGGTCAGGTCGCCCCGCGCACCGATCCCCGGCACGGAGATCACCGTGAGCGCCGAGGTCTCCGTGCCCACGATGGAGAGCATGATGGCCCAGGCGGGCAGGTGGCGTGCCCCGAGGAAGTAGTCGCTGTCCGAGCCCTGGCGGCGCGCGCTGTAGAAGCCGATTGCCAGCGTCAGCGCGAAATAGAGCACGACGATGATGAGGTCGAGGGGGCGCATCAGCGCAGCCCGGAAAAAAAGGGGGTTCCTCTCCGGAACCCCCTGGTGCACCCTGCCACGCGCGTGGTACCTACGCCGTGAAGCTGCTGCCGCAGCCGCATCCGCCGGTTGCGTTCGGGTTGTTGAAGGTGAATCCCGACCCCTGCATGCTCGATACGTAGTCCACGGTGATGCCCGAGAGGTACTGCGCGCTGAAGCCGTCCACGAAGACGCGGATCCCGTTCACCACCGCCACCATGTCGTCCTCCAGGGCGGCTTCCTCGATGTTCAGGCTGTACTTGAAGCCCGAGCACCCACCCGGCAGGACGCTGACCCGGAGGCCGGCGGTGTCCACCGGGACCTGCTCGGCGGCGATGAACTTCCGCACCTCGTCAGCAGCGCGGTCGGACAGGGTCAACTGGAAGCCGGTTGGGGCCGACTGTTCACTCACGCCACTCATGGCTGCTCCTTCGGCGAAAACGCGCTGCGGAACCCACCGCAACACGTGGTGACACTTGAACTTAGTCTATGGGGATCGGGTTGGCCTGTCAACGTGCTGACGTCGCCCCGCCGAGTGCCGGACGGCGAAGGCCCGCACCCACAGGGATGTCCGGTGGCAGGTGCACCGGCAACCGGCCGCTGATGGCGCTTCCGCCGAGCGCGCCCGCGGCCGCCCACTCGGTCGCGGCGTTGGCGCCCCAGGCCACCAGGTAGGCTCGCGCACCCGGCACCTGGGCCCCGATGTACGGCGATCCCAGCGAGAGGAGTACCATGGGGCGCTCGGACGCCAGGCTGTCGAACAGGGCGGCGACAGCAGGTGGCAGGGCAATGGAGCCGCGCGCGGCGGCCGCTCGCACGGCGACCGCCGCGAGGAGCACCGGCGCGCGGCCTGCCACCTGGCGCGCCGAGTCGAGGCTCGCGGGTCCACTGGCCGGGGTGAGCCGGAAGACCGTCAGCGTATCGCCCCGTGCCCGCAGCTCGGCGGCGAGTGTGGTGCCGCCGCCCACGTTGGCGTCGTCGGCGTAGATGAGCAGGGCGCGTGCGCCACGCCGGGTGCGCACCTGGTCGAGCAGGCCCTGCTCGTCTCGCACCAGCACCACGCTGCGGGCGGCGACTGACCGGGCGGTGTCCAGGGAGGCGGCCGCCCCGACCCGAGCGGTCACCGAGTCGAGTGCCACGACACGCGAGCGAAAGAGGCCCGCGCGTTCCTTGAGGGCGAGCACCCGGCGCACGGACTGCTCGAGCCGGGCCTCGCTGAGGCGCCCCGCGCGGACTGCGGCCACCACGGCTGTGACCGTGGCCACGGGATCGGCGGGCTGCAGCAGGATGTCGGCACCAGCCAGGAGGGCGAGGACGGCCGCGTCGGCCGCGCCGAACCCATTGGCGATCCCGCCCATGTTGAGGGCGTCGGTGACGATGGCGCCACGGAAGTGGAGCGAGTCGCGCAGCACGCCGGTGAGGATGGCGGGCGCCAGGGTCGCCGGGCGGCCGGAGGGCTCGATCGCGGGGACGGAGATGTGGGCCGACATCACGGCCGCGACGCCGGCGTCCACGGCGCGCCGGAAGGGAGCGAGTTCGAGGGAGTCGAGCCGTCGCCAGTCGGCCACCAGTGCTGGCAACGCGAGGTGCGAATCCACGTCGGTGTCACCATGCCCCGGGAAGTGCTTGGCCGTGGCCAGCATCCCGCCATCCTGCACGCCGCGCACGGCGGCGGCGACCAGGCGGCCCACGCCCGCCGGGTCCTCGCCGAAGGAGCGCGTGTTGATGATCGGGTTCCTGGGGTTCGAGTTCACGTCGGCCACGGGGGCAAGTGCGAGGTGAATGCCCACGGCCCGCCCTTCCAGGGCCGTGATCCGGCCCACTTCCCACGCGTCGTGCTCCACGCCAGTGGCGGCCACCCCCATATTGGGGGGGAACGGCGTGCCGCCCACGAGCCGGAGGCTGGTCCCGGCCTCGAGGTCGCTCGCCACCAGCAGGGGAACCGTGGCCGATCGTTGCAGCAGGTTGAGCCGGGCGGCGACATCGAGCGGTGAGCCGACGGAGACGATGACGCCGCCGATCCCGAGCGAGTCCACCCAGCGCCGCACGCGAACGAATGCGGGATCGTCCTGTGCTGCGTACGTTCCCGGCATCCACCCCATCACGAGCTGTGCGGCACGGGCCTCGAGCGTCAGGGTGGCGAGGACGCTGTCCACGACCCCCGTGCCATCGGGCGCGTGGGCTCCCGGGCTGGGGCTCGGACGCGACGGCGCTGCCGACACGGGCGTGCAGGCCAGGGCCAGGACCAACCAGGGAGCAAGCCGGTGACTGCGCATGGGCGGGTAGCGGGCCTCGTGGTGATGCTGTGGATGGCGGGCGGATGCGCCGGTGCGCAGGACCAGCCCCGGGTGGTCCTGCCCGGTCTCGAAGTGCTGCTCCGCGACAGCGTGCACCTGGTCCGCGGGCGGCGCGTGGGCCTGCTGACCAACCAGTCAGGCATTGACCGCGAAGGTCGCCGGGGCGTGGACCGCCTCCGCGAGGCCGGCGTGAACGTGACCGCGCTCTTCTCGCCAGAACATGGATTCCGCGGCGTGGCGGCCCCGGGCGAGAAGGTCGAGACGACCATCGACAGCCTCACGGGCCTCACAATCTACAGCCTCTATGGCGCCAGCCGCGCACCGACGCCCGCGATGCTCGCGGCGGTGGATGTGATGCTGGTGGACCTGCAGGACGTGGGGGCGCGCTACTACACCTACATCTCCAGCACGATCGAGGTGATGCGGGCAGCCAGCCGTGCCGGGGTGCCCGTGGTCGTGCTCGACCGGCCCAACCCCATCGGTGGGGCGGTGCAGGGGAACATGCTGCTGCCCGGGGCACGGTCGTTCGTGGGTGCGCTCCAGGTGCCCATGCGACACGGCCTGACGCTGGGTGAGCTTGCCCGCCTGGCGCAGCGCGATGACTCCATCCCCGTGACGCTGGCCGTCGTGCCCGTCTCGGGATGGCGCCGTCAGGAGTACTTCGACCAGACGGGCCTGCCCCTGGTGCCGCCCAGCGTCAACCTGCGGACGCTCGAGGCCATGATCCACTATCCCGGTCTCTGCCTGTTCGAGGGCACCAACCTCTCGGTGGGGCGCGGTTCGGACCACCCGTTCTCGCAGGTCGGGGCTCCCTGGCTCGACCCGGCGCGGGTCATCGCGGCCCTGGGCGACCAGCCCGGAGTGCGAGCGGAGCCGGTCCGGTTCACCCCGCGTGCGCCCGGCGACGGCAAGTACGCCGATACGGCGCTCGCGGGCATCCGCCTTCAGGTGGTTGACCGGGAACAGTATGACCCTGCGGCACTTGCCGTGCACCTCCTGGCGGCGATCCGATTCGTCCACCCCGATCGCTTCGGGTTCCTGCCGGCCTCCTTCGACCGCCTCGCGGGCACGGCAACGCTGCGAACGGCGCTGGAGGGGGGCGCCTCCCCCGGGAGCATCGTGGCGGCATGGGCTGCCGACCCGGCCAGGGCCGGGTTCCTGGCCCGCCGAGCCGGCGTGATCCTCTACCCGGATTAGCGCCCGGCCGTTATGCTATTGGCCCGTGTGGAAGCCCCGCAGTGACATGGAGATGAGGCCGACCGGCGGCCGACAGGCATGAAGCTGCTCGCGGCACTGGAGCGGCCGTTCTTTGCCACGATCGGTCCCCTGGTTGACTGGCTCGTGCGCCGTGGCGTCCGCCCCAACGCCATCACCACCTTCGGCACCCTGCTCGTGCTGGTCTCGGCGGTGTGTTACGGGGTGGGCCGGATTCGCCTGGGCGGGCTCTTCCTGCTGCTGAGCGGGGTGGTGGACACCATCGACGGCCAGGTGGCGCGGCGCGGAGCCATGGTCACCCGGTTTGGGGCCTTTTACGACTCCACGCTCGACCGGATCGGCGATGGGGCGACGTTCATCGGGGTGGGGGCATGGCTGCTCTGGGCCCCCGATATCCGGTATCGCGAGGCGGCGGTCATCACCTGCATGGTGGCAGTACTCGCCAGCGTGGTGGTGTCATACGCCCGCGCCCGCGCCGAGGGGCTCGGGCTCGACTGCAAGGTGGGCATTGCGCAGCGGGCGGAGCGGATCCTCCTGCTGGGCATTCCCTCCCTGCTCTGGGGCCCGGGCGAGGGCGGAATGGTTCTCATCGTGATCGTGGCCGTGCTGACGCTACTGGCACTGGTGACGGTCGTACAACGCATCGTTCATGTGCGGGGCGTGGCCAACGCGGCCGACCTCGCCGGGATTGCAGACCGGGACTAGCCCGGCACAACCAGGAAGGGAGTGGACGTGTCCAGTTCCAGCGCGCGGACCATCGCGCCTGCCGAGGGCAAGCTCGGCATCCTCACCGTCGGGCTCGGGGCGGTGGCGTCGACCTTCATTGCCGGCGTCGAGCTGGCGCGCCGGGGTATCGCGAAGCCCTACGGCTCGCTCACCCAGCTCGCCACGATCCGGCTGGGGAAGCGGACCGACAACCGCGCCCCGCTCATCAAGGACTTCGTGCCGCTGGCCGGGCTGGAGGACCTCGTGTTCGGCGCCTGGGACCCGATCCCGGATGATGCCTACGAGGCGTCGCTCAAGTGCGGCGTGCTGGACAAGCACGAACATGTGGAGCCCATCCGCGACTTCCTCAAGGCCATCAAGCCGATGCCCGCCGCATTCGACCGCAACTACGTGAAGCGGTTGGAGGGCACCAACGTCAAGGCGGGCAGGAACAAGCGGGAGCTGGCGGAAGCCCTCCGGGAGGACATCCGCAGCTTCCGGAAGTCGAGCGGGGCGTCGCGGGTGGTGATCGTGTGGTGCGCCTCGACCGAGGTCTTCATTGCGCCCGGACCGGCGCACCAGACCCTGGCGGCGTTCGAGAAGGCGATGGAAGCCAACGACCCGTCCATTGCCCCGTCCATGCTCTACGCCTGGGCCGCCATGATGGAGGGGGTGGCGTTCATGAACGGCGCGCCCAACCTCTGCTGCGACATCCCTGCCATCGAGCAGCTGGCACGCGACCGGAAGGTTGCGATCGGCGGCAAGGACTTCAAGACCGGCCAGACCATGCTCAAGACCGTGCTCTCGCCGATGTTCAAGGCGCGGATGCTCGGCGTGTCGGGATGGTACTCCACCAACATCCTGGGCAACCGGGACGGCGAGGTGCTCGACGACCCGGAAAGCTTCAAGACCAAGGAAGAGAGCAAGAAGTCGGTCCTCGACTACATCCTGCAGCCGGATCTCTACCCCGAGCTGTACAAGGACCTGTGCCACGTCGTGCGCATCAACTACTACCCGCCGCGCGGCGACAAC